>DASXHD010000062.1:0-93956 GCA_036488725.1 Polyangiaceae bacterium | reverse complement strand
GCCAGCGTCGACTTTCCGTGGTCGATGTGGGCGATGATGGAGAAGTTGCGGATCAGCGACTGCGGCGTCGGCATTAGGGACGCTGCTACTTACACTTTCTTCGCTTCGCGTGCTTCCGCATCGGCGGCGACCGCGCGCCTCGACGGTCGTTCCGCACGCTCGGTGTCGAGCGGGAGCTGACCGGGAAGAAGGTGCGCGTAGTGTCGCAGCACGAGGTCGATGCCTTCGCGAATGTAGACGGCCACGGGAACCTTGGTGCGCTCGTGGAGAACCTTGAGCTTGTCGCTCTGCTCCGGCGTCACGTAGATCGTGGTGGAGATCTTCTTGCGGGACATCGCTCGGGACCGACCAACATACACTACATGGACATACGTGAGCATTCAAGGCCGTCCCGGACGAAATTAGCTCAACAAAAACCGCATTTTACGACCGATTTTCGGCCATTTGGCAGCGGCGCCGTGGGCCTTGCTCGCGGGGGGATCGCGCGGCTATGGTGACGTCGATGCGACTCGCTTGGTTGATCTTGGTGGCGACTGCGTGCAGCAGCTCCGCGGCCGAAAGCAAGAAGGGCGACACCGCGTCGGCCGACGGACCCAAGGCGCTCGAGCACGAGAAGTGCGACGACTCGATGGGCCGCGTCCAGGTGACGGACTCGGTCGCCGGCAAGCCGGCGCTCAAACAAATCTTCGACAAGACGAGCGGGCGCGAGCTCTGTCGCATCTCGGACCTGAATCACGACGGCAAGCCCGACATGTACGAGTACTACAACGCCGACGGCACGCTCCGCCGGCGCGAGGGCGCGTACGACAACACCGACGCGATTTCGCAGGTCGGCACGTACGAGGGCGGCAAGCTCGTGAAGCTCGAGCGCGACACAACCGGCCAACGCAAGATCGACACGTGGGATACCTACGATCCCGCGACCGGCAAGCTCACCAAGCGCGAGCGCGACAACAACGGCGACGGCAAAGTCGATCAGTGGTGGACGTTCGAGCCGAACGGCAACGCGACGATCGCGATCGACAAGAACGGCGACGGGCAGCCCGATCCGGGCGAGACCATCACCGTCGGGCCGAACGGCCAGGCGATCGCGCCTGCACCATCGGCATCCGCGCAGAACAATGGTGACGCGGGCGCAGCCGCGCCGCCTCCGCCACCCGCGCCGCCGGTGCTCTACACGCAGCCGCCGCCGACCGTGCATGGAAAGAAAAAGCCCGGAGCGAAGAAATGAAACGTTTCGTGCTCGTCGCAGTGCTGATCGCGTGTGGAAACGCGACGCCGCCGCCGGTCGAAGCGTCGACCGCGCCGGGCGGCACCAAGGATCAATCGAAGTGGCCGGCCGATGACCACTCGATGTGCGATTGGCGCAACAAGCCGGAGCTCGAGGTCAGCGAAACGGCAGGTCCCGGCGCGATTCGGCCGAACATTCGCCGCGTCTACAAGACGCTCGGCGAAGGCGAAAACCGGCATCGCACGCTGATTTGCCGCGAGGTCGACACGAACCTCGACGGCATCAAGGACGTGGTTCGCACCTTCAACGCGAAGGGCGAGGCGCAGCACGAAGAGAGCGACGAAAACTACGACGGCAAAGTCGATCACTGGCTCTCGTTCGCCAACGGCAGCATGGTCGAAGAAGACGTCGACACGGTCGGCGACGGCAAGCCGCACGAGTGGCGCTACTACGTGAACGGCCAGCTCTCGCGCATCAAGCGCGATCGAAACGGCGACGGCAAGCCGGACGTCTGGGAGATCTACAACAAAGGTCAGCTCGAGCGCATGGGGCTCGACGAGACGGGCGACGGGCACGTCGATCGCTGGGACCGCGACGAGATCTTGCGGCAGAAGGAAGAAGCCGACGAAGCGAAAGCGAACGCGTCGAGCGACGCGGGTGCGCCGCCGACGACATCGACCTCGACTCCGACCGCGACGCCCGACGCGGGCGCGCCGAAAAAAGCGACGCGCCGCGAATCGCGTTAAGGAGACTTCGTTCCTTCGCGGCCGTACTCGTCCTCGAGGCGAACGACGTCGTCGAGATCCGGCGTCGAGACTTCGATGACGTCGACGTCGGTCGTCGCGACCATGCGATGGATCGTCTTGGGCGCGCAGTGGTACGCGTCGCCCGGTTTCATCACGAGCGTGCGCACCGCGCCGACCTCGCCGATCTCGAGCTGCATCTCGCCGGACTGAACGTAGAACGTCTCGTCTTTGCGCTCGTGGTACTGTCGCGACAGTTTGTGGCCGCGTGTGATGTGAAGGACCTTGCCGACGTAGCGGTCCGTCTCGGCCCAAACGATTTCGTACCCCCAAGGTTTTTCGACGCGTCTCATGCCCAAGCCCAAACATAACGCGGAAGCCGGCCGTGGCGAGCGGCTCCAGAAGATTCTCGCGCGCGCGGGTGTGGCGTCTCGGCGCGCGGCCGAGACGATGATCAGCGAGGGGCGCGTTCGGGTGAACGGGCACGTCGCGCGCGAGCTCGGGACGCGCGCCGATCCGGCGCACGATCGCATCGAGCTCGATGGAAATCGCCTCTTCGCCGAGAAGCCCGTCTACATCGTGCTCCACAAGCCGCGAGGCGTCGTGGCGACTTTGCACGATCCCGAGGGGCGGCCGTCGGTCGGCGACATGCTCAAGGGGCTCGGCGTGCGCGCGTTTCCAATCGGGCGGCTCGATTTCGCGACGAGCGGCGTTTTGCTCGCGACCAACGACGGGGATTTTGCGAACGCGCTCCTTCATCCGCGCGGGGGCGTGCCGAAGCGTTACGTCGTGAAGTGCGCCGGCAAAATGGAAGAAGCGGATTTGGATCGCTGGCGCCGCGGCGTCGAATTGGAAGACGGAAAAACGCACGCCGCCGAGCTCGATTTTCTGCGCCACGAGGTCGACGGGCCGGCCGAAGGCGGCACGTCGCGAACGGCAAAGACCAAGACCTGGTTCGAGCTCACGATCCGCGAGGGACGCAATCAGCAGATTCGTCGCATGGGCGAGGCGACGGGCTTTGCGGTCATGCGACTCGCGCGAACGTCGTTCGCCGGCGTGACGTCGGAGGGGCTCGCGCCGGGACGCTGGCGATACATGACGCGCCAAGAGCTGGTCGAGCTCAAGAAGACGTACGGCGTGCCGAAAAAAATCCCGCACGATCTCCCGGAGGGAGGCGGCGAGGGGACGAGCGCTCGCCGCACGGCGGCGCGTCGCGGGGGATTCGCGACGTCGGATTCGCCGGCAGGTCCCCGTTACGGAATGGGCGCGCCCGGCCGTCGCGGTTTGGACGTCGAGGAAGATTACGGCGGCGGAGTCAAACGTGGCTCGCGCGGCAACGACCCCGCGCCGCGCGACCAGCGCCGCGGACGCGCCGCGATGCCGATGCGCACCACCGGGAAGAATACTTACGGCAAATAAGGCGTCGCGTCGTACTCGCTTTTGGCGCCGGGGCGGACGCTCGCGGCGAGCGGGTCTTCGAAATGGTCGGGCAGCGACCAATCGTTTTTGAAAAACCCGCCGGCGCGGAGCGCGCCCGCCGAGAGCAACATTTGTCCGCGCGCCGGGGCGACGGACTTGTCCCAGACGACGAAGTCCGGAAGCAAATCGGGCAGCGAGAGCGAGCGCCACGTGCCGAGCGCGCTCGTGCCTTCGACGACGACGACGTAACGATCCGGCCGCTTCGGATTCGGACGAATGAACGCGGCGCCGACCTCGTCGCCGGTGATGCGCTGGCCGCCGATCACGACGGCGTCGTCTTCGATTCTGATCGGCAGGTCCCCCTCGATCGCGCGGAGGACCTGGTTGGACTTCGCGTTGCCGACGAGAAAAAGCGCGCGATCGTTCGCAACGTTCTCGCCGCGCGCGACGAACTCGGCGTCGCTGATGATCGGATAGTGCACGCTCACGCCGTATCGGATCGCCGCCCACGCGTGCGCGACCTCTTCGTTGGCGCGCGCTTGCTCCGGGTCGGAGGCGCCGTAGACGAAGAGGAGCGGCTCGTGAAACGCGTCGCGGATCGGGCCCGTGACCTCGCCGTGCTTCCAGAGCCCGGCGTGCTTTGCGGCGCCGGGCTCCCACGTTTTGTCCTCGAGGTGCATCACGAGCGGATCGTTCGCGGCGAACGCGAGCGCTTGGCCGTCGACGGTCACGGTGATGGGTGACGCGTCGAAGAGCGCCGCGTCGCGATCGAAGGCGAGCTCGGCGATGCCGCTCGTCGTCGCGGCGATCGCGGTGCGCGAGGTCGCGCGCGCGTCGACTTGGCCCCAGACGTCCGGCGCGGTGAGCTCGTCCACGCGAACCCAGTAACTCAGATCGTCACGCAGGCGCACGGTGCGGAATCGTACGCGCCGCGGGTGCGGATCGCGTCGTTTGGCGAGGAGCCACTTGGCGCCCTTCAGATTTTCGTACGTCTGCATCCAGACGTTGTGCCCGAGCTCGGGGTGCTCGTGCTCGACGGAGTAATGAAGCTTTTCGTACGTGTCGATGAGCACGCCGCTGTTGGCGACCGGGAGATCTTTGGTGCCATGCACGATGTAGAGCGGCAGATCGAAGCCGTTGATCGCCCAGTCGACGTTCGAGCGCTCTTCGGCGAGGACGCGCTCCCACGGACGCATCGGCCGGCCCGTGATGTCGCGCCGCACGAAATAACTGTGATACCCGCAGAGCGGCTCGGCGGCGGCGAAGCGACCGGGATGACGAAACGGGATCGCGGCGGCGCCGATGCCGCCCATCGACGGACCGGTGATCGTGACGCGGTCTTCGTCGATCGGGAAGCGCGCCATCACGCGATCGACGACGCGCATCGGATCGTCCTCGCCGAGATCGCGGTACATCGTGTTGCCGTGGCCGCTCGGCGTGACGACGAACGCCTCGAGCGGCGGCGCGGTCTTCATGTAGTCGTTCCAGTGAACTTCTTCGTAGTCTTGCGTGAGCTTTTCTTCGTCGCCGCCGAAGAGCCACATCATCATCGACATGCCGTGGCCGTTGAGGCCGTGGAGGCCGACGATGAGCGGGTACTTGCGCCTCGTGCCCGGGTAATAGCTCGGCGGAACGTAGAGGCCGTACTCGGCGAGCGCGCCGTCGACCGGCGAGCGGTACGCCATGCGCATCGCGCCTTTGCGGCTCGCGTAGGGATCGCGGCCGTGGTCGAGCGCGTCGACGAGCGCGGCGAGATCGCGCGTCTCGTCGAGGTACGTCGCATCGCCGTCGCCCCGATTTTGTGCGGCCGCGATGCGATTGCGTGCATTTTGCAATGATTCGATCGTGTCCTCCCGCAGCCACGGCGGCGGCGTGCCGCGTGCGATGCGGGCGAGGACGTCGTCGGTGCGCGCGATGGTTTCGCGGACGAGCTTGCGCGGATGGAACGTGCGCTCGAACGATTTGTCGCCGACGGTCACGCGAACGCGAACGTCCTTGTCCTCGAACGCGGCGAGATCCGGCCCGGCGATCGCGGGGAGCTGCACGTCGAAGTCGCGCGCGCTCGTGAGCGTTTGGCCCGCGTCGACCGAGAAGATCGGCGTTTGGCTCGCGCCGACGTAGGCCTCTGCTTTGAGGTGGAGCGGCGCGTTCATCGGGGCGCCTTCGGGAAAACGCGCGTGAGCGTGCATCACGTAGGCGTCGCCGCGCGTGCCGAGATCGACGGTCGCGTGGCCCATGCGCGTCGCGAGCGCGGCAGCTTCGGTTCCCGGCGCGCCGGGGAGCGACACCCACGCGCCCTCGGGCGGCGCGAGGCGCGCGTCGACGAAACGAACGCGGAAGCTCCACGCGCCGTCGCGCTGATGAAGCTTGAAGAGGATCGGATGATCGCCGGCCGCGAGATCGAGTACGACCGCGTCGTCGTCGTCGCGCTGCGGGCGCGCTTCTTCGCGCAAGAGGACGACCTTGCCGTCGACCGAGAGGCGAACCCCGTCGTCGCTGCCGAGGAGCATGATGATCTTCTCGGCGCGCGCGACGTGCAGCGTGCCGGCGGCGTACGCGATCAAATCGGTCTTGCGCGAGAGCGGATCGCTCTTCAGCGCGGCTTTCACGTCGATGGCCCCGCCGCCGCTCGACGCGATTTTCCATGCGGGACCTGCAGCAGGAGTCAGCGCGTGCTCGTCGACGCCCGGCGGATCGGTCTTCAGCGGTTCGGTCTTGGCCGCTCTGAACGGACCGTCGAGCAGCCACGCGCCGACGTGCCCGTCGAACGACGGCGCGATGCGCAGCGTGTCCGGCGCGCTTTCCTCGGCCGCGACGTCGCGTGCGAGGACGCAGGCGAAGGCGAGGACGAGCGCGCGGAAATTCATTCGAGGGCTTGGGCCAACCGCCGCGGCTCGTCGCGGAAGAGGATCTCGACTTTGTTCTTGTCGATGACCTCGGTGACGACGCCGTCGCCGAACTTCGGGTGCTTCACGAGGTCGCCGACTTTGAACTGCGCCTTCACGTTGTACTTCACGAAGTCGCCGACCATCTTGCCGGTGACGGCGCGCTCCCACGATTGCTCGCGGTCGCGGCGCTCTTGCTCGAGCCTCGTCACGTGCGAGACGCGCGGCGCGCGGGTCCCCGACCCGCTCCCCACCACGCGCGCTTCGCGCGCCGGAGCTTCACCGGGTGGGCGCTCGCGCCAGTTGTGCTGCGAATGACAAGTCTCGCACTCCACGCGCGCAGGCTTGGGCCCGAGCATCGCAACGATGCGATGCGTGAGCATCAAGCGGCACTTGGTGCACCAGCTGTCGACGTCGCCCCCGACCTTGAGCGGCCTAGGCACTCAGCCCTCCTTCGATCTTTTCTTTTTGTCGTGACGACGCGCGAACATATCCATCTTCACTTCGGGCTTCGGCAACTGCGTCGTCGTTTCGTCGTCTTCGCCCGATTCGTCGCTCTTCGGCTCCGCGGGACGGAACCGAATCGTGGTGTTGATCTCGAACTGGAGCGTCGTCAGCATTTTCTGGAGCTCGTTCGCGAGGTTCGTGTGCTCGAGAAAATCGCGCGTCTCCTTGGCGACGACGCGGAGCGCGCCGTTCTTCGTGTCCTCGACCTGCGTGAGGAGATACGCGGCCACTTCTTTCGGCAGACGCAAATCGCTGACGAGGTGTTTGATCGCCTCGGGCGCCTCGACCGCTCTCTCGACGCCGATCTCGACCGCGCGCTTCAAGAGCTCGGGGATGACGCCCTTGAGCCGTCGCGCTTCGCCTTCGTGCCCGGATTCGGGCGCTTGCGACTCGCGATCTTTGCGGTCCTCGGACATCGCCGTCTTTGTACCACGTGCTAACGTCGCCGTGTGGCCCCGTTGCGATACGCCGAGTCGATCGTGCCGACCGACTACGGGCCGATCGACGTCGTCGTCTATCGAGACGGAGACGAAGAGCACCTCGCCCTGGTGAATCGCGAGCAGCAGAAAGACGAGCCGTGGCTCGTCCGCGTGCACTCCGAATGCTGGACGGGCGAGGTCTTGCGCTCGCACAAATGCGATTGCCGCGCCCAGCTCGACGAGGCGCTGCGAATGGTTGCAGAATGCAAACACGGCGTCGTCGTCTACTTGCGGCAGGAAGGGCGCGGCATCGGCCTCGGAAATAAAATCCGCGCGTATGCCCTTCAAGAGAAGGGGCTCGACACGGTCGAGGCGAATCGCGCGCTCGGGTTCGCCGACGACGCGCGGAGCTACGACGTCGCGGCCGCCATTTTGAAAGACCTCGGCGTCACGCGCGTTCGTCTGCTGACGAACAACCCGGACAAGGTCAAAGGTCTCGCGGCGGGCGGCATCGAGGTGGTCGAGCGCGTGCCGCTCGTCGTCGACGCGACGCCGCACGCGGCCGCGTACCTCGCGGTCAAAGCCGAGCGGCTCGGCCATCAATACAAGAAGGTGCCCTGATGCGCGTCGCGGTCGTGCAGCTCAACTCGCAAGGCGACGTGAAGAAAAATCTCGAGCGCGTGAGCGAGCTCGTCTCGCGCGCGGCGGAGATGGGCGCCGAGCTCGTCGCGCTTCCGGAGAATTTCGCGTTCATGGGCGAGTCGGACGAGCAGAAGCGCGCGATCGCCGAAGATCTCGCCGAAGGACCGATCGCAAAGACGGTCGCCGAGCTCGCGCGCACGAAAGGTGTCTTCGTCGTCGCCGGCGGAATGCCCGAAAAAAGCGGGGACGCCGCGCGTCCGTTCAACACGAGCGCGCTCTTCGCGCCGAACGGCGTGCTCCTCGCGAAGTATCGCAAGATTCATTTGTTCGACGTCGATTTGCCCGACGGCACGACGCTCAAAGAGTCGAACGCGTGCGCGCCGGGCGAGGAGACCGTCGTCGCCGAGGTGCGCGGCCACAAGCTCGGCATGACGATTTGTTACGACGTTCGTTTTCCGGAGCTCTATCGACGGCTCGTCGACGCGGGCGCGCGGATGGTGACCATCCCGGCGGCGTTCACGCTGACGACGGGCAAAGACCACTGGCTCACGTTGCTCCGCGCGCGCGCGATCGAAGATCAAGTGTTCGTCATCGCGCCGGCGCAGCACGGCAAGCACCCGCGCGGACGTCAGACGTACGGCAAGAGCGCGATCGTCGACCCGTGGGGCGACGTGCTCGCGCAGTGCGGGGAAGGCGAGGGCGTCGCCGTCGCGGAGCTCGACTTCGCGTACCAAGACCGCGTGCGCGCGGCGCTCCCGAGCTTGAAGCACCGGCGGTTGTGAGAAAATCAGGATAGGTGCTTGCGGGCGATGTCCGCCCAGGTGCCTTGCGGCTCGAGGTCGAGATAGCGTTTCCAATGGATGCGCGCGCGCGAGCGTTCGCCGAGCTGCTCGCAGGCCATCGCCAGGTTGAAGTGCGCGTCGGCGAAGCGCGCGTCGCGCGTGATGGCTTTCTCGAAGTGATCGGCGGCGCGTTTGGCGTCGCCGCGCTCGAGCATCACGTAGCCGAGGTTGTAGTGCGCCTCGGGCTGGCGGTCGTCGATGCCGATGGCGGTGACGTAGAGCTCCTCGGCGCGCGCGTCGTCGCCTCGGCGGAACAAAATGTTGCCGAGGTTCGTGTGCGCGATCGCGAGCGTCGGGTCGAGCTCGATCGCTTCGCGATAGAGCGTCTCGGCTTCGTCGTAGGTCGACGGGTCCTCGTCGAGCGAGCTCGCGCGGACGTAGAGCTCGTAGGCGGTGCGAGCGCGCGCGGCGGGCGTCGACGGACGGAGGACGCGAACGACGTCCTCGCGCAGACTGTCGACGTCGAAATCGAGCACGAGCTGCCCGCTGACCGGCTCGAACGAGCGGCCTCCGAGCACGTCGGCCGAGGGCGAGCGCACGACGACGCGCCGGCCGTCGCTCACGAGCCGCAGCTCTTGGAGCGGACGCGTCACGCGCGGGAGCGCTTGACGGAGCGCGCCGATCGCTCGCGCGACCTCGCGCATCTTGATCTCGCGCGAGAGCATGAGCGTCGCGCGGAGCGCGATGAGGTCTTGGAACGTGTACGCGCGCTTTCCGTTTCGCTCACCGGTGGGCGAGACGATTTTCGCGCGGTCGAGCGAGCGCAGCTTGGCCGGCGTGAGGCCGAGCAGCTTCGAGACTTCTTTCGCCGAAAAGAGATCGCTGACCGGCTCGAGCGACTCGGCGGTCGCCGCCGCGCCGGCGGATCCGTCGACGCGCCCGCCGCCGCTTCCGAACCGGACGTGGATGACGTTGTCTTTCCCCCGGCCGCCGCTCGATCGCTTCGCCATGTCTCTCCGATTTCTGATCGCTCAGTTGCGCGCTCGTAGCAAGAGGCAACCGGTGCTGTGGACAAATCGGGGCCGTGTTATTTTGCGAGCATGGCCGCGAAGAAGAAGAGAGCGAAAGCCGCGCCGAAGAAAAAAACCGTCGCGAAGAAGAAGCGCGCAGCGCCCGCGAGGTTCGACGTCGCCACGATCGTGCAAGAAGAAATCTTCGACGCGGCGCCGATGGACGTCTACGAGGCGCTCGTCGATCCCGCGAGGCACGCGGCCTTCACGGGCAGCGTGGCGACGGGCGAGCCCGTGGAGGGCGGCGCGTTCACCGCGTGGGACGGCTACATCGCCGGGCGTCACGAGCGGCTGGTGCCCGGCGCGCGCATCGTGCAGCTCTGGCGTACGACCGAATTTCCGAACGGGCATCCCGACTCGCGTCTCGAGCTCGAGATCCGTCCCGAGGCCGACAACAAGACGCGCCTGCGTCTCACGCACTCGGGCGTTCCGCGCACGCAAGCCAAAAACTACGAGCAGGGCTGGGTCGACCACTATTGGGAGCCGCTGCGCGAATACCTCCGCGACGCGGGCTGGTGAGTCAGGGCGGCCCGCACAGGCCGTCCGCGTTCGACCAGAGCTCGGTCAGGACGTGGCCGTCGATGTTCGTCCAGAAGTTGCACAAGTCGCCGATCTCGCCGCCCGCGGGGTACTCGTCGGCGTCGCTGTACCATCCACCGAACGGCACCGGATCGGTCGCCATCTCGGCGAGCTCGTGCGAGATCGTGGTCCCGCTGTTGCCGCACCAACGAACGACCGCGTACGGCAGCGACGTCGCGTAGTCGTGGTAACCGAGCGCGTATCCGCAATCGCCGTCGCCGAAGTCGGAATCCGCCGCCTTCGGCAGAAAGACGATGTACGCGTTCGGCACGCCGCCGTCGTCGGGCGGGAGCGTCGCGGCAAAATCCTGGACGCGGTCGCCGACGGTGCGGGCCCCGACCTTGTCGTTGTAGACGTCGCCCGCTCGAAAAAATTCGGAGACGTCGAGCGTCGTGCTGCCGACGAGCGCGCCGGGGCCGACGCCGTATTGCGCGAGCAGCGACCAATAATCGGGCGACGAGACGATCCACGCGAGGAGCTCGTCGCGGTCCTCGAGCGGATCGCCGGGCGCGAGAACGTAAATCGCGTGGAGCTTGATGCTGTCGATGACGATGCCGCCGTGCGGACTCATGCGGTCCCAGCCTGTCCCGCCGTCGCCGTCGTCGGGCTCGTCGGCCACCGAAGCGTCGAGCAGCTTCGGATGGTGAACGTCGGGCTTCGCGTCGGGCGGGCCGGCGTCGGACGTCGCGGGCGAGCCGCCGCCGCACGCGCACAACAAGAGAGCGAACGCGGCCGACCTCATCGGTCGAGCTAGTTGCGCCCGCTCGCGCTCGAATTCAGAGAATCAAGCAGTCTTCAGCGCGCGCTCGCGGAGCGGCACGACGATCGGCTCGATGACGAGCCCCGACGGGCGCGACTCGATCCACGTCGCGTGCGCGACCATCGGCTCGGCGCGCGCGGCCACGCCGTCGGGCGACTCGCCGATGCTCCCGACGTTCACGATGCGCGTGCCTTGGACGACGCGGTCGAACGGAACGTGGCTCATCCCGCAGACGATGACGTCGGCCGGGTCGTCGCCGATCAGCGCCGAGAGCTCTTCGTCGCTCATGTCGTGGGTCATCGCCTCGGACGGATCGGTCGGTGAGCCGTGCACGAGCAAGAGCTCACCGCCGTCCTCGAGCGGAAAACGCGATTGCGTCGGCAAGCGGCGCAGCCGTTCGAGCACCAAATCGCCGAGCTCGGCGCGAACGCCTTTCATGCGCTCGATCATTTTTTCTTCGTGCTCGCTCTTCGGCGCGAGCTTGGTCGGGTCGAGCGTCGCGATCGCGCGGTCGGTGACGCCCTGGACCATGACGGCGCCCGCGGCGGTCAGGCGGCGCCACGTCTCGAGCGGCGCTGCGCTCGCGGCGTCGTCGAGGCCGGGAAATACGATGTCGCCTGCGACGAGGAGCTTGTGAAACGAGCGTCGCTCGGCCGTAGCCAAGACGGCGCGGAGCGCGTCGAGGTTGCCGTGGACGTCGGAGACGCAGAGAAGGAGCATGAAGGACAGCGCGGTATAGCGCGCCCGGCGCGCTCTATCAATCGATGGACCGACGAAGATCGCCGATGAGCTCGCTCGGGTCGCGACCGCTCGCGACGAGCCGAACCAAGGCCGAGCCGACGACGACGCCGTCCGCGTCTTTCGCCGCCGCGCGCGCTTTTTCGGGCGAGTCGATTCCGAATCCGACGACGACCGGCGCCTTCAGCGCGGCGCGCAGCTCGGCCGCGCGCGCGCCTGCCTGGGCGAGCGGCGCTTCGGCGGCGCCGGTCACGCCGGTGAGCGACACGTAATAAACGAAACCCGGCGGGGCCTCCCGCACGGCGCGCGCAGTCGCCTCGACGCGCGCGGCCGAGCTCGTCGGCGCGAGCAGCGGCACGAGCGACATTTCATTTTGTTTGCAGAGTGCACGGAGCGGCGCCGCCTCGTCGACCGGAAGATCGACCACGAGCAGACCATCCACGCCCGCGTCGCGCGCGTCTTTCACGGTGCGCGCCTCGCCGCGAACGAAGACCGGGTTGTAGTAGCCGAAGAGCAAGAGCGGCACCGCCGTCCGCGCTCGAATCGCCCGCGCCGCGTCGATCGCCCGCGCGAGTCCGCCGCCTGCGCGGAGCGCTCGTTCGCTCGCTCGCGCGATCGTCGCGCCGTCCGCCGTCGGGTCCGAAAACGGAACGCCGAGCTCGAGCACGTCGGCACCCGCCTTCGCACACGCGACGGCGTGCTCGATCGAAGC
The DNA here is from genome assembly GCA_036488725.1 of Polyangiaceae bacterium. Lineage (GTDB taxonomy): Bacteria > Myxococcota_A > Polyangia > Polyangiales > Polyangiaceae > DASXHD01. The sequence goes on along the minus strand of DASXHD010000062.1, from coordinate 81,469 downwards.
CTCGTGGCTCGGATCGCCCATGCACAAATACGCGACCAGCGCTTTTCGCTTCTTCGTCGCGAGCGCGGCCATCGTCTCGTCGATGCGCGACATCGTCAGAGCCTCTCCAAATACGTCGCGAGATCTTTGTCGCCGCGGCCGGAGAGGCATACGGCGACGACGGCGGGCCGGCCGAGCTTCTTCGACACGCGCTCGGCGACGTCGGCGACGCGCGCGAACGCGTGGGCGCTCTCGAGCGCCGGGATGATGCCTTCGGTTCGCGCGAGGAGCGCGGCGGCCGCGAGCGCCTCGTCGTCGGTCGCCGAGAGGTACGTCGCGCGCCCGGTGTCTTTGAGGTGCGCGTGCTCGGGTCCAACACCCGGATAATCGAGCCCCGCGCTGATCGAGTGCGCCTCGATGATCTGCCCGCCGTCGTCGCAGAGCACGTAGCTCTTCGAGCCGTGCAGCACGCCGACGCGGCCCGCGCCGAGCGTCGCCGCGTGCTTGCCCGAAGGGATCCCTTGGCCCGCGGCCTCCACGCCGAAAATCGCGACGTTTGCATCCTGCACGAATCCGCGGAACATGCCGATCGCGTTCGACCCGCCGCCGACGCACGCGACGATCGCGTCGACGTCGCGTTCTTCGCGGGCGAGCTGCTCGCGCGCCTCGACGCCGATGACCGACTGGAACGTCGCGACCATCTCCGGATACGGATGCGGCCCCGCCGCGCTCCCGATGCAGTAGTGCGTCGTCTGCACGTTGGTCACCCAGTCGCGCAGCGCTTCGTTCATCGCGTCTTTGAGCGTGCGCGAGCCCGACGCGACCGGAATCACTTTTGCGCCGAGCAAGCGCATGCGACCGACGTTCGGCGCTTGCCGCGCGACGTCGACCTCGCCCATGTAGACCTCGCATGGAAGTCCGAGCAGCGCGCACGCGGTCGCCGTGGCGACGCCGTGTTGACCGGCGCCCGTCTCGGCGATGATGCGCGTCTTGCCGATTCGTTTGGCGAGGAGACACTGCCCGAGCGCGTTGTTGATCTTGTGCGCGCCGGTATGGCAGAGGTCCTCGCGCTTCAACCAAAGCTCGCCGAGCCGCGCGCCCCTGGGGTCGACCGCGCGCGCGAAACGATCGGCGCGCGTGAGCGCCGTCGGCCGCCCGACGTAAGACGTGAGCAGCGCCCGCCACTCGCGAAGAAACGCGTCGCTCTTGCCGACCTCTTCGAACGCTCGCTCGAGCTCGCCGAGCGCCGGCACGAGCGTCTCGCTGACGAAGCACCCGCCGTACTCGCCGTATCTTCCGCCGGCAGAAATCATGGGAGACGGGGCTACCATGTGAATGGCCCGCGCGCACGACGCATCGAAAAACACGGGCGCCTGAGATCGCGAAGGGGTTGCATGAGGAACAAGACGGCCGGACTCGTACTCTGCGCGGCTGCGCTCGGCGCAGTGACGGCACGCGCCGATGGCGACTTGGGGGCTCGCGCCGGCAGCATGCTCGCGGCGATGGAGGGCGACGCGCACCGCGTCGCGTTGCTCCTCCGAACCGCACGCGCCGCGCGCACGCCGGGACCCATCAAGTGCGTCGACGCGAACCTCAGTCGCATCGACACCGACGTGCGCCACGGCCGCGACGACATCGCCGATCTTCGCGCCGCGCTCTCGACCGGCGACGTCGCGCGCGCCAACCGCGCGATGTCGTGGCTCGCGAGCCGACGTGAAGCGGCGCGCTCGGCGTCTTTCGCAGCCGACGCTTGCGTCACACCGTCGGCGCCGACCGAGCGCGATCGAACGACCGTGCACGTCGTCCCGCCCAAGTTGCCTCCGGACCGCGCCGTCTTCGGGCGTTGAGCTCGTTGGCGGTCACGTGCGCCTGATGTTGCGGCGCAACAATCTCAGCCGCGCTTGGCTTTTTGACGACCGCGTAGCGACCGTTTCAGCTCGTCGAGCTCTCGCCGAAGCTCCGCGATGTCGCTGCCGTTCTCGTGGGGCGCCTCGATCGCCGGAGGTGCCGGCGCCGGCGGCCCGCCTTGCCCGACGAAGAGCCGCGCGAGCGCACCGCCCAAATCGAACGGCACCTGCGCGAACGGATTGAGGCTCGAGCCCGCGCGCTGCTTCATCGCGAAGTACATCTCGAGCGCCCAAGACATGTAGCGCGTGTAAAACTCGCCGAGCGCGTCGTCGCTCATGCGAACGAGCTGCATCAAGAGCGGCACGGGCAAGAGGTGAGCGCGCCCGCCCTCGGTGAGGAGCTGCACCAACGTCGGCTGCGTGAGGTCCTCGTCGGTCTTCGCGTCGAGCACGCGCACGTCGCGCCCATCGCGCACGCGCTCGGCGAGCTCCTCCATCGTGATGTAGCGGCTGCCCTCGGTGTCGTAGAGACGCCGGTTCGGATACTTCTTCACCGTGAGGACAGGACCCATGACGCGATGGGCGTTCTACCTCGCGCCTACGTGCGGCGCAACAGATCGTTTGTTGCACTGCACAAAAGGTCCTTGACGCCGGCCGAGCCGAGAAGTACGGAAAGCGTCGCCATGGGCAAGGTCGCGGTCCTCGCTTCGCTGGTTTCGCTGGCGCTCGCCTGCTCGAGCGCGCCCGACGTGGCGTGCGCCGCGGGCGCCGACTGCGCCTCGGGGATCTGCCGCTCCGACGGCACCTGCGCGCCGGTGACGGCGAACGACGCATCCCCGCCGTTCGACGCGAGCGAGCCGGATGTTTCCCCCGTGACCGACGGCGCGAAGAGCGACGCGCCCGTCACCGGCTGCGTCCCCAACGACGACGGCACGATCACCGCGAGCGAAGCGCCGCTCGGCCCCGGCCTCCACGCGAAATATCGCATCGCAACAAATGTCACCGTCTCGACGGCCGGCCAAACGCAAAACGACGGCTCGCGCATCTGGGATCTCAGCGGCGCGCTGAGCGGTGATGGCGACGTCGACATCGATACGGTGTCGACGCAAGGCGCCTGGTACGGCGCACAGTTCGCGACCGCGTCCTACGCGACGCAGCTCTCGCCGACGGCCGACCTGCTCGGCGTTTTCCGTTTCGGCGGCGGCGAGCTCGCGCTCGAGGGCATCGCGTCGCCGTCGCAGCAAGGCGCGTACACCGAGGTCTCGTACAACCCCGAAGCGATCGCCGTTCAGTTTCCGCTCACCATGAACGCGACGTGGGCGAGCACGTCGACCGTCTCCGGCACGGCCGGCGGCGTGCCGGTCCTCTACTACGAAAACTATCAGTCGAAGGTCGACGCCCACGGCACGATCAAGACGCCCTACGGAACGTTCCAAGTCCTCCGCATCGCGACCGTGCTCACCAAAACCGTCGGCCCCACGATCACGATTACCCGCACATTTAGCTTCTTCGCCGAGTGCGCGACGCAAGTCGCGACCGTCGTGTCGCAAGCCGACGAGCCGAACGCCGAGTTCACGAACGCATCCCTCGTCGAGAGACTGACGCCGTGATCCGTTCCCTTTTCCTCCTGGTGATGATGCCCCTCCTCGCTGGTTGTCTGTCGTTTCACACGGGGGCCATGCCGGGCGAACCGAAGGACGCGACCTTCGCGAACGTCTCGGGCGTCCGCGTGCGCTACGTCGATCGCGGAAGCAAGTCGGCGCCCGCGGTCGTCTTGCTGCACGGCTTCGCGTCGTCGCTCGACACGTGGGACGCGGTCATGCCGGTCCTCGAGAAGAAGGGCTTCCGCGTCATCGCGCTCGATCTCAAAGGCTTCGGCTGGACGGATCGGCCCGAAGGCGACTACTCGCCCGAGGCGCAGGCCAAGCTCGTTTACGCGCTCCTCGATCAGCGCGGCGTCGCGCGCGCTTCGTTCGTCGCGCACTCTTGGGGCTCGTCGGTCGCGCTCGTTGCTGCGCTGCAACATCCGGATCGCGTCTCGCGTCTGGCCCTCTACGACGCGTGGGTCTACGAGGAGCAGCTCCCGACGTTCTTTCACTGGGCACGGGCCGATGGGGTCGGCGAGACGCTCTTCGCGCTCTGGTACAAAGAGCGCCCCGACGACAAGATCGCGCAAGCCTTCTACGACCCGAGCCTCGTCACCGAGAAGCTCGTCGACGAGGTCGAAGCTGCGCTCGATCGGCCTGGAACCGTGGCCGCCGCGCTCGCCGCCGTTCGCGGACAAAGATACGTCCAGCTCCAGCGCCGCTACCGCACGATTCAGCAGCCGACGATCTTGCTCTGGGGCCGCGAGGACCAAGTGACGTCGCTCCGCTTCGGCGAGCGTCTCTCGAAGGAGCTCCCGAACGCCAAGCTCGTCGTCTATCCGCAGTGCGGCCACTTTCCGATGATCGAGGCGGAGAGCGCGTCGACCGCGGACCTCGTGACTTTCCTGGAGCCTGAGCTTGCTGCGGTGCAACAAGCCACGCAGCCCGTGGCCGCGCCGAAGCCCGGCCTCGACCGCGAGGGCCCGTGAAGCTCTGGCCGGTGCTCGCGTTGACGCTCGCGCCCATCACGGCAGGCGCGACCGGCTTCACCGACATCGGCCAAGATTTTCCGCGCGACGACCGGCTCGATTTCAAGCTCTCGGGTTATCTGCGCGCGCGCGCCGAGGCGCTCGACAACTTGGATCTCGATCGCGGCCTCTTGCCGAGCGGGCAGCCGCTCTTTCCCGTGCCGCTCGACGATCCGAAAGGCCAGTGGCTCACGCACGCCGACATGCGCTTGCGGAGCGACTTCGCGGTTTACGCGCCGGGGGGCGGGGTCGCGGTCAAAGTGCGGCTCGACACGCTCGACAACGTCGCGCTCGGGTCCATGCCCGACGGCATTCCGTACGCGTCGCTCACGCAGCGCACGCAGGGCAGCATCTTCTCGTTGCGGCGCGCGTACGGCGAAGCCCTCCTGCCGATCGGACTCCTGGCCGTCGGTCGCATGGGAAACGATTGGGGCCTCGGCATGTACGCGAACGGCGGCGACTGCCTCGATTGCGACGCCGGTGATTCGGTCGATCGCGTCGCGTTCCTCACGCCGCTCTTCGGTCACGTCTTCGCGATCGCGTTCGACTACTCGGCGACGCTCGCGCTCGACCCGCGCGCCGACAACCGGACGATCGCGATCGCGCCGACCTCCAACGTGCGTTCGATCACGCTCGCGGGCCTTCGCTTCAAATCGGATCTGTCGCGCGATCGTCGACGAAAAGCTGGGAAAACCACGGCCGAATACGGCCTCCTCGGAAGCTATCGCTGGCAAGACGGCGACGTGCCGACCGCGTATCTGCCGACGCCGACGAACGGTCCGGTCGCGCTCACGCCGGCCGAAGTGATGGGTCGTGGCGCGAAGCTCTACGTCGTCGACGGTTACGCGCACATCACGCATCCCGAGTTTTTCGTCGCCGCCGAGGTCGCGTACGCCGGCGGGCAAGTCGATCAAGCTTCACTCATTCCGGGCGTGCTCCTCCGCCAGCCGGTGAAGTCGAGCCAAGTCGGCGCCGCGCTCGAGTCCGAAATCGGCACGCCGACGTCGCCCTTCGGCATCGGCGTCGACGCCGGTTACGCGTCCGGCGACACCGGCGCGATCCTCGGCGCGATCCAAGAGCCGCCGCCGAACAATCGCGTCGACTCCTTTCGATTCGATCCCGACTACCACGTCGATCGCATTCTCTTTCGCGAGATCGTCGGCGCGGTCACCGGCGCGGCTTACGTGAGGCCGCACGCGCGCGCGCGAATCTTCAAGAACCCGGCCGGCGAAATGCGGTTCGACGTGGCGGGCATCGCGTCCTTCGCGACCGCGCAGGGAGGGTCGCCGAGCGGAGACGCGCCGCTCGGAGTCGAGATCGACCCGAGCCTCACGTACCGAAGCCGAGACGGCTTCTTCGCTGCATTCGAGTACGCGGCGCTCTTTCCGCTCTCGGGGATGGATAACCTCGCCGCCGGCCTCAAGGCCCAGCCGGCGCAGTCCTTCCGCGTGCGGCTCGCTTTCTTGTTCGGAGGCTCCTGATGCTGCATCGCACCATTTGGCTGGTTTTGGCTCTCGCGGCGTGTGGCGACAACAAGACTCCGCAGCCGACGCATCAACCGTACGAAGCCGGCGGCCTTCCGCAGCTCTCGTGCGTTCCGAACCTGGACGGTCAAATCGACGCCGACGAGCTTCAACCGGCGCTCGACAATCCGGTGCATTACTTGGTGTCGCCGCCGGCCGAGACACGCAGCGTCGATCTCGTCGGCTCGGTCGACGCTCAGGGCCACCAGACGTGGGACTTCGGATCGGACTACGCGACCGACGAGGTCGCGACGATCACGGCGACGAGCGTTCAAGGCAAGTGGTACGCGTCGAGCTTTCCGGGGGCGACCTTCGTCGCGCCGTTCGACGCGGGCGACACGATCGAAGCGGTCTACGCGTACAATCAAACCGCGATCACGCTGCTCGGGCTCGCGTCGCACGATCCGAACGGGCCGGACGGAAACGACACGACGCTCGTCGTCTACGCGCCGCCGATTTCGCTCTATGTGTTTCCGCTGCACGTCGGCTCGACGTACAGCTCGTCGGGCACCATCACGAACGGAAAGCTGCGGGGCCTGCCGTACGCGGGGACCGACACGTACGACGTCGCGGTCGATGCGTCGGGCGAGCTCACGCTCGAGTCGTACGTCTTCACGCAGGCGCTTCGCGTTCGAACGACCGTGACCGTCGCGCCGTCCGCGGGACAAAACGTGGTCACGCGGCAAACTTCATTTCTCTTCGAGTGCTTCGGCGAGGTCGCCCGCGCGACGAGCGAGCCGAACGAAACGAGCGACGATTTCACGACGGCGGCCGAGCTCCGCCGTCTTCAATAGGAGAGCGCCATCATGTGGGAGACGTACAAAAAAGGCTTCGATGCGTGGGAAAACGCGACGGCGAAGGTTCTCGAAACCTGGCTCAAGAGCCCGCTCGTTCTGAAACCGTCGGGCGCGATGCTCACGAGCATGATGCGCATGAAGGCCGCGAGCGATCGCATGAACGCGATGTGGTGGAGCGCGCTCGGCCTTCCGACCAAGCGCGATCAAGAGCGCACGCTCCACCTCTTGCACAAGCTCGAGAGCCGCATGAACGATCTCGAAGAAAAATTGGAGGAGTGACGATGGACGTCTCGAAGTACTTGGAGCTGCGCATCGCGCCGCGTGCGGTCTTCGATTCGCTCGCCGAGCGGAAGGACACGCCGCGCTTTTTCGTCCGTCGCGCCGGCGCGTGGAGCCCGGTGACGTGGCAGTCGTTCGCCGATCAAGTCGAGCGTGTCGCCCTCTGGCTCGCGGCGTCGAATTTCGTGCCCGGCGATCGCGCCGCGATTTACGCCCCCAACAGCGTCGAGTGGGCGGCGTCCGCGCTCGCGATTCAAGCCGCCGGCGGCGTGATGGTTCCGATCTATGCGGCGAGCACGCTCGAGCAGGTCGCGTACGTCGCCGGTCACTGCGACGCGAAAGTGATCTTCACGACGTCGGCGCTCCTCCCGCGCATCCGCGACGCGTGGGCAAACCTCCCGGCGCTCGAGCGCGTGGTTGTTCTCGACGCAGCGAGCGGCGACGACAAGCGCGTGATCGCGTGGTCGGACGCGCGAGGGACCGGCGACGTGCGTCGGATGATGGACGCGGTGTCGCTCGACGCGATCGGACTGATGCTCTACACGAGCGGCACGACGGGGAACCCCAAGGGCGTCCCTTTGTCGCACCGCAACATCGCGTGCAACGGCCGCGATTGGCTCCAGTGCAACGCGCCGCTCCTCGACGAAGGCGTCGTCGACGTTCTTTGGCTCCCGATGAGCCACATCTTCGGCTTCGGCGAGATGTGCCTCGGCAACACCCTCGGGTGGGTCTCGTACATGAGCGATCCGCGCGAGGTGCTCTCGCTCCTGCCCGAGCTCCGGCCGCACGTCTTCATGAGCGTGCCGTCGCATTGGGAAAAGTTGGCGAGCGACCCGGCGCGCATCCAGGAGGTCACCGGCGGCCGCCTGAAGTTCTGTCTCTCGGGTGGCGCAGGCTTGAAGCGCGAGATCAAAGAGGCGTTCCACGCGGCCGGCGTCCTCATCATCGAAGGCTACGGTCTCACCGAAACGTCGCCGACCCTCACGCTCAATCGGCCCGATTCGTTTCGGTTCGACAGCGTCGGCAAGCCGCTTCCGAGCGTCGAGCTCAGGCTCGCCGAGGACGGCGAGATCCTCGCGAAAGGACCGAACGTCTTCCGCGGCTATCACAAAGACGAAGAAGCGACGCGCGCGATCTTCACCGACGACGGCTGGCTCAAGACCGGCGACGTCGGCCGCTGGACCGACGACGGCTTTCTGCAAATCGTCGATCGCAAAAAGGACATCCTCGTCACGGCCGGCGGAAAGAACGTGCCGCCCGCCAACATCGAGCAGCGTTTTGCGGGCGATTCGCTGCTTTCGCAGGCGGTCGTCTACGGCGACGGGAAGCGATATCTCGTCTGCGGCGTCTGGCTGAACGAAGACGTCGCGCGCGCGATGGACGAGCGAGCGCTCCGCGACGAGGTGCAAAAACGCGTCGACGCGGTGAACGCGGGCCTCGCGAGCTACGAGACGATCAAGCGCTTTGCCATCGTCCGCCAGCCGCTCACGATCGAAGCGGGCCTGCTCACGTCGTCGCTCAAGATCCGGCGCAAGAAGATCTACGAGACCTTCAAGGCCGTCTTCGAGTCTTTGTATGAGTAGCATCAAGCGCTTGCTCGGCCTGGCCAAGCTCCCGACGCGAGCCAAGCCGAACGTGGGGATGACGCCGAGCGACGTCGTCTTCACCGAGAACAAGTGGCGCCTCCTTCGCTATCGCAGCGATCGCGTCACGCACGCGCGCCCGATCCTGCTCGTGCCGTCGCTCATCAACCGTCACTACGTGCTCGATCTCTTGCCGGGAAAGAGCTTGGCCGAGTGGCTCGTCGCGCGAGGCTGGGACGTCTACTGCATCGATTGGGGAACGCCGGGCCCAGAGGATCGCTACGTCACGTTCGACGACGTCTGCGACGCGGCCCTCGGTCGCGCCATCCGCAAGACCGCCAAGACCTCCGGCGCCGATCGCGTGCATCTCCTCGGTTATTGCCTCGGCGGCACGCTGACGACGATTCATGCTGCAGTGCACCATGACCGCATTGCGTCGATGTGCGCGCTCGCCGCGCCGGTGCGCTTCGATTCGCCGGGCCTGCTCGAAGCCTGGACGCGCACGCCGACCTTCGACGTGCGCGCGATCGTCGAAGCGACGGGCAACGTGCCGTGGCAGCTGATGCAGAGCGCCTTCCACATGCTGCGCCCGACGCTCGGCTTGTCGAAGACGGTGCACTTGATCGATCGCGTGTGGGACGACGAGTTTCTCGACGGCTTTCTCGCGCTCGAGACGTGGGGCAACGACAACGTCTCCTTTCCCGGCGAGTGCTACGTCCGCTACATCGAAGAGCTCTATCGCGGCGACGCGCTACGCAAAGGCACGTTCACGCTCGGCGGCAAACCTGCGCGCCTCGAGAACGTGACGTGCCCGCTGCTCGTCGTGTCGTTCGAGCACGACGACATCGTGCCGAAAGACGCCGCGACCGCGCTCGTCGATCTCGCGGGCGCGAAGATCAAGCAGCACATTCATCTTCCCGGCGGTCACGTCGGCGCCGTCGTCTCGCGCTCGGCGAGCAAGCGGCTCTGGCCCGCGCTCGACACGTTCTTCGCCGAGCACGACGCATCGAAACCGCGCCGCGTCCCCCGCGCCGCGCGCGCGTAGTATCGTGGCTCGATGAGCTCGAAGGAAGGTGCGGTCGCGCGCGCGGCCGCTGTCATCGCGCCGCTCTCCGCCGCGATCGAAGAGGGACGCCGGCTTCCGCGAGAAGCCGTCGATGCGCTGGTCGAGGCGCGCGTATTTCGGCTCGCCGTCCCGCGCGCGTACGGCGGCGACCAGGCCGATGTCGCGACGCTGATCGACGCCATCGAGACCATCGCGCGCGCGGATGGATCGGCCGGCTGGTGCGCGATGATTGGCGCGACGACGGGCCTCATGAGCGTCTTCGTCGACGAGAAGACCGCGATCGAAATCTACGGCCCCGACGATGCCATCACCTGCGGCGTCACCGCGCCGCTCGGCGTCGCGACGAAAACCGCCGAAGGCTTTCGCGTGCGCGGGCGCTGGCCGTTCGCGAGCGGCTGCGAGCACTCCGGTTGGCGCATGGGCACTGCGCTGCTCGACGGCGTCCCGCGCTGCATGATCTTTCGCGCCGAGCAGACGCGCGTCATCGACACGTGGCAAACGAGCGGCCTCCGCGGCACGGGCAGTCACGATTTCGAGGTGGACGACGTGCTCGTGCCCGAGCGCTTTTCGTTTTCGCTGTTCGACGAGCGTCGCCGGTTCGGCGGCGTCTGCGCGATGCCGTTCTTCGGGCTCCTCGCGACGAGCGTCGCTGCCGTCGCCGTCGGCATCGCGCGTGGCGCGCTCGACGCTTTCTTGGACGTCGCCGTTGCGAAACAGCCGCTCGGCGCGCGTCGAACGATCGCGCACCGCGAGCTCTTGCAGCTCGACGTCGCGCGCGCCGAAGCGAAAGTCCGCGGCGCGCATGCGCTTCTCTGCGACGCGGCGGGCGAGGCCGAGAGAGAGGCCGACCGCGGCGACGCGCCTTCGCTGCGCATTCGTGCGGTGCTTCGAGCGGCCGCCGTGCAAGCGACCGCCGACGCCGCGAGCGCCGTCGATCTCGTGTACGACGCCGCCGGCGCGACCAGCGTCTACGCGAAGAGCCCGCTTCAGCGCCATTTTCGCGACGTCCATGTTGCAACGCAACATGTCATGGTCGCGCCGTCGGCTGCCGTCCTCGCCGGCCGCATCCTCTTGGGCGTCGAAACCGACGCGACCCTCCTGTGAGGCTCGCCGGCCAAATCGCGATCGTCACCGGCGCGAGCCGCGGCGTCGGCAAAGGCATCGCCCGCGGCCTCGGCGAAGCGGGCGCGACGGTCTACGTCACCGGCCGAACCGTCGAGCCGTCGGCGCTTCCCGGAACCATCGGACAAACCGCCGAGGAGGTGACGGCGCTCGGCGGTCGCGGCATCGCGATCCCATGCGATCACGCCGACGACGCGCAGTCGCGAGCCGCCGTCGACCGCGTGCTGAGCGAAGCGGGCCACGTCGACATTTTGGTGAACAACGCGTTCGCCATCCCCGATGGCCGGGTGATCGGCCCGTTCTGGGAGCTGCCGCTCTCGCAGTGGGACACGATTCATCGCGTCGGTCTCCGCTCGCACTACGTGATGTCGTCGTTCGTCGCGCCGTCGATGATCGCTCGCAAGAGGGGGCTCATCGTGAACGTCTCGTCGTTCGGCGCGAAGGTCTACTCGATCAGCGTCGCCTACGGCGTCGGCAAGGCGGGGGTCGACCGCATGTCGCGCGACATGGCGCGCGAGCTCGAGCCGCACGGCGTATGCGCGGTTTCCATTTGGCCGGGCATCGTGAAGACCGAGCGGCTCGTGCTCGAGCGCGACCGGATCGGCTACGACCCGAAGCACGGCGAGACTCCCACGTTCTCCGGGCGCGCGGTCGCGATGCTCGCCGTCGATCCGCATCGCATGTCCAAAACGGGCAAAGCGCTCGTCGTCGCCGAGCTCGCCGCCGAATACGGCATCACCGACCTCGACGGCTCGCTCCCCGTTTCGCTCCGAAATCTGAAACCTGACAAATAGCTGTCACGCCACCGCGGTACCGTGTTTTTCATGAGCGAAAAACACACGGGTAGCTGTCACTGCGGCGCGGTTCGATTCGTCGTCCACGCGGATTTGTCGAGCGGCGTGTCGCGGTGCAACTGCAGCATTTGTCTGAAGCTCGGCTCCGTCGGCCGCGTCGTGAAGCCCGACGCCTTCGAGCTGCTCACCGCGCGCGACGCGCTCGGCGCGTACGCGTGGCGCACCGAGAAGACGCACCGTTACTTCTGCAAGCGGTGCGGCGTTTTCGTCTTCGGCGACGGCAACGTGCCCGAGCTCGGCGGCGAGTTCGTGTCCTTCAACGTCAATTGCATCGACGACGTCGACCCAAACGCGCTCGCGATCGTTCACTGGGACGGCCGCCACGACAACTGGCAGGCCGGTCCGCGCGATCGCCCGTGGCCGCTCTGAGTCACATCACGAGCCCGCCGTCGACGTCGACGCAGCGTGCGTTGAAGTAGTCGCACTCGAGCACGAACTTCACGGCGAGCCAGATGTCCTCCGGGTCGCCGATGCGCCCGACCGGAATCGCGGCGACGAGCGCGTCGCGCGCCTTCTGGTTCATCCCTTTGGTCATCGGCGTCTCGATCATCCCCGGCGCGACCGCGCCGACGCGAATACCGAACGGCGCGAGCTCGCGCGCCCACGTGACCGCGTTCATCGCGAGCGACGCCTTCGCCGCGACGTAGTTGGATTGCCCGCGATTTCCGTGCCGCGAGACGCTCGAGATGTTGACGATGACGCCACGGCACGCTTGCGTGCCGCTAGCCCCGTCCTTCGTGCCGGTCTCGGCCATCTTCGCTGCGACCTCGCGCGCCATGAGCGTCGCGCCCGTGAGGTTCACCGCGATGACCGCGTTCCAATCGCTCGTCGGGAGCTTTTTGATCGCGCCGGTCTCGCGGTCCTTCTTCACGAGCAGGCCGTCGCGAATGATGCCCGCGTTGTTCACGAGCGCGTTGAGCCCGCCCATCTTGCCGTGCGCCCACGCCACGAAGTCGGCGCAGTCGACCTCGTGCGCGACGTCGAGCTTCTTCCGGTGGATGCCCTGCGGCAGCTCCGTGAGCATCGCTTCGTTCACGTCACCGACCGCGACTTGTGCACCTGCAGCATGAAGCCGCTTGGCGAAGTGAGCGCCCATCCCGGAGGCGCCGCCGGTCACGATGATTTTCAGTTCTTCGAGTCGCATGTGTTTCTCCGAATCCAGTCGACGACCTTGGGGTAAAGCATCTGGCTCGCCTTGCTTCCGACGACGGCGCCGACGTGCCCGCCGGGCACGCGAACGACGTCCTTCGTTTTGGACGACGCCTTTTCGTTGAGAGCGAGCGCCGCGTCGGGCGGACAGATGGTGTCCTTGTCCGCCACGAGGGTCAGTACGGGACAGCGTATTTCGGCCAAATTGACGCGCTCCCCGCGAACGGCGTGCTCGCCTTGGACGAGCAAGTTCTTCTGATACAGCTCGCGGATGTACGTGACGTAAGCGGCGGCCGGAAAGGGAACGTTGTCGCCCGCCCACGTCTCGAGCGCGCCGAAGGCTTCGCGAAAAGCCGGATCGCCGCCGCGGTCGACGAGGCCGAACCACTTGGCGATCTGTCCGGTCGGCCGCAGCGCCCAGAACCCGCTCTGCATCTGCATTGGCGAGACGTTGCCGGCCGCGGCGATGGCGTCCACATCGAAATGCTGCGGCGCAACAAGCTCGGCCAAAAGCCCGCCGTGCGAAAAGTCGATCGGCCCGGCGAGGTTGACGAGCGCCGCCACGCGCTCCGGCGAGAGCGCCGTCGCGATCGCGCTGAGCGTCCCGCCCATGCAGTACCCGAGCACCGACGTTTGCTTCGCGCCGGTCTCGCGCCGAACGCGCGCCATCGCGTGCTCGAGGCGCCGCACGACGTCGTCCCACGAGAGGTGACGGTCTTCGTCCTCGGGAACGCCCCAATCGAGACAGAAGACGTCGAGCCCGCCGGAGACGAGCGCCGAGACGAGGCTCGCACCCTCGCGCAGGTCGACGACGTACCAGCGGTTGATCATCGACGGCACGACGAGGAGCGGCGGCGCGCTGATTCGGGCGGCGTTTCCCGCACGAAATCGCAGCAGCTTGGAGCCGCCGAACGTCGCGACGACGTCACGCGGCGTCGGCGCGAGCGGAACGGGCCAGGACCACGGGGTCCCGGCGCCGACGAAAGTCTCGGGCATCAGCCGTCCTTCTTCGTCGCCTTGAGGGCATCGAGCGTGAGCTTGCGCCACTCGGTCGCGAGCTGCGCGCCGTACGCGAGCGATTCCTTCGTGAGCTTCGACATCTCGTCGACCATCGTGCCGGCCTGCTCGATGCCTTTGCCTTCGAGCTTGGCCCACTCTTCGCTCACGGCGGCGACACGCGCGACGTGGTCCTCCGCGGCTTTCTTCCAGAACGACATCCACTCGTGCGGCGCAGCAAAAACTTGGTTGGACATGACCTCTCCTTTGTTGCGACGCAGCATAATGATGGGCCGTCATGTGTCAAGTCGAAATGTTGCGGCGCAACAAAATGAGTCGTCTTGCGGCGCGCGGTCCTTCGCCCCATGCTCGGCGGCCGATGACCAGCGCAACCACACCCAGGACCGCGTCCGCGGTGGCCCGCGCCAGCACCGGCGGGCTCGTCGTTCTCGCGGCGATCGTGTCGGCGCTCTTCCATTACAAGTGGGGCGGCTCGCTGCGCGCGCGCTCGGCGGTTCACGCGTCCGGGCGGCTTTCGATGCTCGCATGATTCGCCTGACTCGCATGGCCAAGCGCGCGGGCTGCGCGGCGAAGCATCCGCCGGGATATCTGTTTCCGCTCCTGGCGCGCCTGCCGAAGGTGACGGATCCGAACGTGCTGGTCGGAAGCGCGACGGCCGATGACGCGGCGATCTATCGCATCGACGACGAGCGCGCGCTCGTTCTCACGACCGATTTTTTCACGCCGATCGTCGACGATCCGTACGATTTTGGCGCCGTCGCGGCGGCGAACGCGCTGAGCGACGTCTACGCGATGGGCGGCAAACCGCTCACGGCGCTGAACATTGTCGGCTTCCCGGAGGCGGACCTCGAGCTCGAGGTGCTCGGCGAGATCCTCCGCGGCGGCGCCGACAAAGCGCGCGAAGCGGGGATCGACATCGTCGGCGGGCACACGATCAAGACCGACGAGCCGATCTACGGGCTCTCGGTCACCGGGATGGTGAATCCCAAACGCATCGCGTCGAACGCAGGTGGCCGGCCTGGTGATGCGCTCGTGCTCACCAAGCCGCTCGGCTTGGGCATCATCACGACCGCGGCGAAGCAAGACAAGGACTCGGCGAGCGCGATTCGCGAGGCCATCGGGCTGATGACTACGTTGAACCGCGGCGCGGCGGAGGCGATGGCGGCGTTCGACGCGCACGCGTGCACCGACGTCACGGGCTTTGGTTTGCTCGGGCACTTGCGCAACATCGCGGTCGCGAGCGGATGCGCGGCGACGGTGCGACTGCGCGATGTTCCGGTCATCGAAGCCGCGTGGTCGTACGTTGGCGAGGGCATCGCGCCCGGCGGCACGCACGCCAATCGCCGCTTCTTGAAGGAGTGGACCGAATACGAGAGCGGTGTCGACGAAAGGGCGGAGCTCGTCGTCTGCGATGCCCAGACGTCCGGCGGGCTTCTCATCGCGGTCGCCGCGGACCAAGCCGACGCGCTGTGTGCCGAGCTTCGTGCGCGAAAGACGCCGTGCGCTGCGGTCGTCGGGACGCTCGACGCCGGCCCGCCCGGCGCGATGCGCGTCGTCGCGTGATCACGTGATTTCGCCGAGCAGGGCGCGCCACGCAGCGCGCTCGGCCGATGGTGCGAAGAGGGGCCGTCGCGCGCGCGTCGCTCGCGTCAGCTCCTGGAGGAAGGGGCGATCACTTTCGGCGCGCGCCAAAAGACGCGTCAGCGCGCGCGTGTCGCCCGGCGGAAAAAATCCACGGTAACCGCCGCCGAGCGCCGACACGGCCGCCGGAATGCGCGACGCGATCACCGGCGTCGCCGACATGATGGCTTCGCCGAGCACGTTGGCGCCGCCTTCGGTGTGACTCGTCAGCACGAGCACGCGGCTCGTCGCGATGAGCCGTCGCGCGCGCGCCGACGCGATCTCGCCGAGCCACACATAGCGCGCGTTTTCGGCCTGCTCGCGTTCGGCGCGCGCGCGAAAATCGTCCGTGAGAGCGCGGCCGGCATGGACGATTCGCACGCGCGAGGACCGAGCGAGGGCTCGCGCCGCGATCGCCGCGCGGAGCGGATCCTTTTCGGCGCGCAAATGCGCGACGAACGCGACGTCGAACGTCGCGCTCCGCCGTGCTTTGCGCGCGGCGGGCTCGGCCGACTGACGAATCAACCGAACCTTCCGTCGCATGGCACGCGGAAGAGCGCGCGCTGCCTGATCGTGGAGGACCACGAGACGATCGGCGAGCTCGAGCGAGCGCCTCGCCTCGGCGTGAACGTGAATGTCGCGATAGAGATCGGTGCCGGTCAGCGCGACGACGATCGGACGCGCTGGATGTGCGGCGCGAAACGCGCGGACGGCTTCGGCCGTTTTGTAAGCGTGCAGCGCGACGAGCACATCGCCGTTGCCCCCGCTCTCCGTCGCGACGCGAACGCGATGGCCGAGGCTCTCGAGGATCGCGCGCCAGCGCACCGCCGTGATGCGATTGCCGAGCCGCGAGCCGGCAGGAACCGGGCAGACGATCGTGACGCGCACAGCGCGGCACCATAAACTGACCCGCGGACGATGGACCTCGGAAAAGAGCTGCGCGACGCGCGCGAACGCACGCTCGGGGTGTCGCTCGATCTCGACGACGTCCAATGGATGGGACCGCGCCTGCCGATCGTGAACCCCATGCTTTGGGAGCTCGGGCACGTCGCGTGGTTCCAAGAGATCTGGACGCTGCGCCGCGACGGCGCACGGTCGCTCTTGCCCGGTGCCGATGCGCTCTACGATTCGGCGCGCGTCGCGCACGACACGCGCTGGGACCTGCCGCTTCCCGATCGCGCCGCGACGCTCGCGTACATGAACGAAGTGCTCGCGCGCTCGATCGAGGCCTTCGACGAGCGCGCGCCTTACTTCCACGAGCTCGCGCTCTTTCACGAGGACATGCACGGCGAAGCGCTGACCTACACGCGCCAGACGCTCGGCTATCCGGCGCCGCGAGGCGACGTCGCGGTCGCTCCGAGCGCGGGGCCATGCCCTGGCGACGTCGAGGTCCCCGGCGCGCGGTACGAGCTCGGCGCGCGAGAGGGCGACGGCTTCGTGTTCGACAACGAGAAGTGGGCACACGCTGTCGACGTGGCGCGGTTCCGCATCGCGCGCGTGCCCGTCACCAACGAAGAGTTCGCGAAGTTCGTCGACGCGCACGGCTACGAGGAGCGTTCGTATTGGAGCGACGACGGATGGCGCTGGCGATCGCGCGCCGCCGCTACGCGTCCCGTCCATTGGGAGAGCGATTTTCGCGCGCGCCGTTACGATCGCATCGAGCCGCTCCGTCCGCACCAACCGGTCATCCACGTTTGTTCTCACGAAGCGGAGGCGTACTGCCGCTGGGCGAAACGACGTTTGCCGACCGAAGCCGAATGGGAGCTCGCCGCCGCGACGCCGCAAAAACGCCGCTTTCCATGGGGCGAAGAGCGACCGGGCCGCGAGCACGCGAACCTCGACGCGCGCTTCGGCGGCGCAATCGACGTCGGTGCGTTCCCAGCCGGCGACAGCGCGTACGGATGTCGCCAAATGATCGGCAACGTCTGGGAATGGACCGCGACCGACTTCGCGCCGTATCCCGGCTTCGTCGTCGATCCGTACGAGGAGTACTCCGAGCCGTGGTTCGCGTCTCCGCACAAAGTGCTGCGCGGCGGATGCTGGGCGACTCGCGCGCGCCTGCTTCGCAACACGTGGAGGAATTTCTACACGCCGGATCGACGCGACGTGCTCGCCGGATTTCGCACCGTTGCGCTCAGCTGAGCGCGTATCGCGGAAGGCGCATCACGAGGGACTGCACGCCCTCGGCGAACGACGGGTGCACGCACTGGACGTCGACGATCGCGCGCGCGCTCGCGTTCGCCTGCATGAGCACCACGAACATGTGAATGAGCTCGCCCGCCTCCGCGCCGACGATGCGCGCGCCCAAGACTCGTTCGGTCGCCGGATCGAGCAGGAGCTTCATGATGCCCGCGGTCTCGTCGATTTCGATCGCGCGAGCGATGTTGCCGAACGGCATCGTCGCGACCTCGAAGGTCAGGCCGCGTTCGCGCGCTTCGCGCTCGCTCGGTCCGACGCCGGCCACTTGAGGATCGGTGAACGCGGTGAACGGAATCAAACGCGCGCCGCGGCTGCGCGTGGGCTTGCCCATGAGCCGCTCGAACAGGAGGCGATGATCGTCCCACGCCGTGTGCGTGAACTGCGGGCCGCCGTCGACGTCGCCGACCGCATATACGCCTTCGGCGCTCGTCGTGTAGTCGTCGCCGGTGACGACGAAGCCTCGCGCGTCGAGCGCCACGCCGCCGGCGTCGCAGCCGAGATCGTCGGTGTTCGGTCGCCGGCCCACCGCGACGAGGACGTGCGAGCCGCTGAGCTCCTTGCCGTTCGCGAGCCGCAGGACGACGTCGTTGCCGC
This sequence comes from Polyangiaceae bacterium, assembly GCA_036488725.1. Lineage (GTDB taxonomy): Bacteria > Myxococcota_A > Polyangia > Polyangiales > Polyangiaceae > DASXHD01. The sequence continues at coordinate 63,226 of DASXHD010000062.1, read as the reverse complement.
TCATCTTCGCGCTCGCGACCGCTGCGCCGAGCTCGAGGGCGATGCCCTCCGACGTGAAGACGCTCTCGAGCGCAGTCGAAATTTCGGGGTCTTCGCGGTCGAGCAAGTGCGTCGCGTGGTCGACGATCGTGACTTGGGCGCCGAAGCGCCGAAACATCTGCCCGAATTCGCACCCGATGTAGCCGCCGCCGACGACGAGCAAGTGACGCGGGAGCTCGCGAAGATCCATGACCGTGTGGTTGTCGAGATGCGGGACGCTCTCGAGGCCAGGCACCTTCGGCACGAGCGCGCGCGCGCCGACGTCGAGCACGATCGCGGGTGCGCTGTAGCGATCGCCCGCCGCCTCGATCACACGCGGCGCGACGAAACGCGCGTGTGCGCGCACGACGCGAAGCGAGTCGATGCCGTGGACGCGTCGCTCGACGCCGCTGCGCCAACGCGCGACGATCGCGTCTTTGCGATCGACGACCGCCGCGAGATCGACCTTCACGTCGCCCGTGTGGACGCCGAGGCGCGCGGCGTTTCGTGCGACGTGCGCGGCGCGCGCGCTCGCGACCATCGTCTTGGTCGGCGTGCATCCAACATTGACGCAAGTCCCGCCGAGATTTCCGCGCTCGAAGAGAACGACGCGCTTGCCCGCCTTCGCCAGGCGCGTCGCGAGCGGAACGCCGGCTTGTCCGCTTCCGATGACGAGAACGTCCGCGCTCGAATCCATTTACTTTCCCCAACGAGGCACGCGCCGCTCGAAGTACGCGGCGATCGCCTCCGCGTGATCGGCGCTCGACCACGTGCGCACGAACGCCTCGCGCTCGAGCGCCCGCATCGACGTGTAGAACGAGCTCCCGGCCAAGCGGAGGAGCGTTTTGATTTCGCCGATCGCGCGTGGCGCGCCCGCCGCGATGTCGGCGCACCAAGCGTGCGCGGTGACGAGGCTCGCGCCGTTCTCGGCGACCTGATCGACCAAGCCGAGGAGGCGCGCGTCGACGGCTGAAATTTCTTGCGCCGTGTAGAGCAGTCGTCCCGCCGCGGAGGGACCGACGAGCGCGCACAGCCGCGGGAGCGTTCCCCACGCGGTCGTCGCGCCCATGCGCGCTTGCTTGAAACAGATGCGCGCGCGATCTTCGGCGACGCGCAAATCGCAGGCGATCGCGAGCTCCGCGCCGCCGCCGATGGCGACGCCCGGGAGCGCGGCGACGACCGGGAAGGGGAGCTCGCCGATTCGCCGGCACACGTGCTCGCCGGCGTCGCTGAGGATCGCCGCGTCCTCGGCGGAGCTCTTGTCGCGGAGCTCGCGCAGATCACCGCCAGACGCGAACGCACCGCCCGCGCCGGTCAAAATCGCAGCGCGCACGGTCGCGTCGGCCGCCGCGCGATCGATCGCATCGGAGAGCCGTCCGAGGAGCTCGCCGCTCAGCGCGTTCTTCGCCTCCGGTCGATCGAGCGTCCAGACGACGACGTCGCCTTCACGCTCGATTCGCAGCACGTCTCACCTTGCTCTGCGGGATCCGCGTCGCGCGCCGCTCGTGCTCCAGCGCCGCGTCGCGCGCGCGCCGTTTTTTGCGCCGCAACAAAATGCGTTCGGCATAGCGAATGATCGCGCCGGCCACGTCGACGCCGCTCGTGCGCTCGATGCCTTCGAGACCGGGCGAGCTGTTGATCTCGAGGATCTTCGGCCCCTCACGGCTCTCGAGCATGTCGACGCCGGCGACGTCGAGCCCCATCACTTTGACGGCGGCGATCGCAGCTTGCGCGTAACGCGGGTCGAGCCGCACGCGAACGCCGAGCCCGCCGCGATGCAAGTTCGATCGAAACTCGCCCGACTTCGCTTGCCGCCGCATCGCCGCGACGACGCGCGTCCCGACGACGATCGCGCGCAGATCGCGCCCGTGCGATTCGGCGATGTACTCCTGCAAGATGATGTCTTGTCCCATCGCCCAGAGCGTCTCGAGGAGCGAGCCGACCGCTTGCGGCGTCTCGGCGATCATCGTCCCGATGCCTTGCGTGCCTTGCTGGAGCTTCACGATCGCGGGCGTTCCGATGAGCCCGAGCGCGACCGGCACCGCGTCCGGCGTGCGCGCACAAACCGTCGTCGGCATGTCGATGTGCTTCTTCGTGAGCAGCTGCATCGCGCGGAGCTTGTCGCGCGAGCGCGCGATCGCGATCGCCGTGTTGAGCACCGGCACGCCCATCATGTCGAACTGACGCACGACCGCCACGCCGTACGCGGTGATCGACGCGCCGATGCGCGGCATCACGATGTCGCACTCGGGCGCCGGCAGGTCCCCGAGGAAAAGCGACGGCCGCCCCTTCGACACCACGATGTGGAAATCGAGCGGGTCGGCGACGATGACCTCGTGGTTTCTCGCTCGCGCCGCGAGCACGAGTCGGCTCGTCGAGTAGAGCGAGGCGCTACGAGAGAGAAGGAGGAGCCGCACGCGCCTCGGAAGCTATCACCGAGTTCAGCCGTGCGGGTACAGCCAGGCGATCGTGATGGCGCTCGCGGCGAGAAGCCGCAAAATGCGGTGCGCTCGAAGGCTCATGACCCAAGCTAGAGCAGCCCGCATGCCATCGTCGCGCTCGACGATTCGCGCGAAATTCCACGGCAGAGATCGTAGAAATCGTGTCTGCGCGTGTCCGCGAAGACACGGCGCGCTAACATCCACGCGATGCCGCGCCCGGATCCGCAACCCTCCGAAGAGCTGCTCGAGCTGCCCCCGCTCGACGGCGAAGGCGACGACGAGCCGAGCGACGACGCGCCCCGCGAGGACGAAGACGTGGCGGTTCGCGACGACGCCGATCCGTATGACGACGCGGCGGGCGACGACGCGGACTTCAGCGAGGGCGTCGACACGGCGGACGAGCCGTCGGCGCTCGCCGACGACGACACCGGTTTTTCCACCGAGGACGACGAGCCCATCGAGGACGCCCCCGGTGAGAGCATGCTCGGCGACGAAGATGCCCCGGGCGTGGCGGGCGAGGACTTCGGTCTCGTCGACGGCGGCGATTCGATTCGCGACGGCGGCGAAGAGGGCTTCGACGCGCCCGAGCCGGAGCTTCGCGTCGAGGATCTGCCGCGTCTCGACGCAGGCGACGACGACGACTTCAGCGTCGCCGAAATCGGCGAGGTCATCGCGCCGCCCGAGCTCCGCTGGGACGACCGCGGCTTCGACCGACTCTTCGCGCGCGCGCTCGGCCACGTCGTCCGCATCCGTGTCCACGCCGGTGTCGAGGTCGTCCTCGAGGACGGCACCGCGCTCCGCTCGCTGGACGGCGGGGAAACTTTCGGTGCCGCCGATCACGACGGCGACGACGACGAAGCGCTCGTCGCACGCGGCCGCGTTCGCGCGCTACTGCGCGATGGTGTCGGCGTGCTCCGCGCCGTCGACGACGGTCCGCTCGTGCTCTTGGAATCGACGGACGACGCCACGGCGTTCACCCTTTTGGAAGATGGAAGCATTCTCGCCGCGCGCGACGGCGCCCCGGGCGCGCGCCTCGTTCGCATTCCGCTCGAAGGCGGCGCGACGGTCGTCGCCGAGGAGGAGAGCACCATCGAAGCCGTCGCCGTCGACCCGCGCAGCGGCATCGTCTACTGCGGCGGCGCGTTCGGCCTCTCGGCGTATCGACCCAGCTGATTTGCCCCGCGGCGCGGCGTCGTGGTACGCGCGAAAGAGGGCATGAGCATCATCGTCCAGAAGTACGGCGGCTCCTCGGTCGCCGACGTGGAGAAAATTGGGGCGGTCGCCGACAAAGTGGTCGCGACGAAAAAGCGCGGCCACGACGTCGTCGTCGTCGTCAGCGCGATGGGCAAGACGACCGACGAGCTCATCGCCCTCGCCAAAAAAGTCTCGAAGGACCCGCCGCGTCGCGAGCTCGACATGCTCGTCACGACCGGCGAGCGCGTGTCGATGGCGCTCCTCGCGATAGCGATTCAGTCGCGCGGCTGCGAGGCCATCAGCTTCACCGGCAGCCAGTCGGGCATCATCACCAACGACCGACACTTCGACGCGCGCATCATCGAGGTGCGCCCGCACCGCATCGAAGACGAGCTCGCGCGCGGGACGGTCGTCATCGTCGCCGGCTATCAGGGCATGAGCTACAAACGCGAGATCACGACGCTCGGCCGCGGCGGCTCGGACACGACCGCCGTCGCACTCGCCGCGGCGCTCGGCGCCGAGCGCTGCGAAATCTACAGCGACGTCGACGGCGTCTATTCGGCCGATCCGCGCGTCGTGCCCGACGCCGAGCATTTGCCCGAGATCGATCTCGCGATGCTCCAAGAAATGGCCGAGTCCGGCGCGAAAGTGCTGAACGCGCAAGCCGTCGAATGGGCGCGCCGCCAGAAGATCGCGATCTTCGCGCGCAAGACCGCCGACGCGACCCCGAACGCGAAAGAAACCGTCGCACGCGAAGACGCGCAGACCCGCGCGCGCGCGATCGTCGGAATGGATCGCATCGTCCTCGTCTCCTTCGCCGAGACCGACGCGCCGCACGTCCTCGCGACGCTCGCCGACCTCGACGTCCCGTTCGTCGACGCGAGCGCGCAGACCGCGGCGATACCGCTCCTCAACTTGCCCGACTGGGACCGCCGTCGCGCAGCGCTCGAGGCGCGCCTGGGCGCGCGCGCCAAGCTCGAGGACGGCTTGGCGATCGCGAGCGTCGTCGGCGACGGCCTCGCGGGCGCGGTCGGCCGTTTTCTCGCCGCGCTCGACCAGCACGACTGCAAGCCGCGGACGCTTTTGGCCGGTCCACTGCGCATCGCCGCGGCCGTCCCGTCGGCGAAGCTCGGCGACGTCCAGCGCGCGCTCCACGCGGCGTTCGTTGCAATGCGCCCCCCCACGCGCTAAGCCGCCTTCTGGCGATGGCCGCAAAAAAGAAAAAGTCCGCCGCGAAAATGCAGCAGGAGCTGCGCGATCTCGCCAAACCGACCGGCGAGCGCCCGCCGGTCGACATGAAGAAGATCTACATCCGCGTCGGCGCGCTCGTCGCCGTCGGGTGGATCCTCGCCATCATCGTCACGTCGTACGCGCGCGTTCGCTGGCCGCTCTACGTCGCCGCCGCGGTCACGCTCGCGGTGATCGGCGCGGGCATCTGGATGATCCGCTACGTGCGCAAATCCGAAGCGCTCGGCGCGATCCTGCGCGGCGCCGAGACCGAAGAGGGCCGCAAAGAGGCGCTCAAGAAGCTGGAGACCGATTTCAAAAAAGGCGACGTGCAAGCGACGATGGCGCGCGCTCAGCTCGAGATGCAGGAAGACGCGCGCAAGGCGCTCGCGACGCTCGAGAGCATCGATCTGCCGAAGCAGATGACGCCAGTCGCCGATCAAGTGCGCGCGCTCCGCGCGTCGATTCACCTCACGCTCGGCGAAGCCCAAAAAGCGCGCGCGCTCGCCGACCAGCTCGAGCTCGGCAAGCAGCAGGAGCCGAAGACGCGCGCGATGTTCGCGGCGGTCGCGGGCGAAGCGTGGGCGCGCACCGGCAACGGCAAGAAGGCGCTCGAGGTCCTCGAGCTCTTCGATCCCGAGGCCGACGACATGGGCGAGATGCGCATCCAAATGCTCCGCGCGCGCGCCTTCGCCTACGCCGCGACCAACGACATGAAGTCGGCCGAGCGCACGCTGAAAAAGCTCGCCGACACCAACGTGAATCTCCTCGCGATGTTCATGGGCAAAAAGATTCACCCGCTCCTCGAACGCGCCGCGAAGAACATCCTCATGCGCAGCGGCGCCGTCCCGCGCAAGATGGTCACGAAGCGCATGTAGCGAGGCGGCCGACCGCCTCCTGAATTTTCTTCGGCTCGAGCGGCGCGAAGCCGAGACGCATGCGTGGCTCGGCCCGTCCGTCGAACGTGAATCGCCGCGCTGTGTGCACGAGCACGCCGCGCTCCGCCGCGCGCAGAGCCCACGCGTCCACGTCGCACTTGCGCGGCGCGCGCACCCAAATCGCGAGCCCGCCCGCCGGCACGTCGAACGAAAGCTGCGGGATCTTTTTCTCGAGCGCCTCGGCGAGCGCATCGCGCCGCTCGCGATAAATCCGGCGCATTTTTCGTGCGTGTCGCGCGAGCAAACCGTCGTCGATGATCTCGGCGACCGCGCGCTCCACCGCGAGATCGCCCTGCCGATCGACGAACGCACGAAGCGCCGCCGCGCGCTCGAGCAGCGCCCGCGGCCCCACCAAAAATCCGATGCGAAGCCCCGGCGCGAGCACCTTCGAGAGCGTCCCCACGTAGACGACGCGCGAGCCGTCGTCCGCGCTCGCGAGCGGCAGCGTCGGCCGTCCATCGTATTGAAACTCGTGATCGTAGTCATCCTCGAAAATCGCAAACCGCTCTCGCTTCGCGAGGTCGAGCAGCGCGAGCCGCCTCGCCGCCGGGAGCATCGCGGTCGTCGGATACTGATGATGCGGCGTCACGTAAACCGCGCGCACGGTTCGCTTTCGCGCGAGCGCCTCGAGCGCGTCGACGCGAATCCCGCTCGCATCGACCGCGACCGGCACGAGCTCGGCGCCCGCCGCGCGAAACGCCTCCCACGCCGGCCGATATCCGTACGCTTCGACCGCGACGACGTCACCGCGCGCGAGCGTCGCCCGCGCTGCGAGATCGAGCGCCATCTGACTGCCGCGCGTGACGACGAGCCCGTCCTCGCCGGCGACCACGCCGCGTGTCTGCGCGAGGAGCGCCGCGAGCGCCCGTCGCAGCCGCTGATCGCCGCGCGAGTCGCCGTACCCGAGAAGCTCGCTCCCGCTCCGCGCGAGCGCCCGCCGAAACGCCCGCGCGATTTCGGCGTGCGGCACGAGGCTCACGTCGGGCCAACCCCCGAGCAGCGGAAACGGCGCGCGAGGCGGCACGGGCCCCGGGTGATGGCGCATCCCGAGCTCACTCGGCGAAACTCCGCGCAGCTCGAACGCCGGTCGCGCCGCGTCGCGTTTTGCCGCCGGTAACCCGCGCATCGCGCGCGCCTTCCGTTCGGGAAGATCGCGCGTCACGAACGTGCCCCGCGTTCCATCCGTCTCGATCCAGCCTTCGCCGTGTAGCTCGCGCAGCGCGGCGAGCACCGTGTTGCGATTCACGCCCGCCGACTCCGCGAGCGCCCGGCTCCCCGGCAGCGCGTCTCCCGGCCGAAGCCGTCCGCTCGCGATCGCATCCGACACAGCGCGCGCAATCGCCAAGAAACGCGGCTCGTCCCCGCGCGAATCGATCGGAAAGCTCACCGGACGCATGGTCTATCAAAAATGTAAAAACTGGACCTTTTCACTAGACCAGCTTGCCGCAAGAATCGGCTCATGCGCAAGGAAATCTTCCGAATGCCGCGCGCCGAAGCGATCGCGATCCTCGCCCGCGCGCCCTTCGTCCGCATCGCCACGACCACCACCCGCGGCGAGCCCGTGCTGCGTTCGATGAACGCCGCGGTCCTCGGCGATCGCCTCGTCTTCCACGGCGCCCCCGTCGGCGAAAAGACCGAAGCGCTCGGCCGCGAAGCCGTCGTCGCCGCCGAAGAGATCGTCGCGTCGCTCCCGAGCTACTTCGTCGACCCGGAGCGCGCGTGTCCCGCGACGACGCTCTATCGATCCGTGCAGGCCCACGGCACCCTCGACGAGGTCGACGACCCGCGCGACAAAGCCCGCGCGCTCGAGGCGCTCCTCGCGAAGCATCAGCCCGAAGGTGGCTTCGTCCCGATCGCGCACGATCACCCGCTCTACCAAAAGACGGTCGCGAGCCTGCTCGTCGTTTCGGTCAGCCTCGAGCGCCTCGACGGAAAAGCCAAGCTCGCCCAGAACCGCACCCCCGAAGAGCAGCGCCGCATCGCCTCGTCGCTCTGGCGCCGCGGTGACGAGGGCGACGCCGCCGCCGCGTTCGCCGTCGTCTCCGCGAACCCGAAGACGCCGCTCCCGGATTTTCTCCGTGCACCCGGAGGCCTTCGCCTCGACGGCGGCCGCGGTTCGGACGCCGAGGCCTGCGCCGATCTCCTCGGTGACGCGTACTGGAACGACCGTTTCACGCGCGACGAAATCGTGCGCTCGCACCTCGAGTCGCGCGCGTGGGTCGTCGCGCGCGACGAAGGCGGTCGCGTGGTCGCGTCGGCGCGGGCGATCTCCGACGGCGCGAAATGCGCTTGGATCTACGACGTCGTGGTCGCGCCCGAGCTCCGCGGCAAAGGCGTCGGCGACGCGGTCGTACGCGTTCTTCTCGATCATCCCGCCGTCCGCCGCGCCCGCTTCGTCCGCCTGGGAACCCAAGACGCGATGCGTTTTTACGAGAAAATGGGCTTCATCGAGACCTCGGCGCTCCCACCGCGCCCGTATCGCTCGACCGACATGGTGCTCGTGCGATAGCGCGCAACTTCGTCCCGCGCCGGCCGAGGGGAGTCATCCAGGAGGCTCGTCATGGACGGCGTGAACGGTCTTTCGAATCAGAATCTCTACGACGACGGCGACATCGAGCACATGAAGGGGCTCGAGAACTTGTCGACGAACGCTGCGATCAATCGCATCGGCAATGACGCCGGTCTCGACACGACGCACGCGATCCACGGTAGCGACAAGACCTCGAAGGAAATCGTCGCCGCGCACCGCGAGGCCGTGCGCCAGGAGTGGTCCCCCGTGGCGGTCGCTCCCGACGCGGTCGGACACGCCGCGAGCCACGTCGCGGAGCATCTCGCCGAGCACGGCGCGCGGCTCGCGTTCCGTGCGATGGCCGGTGCCGCGTTGCCGATTCATTTGGTCATGTTCGCCAAAGAGATGGCCGACGCCGTCGCCGCAGACTCGGTCGTGGGACACGAGCGCGCCGAAGCCTTCGTGAAGTCGGCGATGCACACGGTGATCCTCGGCTCGCTCAACGGGTTGCCCCAAGCGTTCGTCGACAGCGAACGCGCGCGCTACGCCGACGACGCGCCCGCCGATCTCGTGAGCCGCATGAGCGCCGCCATGGGACGCGGCGACAACAACCTGATGGGCGTGATTCAGCTCCACTGCGACCAAGGCATGTCCGCTGCGCGCGAGATGTACGGCGCGGGTCAAACGCCGGGCGACTACCTCAAGGCGCACGCGGACGTCGCGCAGCGCATCGCCGAGGACCCGGCGTTCAAAGCAGGCTTCGAGGGCGCCGTCTACGGACGCGAGCACGGCAACTACGACGCCATGATGACCGCGCTCGACGCGCGCGACGCCCGCTACGCGCAACACAACGTGGGGTTGCGAGGTTGACGATGAACGCCCTCGAACAGGAATACGAAGACAACGTCCAGCGGGCGAAAAATCGCGAACGCGCGCGCGCTCGGTGGGTTTGGCTCGGACTCTCGACGGTCGGCGTTCCTCTCTATGCCGTCGCCGAGCTTTCTCGAGGCGTCACGGCTCACGCCTTGCTCGACCTCGCGTGGACCGTTTCGCCGCTCGTCTCGGTCCCGGTGATCGCCGTCGTCGAGCGGTACCGCAAAAGCTGGGAAGATCGCGACGTGATCGCGACCACGACGGATCGCGAGCGGCTCTATCGTGACGCTCCGGTTTTGGCCGACGCGCCGCGCGGCCGTTCTGCGCGCTGGCTCGCCGCGTTGTCGCTCGTTCTGCTCGTCGTGCTCTACCTCGTTCGTCGATGGCGCTTCTCCGCCGATGGGCCCTTCGTAAACATGATCATCGTGGCCCTCGTGCTCGCGTTCATCGGAATCGGCGCGATGACGAAGCGCGTCTACGAGGCGTGGCGCTCGCGGCGGAACGCGAGGCTCCAGCTTCGATGGGACCACTGGCTCGAGTCAGCCGATTCCTGCAAGGTTGGCACGCGCGAGTGGACGGAGTGAAACCTCGGGCAGGAGCTCGGCGAAGCTGACGACGGTGACGTCGGGCATGTCGGTTTCGATGAGCTTTCGAACGAACCGGCGGATGTCGGGCTGCGTGAGGATGATCGTGCCGGTGTCCGTCGGCGCTTGCGCGCGGGCCTCGCCGACCGAGCGTCGAACGGCGGTGACGATGTCGCGCGCGGCGGGCGGCGCGAGCGTGAGGAACGCGCCGTTCGGAGTTCGCGTGACCGCGCGCCGGACGGTGTCTTCGATCATCGGGTCGAGCAAGAGCACGCCGAGCTGCGGCGAGCCGCGCGTGAGCTTGAAGGTGATGACGCGACGGAGCTGACCGCGGACGAACTCCGCCAAGTTGAGCGGATCTTTTTCGGTGCCGGCGACCACGGCGAGCGCTTCGAGGATGGCGCGCAAATCGCGGACGCCGATGCGCTCTTCGACGAGACGGCGCAGCACGTCGGCGAGGAGGGTGAGCGAGACAGGTTTCGGGACGACGTTGCGCACGACCGCGGGCGCGAACTGTTCGAGCTCGTCGAGGAGACGCTGCGTCTCGGACATGCCGAGAAAGTCTGCGGCGCGCGCGCGGAGGAGATCGGCGGCTTGGTTCGTGACGAACTCGATCGCTGCGTCTTCGGCGAGGGTGGGATCGACGGCGACGAGCCTCGCCGGCACTTCATGAAGCGACACGAGGGCGTGGCGCGGCGGCAGGCCGGCGACTGCGCGGACGCGCGGGGCGGGGACGGGGACGCCGAGCTCGGCGAAAATGATCTCGCGGAGCGCGAGCGCGCGCCCGCGGATGCCGAGGCGCTCGCCCTCGCCGGTCGCGCTGTCGTCGAGCAGGCCGGCGAGATCTTCGCTGACCTCGACGCTCCATGGGACGACCATCGGAACGAACTGCGGGCCGCGGCGGGCTTGCTGTTGCGGCACCGGCTCGGTCGCGGCGCGCTGATCGTCGCGCGTGAGCTGACGAGCGCGGGCGCGTGCGACGAAGAAGAGGACGACCGCGAGGAAAAGGAAGGGCGCCGCCGGCAAACCCGGAACGAGGCCGAGCGCGAGGATGAAGACCGACGCCACACGCATCGCTTTCGGTGTGCCGAAGAGCTGGCGCGAGAGCTCTTCGCCGAGCGGGGTGTCGGGCTCTTCGCTCGCCGTGCGCGTGACGAGGACGCCCGCGGCGGTCGAGAGGACGAGCGCCGGGATTTGCGAGACGAGGCCGTCGCCGATGGTGAGCAGGCCGTAACGTTTGAGCGCGGCGACGGCGGGCATTCCTTTTTGGCCGACGCCGATCGCGAGGCCGCCGAGGATATTGACGACCGTGATGACGAGCGAGGCGATGACGTCGCCTTTGACGAATTTCATCGCGCCGTCCATCGAGCCGTAGAACTGGCTCTCGCGCGCGAGTGAGCGGCGGCGGCGGCGGGCTTCGTTGCCGTCGATGGTGCCGCTGCGGAGCTCGGCGTCGATCGCCATTTGTTTGCCGGGCATCGCGTCGAGGACGAAGCGGGCGCCGACCTCCGCCACGCGCTCGCCGCCCTTCGCGATGACGACGAACTGGATGATCGTGAGGATCAAAAAGACGACGCCGCCTACGACGTAATTTCCGCGGACGACGAACGTTCCGAACGCGCGAATGACCTCGCCCGCGTTGGCTTGAAGAAGGATGAGGCGTGAGCTGGAAACGTTGAGCCCCAAACGGAAAAGCGTCGTCAGCAGCAGGACCGTCGGGAAGGTCGCGATGGCCAGCGCATCCGGTACGTAGAGAACGACGAGCAGGATCGCGACCGACATCGACAAATTGGTCGCGATGAGGACGTCGAGCAGCCATGTCGGCAGCGGGACGATCATCATCGCGACGACCGACACCACGAGCACCGCGAGCGCTATGTCGGCGAGGCCGAAACGTGCGCGCCGGCCCAAACGCGACGAGACCGCGATGACGGACCCCTTGGCCACGCGCTAAACGTAGGCGAAATCGTAGGGCGCTGTATACTCGGAGATCTCGATGACGGTCCGCCGAACCACGAGCCGCAGATTGGCTGCCGCGCGCGCACCCGGAGTCGAGCTATCGCATCGCGGTTACGGGCTCTCGGACGTCGGCAAAAAGCGGCAGTCGAACGAGGACGCGTTCTTCGTCGACGATCGCGTCGGGCTGTATGTCGTCGCCGACGGGATGGGCGGCCACGCGGCGGGCGAGGTCGCGAGCCAAGAAGCGGTCGAGACGATTTACGGGATGGTGAAGAGCGGCGTCGGGAATCTCCGTCCGCTCGTCGACCCGCTCGACGAGAACGAAGTGCGCAAGGCGAGCCGGCTCATGGAGAGCTCGGTGCAAGCCGCGACGTACATGGTCTACTCGATGGCGGAGCTCGATCGCGGCAAGAGCGGGATGGGCACGACCATCAGCGCGATGCTCGTGCACGGCGCTTACGCGGTGACGGCGCAGGTCGGCGACAGCCGGATTTATCGCGTCGTCGGCGACACCGTCGAGCAGCTCACCGAAGATCACACGCTCATCGCGTGGCAGCTGAAGCAAGGGCTCATCACGCCGGCGGAGGCGAAGACGTCGCCGCATCGAAACGTGATCACGCGCGCCGTCGGCAATCGCGACTACGTCGAGGTCGACACGCGGCTCATCGCGCTCGAGAAGGGCGATCGATTTTTGCTTTGCAGCGACGGGCTGCATGGATACTTGCGCGAGGGCGACGTCGCGCCGATCGTGAAGCTCGGCGGCGACGAAGCGGCGAAGCACTTCGTCGCGCTCGCCAACGATCGCGGCGGCAAAGACAACATCACGGCCGTGCTCGTCGAAGTCGACTAGTTTTTTGCCCGCGCTGCGTCCTTTCTGGTACGGCGTGTGTCTCGTGGGACACGCGCGCGCCGCGGAAACCTGCGCAATTTGGCTGGCTCGAAGGTTGGATCAATGAACGACATGAAACGACATGGGCGAGTCGGAGTGATCATGGGCGGCGTCAGCGCGGAGCGCGACGTTTCGCTGAGGACGGGCGAGGGCGTCGCCAAGGCGCTCGAGGAGCGCGGGCACGACGTCGCGCGCATCACGTTCGGGTCGGGCGACTCGCTGCCGGAATTGATTCGGCTCGCGCGCATCGACGTCGCGTTCGTTGCGCTCCACGGGCGCGGCGGCGAGGACGGGTGCGTCCAAGGTTTGCTCGAGCTGCTCGGCGTTCCGTACACCGGATCGAACGTGCTCGCGTCGGCGCTCGCGATGGACAAGCTCAAGGCGAAAGAAATGTTTCGCCTGCACAACGTGCCGACGCCGCCGTACTACGTCGCGCGCGAAGAGGATCTCGCGGATCTCGAGGAGGTGCACGGGAGCTTCGGGTTTCCGGTCATCGTCAAGCCGCGCGGCGAAGGGTCGAGCGTCGGCGTGAGCAAAGCGCAGGACATGGGCGAGCTCGCCAAGGCGATCGAGGGCGCGCTCGCGCACGACGAGTGCGTGCTCGTCGAGCGGTTCATCGCGGCGACCGAGGTCCACGTCGGAATTTTGGACGGGCGCGTGCTCGGCGCGATCGAGGTCGTGCCGAAGAGCGGGCTCTACGATTATCATTCGAAGTACACGCCGGGCGCGACCGAGTACATCTCGCCGCCGCGCATTCCCGCGACGCGTGCGCGCGGCGTGATGATGCTCGCCGAACGCGCGACGCGCGCGCTCGGATGCACGGGGGCCTGCCGCGTGGATTTGCTCGTGACGCCGGGCGAAAACGAATACGTGCTCGAGGTGAACACGCTGCCCGGGATGACGCCGACGTCGCTCCTTCCGAAGATCGCGGCGGCCGGCGGCATCGAGTACGGCGCGCTCTGCGAGCAGATCCTCGAGACCGCGAAGCTCCACGCCAACCTCCCGCGAAAGAACGCTCCCAAGCCGCGCGTTTCGCACGTCGCGCTCCACGAGATCGGCGAGGAGAGCGAGCCGCTCAAGACCGGCACGACGCGCTGATCAGTCGCGAAATAAAAGCAGCGAGAGCTCGATGAAGCGCTGCTCTTCTTCGTCGGTGCGCGCCGCGCCTTTTTTCTCGAGAATGGTCTGCTCGGTGTCGGCCGCTTGGAACTCGGCGCCGTCGAGTTGGTGCTGGCCGGCGGTCGCGAAATACGCGAAGGCCTCGCGGTATTGGAGGTAGCGCGCGTGAACGTCTCGATCCATCAGGCCTGCTGATTTACGATGCGCCCGGTTTGCGCGCAATCGGGCTTCCTTTTCTTTTCGCGTTTTTCGCGCTGACGCTGTGGAGCGCGCGCGCGTTCGCTCAGGTCGAGCCGCCGCGAATCAAGACGGAGGCGCAAGCGGTTTACCCCGACAGTGCGCGGGGGCTCGAGCGCGACGTGGTCGTCAAGGTGACGATCGACGGCGACGGGCACGTGACGGGCGCCGAGGTGATCGATCCGACGGGCGATCCGCTGGATGACGTCGCGCTCGACGCGGCGCGACGCTACGAATTTTTTCCGGCGACCAAAGACGGCAAGCCGACCAAGAGCCGCATCAAGCTGAAGCTCTCGCTCCACGCGCCGCCGGCGCCCGTGCCCGCGACCGACGCGGGCGCGCCTTTGCCGCCGGTGCATCACGTGCCGGCGCCTGACGCGGGCGCTCCACCGCCACCGCCGCCGCCGCCACCATCCGACGTCGAAGAAGTGCGCGTTCACGGACAGAAGTCGAGCGACAGCCCGACTGTGCGATCGCTCGACCGCGCCGAGATCGAGTCGATGCCCGGCGGCCTCGACGACGCGATTCGGCCCATCGAGTCGCTGCCGGGCGTCGCGCGCGCGCCGGCGTTCAGCGGGCTCATCATTTTGCGCGGTAGCTCGCCGAACGATTCGCAGGTGTTCTTGGACCAAGCCGCGGTGCCGCTCGCGTTCCACTTCGGCGGGCTCGCCGCGGTGGTACCAACGGAGCTTGTTAACTCGGTAGATGTTTACCCTGGTAACTACGATGTGCAGTACGGGCGCGGCATCGGCGGCATCGTCGACGTCGGGCTGCGCGGGCCCGCGCGCGATCGCATCCACGCGATTGGAAAGTTCGACGCGATTGATGGGAGCGCCCTCGTCGAGGGGCCGATCTTCGACGACAAGACGCGTTTTCTGGTCGCGGCGCGGCGGAGCTGGATCGAAGCGTATTTCCCGGCGCTGGCGACTGCGCTGAACCTCGGCGTGACGGCGTCGCCCGTTTATTACGACTACCAGGCGATGATCGAGCGCGACGTCGCGAAGCACACGACGCTGCGGCTCACGTTTCTCGGGTCCAACGATCGCGTCAACGTCACGCTCCAGCCTTCGCAGTCGACCGACCCCGCGTTTTCGGGATCGCTCTCGAACGCCACCGATTTTTGGAGGCTGCAGCTCCAAGCCGACGCGAAGTTGAAGAACGGGACCAAGATTTTTTCGCAGCTGTCGGTCGGGCAAGACAATCTCCTCCTCGACCTCGGCTCGACGCTCAACGCGAACAGCACCGCGACACGCATCCAGGGGCGCGCGCAGATCGATTTGCCGATCTTCAAAGCGCTGCGGCTCAAAGGCGGCGTCGATCTCGAAGGCGGGCAGTGGGATTACACGCTCACGTTTCCGCAGATTCCGGGGAGCGATTCGCCGGACATCGGGCCGCTCTTCGGGCAGAAAAAGCTCACGAGCACGCGGAGCCTCGGATATTTCGACCCGGGCGCGTTCGCGAACGTCGAGATGTTTCCGGCGAAGACGGTTCGCGTTTTGGTCGGCGCGCGCGTCGATGCGTTCGGCAGCACGGCGGGCGTGTATCTTCAGCCGCGCATGAGCTTGCGGTGGGTGCTGCACGGGCGCGAGGGCGGGCGTACGACGCTCAAGGCGGCGCTCGGGATGTACGCGCAAGCGCCGCAAGTGAACGAGATCGATCCGGTCTTCGGCACGCCGGGTCTTTCGGCGAATCAATCGACGCAAGCGTCGCTCGGCATCGAGCAAGAGATGCTTCGGCGCGTCACGCTCTCGCTCGAGCCGTTTTACAAAAATCTTTTCGACCTCGTCTCGCACCGGATCGACCCGACGCAGCCGAGCGGATTTCGATTCGGCAACGAAGGCACCGGCTTCGCGTACGGGCTCGAGGTGCTCTTGAAATATGCGCCGGATCGGCATTTTTCTGGGTGGATCGCGTACACGCTCTCGCGGAGCGAGCGGCGCGATTTGCCCGAGGAGCCGCTTCATCTCTTTCAATACGATCAGACGCACGTGCTCGCGCTCGTCGGGACGTACTCGTTCGGAAACGGTTGGTCGGCGGGCGTGCGCGTTCGATACGTGACGGGCAATCCGTACACGCCGATCGTCGGCGGTTATTTCGACAACACCGGCGGCGACTACGGCCCGGTCGACAAGCTGCCCGTTTATTCGGGGAGGCTGCCGCCGTTTTTTTCGATGGATGTTCGCGTCGAGAAGAAGTGGCACATCCTCAAAGACTCGCAGCTCTCGGTCTACATCGACGTGCTCAACGCGACCGACAACCGAAACGTCGAGAGCTTCACGTACGGGTACGACTATCAAATTCACGCGACGGCCGGGGGTCTGCCGATCCTGCCATCGCTCGGCGCGAGGATCGAGCTGTGAAGCTCCACTTATTTTTGGCGTGTGCGCTCTTGGCGTGCGAGGCGACCGGGTTCGAGCCGGAGTACGTCGTCGACACGTTGCGCGTGCTCGCGGTTCAGGCGGATGCGCCGATCGCCGCGCCGGGGGACACGGTGCACTTCACGACGCTTTGGGCCGATCCGAACGGCGGCGGGCGGCCGGTCGCGTGGGCGTGGGGGACGTGCGTGAACCCGGGCTCGAGTCAGGTGCCCGATTGCGTGGCGGCGATGAAGTCGATCGCGCCGGGTGGAGACTCGTTTCAGGCGATGGTGCCGAGCGATGCGCTCGATGCGGTGCCGGTCGGCGAGCTCGGCGTCGTGTTCGCCGCGTGCGCGGGCACGATCGCGCTCACGCCGAACGCGGCGACCGGCGCGCCGGTGACGTGCACCGATTCGAACGGCGCAGTCGTCGGCCGCGACGGCTTCGTTTGGGGCGGGACGCGCGTCGTGATTTTGGCGGGCGCGACCAACGCGAACCCGGCGATCGACTCGGTGTCGATCGACGGTCAGCCGTGGGGAGCGGGCGATGCGCCAGCGCTCGCGACGTGCGCGAAAAAAAACGTGGACGACTGCGCGCCCGAGACGCAGCACGTTTTTTCGTACACCGCGCCGAGCGGGAGCGCCGAGACGTACGACGTCGGGCTCGGGCCTCAGACCGAGGAGCTCGTCGGGTGGTTCTGCGTGTCGCAAGGCTCGCTCACGGCGGGCTACGCGAGCGAGGACGTCGACGATGGGGGCACGCCGATCGATCCGCCGACATTCGAGATGACGTTCACGCCGACGCTCGCCGATACGTCGCGACCGCTCCAGGTTTGGCTCGTCTTGCGCGACGATCGCGGCGGGCTTTCGTTCACCGAGAGGCACGCGTCGTGGAAGTAGCGCTGCGGGTCGTCGCGGTGAGCAAACGTTTTGGCGCGACCGTCGCCGTGCGCGAAGGGTCGCTCGCGCTCGAAAAGTGTAAAATACACGCAATAGTCGGCGAAAATGGCGCGGGAAAGAGCACGATTTCGTCGATCGCGGCCGGGCTCGTCGCGCCCGACACCGGGCACGTCGAGATTTTCGGCGCGAAGCTGTCGCCGCACACGGCGCGGGCGGCGATCGCGCGCGGCGTCGGGATGGTGCAGCAGCACTTTCGGCTCGTCGACGCGTTGAGCGTGCTCGAGAACGCGATGCTCGGCGTCGAGCCCGTGCGCGGCTTCGGACGTGTCGATCTCGCTGCGGCGCGTGCGAAGCTCGACGCGGTGCAGCGCGAGCTCGGGAGCTCCCTCGTCGCGAACGCGCGCACCGGGAGCCTCGGCGTCGGCGATCGGCAGCGGCTCGAGATCGCACGCGTCCTCTTTCGCGACGCGCAAATCCTCTTGCTCGACGAGCCGACCGCCGTGCTCTCGCCGCAGGAGGTCGCGGCGCTCTATACGACGCTGCGCAGGCTCGCAGACGCGGGGCGCGCAGTCGCCGTCGTCACGCACAAGATCGACGAAGTCATGGAATTCGCCGACGCGGTCACCGTGATGCGGCGCGGGCACGTCGTCTCGACGCGCGAAATCGATCGCGCGGGGGATCTGCACGCGCAGCGTCGCGCGATTTTGCACGATGCGTTTCACGACTCGGAGGAAGCGTCTCCGGTCGTCGCGCGCGCGGGCGACGAGTCGCAGCGAATGCTGCTCGAGATCGAAGGCCTCAAATCCGAGCGGCGTCTTCAAGGCGTGCGGCTCCACGTGCGCGCCAAGGAGATCGTCGGTCTCGCGGGCGTCGAAGGCAACGGGCAGCAGGAGCTCGTCGAGATCCTCGCGGGGCTCCGCGAGGCGACGTCGGGCACGGTGCGCGCGCGCGGGCCGATCGAGGTCGTCCTCGAGGATCGTCACCGGCAGGGGCTCGTTCTCGCGGCGAGCGTCGCCGACAACGCGGTGCTCGGCGAGCACGCGCGGTTTACGCGATTTTTCGTTTTGAATGTGCGCGCGCTCCGCGCGGAGGCGAGCCGGCGCGTGCGCGATGGAGACGTCTCGCCGCCCGAGATCGATCTTCCGGTCGCGGCGCTCTCGGGCGGCAATCAGCAGAAGCTCGTCCTTGCGCGGGCGCTCGCGCGCGGCGTCGCGTCCGAGGCGCGCGTCCTCGTGCTCGCGCAGCCGACCCGAGGCGTCGACATTCACGCCGCGCGGCAGATCCACCTGCGAATCGCGGCGGCGGCCGACGCAGGCGCGGCGGTGCTCGTGTCGAGCTCGGACCTCGACGAGCTCCGCGCGCTTTGTCATCGCATCGTCGTGATCGCGCGCGGCCGCATCGTGGGTGACGCGCGGCGCGACGCCGATGGTCAGTGGGAAGAGGCGGCGAGCAACGAGCGGCTCGGCGCGCGGATGGTCGTGCGAGGAGACGTTTCGATTCCATGAGCGCGCGCGGCACGTCGGTGCGCCTCGGGCTCGAGGCAGATTTTTGGACGATCGCGTCGGGGACGGCCGCGGCGCAGCTCGCGTTCGCGGCGCTCGTTTGGGTTTATGGGCAGTCGCCGCGCGCGATGACCGCGCTCGTCTTCGAGGGGACGTGGGGCAGCGCGTATGGGATCGGACAAGTGCTCTTCAAGGCGACGCCGCTTCTCTTCACGGGGCTCGCGGTGCACGTCGGGCTCCGCGCGGGGCTCTTCAACGTGGGCGCCGAGGGGCAGCTCGCGGCCGCGAGCCTCGCCGTGGGCGTGCTCGGCGCGCATTTGCCGCACGGGACGCCGGCGATCGTCGCGCTCCCGCTGCTCGCGATCGTCGCGGCGGCCGCGGGCGCGCTTTGGGCGGCGCCGGCAGCGGGTCTTCGCGCGCGAGGCGCGCACGAGGTCATCTCGACGATCTTGCTCAATCGCGTCGCCGACGCGTTCATCGGGCTGATGCTCGGCCTCGGGCTCGCGGAGCACGGGACGGTGCGGACCGAGGAAGTCGTCGCCGGTGCGCGCCTGTCGCGGCTCGATCGATTCGTTCATCCGCTCGAAGGGAGCGCGGCGAGCACCGCGATCGTCATCGCCGTTTTGTTCGTGGCGGCGATCCTCTGGGTCCTCCCGCGTACGCGGCGCGGTCGCGAGGCCGAGCTCGTCGCGCAAAACGACGAAGCGTGCCGCGCCGAGAAAATTCCCGTGAGCCGTCGTCGCTCGGAGGCGCTCATCGCGTCGGGCGCGATCGCGGGGCTCGCGTCGCTCGGCACGGTGCTCGGCTACAAAGGTTATTTCGAGCAAGGCCTCGGCGCGGGCGCGGGCTTCGCGGGGCTCGCGGTCGCGATCCTCGGGCGCGGGCGGCTCGTGGGCATCGTGTTCGCGGCGCTCCTCTTCGGGACGCTCGCGCAAGGCGGGCTCGCGATCAACGCGTACGTGCCGGCAGAGGCGATGGAGGTGATTCAGGGCGTGGTCATCGTCGTCGTCGCGCTCGCCGATGCACGCCTTCGCGCGTGGCTCACCGAGAAGCTCCGCGCGATCGTCGTGCTGAAACGAGAGGGCGCGTCGTGAGCGTCTTCGCGTCGATCGCTTCGCTGACGATGATCGCGCAGACGGCGCGGACAGCGGTCCCGTACGTGCTCGCATCGCAGGGCGGCGTGTGGAGCGAGCGCTCGGGCGTCGTGAACGTCGCGCTCGAGGGAATGATGCTCGCCGGTGGCCTCGCCGGCGTGGCCGTCGCGCGCACGCATGGGCCGATCGCGGGCGTCGTCGCCGCGCTTGCGATCGGCGCGGCGCTCGGCGCGGCGCACGCGGCGGTGACCGAGCTCGGGCGAATCGACGCCATCGTCACCGGCGTCGCGATCAACATCATCGCGCTCGGCGGGACGCGCGTCGTCATGCGAGCGCTCTATCAATCGAGCTCGAACTCGCCGTCGATCGACGGCTTCGCCGGGCGAGGGAGCAGCATGGTCGCGAGGGTCGCGCTCGATCCGATGTCGTTCGCGACGATCGCCGCGGTCGTCATGACGATGCTCGTGCTTCGCGGGACGCGGTTCGGACTTCGCGTTCGCGCGTGCGGGGAAGGGCCGCTCGCAGCGCGTGCGGCTGGCATCGCGGTCGTGCGAACGCGCGTCCTCGCCGTGTCGATTGGCGGCGCGCTCGCGGGCCTCGCGGGCGCCGCGCTCGCCTACGATGAGCACCAGTTCCAGTCTGGGATGAGCGGCGGGCGCGGCTTCATGGCGCTCGCGGCGGTCGTCTTGAGCGGATGGCGTCCGGGCCGCGCCGCGCTCGTCTGCGTGGTCTTCGCGGCGCTCGACGCGCTTCAAGGCGTCTTGCAAGGTCACGCGCGCGCGCTGCAAGACCTCGTTCAGATGCTGCCGTTCGTCGCGGCGCTCGTCGCGCTCGCGATCTTCTCCCGAAGCGGCGGCACCGGCGGTCCACCGGCTGGGCTCGGGGTGCACGCGGAATGAGCTAGCATGACGTCGATGCGATTTTCGGCTCCGGTGCGCGCGATGCGCCAAGGCGTCTTCGCCGAGCTCGAAGCTGCGATCGCGGCGCGTCGCGAATCAGGCGGCGACATCGTGCCGCTCCACATCGGCGACACGCATCTCGCTCCGCCCAAAGGCGCGCGCATCGAGCGTGCGATCGCCGAGGCCAGCGATCCGGCGCTCTACGCGTACGGCGCGACCGCCGGATTGAGCGAGCTGCGCGACGCGCTCGCCGCGTATGTTCGCGCCTCTGGTCGCGCGCACCCGGAGGCGACCGAAGCGAACGTGCTCGTCGGTGTCGGCGCGACGCATGCGCTCTCGTGCGTCGCGCGCGTGGTGCTCGACGCGGGCGACGACGTGCTCCTCGCGTCGCCGTATTGGCCGCTCGCGCACGGCATCATCACGCAGACGGGCGCGCGCGCGGTCGAAGTGCCGCTGACGAGTCTCCTCTACGAGGACGAGTCGCGCGACGCAGGCGAGATCCTCGCCGCTGCGGCGACGCCGCGAACGCGAGCGCTCTACGTCATCTCGCCCAACAACCCGGACGGCAAAGTGCTCTCGCGCCGCCACGCCGAGCAGATCGCGCGCTTCGCGATCGAGCGAGATTTGTGGGTTTTCTCGGACGAAGTGTATGCAGATTACACGTATACCGCGGAGCCGACGTCGCTCGCGCGCGTTTCCGGAATGGCGGAGCGGACGCTGACGGCGTTTTCGTTTTCGAAGAGTCACGCGCTCGCCGGCGCGCGTGTCGGGTACGTCGTCGGGCCGCGCGAGCTCATCGCGGCCGCGCGCAAAGTGTCGGTGCACACGGCGTTCAACGTGCCGGTCGCGATGCAGCGCGTCGCGCTCGCGGCCCTCGCGGAAGGCGAGCCTTGGATCGCGAACGCGCGCGAAGAGTACCGCCGCGCGCGCGACGCCGCGGCCGCCGCGCTCGAAGGGTATCCGGTGCGGTTCTCGCTCGCCGAAGGCGGCGTTTACTTGTTCCTCGATTTCGCCGACGTGCTTCGCGGGCGGCCGCTCAAATCGCTGATGGAAATCGCGATCGCGCGCGGCGTGCTCCTCGCGCCAGGCGAGTCGTGCGGCGGCGCCCACGCGACGTGCGCACGTCTTTGTTACACGAGCGTGTCCATCCCACGCGTCCTCGAGGGCATCGCGCGCTTGCGCGAGGCCGTGGACGCATTCAGTCGCGCTTCGCGATGACCGTGCCGTCGCGCATGACGAGCCGCGCGCGCGGCGTGCCCCACGGCTGAACGAGCGCGATTTCGTGCGGCAGGTCCCAGAGCACCAGGTCGGCACGCGCCCCGATCCGAAGGACGCCCGTGTCGAGATCGAGCGAGCGCGCGGCGTTCACCGTCGCGCCCGCGAGCGCTTCGTCGGGTGAGAGGCCGTAGGTTCGAACGGCGAGGGCCATCGCGAGCGGCAAGCTCTCCGTCGGCGCGGTGCCCGGGTTCGCGTCGCTCGCGACGACGAGCGAAACGGCCGCGCGCCGAAGAAGAGCGACGTCCGGCGGCGCCTGACCGAGGGTGAAGGCCGCCGTCGGAAGGAGCCCCGCGCAAACTCCCGCGTCGGCGAGCGCGCGCGCGCCGCGCTCCGAGAGATGCTCGAGGTGATCGGCGCTCTTGGCGCCGAGCTCGGCGGCGAGCTCCGCACCGCCGACGTCGGAAAATTGTCCGACGTGCAGGCGCACGCCGAGGCCGGCGTCCTTCGCGACCGTCGCGACTTTGCGCGCAGCGGCGACGTCGAACGCGTGCTCGTCGACGTACGCATCGACGAACCGCGCGAGCCCGAGCCGCGAGGCCTCGCCGACGAGCGCGCACGCAGAATCCGTGTATTTTGCACGATCCGTTTCGCCCGGCGGAAGCGAATGGAGCGCGAGGACGGTCGGCACGACGCGCGGCAGGTCCCCGCGCGAGGACGCGCGCGCGATCGCTCGGAGCTGTTTCATCTCGAGCTCGCGCGTCAGACCGTAACCGCTCTTGACCTCGACGGTCGTCACGCCGAGCGAAGCCATGCGCTCGAGGCGCGACGCGATCAATCGGGCGAGCTCGTCCTCGCTCGCGTCGGCCACGGCGCGGTGCGTGCTCGCGATGCCGCCGCCCGCTTTCGCGATCGCGACGTAGTCGGCGCCCGACATGCGCATCGCGTATTCGAGGTGGCGCGAGCCGGCCCACGCGAGGTGCGTGTGGGCGTCGACGAGGCCGGGCGTGACGAGCGGCGCTTCGTGCGTCGGCGCGCCGGGCGCTTGGTCGCGAGCGCCTATCCACGCGATCTTTCCGTGGTCGTCGATCGCGAGCGCCGCGTTTTCGATCGGCGGGCCGTCGTTGGTGACGAGCCGCGCGGTGGCGAGCAGATGTTTCATGCGAGGCTCGCGAGCGCCGCGGCGACGTCGGCGGGAACGGCGAGCGCCTCGCGGCGCGCTTCGGGCGAGACCGCGCGCGGCACGAACGCTCGGCGCAGCTTCGCGCATCGCGCGCTCGCTTCTTCGCATCGCGCGCGAAACGCCGCGTCGCGTTCGGCGCGCGCGGCGAGCGCATCGACGGCCGCGGCTTGCGCGTCTTCGTCCGAGCAGACGAGGAGCGCGTCGCACCCGGCTTCGACGGCGAGCACCGCGGCCTGGCCCGCGCCGTACGCCGCCGCGATGGCGCGCATCTCGAGATCGTCGGAGACGAGAACGCCTTCGAAACCCATTTCGCCGCGCAAGAGATCGGTCGCGATGCGGCGCGAGAGCGTCGCGGGTTTTTCATCGAGCCCGTCGTACACGACGTGCGCGCTCATGATCGCGGGCATCTCGCGCGCAGCGGCGCGGAACGGCCCGAGCTCGACGGCATCGAGCCGCGCGCGATCGTGCGCGACGCGCGGCAGCTCCAAGTGCGAATCGGTGAGCGTGTCGCCGTGGCCGGGAAAATGTTTTCCGCAAGGCGCGACGCCGGCCGACGAGAGCCCGCGCGCGAACGCGATCGCCGCGCGCGCTGCGTGGTCAGGCTCGGTCGCGAACGCGCGATCGCCGATCACCGGATTTTTGGGGTTCGTGTGGACGTCGAGGACGGGCGCGTAATCCATCGAAAAGCCGATCGCGGCGAGCGCGCGCCCGAGCGCGGCGCCGATGCGCTCGAGCGAGGCTTCGTCGAGGCGGCCGAGGGCGAGCGCGGGCGGAAGACGCACGACGGGTTCTTTCAAGCGCGCGACGCGGCCGCCTTCTTGATCGACCGACACGATCGGCGCGAGCTCTTGCGTTCGCACGATCTCGGCGCAGAGCGCGGCGACTTGCTCGAGATCGGGCGTCACGTTGCGCGCGAAGAGAATCGCGCCGCCGAGCTCGCCGCTGCGAAGCCTGTCGCCGAACGAGCGGGGCAGGGACGTTCCGGCGAACCCGCCGATCACGAGCGATCCGCAGACCTGACGCAGCTTCACGGCCGTCATGCTACATCGATTTTTCGCATGTCTCGTCGCCTCGCGCTCGCATCGTTCGTCCTCGCGGCGTGCGCCGCCTCGGCCGGGCCTGCGCCCACGAGCTCGGCGCCGGTCGCGAGCGCGACGGTCTCCGCCGATCCGCCGGTTGCCACCGCATCCCCGACGGTGACCGCGCGGGCACCGACCCCGAGCGGTCCGCTCACGCTCTCCGAAGCGCGTCGGTACATGCTCGAGCTCATCAACCGCGATCGCGCGACCGAGCATCTCGCGCCGGTCGCGCTCGACGAAGGCGTCGCGTCGCGTGCGGGCCAAGCGCACGCAGAGGACATGGCGCACCTCGGCTATCTCGGCCACTGGGGCAGCGACGGCTCGACGCCCGAGCAGCGCATCACCGAAGCGGGCGGCGCCGATGTCGATTTCGAAAACGCGTATTGCGTGACCGACGAAAAAACGCGACCGCTCGATCCGAGCCCGCGCTTCGACCGCGCCGAAATCGAGCGCGCCGAGTCGATGTTCTTCGGCGAAAAACCGCCGAATGACGGGCACCGCAAGACCATCCTCGGAAAATGGCGAAAGCGCGTCGGCATCGGCATCGCGCTCGCGCGGCCCGTCGGAAATGAAATTCTCGTGCCGTGCATCTCGCAGGAGTTCGTCGACACGTACGGCACCTACGATGCGCTGCCGAAATCAATCAAGGCCGGCCGAACGCTGCACGTCGCCGGAACGCTCGAGAACGACGTGCGCGTCGGCGCGGTCGGCATCGTCAAGCTCGACGATCCGAAGCCGCTCCCGGTCGCCGAGCTCAATCGCCGTCGCAACTACCCGCAGCCCGAGCCGAGCGAAATGTTTTGGCCGCACGGATTCAAGACGCGCATCGAGCTCCAGACGAGTGGGCAGCATTTTTCGATCGACATCCCGATGCCCTCCGCGCGCGGGACCTACGAGATCAGCGTCTGGGCGCAGCATCCGGGCGAGCGGAGCTTCGGCGCCGTGAGCCTGCGCACGGTGCGGCTGGACTGAGCCCGCAGGTGACACGAATTCACACACAGGTCCGACGCGGTCGTTGTCGTCTACAGGCGGCAGCGTGACTTCCCGGCCGGACCGGCACGAGCTGCGCGCGCCTCTCGCTGCGCCTGGTTTGCGGCAACGCGACGACGAGATCCGGTCGAATGATTAATTCGGGACGGACCCGTAGGCGCCCTTCGCGGCGCCCTTCGTCGGGATCTGTTGGGCCGCGTAACCGAACGTGCCGACCCACGTGCCCGCGTAGGACTGAACTTGCGGCGTGTCCGTCACTTCCGCCGGCGCCGCGACACTGAGAGACAGCGTGAGCGCGTCGCTCGTTTTGGAGAGCGCGCTCGCGCCCGCCGACCACGCGCTCGCGATCGCCGCGTCGCAAAGTCCTGCCACGCAGCTCGCGTCGCACTGTCCGAACGCGTAACCCTGCGGCACGAGCGCGCTCGCGAGCCCGGTGCAATCGATGCTCGTCGCGAGCGCATCGGCGACGCCCGTCGCGGTCGGTACGTCCATTTGCGCGCGAAGATCCGCAGCGGCGCACGCGAGCTCGGACGGAACGATCGCGATCGAGCCGGAGATCGATAGCGTGTCGTCGGCCTGACCGGTCCACGCGAAGGGAAGCGGCGCGGAGACGCCGGCGCTCTGCGCGTCGAGCGGCCCGAGCATGCTCGGCGTGAATACGGGCTTCGACGCGTCACCCGCGAGGTGCCCCGTGAGATCGCCGACGTTCGACGGCGCCGCCTCGGAGAGCCACTGGAGCGCGCGATCGTGCATCGACGGCGTGTGCGCCGAGAGCCACGACACGGTCGTCGCATCCCATCCTTTGTTGCTTCGCACCGTCGCGAACTGCGTCGCGTTGCCGCTGGCGGCGGCCATCGCGTCGAGGAGCCGGCTCGGCTCGCCGGTCGAGCTCGGAAACGAAGCGCCCAAAACGGACGTGGCGACGGCCTGGCCAAAATAATTTTGGAGCGCCTGCGCGTCCGGGCTGTCGGGCGCGAAGGTGAATCGCGTCTCGAGCGAGCTGTCGGCGAGGTCGAGCGGCAAATCGAACACGGGCACGTTCACGTCGCGCGTCTCGGCGGGCGTGAGCGAAGCGACGTCGAAGCAGCCGGTCGCGTAGTGCGCGATGCGCACGAAGACGGCGACTTGGCCGTCGGTCGGTACGCCGTCGAGCACGATCGCGTTGCTGGGCGTCGCGACTTTCAGCGGTGAGCCGTCGACGAGCTTTCCTGCGAGCTGCGCGCACGTCGTCTCGATGAAGGTGCTCGCGGCGACGCTCGGCACCGGTCGCTGCCCGTGATAATCGACCGTCACGCGGATCGTCGCGAAGCCCGTCGCGCTGACCGAGACGTCGAGGCGCGCGCTCGCCTGCTGCGCGGCCGCGAGGATCGAGAACGTCGTCGGCGACGACGGCGCGCGCAGCGACACTTCGCCGTGCCCGTTCGTGAGATCGACCGCGTCGGCGTCGAGGAACGCGTCGAGATAATTTCCCGCGAGCGAGAGCGTCGCGTTCGAGAGGCCGGCCGCGCTCAAATCGAGCGTCGCCATCTCTTTCGGCGCGAGCGTGAGCACGCCGGTCTGGTCGAACGAAATCGACGCCGAGCCGCCGCCGTCCGGAACCGGCTCGTTCGAGCCCGCGGCCCCGCACGCGAGCACGCACGCGATCGCGGCAAGAAGCCCACGATAAGTCATGCGCAGAGTATAGCGCAGCGCGCGCTTCAGTGCTCTTTCGCGGAAGGTAGGCGCGCTTCCCACTCGGGCGAGCACTCGGGATCGCGCGCGCCGCGCGCGCCTGCGCACGCGAGCGGATCGCGGCCTGGCCCGAGCAAGAGCGCCGTGCCGCGCGTCGCGAACGGCCATCGCTCGCGCCAGTGGCCTTCGATGAACGCGGCGTCTTCTTGGGCGCGGTCGCGGACGTCGTCGGCCTGGAGCGCGGCGAGCTTGGCCAGGATGATCTCGCGCGTGCTCGCGTCGTCGGTGAGCGCATAGGCGCGCTCGAGCGCCCGCACTGCGGCTTCGCGCTTTCCGTGCTCGCTCAAGAGATTCGCCGCGGCGAGCGATCGATCCGGGTTGTCGCCGAGCTCGACGGCGCGCTCGAGCGCCTTCGCGCCGTCGACGCGCCACCGATCGATCTCGTCTTTCGACGTGAGGTAGCTCGCCGCCATGAACGCGAGGAACTGCCCATAGTGCAGCCACACTTCGTGATCGTCGGGCCGCGCGGCGATGCCGCGCTCGAGATACCTGCGCGTCGTTCGCGCGTCCTCGGGGCCCGCGTCGCCCGCGTGATAACAAATCATCGTGTCGGCGTACTTGAACACCGGCGCAAAATCGGGCTCGAGCTCGAGAAGCGCGTCGAGGTAATGCGTGATGTCGGGGAACGGCCGCTTCTCGACGAAGTGCATGCCGTATTCGACGCGCAGCTTCACCCAAAGCATGTCCACGACCGCCGCGCGGTAGCCGAGTGTCGCGACGCGGAGCTCGGCGGGCGGCGGAAACAAGTAGACGTCCTCGCGCGCCTTCGCGGCGTGGAGACCGCTCGCGAGGCCGGGCTGCGTGATCGCGACGCCGGCGATCCCGGCCGCAGCGAGGACGATCGCGCCGAGAACGTCTCTCATTCTATTTCGCTCTCGACGTACATGCCGGGCGCGACTTTCGTTCCATCGACGTCGCACGCGCCGCGCACCTCGAACGTGCTCGTCGCGCCGTCGCCGTCGAGATCGCCGTGAGCCTGCGCGACGAACGCGCTCTTGTCCTTGTCGAGCGTGCGATCGAACGAAAACGAAAACGAATGCGCGACGCCCGCCGGCGAGGCGCGGAAATCGAGCGCGCGCCAGGTCGGATGCTGCCAGGGATCAGGGGCCGCATCGACCGCGGGCGCGCCACGCGGCACGGTCGCTGGCGTCAGCGGCGCGCTCTCGGGAAACGCGGCGTCGCACGATTTTCCCGCCGCCCCCGCGCTCGCGTGCTCGGCGATGCGTGCGAGGCCCGCAGTCGCCTCGTCGAGGCGCGAGAACGACAGGTTGCGCACGAATGCCGGCACCGAGACCACGAGCAGCCACCCGCCGAGCGCGATCGCGACGGCCGCTTCGACGGCGGTTACGCCGCGGCTCCGAGACTGCTCATTCATCGGGCTCGATTTGCTGGATGGTCTTTCCGACTTTCGCTTCGAGCGAATCGTCGGGCGCCGCCGACACGATGAACGTCGACTTCACGCCGTTGCCGTCGAGATCCCCGCGCGCCGTCGCGCTCGCTTGCGCCGTCGGCCCGCTGCCCTGCGAGTCGAACGAGTACGCGTAGTACTGCGGCGTCATGATCTTGAACCCCATGTCGAGCCACGGCGACGTCGCCCAATCGCCCGCGGCGCTCTGAAACCGTTTGCCGCGCACGTCGGCTTCGTCCGCCGGAACGCTCGCGCGCGACGAAGGTGGAAAATGTCGCATCGCCTTGGCCGCGTCGGGCTTGGTGCCCGCCGGCTGGTTCGCGTCCGATTCGTTGTAGAATGCACACGCCGCCTGCGCGATGGCATTGGTCTGCGCGATGGCCTCGGTCGTCTTCGAGTGCCGCAAGTACCGCGCGACGCCATACATCGCGAGCGCCCCGAGGATCGAGACGAACCCGAGTGTGCCGAGAAGCTCGGCAAGCGTCAGCCCCCTCGAGCTCGAGCGTTTGGTCCGCGTCACTTGGCTCCCTGTCAGGCGCGCCATCCTAGCATCTCGGGCGAGGGTACAAAATGCGAAGAGCGCGCCCTCGCGGACGCGCTCTCCCAGAGAAACTGACGAGTCCGAATTTATTCTTCGGGGTTCGTCTCGGCGGGCTTCGGCGCCCAGACGAGCGAGTTGCTGCCGTTCTGTGACGCGATCTCGCCGTGCATGACGAAGAGCGAGGTGACGCCGTTACCGTCGAGGTCGCCCTGCGCGACGATGTCGACCGCATCGCCGGTGTTCGTGCCGGCGCCGGTCGCGGTGTAGCCGTACGAATAATACTGCGGCTTGGTGACCTCGAACTTGAGGCAATAGAAGCCGATGTCGGCGCCGCCGTTGCCTGCGCCCTTGCCCTTGGCCCAGTCGCCTGCGCCCGAGACGAACTTTTCGCCCTTCGGAACGGCGGTCGGAACGGCAGCGGTCGTCGCGGTCGAACCCGGCTCGGTCGCGCAGAAGCCATACGCGAGCGCAACGGAGCCGCCGGGGGCGACGTATGCACCGCTCATCTTCTCGCGCGCCAGCGCTTCGGTCGCACTGTTTTGGATGGCGCCGATGTTGTTCGTCGCTTCCGCCGTCTTCGACGACTTCAGATAGCGGCTCACGCCGTAGATGGCGAGCACCGCGAGAATGCCAATGATCGCCACGACGATCATGAGCTCGATGAGCGTGAAGCCTCGTTTCAGCGACCGACGACGAGTTACCATGTTCAATTCCTCCTTCAACCTTTCTTCAAATCGAAATTCTGAGAGTCTCATTCCCCCTCTTTATCTACGTACAGATCACGTTGCCAACTAACTCCGACGACGGTGCAATAGACACTATTTCCGTCCATGTCCCCCATCGCGTCGATCACGTACCAGTCTCCCGTGAGCTGGTTGTTCGCCGGAAATGTGACGTTCCCGATCGGCGAGGCCGGCAGCGGCGTGCTGACGTTGCCGGCCATCGTCGCGTAACCGAAACGGACTGGACCGCTCGCATGCACGGGAAGCTTTTGCCAACCCGTTTGATCGGTGCAGACGCCGCACGTGCCGCCCCAGGCCGTTGCCGTCTTGTTGTCTGGCGTGGCCTGCGGATAGAGGTTACCGAGACCGAGGGCCGCCGAGATGTTCGCGTATTGACCGGTCTCCGAGTGATACGTCTCTTGCGCGACCTTGATGGCGTTGACCATCTCGGTTGCCTCCGACGTGTGCGACGACGTGATGAGCTTGCGATAACCCGCGACCGCGAGCATCGCGAGGATGCCGATGATCGTGACGACGACGGCGAGCTCGATAAGCGTGAAGCCACGCGCTTCCTTCCGTCGAGCCCTCGTCATCCGGTGAGTCGTCAAAGCAGCCCGCATGCCACAGCGGAAAACGGCTGAAAACAGGCACATCTTAAGTCCATTGTATTCTGCAATGGACAATTTTTGTCACTTCTCCGGACGCGTTTCGTCCGTCACCGATGTGCGAGTCAGTGTGACGGTTCCTCTTCGTTGGCCGCGGCGTTGTCCTCTTCGGTCGCGACGCCGAGCTTCTGCAGTCGGTAGCGGAGGCTCCGCAGTGACACGTGGAGGAGCTTCGCCGCTTGGACGCGGACGCCGCCGGTTCGTTCGAGCGCCTGGAGGATGAGGCGGCGCTCGGCCTCGCCGAGAACTTGATCGAGATCGCATCCTTCTTCCGGCAAGAGGAAGAGCTCGGGCGACGGGCTCGCCGCGCCGCCGACGACCTCGCGCGGCAGGTCGCCGAGACCGATCACCGACGCGCGCGCGAGGGCGACGGCGCGCTCGACGACGTTCTCGAGCTCGCGCACGTTGCCGGGAAAATCGTACGCGTCGAGCGCGCGCATCACGTCCGGCGAGAAGCCGACGATTTCTTTTTTGTGCTCGGCCGCGCAGCGATGCAAAAGATAATCGGCGATCTCCGGAATGTCTTCGCGCCGTTCGCGAAGCGGAGGCAGCTCGATGCGAATGACGTTGAGCCGGTAGTAGAGGTCTTGCCGGAATTTACCGTCTTTGACGTCTTGCTCGACGTTGCGATTGGTCGCCGCGAGGACGCGCACGTCGATGGGCGTCTCTTGCGACGCGCCGACGCCGCGCACTTTGCGTTCTTGAAGCACGCGAAGGAGCTTCACTTGGAGCTGCGGAGGTAGCTCGCCGACCTCGTCGAGCAGGACGGTGCCCCCCTCGGCCGCACGAAAAATTCCGAGCTGCTTTTGGGTCGCGCCGGTGAACGCGCCTTTCTCGTGGCCGAAGAGCTCGCTCTCCATGAGCTCCTCGGGGATCGCGCCGCAGTTGACGACGAGAAAGGGTTTGTCTTTTCGCTCGGAGCGCTCGTGGATGGCGCGCGCGATGCGCTCTTTGCCAGTGCCGCTCTCGCCGGTGACGAGGACCGTCGTTTTTCCGTCGACGACGCGGTTCACGAGATCGAGCACGCGGCGCATCGCGGCCGAGTGACCGAGAATGCCCGCGGGCCGACCGCGTTCGACTTGCGCGCGGAGCTTTTCGTTTTCGGTCGCGAGCGCGCGACGCTCGAGCGCCTTTCGGGCGAGCGCGCGGAGCTCCGACGTCGCGAACGGTTTGGTGACGAAGTCGTACGCGCCGCGCTTCATCGCGTCGATCGCGGTCTCGACGTCGCCGTACGCCGTCATCACGATGACCTCGGTGTTTTCGCTGCGCGCTTTCGCGCGCGAGAGCACGTCGAGGCCCGAGCCGTCGGGCATCATCAGGTCGGTGAGCACGAGATCGAACGGCGTCGGCGCGCCGAGCGCGGCTTCGACTCCAGTCGTGAACGAGCTCGCGATCGAAACGTCGTAGCCCTCGCGACGAAGCAAAATGGAGAGCATGTCGCGCAGGCCCTGCTCGTCGTCGACGACCAGCACCCGCGGCGTGTGGCCGAGATCGAGAGGTCGCTCGCTCGGCCGGAGACTCGAGCTCACCTCATTCGTCCAGCTTGGTGAACGCCGGCTTGGTCTCGCCGTCACCGACCGTCACCGTGATCGACTTGCGCAGGCTCTTCCCCGAGTTGATGAAGAGGATCGTGTGCGAGCCGGGCGACACTGCGAAGTCCTTCTTGGGGACGGCGCCGATCGGCTTGCCGTCGAGGATCGCGATCGTTCCCGCGACCGGGATGGCGTTGATCGTGAGGTGGGCGCCGCTGCTCGGTGCGGTCGTGCCTCCGCCGCCTCCGCCTCCGCCGCCACCCCCGCCGCCGCCACCACCCGTCGGCGGGTGATAGACGTACGCCGTCCCGCCGCCGCCGCCATTCGGAACGGTGCCGCCGCTCTTTTCCTCGAGCTGAACGTTGTAGACCTTCTCGGCCTGACCGTCGTCGAAGCTGATCGGCTGTTTGTACGGCGTGAGCCCGAACTTCGTCGCTTCGATGGTCCACGAGGCCTTGCTCGTGTCGATCTCGATCGAGACCGGGAACGAGGTCGGCGTGCGCTGGTCGCCGCTCGACGAGACGAGCTTGACGCTCGCGCCCGGCGTGCCGAGCGTGATCGTCGCTTTGCCGATGAGGACTTTCAGCGTCTTCGTGCCGAGGTCTTGGACCTCGTCTTTTTGCACGGTGATCGTGTCCTCGAGCGGCGCGTAACGGTCCTCGCCCTTGGCGGACTTGAGCGTGCCGACGAGCTTGATCTTGTGCGAGCCGGGCTCGAGGTCGCGGACTTCTTGCGGGAGCGCGCCGATTTCTTTGTCGTCGACGAGGAGCTTCACGCCGGGCTGCGTGCCCGTGACTTTGAAGCCGGTGCCTTTGGCGGCGGCCGATGCGAGCTGGAAATCTTGCTCGGTGTCTTTGCCCGATTCGACCGCGACGAGCTTCGGCGCCGGTTGATCGTAGCCTTGCGCGCTCACCTTGAGCTCGTGCGAGCCGGCCTTCACGTCGGCGACGCGACACGGCGCCGACTCGCAGACTTTCTTGCCGTCGAGATAAACGTCGAGCGCGCCGACCGCGCCGCCTTTGCTGTCGGTCACGTTGACCGCGATGTTGCCGGTGTGCGGAACGACGAAGAACCACACCGCGGCCGCGCCCACCGCCAGAAGCGCGAAGACGATGGCGATGATGAGACCCGCTTTGCTCGACTGCGGCGGGCGCACGAGCGCGGTCGCCTCCATCGTGCGCGGAGCCTGCGGCGCCTCGTACTGCGGATACGCGGGCTGCTGCTGCTGATATTGCTGCTGCTGCTGCTGCGGATACTGCGACTGCTGCTGCTGCACCGGCGGCGGCGGCATCGGCTGCGCCGTCTGGCCCGATTGAACGAGGAACGGGTTGTTCTGCTGAAGCGGCCGCGTCATGCCGAAGCCGCCGGGCTGCGTGCCCGGAGGCGGCGGAGGCGCCGCGCTCGGCGGACGGCTCGGCGGCATCTTCAGCGGCTCGGTGTGAACTTGACCCATGAGCGTCGGCGCGGTGCCGAGTGGGCTGTTCGCGCCGAGCGGCATCGTCATCGCTTGTTGATGGAGCGCGCCCTGGTTGATGAGCGGGCCCGACGACGCGATCTGTCCTGACGCGCGCGCGAAGCTGCTACCGACCGCAGAAGGCGGCGGCGGCGGAGCGGCCGAGGCGCGGCCGGGCGGCGGAGGCGGCGCCATGCCCATCGTCGTCGACATGTTGCTCGGCGGACGCGGCGGCGCAGGCGGCGCGGAAGCACGCGGCAGCGGCGCAGTCGGCGCAGCTTGCGGCGCGGGCATGCCGGCGGCCGGCTTCGGTGCCGACGGCATCGGCCCGGCTTGCGAGCCTTCACCTTCTTTGTCGAAGATGTGTGTCGCTTCGTCGTCGTCGTCCCAATCCATGTCGAGACCGCCGCCAGTCGGCGCGGCGGCTGCAGGCGCGCTCGGTTGCGCGACCGCGTACGGAGCGGGTTTCGTGGAAGCGGGCGGCGGGCTGCTCTTCTGAGGAGGCGCCGAAACGGCAGGCAGCGACGCGCGCTGCGGCGGCGCCGACGGCGGCGCGGGCGGACGCGACATGGAACCGGGAACCGGCGGTCCACCGGTGGCACCCGCGGGCGCGGCGATCCCGAGCAGCGTCTTCTTGCCGATGTCGCCCATGCTCGCGGGAGCGGGCGGAGCAGGCGCGCGCGAAGGCGGCGGCGCCGGCGGCGCAGACGTGCGCGGCGCGGGCCCGTTCTTCTTCCCGAGCCCCTCGAAGATGTCGAGGTCCGAGCGCTTGTCGTTCGGCCCAGCGCCTTGTGCGGGCGACTTGTCTGCAGCCATGCTGTTCTCCGCGTTATAGCTCATGCCGGCCTCTCCGGGGCGAGAAGGCGTATTGCTTGCGCCTGCGTCATCGGCGAAGACGCGCTGCATATAAACCGCCACATCCGCGCGCGCCGCGGCTTTCCCGCTGCTTTGCGACAAAATGTTGAGATCACGGTAGAGCTCCTTCGCGGTTTGGTAGCGCTCGTCGGGATTTTTCGCGAGCGCGCGCATGACGATGTCGTCGAGCGCGGGAGGCAACGTCGGGTCGACGCTCGACGGCGCCTGCACGTTCAAGTTGCGGATCTTTTCGAGCACGAGGAGCTCGTTCTCGGCGGCGAAGAGTCGCTGCCGCGTGAACATCTCCCACATCGTGATGCCGAGCGAAAAAACGTCGGTGCGCTGATCGATCTCGAGCCCGCGCACTTGCTCGGGCGACATGTAACCGAACTTGCCTTTGATCGCGCCGACCGCCGTGCGCGAGAGCTTGCCCGCAGCCTTCGCGATGCCGAAGTCGATCAGCTTCACGTCGCCGTCGAACGAGACGACGATGTTCTGCGGGCTCACGTCGCGATGAACGATCGACACCGGCTTGCCGGCCGCGTCTTTGCGCGCGTGCGCGTAGCTCAGACCTTCGCCGATGCGCGCGAACACGTAGAGGAGAAACGGCGCGGGGATGACCTCGCCCGCCTTCGCCGCGCGATCGAACACGGCGCGCAGATCTTTTCCGCGCACGTATTCGAACGCGATGTAATAGCTCGTCCCGATCGTTCCGAAGTCGAGCGTGCGCGCGATGTGCGGGTGCTCGAGCGACGACGCGATGCGCGCTTCGTCCTCGAACATCTGGATGAACTCTTCGTCCTCGGCGACGTGTGGGAGAATTTTTTTGAGCGCGACGATCGTTCCGCCGCGCTCGGCGTCGCGCGCACGAAACACTTCGGCCATGCCGCCCGCGCTGATGCGGTCGAGCAGCTCGTATCTCCCGAACGGCTGCGCGCGATTCAACCGACGCTTTTTATCACAATTACGGTGCGCCGGCGTCGCCGCCGTCGGCTCCGGCGTCTGAAATCGGCTTGGGCCGGTTGAAGTAACGGACGCGCTGCATCTGGAGTGGCTGCCAGACCCCCGGCCCGACGATGGGGGTGTCGAAATAGGTGCGGGCGGCCGGCCGCGTCAGGCGGACCAGGCGGGCGACGACACCCGCGGGCGGCGCGACCGGGTCGCCGGCGGCGTCGAGCGAGCCCCCGAGGATCGCGCGCGACGACACCACCGCAGCCCGCGTCCGGCAACCGAGCGCGTCGAAGACCTTGGCCATCGCGGCGCGGGTTTGGGCGTCGGCACCCACCCCGGGCGGCAGCTCGATCCAAGTGAGCATGCCTTCCTCGTCGTCGACCCCCGCCGCGACAGCCGGGGCCTCGCCCGCGTCGAACGGGCGCGTTTCGGCGAGCGCGAACGATCCCGGCGCCGCGACGCCGAACGAAAATGAGCCGGTGCCGTTCGGGACGTACGAAAGCTCGGTCGCGTTTTCACGCGTGGGCGGCGACGTGAACACCGCGACGGTCGGCGTCTTCTCGTCGGTGCCCGCGCTACCGGCGGGCGTCACTGTGCGCGGGTCGACGCGCACGACGCGGAGCTTCACGTCCGGCCGCCCCGGCACACGGACGGTCGTCGTCGCGAGCGCGTACGGAAAACCATGCTCGGGCAATCCCTTGGTCCGCCACGCGCCTTCGTTCGGCTCCGCGGGCGAGACCAGCGCGTCGAGATCGCGGCCCGGCAAAAGCGGCCGGCGCGTGAGGTAGAAGAAGTCGCGCCCGTCGAGATGGATGTACGTCGGGAAATTCTGCTCGACCATCCCGCGGATCATCCGACGCGCGCGATACCGAAAATCCGGGAGCGAATCGAAGTTGCCCTCGCGCTCCCAATCGGCCTGGAGCGGTCGCCCGAGCGGCTTGAATCCCGACGCGGGCTCGACGTCGTAAAACTCGAAACCAACGAGCCCGGGATTCATGTCGAGGTGAATCGCGTAATCGCATCGCGCCTGGAGCATCGCGCGCGCGAGCGCATCGGCCGACAAATCGGAGCCGTAAAAGTAGCCGACGAATTTTTCTTTCGTGAGACAGATGCCGCTTCGGGTCGTGTGGATGTTGTCTTGCCAGCCGGGCGGCGTGCCTCCCCACCACGTGCGTCCCCACGGATTGTATTTTCCGTGCTCCAGCAGCGCGGTCAGGTTCTGCCGATAGCTCAAGATGTCGTCGGGCACGGGCATCTCGGCGATCGTCGTGACGCCCGGCGGCGGTCCCGACCACGATCCGAACGCCGTCGTCCCGTCGCGCAGCTCCATCACGGTCGCCGCATACGGCTTTGGCGGAAGATAAAGAACGCCGTCGGCCTGCATCCCGTACTCGCCGTGCTGCGCCTGAAACCCGCCGTTGAAGCCGGCGACCACGCGCCGCATCACCTCCGGCGCGCGCGGGATCGCGCCCGGCCCCGCTTCGCCCGTCGCGCTGAGCGGCTCGACGGTCCCCGCCTGCATGTGGAGCGCGATCTGCCGCGGATCCCACATCGTCACGTAGACGCGCGAATCCTTGCGCTCGCGATCCGGCCGCAGATACGACGTCACGAACGCGCTCGGCAGCCCGAACGACGGCGTGATGAACGGATCTTTCCCGAGCGCGATCCACTGACCTTCGCCCGGCAGCGGCGGGCTCACGATCGGCTTGATCGGCTCGGGCGGCCAGCCGATCTCGGGATCGGTGAACTCCGGCCGCGCGAGGTCCGCGACGCTCCCGAGATCTTGCGCGACGTCTTTCGCGGTGTCGTCGCCGAACACCGAGCTCCGCGCGCGCTTGACGCGATCGAGCGCGGTGAACGCGACGGCCTTCAGCACCTGCATGCGCTCGTCGCCGAACCAATCCATGCCGCGCACGCGATCGACCGACCACGTCACGAGGTTTCCGGGCTTCGCCTGCTGATCGCGCGAGACGCGAACCCACCCGGCGCCTTCGGTCGCGCGCGCCGCGGCCGGATCGATCACGATGCGGCGCCCATCGGCGACGGCTTCGAGCGCGCCGTCGCTGCGAAACGCGATCGACACTGCGCGCGCGATGGGGTCGAGCGAAAAGACGTCGTGCACGACGCCCCGCGAATCGCCTGTATTCTGCAAGTTCGTGAGCCCGGTCTGCCACTTCTGCACGCGCGAAAATTCCGGGAGCGCGTCGACCTCTCGGCCGCGCAAATCGACGACGTGAATCGCGGTCCGCACGTCGCCGGCCGCCGCGACGTACGCGAGCGTCGCGCCGTGGAGCGTGACTGACTCTTCGTCGACGCTCGACGTCCGCGTGAGGTCGTACACACTCCCGATCTCGAGCGGCACCCCCTCGGGCGAGGCACGGACGTCGACCGAATACAGATCGTTCGGATCCGAACCAACGTGCGCCCGGACGATCGCTCGCCCGCCGCCGCTGACCCAAAAGACGTCGCTCGCGGCGCACGTAAGCCCGCGCGCTGCGAGCGCTTCGGCGAGCGCGTCGCTCGGCGTCGGCGCGAGCGGGTCCGCATTTTCGCGATGTCGCGCCACGCCGAACGCGACGAGCGCGATGAGCGGCAGCGGTCGCAGCCAAGGCGCATGACGAAAAGTGATCAGCGAGCGCCAACGCATTCGGTCGACCACGTTTACAACGCCGGACCGGGCCGATCCCATCGA
Source organism: Polyangiaceae bacterium (assembly GCA_036488725.1). GTDB lineage: Bacteria > Myxococcota_A > Polyangia > Polyangiales > Polyangiaceae > DASXHD01. Next base: position 25,470 of record DASXHD010000062.1, on the reverse strand, counting down.
ATGTTCGGATCCGAACTTTGATCGTTCGGATCCGAACGATCTCGGCCATAGGACTGATGACGGCGAAGGCAGCGATGGCAACCGAGTTGGCAAAAACGTGGGAATTCACGCCTAAAAAGCCGTCGACGGCTCGGCACTTCGCTTGCTACATTGTTGGCATGCGCTTCGGGTGGAGGTCCATCCTCGTTCTGACGGCGGTCGCGTTCGCGGTCGCGTGCACGAGCCCGACGCTGCCTCTGCCTCCGCCCGCTGCGCCGACCGAAAGCGCGGGCACTCAGCCGGGGACTGTGACGTTGAGCGGAGTCGGCGCGGAGCCGGGCGCGTTCATCGACGTCCACAACTTGAATCCGAACGCGAACCCGCCGCTCGTCGGCACGATCGTCGGGCAAGACGGAAAGTGGAGCGTGCTCGTCTTCGCGGTGAAGGGCGACGTCGTTCAGATCTGGCAGGAGAGCGGCGGCGAGGAGAGCAGCTCGATCGATTTCACGATCCAGTGACGACGCGGAGACCGATGCGCTTCTTCTTCGGCGCGCTGTCCTCGTCGCCCACGAGCTCCCCGACGAGATCGTAGTCGCTCGCTTGCGTGATTCGGACGCGGCGCATCTCGCCGGGCGTCGCGACTCCGCCGGACAAATAGACGCTGCCGTCGATGTCCGGCGCTTGGCCCGCGTGACGGCCCTGCATCACGAGATCGTGCTCGTCGCTCTGGCCTTCGACGAGCACGTCCATTTCGCGGCCGACGAGTGCGCGGTTCGCTTCGCGCGCGATGCGGCGCTGGAGCGTCATGAGCTTGCGGTTGCGCGACGCCGCGATCTTCGCCGGAACTTTTCCGTCGAGCGTCGTCGAGTGGCTCGTCTCTTCGTCCGAGTAACGGAAGACGCCCATGCGCTCGAAGCGCGCCCAGCTCACGAACTCGCAGAGCTCGTCGAACTCTTCGTCGGTCTCGCCCGGGTGCCCGACGATGAACGCGGTGCGAAAAACGAGGTTCGGAATTTTTTCTCGAAGGCGCGCGACGACGCGCTTTTGCCGGTCTTTTCCGCATCCGCGTCGCATGCGTTTGAGCATCGCGTCGGCGGCGTGCTGGAGCGGCATGTCGACGTACGGCAAGACCACCGGGTGATTCGCCAGCAAGTCGATCAGGCGCTCGTCGATCGTCTCTGGATACAAATAAAAGAGACGCAGCCAGCGAACGCCTTTCACTTCGGCGACGCGCGTCACGAGATCGGCGAGCTCGCCGTCTTCGTATTTGCGATCTTGGCCCCACGCGATCGTGTCTTGCGAGACGAGGTTGATCTCTTTGACGCCGCTCGAGACGAGCTGCTCGACCTCGCGTACGACGTCGTCGGCGGTTCGCGAGCGCTGCTTGCCGCGGAGCTGCGGGATCACGCAAAACGAACATTTGCGGTTGCAGCCCTCGGCGATCTTCACGTACGCGCTCGCGCGCGGGCCCGTGATCACGCGGGGATCTGCCGCGCGGATGACCCACTCGGCGGGGTTGCCGACGAGCATGCGCTCGGCGTCGCCGCGGAGCACGTCGCGAAGCTTGAGCATGTCGCTCGAGCCGAGGAAGTGATCGACCTCGGGCATCTCGGCGGACATCTCGGTCGGATAACGCTGCGAGAGACAACCCGAGACGACGAGCTTCTCGCACGCGCCGTGCTCCTTCATCGCCGCGAGCTCGAAGATGGTGTCGATCGACTCGCGCTTGGCTTCGCCGACGAAGCCGCACGTGTTGACGACGATCACCTCGGCTTCGCTAGGCTCGTCGGTGATCGAAAATCCTTCGCCCATCGCGACGCCGAGCATGACCTCGCTGTCGACGCGGTTCTTCGGACAGCCGAGGCTGACGAAGTGGATCTTCTTCGAATTGGGCAAAACGCGCGGTTAATAGCAGGTGACGTCGCTGTTGTCCGCCCCGGGCGTTCCTTGGAACGGCGTCGACCACACGTTGAACGAGCCGCTCCACCGCGACCACGACGCGCGATCGGTCCACGCGCAGTTCGAGGGGAAGCTCACCGAGCGGCCCGGCGTGAGCGCGAGCTGCGGATAAGTGAGCGCGTCGATGAGCGTCGCGCCGACGTAAACCTCGACCGTGTCGCCGCTATTTTTCAAGACGTCGTACGTCGCGAAGGACGCGACCACGGCCGCGCCGGGGAGCTGGTGGTTGTCGCTCGCGTCGGTCGAGTCGGCGACGATGAACGACGCGCTGGGCTGAACGAAGACGTCGCTCGTCACTTTTGCCGTGTCGGTCGAGGTGCCGCGCGGGGACTGAACGACGAGGCCGTTCAAGTTCACGATGCATGTGCGCGTGTTTTCGAGCTCGATCCACTCGCCCTTGTCGCCCGAGCCGGACGTCGACTCGATCATGAGCTCGACGATCTTCACGTCGCCGGAAGCGAGCGGGCCTTGGCAATTGGTCGGCGGCCCGCCGTCGATCGGGGTCGAGCCGGCGTCCCGGTCGGCGCCGCCGTCGCTAGCGCGATCGCCGATCGAGAGAACGCCGCTGTCGTCTTCGGTCGTGCTCGCTTCGAGCGGATCGGGCAGCGGCTGCGAGAAGCCGCTGTTGTCGTCGTAGCCGCCAGCGTCGCCGGGGATTGGCGACCCGCTGCAGGCGCCGAGCAGGAGCGCCGAAAGAAGAAGAAGCGGCCGAAGCACGCGGCCCTGATATCCCAATTCAGAGTGGGATTCCAGAGTAGAATGTACGCTATGTAGGATAGATGTTTTTGCCAAATCTTTCGAATAGATAAAGCGAGTCGTGCGGGCCGGCGGCGGCTTCGGGGTGGTATTGGACACTGAACGCTCTTACGTCGGGCGCGGCCAAACCTTCGCTCGTGCCGTCGTTCAAGTGGATGTGTGTAGACTGCACGGATTTCGGGAGCGACGCGAGGTCGACGCAGAAGCCGTGGTTTTGCGTCGTGATCTCGACGCGGCCGGTCGCGAGATCTTTGACGGGTTGGTTCGTGCCGCGGTGGCCGAACTTGAGCTTGAACGTCTTTCCGCCGAGCGCGAGCGCCAGGAGCTGGTGGCCGAGGCAGATGCCGAAGATCGGTTTTTTGCCGAGGAGGCCGCGCACCGTTTCGACCGCGTAACCGACGGCGGCGGGATCGCCCGGGCCGTTCGACAGAAAGACGCCGTCGGGCTCGAGCGCGAGGACGTCGCGCGCGCTGGTCTTCGCCGGGACGACGGTGACGCGGAAGCCGCAGTCGACGAGACATCGAAGGATGTTTCGCTTCATGCCGAAGTCGATGCAGACGACGTGGGCGTGGCGATCGGGTTTCGCGAACGGCGTGCTCCATGCGCCGCGGCTTTCGTCGAAGGCGTACGGCTCTTTGGGCGTCACGCGCTGAACGAGGTCGAGGCCGTTCATGTCGGGCGCGGCGCGCGCGGCGCGCAGGAGCTCGGCCTCGGGCGCGGTGCCGATGGCGGCGTTCTGCGCGCCGTGATCGCGGAGGTGGCGCGTGAGCTTGCGCGTGTCGACGTCGGCGATCGCGACGATGCCGTGCTTCGAGAGATATTCGCCGAGCGACTGCTCCGCGCGCCAGCTCGATGCGATCGGGCTCTCGTCGCGAACGACGAAACCCGCGAGGCGCGGGCCGGGATCGCCGGGCGCATGCGGATCGAAGGCCTCGGTGTCGTCGACGTTGACGCCGACGTTTCCGATTTCGGGCGAGGTCATCGTCACGATTTGTCCGTAGTAGGACGGATCCGTGAGGACCTCTTGGTAGCCGGTCATGGTCGTCGTGAAGACGGCTTCGCCGACGGTCGTGCCGCGCGCGCCGAACGCGCGACCGGGAAAGATGGTTCCGTCGGCGAGGACGAGGTGGGCTCGCTCGCTCATGCTCAGAAGCGGCCGGCGACGCCGAAGGGCGTGATCCACGCGGCGTGCTCGGTTTTTTTGGACGAAGGAGCGACGACCCACATGACGATGCCGGCGGCCGCGAGCACGGCGCCCGCGATGAAGCCGACGGTCGAGAGCGCGCCGATCGTGTCGTACGAGTCGATGTCGCCTTGGAGCGTGGAACCGCAATTTTTCTGGGTCGGGCACTGTTTGAGGAGGCTGTCGTGATCGCCGAGCGCGACGCCGCCGGTGATCGCGCCGACGATGAGGCCGGCGACGCCGACGCCGAGAGTCACGATCCCTGCGGTGCGAAGGCCGCTGCCGCTGCTATTCGACGCCGGCTCGGCGGTGACGGTCGTGGCGGGAATCGCGGGGTGCGTCGTCGGTGTGGGCGTGGTCACCGGCGTCGTGCTCGGCGCGGCTTCTTTTTCGAGCGCGATCGTCGTCGTCGCGTCCTTGCCGTCGCCGACGGTGAAGGATGCCGACGCATCTTTGCAGCCGGGGGCGGTGGCTTTCACGTCGTGGGCGCCGGGGTCGACCGGCTTGCGTACGCCGAGGACGACGCTGGGAAGCGGCGCGCCGTCGAGCGTCACGCTCGGGCTCGGGCAGCCCGCGACCGTGATCGTGACGTGGGCGATGTGCGAGGTCGCCGCGTCGACTTCGCGCTTGGCTTCTTCGAGGGCTTTGACGAATGGCGCGGGCGCACCCGGCGCGAGACCGGCGCGAATGATGCGGTTGTACGCTTCGTCGGCGGCGATGAAGTGGTTGTTTCGCGCGGCCCCGCGCGCGTAGCCGAGCAGGAGGGTCGGCGGGACGGGGGCTTTTGCGTTGTCGAAGATCTCGACTGCGCGATGAAAGCGATCCTCGGCCGTCCGTGCGTCGCCGCGGTCGAGCGCTTGCTGACCTTGAAGGCCGAAGTCGCGTGCGGTGTTCTTCTCGTCGTCGGTTTGCGCGAGCGCGCTCGCCGACAGCGCGAGCACGGCGAGCCCTGTCATCAGCTTCCGCATGTCGTCAGCAGCATAGCCCGGCTCACGTCGGTTCCGAAGCGGCTTGACGAAAGCGCCGCGGCTCGATAGCTGACATCACCTCGCGAAGGTGGCGGAATTGGCAGACGCACCAGATTCAGGTTCTGGCGCCGCAAGGCGTAAGGGTTCAAGTCCCTTCCTTCGCACTGACTTCGTTCGTAGTTACGTTCGAGCATCCGTGACGCGTCAGTGCGGCGTCAGGAGCGCGAGCAGGCGATCGGTGTCCACCGGTTTGACGAGGTGATCGTCGAAGCCGGCTTCGGCTGCGGCGGCTCGATCGGCTGCGCGGCCGTAACCGGTGAGCGCGATGAGACGAATGTCGGCGTTGCGGGGATCGCTGCGCACGCGCCGCGCGACCTCGAAGCCGTCGATGTTCGGCAGACCGATGTCCATGATGGCCACGTGCGGACGGAACTCTTCGATCGCCGAGAGCGCGCCGGGACCGTCTTCGGCGGCGCGGCAGGAGAAGCCCGCGCGCTCGAGCATTTCGCAGAACATCTCGCGGCTGTCTTTGTTGTCTTCGACGACGAGCACCTTCGCGCCGGGCGGCAAGAGAGCGCGAAAGCGTGCGCGCACGTCGTCTTGGGCCACCGCGAGCGGGAGCCGCACGACGAACTCGCTGCCGCGACCTTCGCCTTCGCTGTGCGCGCTGACGGTGCCGCCGTGCATGCTGACGAGCGAGCGGACGAGCGTGAGGCCCACGCCGAGGCCGCCCGCGGATCGATCGAGCGTCGCGCGCGATTGCACGAAGAGATCGAAGATCGACTCGAGCATGCCGTCGGCGATGCCGAGGCCGTCGTCGCGGACGCGCACGCAGATTTGCGCGCCGTCGACGCGCGCGCTGATGTTCACGTGGCCGCCGCGCTGCGTGTACTTGGCCGCGTTGCTGAGGAGGTTCACGTGCACTTGCTGGAGGCGCGCCGGGTCCGCGTCGATCGGCATCGGCACGTCCTCGACGTCGGAGGTCAGCGTGATGCCGCGCGTGTCGAAGAGACCTTGCGCCGCGCTGATCGCATCGCGGATGACGGTTCGCAGATCGATGACGCTCCGGCGTAGCTCGATCTTGTTCTGCGTCACGCGGCTCACCTCGAGCAAATCGTCGAGCAGGCGCGCCATCTGTTTGGATTGACGATCGAGGATCTCGACGAGCTGACCTTCGCGGATGCGGCCGCTCGGCCCGGTCGAAAGGAGCTTGGTCGCCGCGACGATCGCGCCGAGCGGATTTCGGAGCTCGTGCGAGAGCATCGCGAGGAACTCGTCGCGCCGGCGGACGCCTTGGTGGATGCGCTCCTCGGCGCGTTTTTGCTCGCTCACGTCGCGCGAGATGACGCCGACGCCGACGACCTCGCCGGTCGCGCCGCGGAGCGGAAGACGCGTCACGCGCGACCAGTGGAGCTCGCCTTCTTGCGCGTACTGCTCGAGCTCTTCGTGCTGCGCGCGGCCGTGCCGCAGGACGCTTTCGTCTTTTTGGTGGAGCGCGAGCGCGAGGTCGCGGTTGGGCAAGTCGAGCACGGTTTTTTGCTCGATCGCCGCCGGGTCGCTCAAGCCGAGGCGCTCGCACATGACGGCGTTCGCGCGGATGAAGCGGCCCCCGGCGTCCTTGAAATAAATCGCGTCTTGCACGTTCGCGAGCAGGCTGTTGAGGAGATATCGCTCGTGGAAGAGCGCGTCCTCGGCGGACTTGAGACCGCTCACGTCGATGAGCGTGATGACGACGCCGCCGACCTCGCCCTTCACGCGATAAGGCAGGATGCGCGCGAAGAACGTGGTGCCGGCGATCGGCTTGAGCTCGCGCTCGACCGCGACGCCGCTTGCGAGCACGCGCTTCAAGTCGCCTTCGAGGTCGGGGTAGTCGAGCTTGTGCGAGAACGTGACGATGGGGCGGCCCACGTCGTGCGCGACGAGCGCGAACGTCTCGGCGATCTGCGGCGTGAACTTCCTGATGCGGAGGTCGGCGTCGAGGAAGATCGTTCCGACCTCGGTGCTCGCGAAGAGGTTGTCCATGTCGTTGGTCAGCTCGGTGAGCTCGGCGATCTTGCGCTGGTACTCGCCGTTGACCGTGTAGAGCTCCTCGTTGACGCTCTGGAGCTCTTCGTTCGTGCTCTGGAGCTCCTCGTTCGAGGCTTGGAGCTCTTCGTTCGCGGCCGAGAGCTCCTCGTTGCTCGTCTCGAGCTCTTCGATCGCGGCTTGGAGATTTTCTTTCGTGCGATCGAGCTCGGCCTCGACGAGCGCGAGCTGGCTGCGCGAGACTTGATCGAGATCGATTTCGCGTTTGGGGCGCTCGTCGAGCACGGGGCGGTCGGTCTCCTGGAACGAGACGAGCACGTGCGGCGTCGAGCGCGTCGCGTTCCTCACCTGGCGGACGGTCACGTCATAGGTTCGCGCATCGATGCGGACGCCTTTGAAGACGAGCGAGCTCGGCTCGTGGAGCGCGCGCTTGAGCCCGCCGACGAGCACCATCTTGAGCTCCTCGTCGACCACCGGGAGTACGTCGAGGCCTTGCCGGCCGTCGCGCGGCTTCAAGAATTTGCTCGCGCCGCCGAACGCGTGGATCACCTCGCCGCGTTCGCTGAGCAAGAGGCTCGGCGGCATCACGTCGTCGAGGAGCAAGTCGTAGGTCGCGAGGAGCTGCGCGAACGACTGACGGCCCCCGAGGGCGAGCGGCGTCGCCGGGCGCTCGGGCGTGCGGAACGCGGGCATCCGATCCGTCGGCACGCGCAAGTCGGTTTGCTTGCGGTAGATGCGCCAGTGCTTGTCGATGCTCTCGAAGTCGTGCGCGAACGGACCGGCGCTCTCGCTCGGCCCGAGGAACATCGTGCCGCCGCGATTGAGCGCGAAGTGAATGAGCGACAGCACCTTCTGCTGCGCGGGGACCTGCAGGTAGATGAGCAGATTGCGGCAGGTGACGAGATCGACGCGCGTGAACGGCGCGTCGCGAATCACGTTGTGCCGCGCGAAGACGATCATCTGGCGGATTTCGGGCAGCACCTGATACGCGTTGCCGACGCGCGTGAAGTAGCGCTCGAGCCGCTCGCGATCGACGTTGGCGATGGCGTCCTCTTCGTAGAGACCGCGCGCGGCGCGCTCGAGCGAGCCGGCGTGGATGTCGGTCGCGAAGATCTTCACCGGCCGCGGCCCGAGCTTGCGCATCAGCTCCGAGATCGAGATCGCGATCGAGTACGCCTCTTCGCCCGTTGCGCAGCCTGCGATCCAAATGCGGAGCGGCACGTCGCGGTTCGCGCGCTTGACCAGGTCGGGCAGCACTTGCTGCTCGAGCACGGCGTACGCTTCTTTGTCGCGGAAGAAGCGCGTCACACCGATGAGCAAATCGCGATAGAGGATGTCGAGCTCGTCGCGGTCGCGTCCCAGCCGCTGCACGTACTCTTCGATGTCTTGCGACTCGGCGAGCGCGAGGCGTCGCTCGATGCGGCGCGTGACGGTGCTCGGCTTGTAGTGCGTGAAGTCGAGCGCGAACTCGTCGAGGAGCATCTGATAGACGGCGCCGATTCCGGTCGGCCTCTCGTAGTGCGGCTCGGCTTGGCGGAGCTTGCGCTCGACGCTCGCGTGGCGCTCGAGGACCGCGATCATCGCGGCCGGAGGCAGCACGTGATCGGCGATGCCCGAGTCGATCGCCGACCGCGGCATGCCGTCGAACTGCGCGGTCGACGCGTCTTGCACGACGACGAGCCCGCCCGCGTCGTGCACGTGGCGGATGCCACGCGAGCCGTCGCTGCCGCTGCCCGACAAGATCACCGCGACCGCGCGCGGCCCGCAGTCTTGCGCGAGCGACCGCAAAAATACGTCGATCGGAAGCGAGAGCTCGTGCTGCCGATCGCGCTCGCTGAGGAGGAGACGCCCTTCGGCGATGATCATCTCCTTCTTCGGCGGGATCAGATAAATGTGATTCGGCTCGACGCGCATGCCGTCTTCGACGAGAGCAATCGGGAGCGCGGTTTGGCGACCGAGCAGATCGCTCATCACGCTCTTGAAGTCGGGCGAGAGATGCTGGACGACGACGAACGCCATCCCCGTGTCGAGCGGGACGGCTTGGAAAAACGCTTCGAGCGCTTCGAGGCCGCCGGCCGAGGCCCCCACGCCGACGACGAAGGTGGGGATCGCTTCGTTGGTCGCTTGAGCCATGCGGACCGCAGCAAGAGCACGTGGCGTGCCGGCGCCATCGCAGCACTTTTGAGTCAGGCGGCGCGCGCCCGTGTCACTGGCTCGTGGATAGCCGCCACGAACGTAGCGAAACGCATCGAAGCTACGCGAGGTCGATGCGTTCGAGTCCGCGCTTGTGGAGGACGAGCGCGCCGTGCAGATCCGAGACGACCTCGCCACGAAGCCGGACGACGAGACGAACCGGCACGCGATAGCAGCGTGGCGCGTGCGCAAAACGAACGCGGCGCATCTGCGAGTCGAACACGGGGACCGGCTTGGTCGCGTCGTCGAGACGCGCGAAGAGTGGCGAGAGGTCGTATCGGAAGACGTGCTTCACGCGGGAGATCCCCGCGTCGCCGAGGGTGCGCGAAGCTTCGAGCGTGCCTTGGTGGCGGTAACGAAGCGTCGTCACCGCGAGGCTCGCGCCGCTCATCGGGTTCAGCGGATCGGGTCGCGCCTCGTTCTCGCGGAGAAACGACTCGCGCGCGCGGACGACGACGTCGCGCGTGGGGCACGTCTTGGCAGGCGCGCGGTACTTCGCGATGCGCTGCGCGTAAAAGCGGTGGACGTTGCGCGCGAACCAGGTGCGACCGACCTCTTTGATGCGGTCTTTGACGGCGTAGACGAGGCCCGCGAGCACGCAGAACGCGATGAGGCTCGAGCTCACCTTGGCCGAGAGCGAGCCGCGCGTGAGATAGAGCTGCCCGACGAACGCCCACGTCGATGCGACGATCGCGACCGCAGCAGCGACGAGGTGATGAAACCGATCGGTGACGACGAAGCGCTCCGACTCGAGGAAGAGCACTTCTTGGAAATGTTTTTTGAGCTGGCTCGCGCGATCGAGGTAGCGCTCGAGCTCGTGCGGCGCGTCGGCTTCGGCCTCCGCGTAACCGGCGCGCTGACGGTGATCCATCTCGGCGCCGAGCGCGACGGCGATGGCTTCGCCCACCGCCTCGACGAGAGGCAGCGCGCCCGCGAAACGCTTGGCGCACGGGTCGTCGGGCGACGCTCGTTCGACGCGCTCGTGGACCGTCGCGAGCGCGCGCTCCGAGCCGGCCAAGAGCTCGAGGAAGCGGAGGCTCAAATATTCGTCGGCGAGGCGCGACTCGCGCGCGAGCTCGAGATCGGTCGGCGAACGATCGAGGCGCGCGCGTGCGTCGGCGAGCATGTGCTCGGCCGCGTGGACCCAGCTCTCGAGCGCGCTCGTGTGATGCGAGATTTCGTCGGTCGCGAACGGCGAGATGACGAGACGCGCGTGACGCGCGAAGCCTTCGTGCGCGCGCCCCATCTTCGCGGCGACCGCGACGACGAAGCGCCGCACGCAATCGATCGTCGCGACCGATGTGGTCATGTCGTCCGGCCCGTCGAGACGCGCGAGCTCTTGGAGATGATCCCAAGGCGAATGCTCGGCGAGGACGTGCGCAGGAAATTCGAGATCGAGCTCGATCGCGTACTCGGTCTCGCCGTCTCGCGGGAGCGGCACCGAGACGGCCCACTCGAGGCGGCTCGTGTCATGGACCTCGAGACGCACGTCGGCCGCATCCGTCGCGTCGCGTACGACGGCCGAATCGACCGCAGCCTGCTCACGTGTTACGAGTGCAGCCGCCATCGATTTGTCACACCCAAGTCACAAACCGTCCATTGCGCCGAATTTCACGCTTGTGCAAGGAGTTTTTGATGTGACAACCGCGTGAACTAGCGGAGGGCGCCGAGGCGGCGGAGGCCAGCGGTCGCTCGGACGCGGGTCCGGATGCCGAAGAAGAGAATCACGGTCGATACGAGACCGACGGCGGCGCCGAGGATCACGAGCGCGGTCACGCCGCCGCTTTCACCGCCCGGCCCAGACCACGCGACGAGGGCGCCGAGGGCCAGCGTGAGGAGCGCGAGCGCGAGGATGAGCGCGCCGACCGCGACGCCGACCGTGCCGCGCATGCGGCGCTCGCGGAAGCTGTCGATGTCGTCGACCGGAGCGACCATCCCGAACGAGGCCGTCCAGTTGATGACGTTCGCCGGGATCGCGACGGCCGAATAGAAAAACGAAATGATGCCCCACCAGCCGAGGAACATCGTCGTCGCGGTGAAGCGGAAGAAGAACTTGTCGATGCAGAGCTTGCAGAGCTGCCCGTCGACGGTGCGCGGAAAGCGCAGGATGAGAGCCCCGATGTTTTGCGTGAAATGCGCGTGGCGGAGGGCCGCCACTCGGCGGCACGACTCGCAGTAACCTTCGCCGGGCCGGAGGATCAGCTCGACTTGAGGCGTGGCCGAGGGGCGCGCGTATTGGTGACGCGAAGGGAGCGTGCCGCTCGGGTCGCCGAGCGGCGCTTCTTGGGCGGGGGCACCGGAAGGAGGCGGCGTCGAGGGACGGACCGCTTGGCGCTGATTGGAGGGGAGCGTCGAGCCGACACCCGGCGCTTGTGCGGCGGCGCTCAGCTCGAACCCGCCGCCGGCGAGCGGCGCGACGACGAGCACGATGCCTTGGGCTGCCGCGGCGCGACGATGCTGCTCGACGGTCTGCACGTCGAGATCCGGACGGCCGGTGCGGACGATCAGCGGATAACCCTGCATCGAGCGGCGCGATCATACACCCGCCCGGCGCTCGGGGCGCTCAGAGCGCTTCGACTGATTTCAGCAATTCGGTGACGAACTGGGTCCGCGGGCGCAAAAGGAGGACGCGTTTGGGCGAAGGCGTGACGCGGATGATGCCGCCGCCGCCGTCGAACTGGCTCGCGCTGAGGGTGTCGGCGTCGGTGAAGGTGACGTCTTGGCCCGAGCCGGTGCTCGTCTCGGTGTAGGACTTGTCTTGGGCGAGCGCGACATTCGTGCAGAGTACACATATCGCGGCCGCCGCGAGGGCGAGGGGTCGTTTGCGCATGCCGGTCCGACACGGCCGCGCCGCTGCGGATTGGGTTACTTGAAGTGAACGAGGAGCGCGATGCCGATGCCCATGAAGACCGTGAGCGCGAGGGCGACGGCGCAGCCGATACCGAAGACGCCGAAGAGCGAGCTCGACGACGACGCGGAGCTCGACATGACGTTGTCCGAGCGGAGCGTGGCTTCGCCCTGCGGGATCGAGAGGATCACGTTGTAAGGCCGGTTTTGGCGGTTTCCGTTGACGCGGACGCCGAGCTGCATGCGACGCTTCGTGATTTTTTGATCGTCGTCTTCGATTTCTCGATCGACCCACGTGACCGAGCGGCAGCGGGGACACTGCATCGACGGATCGTCGGCGGCGGTCGGCGCGCCGCAGCCGGGGCAGCCGGCAGTGATGGCCGTCGAGTCGTCGACCCATGCGAGGCGGTATTCGAGCGAGAGGCCGCCGGTTTCGATTTCCGACCACGGCTCGGGCCATTGATCGACCAGCAATTTTTCGGCAGGTCCCTGGACGACGTTCTTGCAGTGCGGACAGGGAAGCGTGACCGGCTGCTTCGACGAGATGACGAGCGGCATGCTGCAGCCCGAGCAGCATCCGACGGCGACGCCGGGCATGCCGGACGCCATCGCGCGGCGCGCCGCCTGCATCCACAGCATCAAGCGATGGGCCGGAAATGCCGCGTCGAAATCGACGGGCTGCCCGTCCGCCGCGAAGACGAGCGACGTTTGCCTCCGGCAGGACGAGCACGTCATCGGCACGTGGATGTGAGGCTCGTCCGCGAGGGGCTGCGAGCAAGAGCTACATCGCGCGCGCGCCAGGGGCATTGCGTGGTTTGAGGTTATAACGTGCTCCCGTGGTGCAAACCAGGGCTCATGCCGACGGCGTTCGCGCGGCGCTCGGGCGCGTCGACGCGGCGCTCGAGGGCGCGCTCGCGAAAGGCGAGGACGGCGCGGCGCTCGGGCGAATGCGCGCTCGGCTGCTCGACGACGTTCTCGCGGAGCATTTCGCGGCGGCGTGCGCGAGCGTCGGCGTCGACGTTGGACGCGCGCCGGTCGTGCTCGCGGCGGCGGGGAGCTATGGGCGCGGCGCGATGGCGCTTCGGAGCGACGTGGACGTGCGCCTCCTCGCGGTCGGGAAGGCGGGGGCTGCGCGCGCGCTCGCGGACGCGATCCTCTATCCGCTTTGGGACGCGGGGCTCGCCGTCGGGCATCAGCTCGCGCTGCCCGGCGAGATGCTCGCGCTCGCGAAGGACGATCTCGCGACGTCGACGACGATGTTCGATTTGCGCGCCGTCGCGGGCGACGCGGGCGCGGTGCGCGCGCTCGTCGAAAAATTCGCGGCGCGGGCCAAGACGCGCGCGGCGGAGATGGCGCGTTCGCTCGCCGAGGACACGAGGCGTCGTCACGAGCGGTACGGCGACTCGGTTTACTTGCTCGAGCCGGACGTGAAGCTCGGCGCGGGCGGCATGCGCGACATCGAGGTCGCGCGGTGGATGCTCGCGCCGCTCGCGAGCCCCGGCGATCCGCTCGCCGTGCTCGTGGCGCACGGGGCGCTCGATGCGCGCGAGCTCGAGGCGGCGCTCGCGGCGGAGTCGTTCGCGTGGCGCGTTCGGAATCGGCTGCACGCTCTCGCAGGGCGCCGCTCGGATCGGCTCACGTTCGACGCGCAGGAGGCGCTGGCGGTCGCGCTCGGCTACGGGAGCTCGAGCGAAGCGACCGAGCGATTCATGCAAGATCACTACGTGCACGCGCGCGCGATCTCGCGCGTGCGCGATCGGGCGACGTCATTTTCGACCCGAAAACGCGCTGGATCGCGCGTCCGCACGAAGCCCATCGGTCCTGAGCTGGTGCTCGCGGCGGGCGCGGTCGCGTTCGCCGAAGCGGGCGTGCTCGAGCGCGATCCGACGGCGGCGCTTCGTGCGTACGCGGAGTCGGTGCGGCTTGGCGCGCCGCTCGACGAGGCGACGCGCGATGCGATCGCGCGGATGACGGGGCACGGCGATCGTTCCGCGGCGCTGCGCGCGAGCGCCGAGGCAGCCGCGCTCTTCGTCGACCTCGTTCCCGAGGTCGCGCGCGAGCTCCACGACGTCGGGCTCTTGCTCGCGATGATTCCGGAGTTTTTGCCGGTGACCGGGCGCGTGCATCACGACGTCTACCACGTGCTCACCGTCGACGTTCACTCGGTCGCCGCGGTGGATTGTCTGCGGCAGCTCGCGCGCGGCGATTTGTCGAGCGCGCATCCGCTCGCGTCGCGTCTCGCTGCCGAGATCGTGCGGCCGCGTCCGCTTTTTCTCGCGACGCTCCTTCACGACGTCGGGAAAGGGCACGCCGCGGGCGAACGGAAAAATCACTCGGTGAGCGGCGCCGAGCTCTGCGACGTCGTCTTGCCGCGCCTCGGGCTCGACGCCGAGGAGACGGCGGACGCGCGCGCGCTCGTGCTCCATCACCTCGCGATGTACCACCTCGCGACGCGGCGCGATCTCGACGACCCGAGCACCATCGAGGAGCTCTGTCGGATCGTGCGCGGGCGCGAGGGGCTGCGCGATTTGTATTTGCTGACGGTCGCGGACATCACGACGACGTCGCCCGCGGCGATGACCTCGTGGAAGGCGCACATGCTCGAGGAGCTCTATCTTCGCGCCGACGCGCGGCTCGCCGAGTCGACGGCGCCCGGACGCGACGACGAGCGGCAACGCGCGGTGCGCGCAGCGGTGGGCGCGATCGATCCCGAGGCCGAATCGTTCGTCGCGACGATGCCGATGCGTTACGTGCTCGCGACGCCGGTGGCATCGATAGCTTTGCACGCTCGGCTCGCGCGTGCTCGCGGCGAGCGGGCGGCGGTCGTCGGGCTCGGGCCGGCGCACGCGTCGCGCGGCGAGTCGGAGGTGTGCGTGGTCGCGCGCGACCGTCCCGGGCTGCTCGCGCGCATCGCGGCGGCGCTCGCGGCGTCGCGGCTCGAGGTCTCGGCGGCGCACATTCATACGCGCGCCTCGGGCGAAGAGCGCGAGGCGGTCGACGTGTTCTTCGTGCGCGATCCGTCGGGCGAAGAATCGGGCGTCGCGCGCAAGCTCGCCGGCGTCGAGCGCGATCTCGGCGCGCTCTGCGAAGAGCGCGAGTCGGCGAGCGAGCTCGTCGCGTCTCGTCTCGGCTCGCGCGCGACGTGGGCCTCGCGCCGCACGCCCGACGTGCCGACGAAAATCGTCTTCGACGAGCGCACCTCGCCGCGCCACACGATCATCGAGGTCTTCGCGAAGGATCGACCGGGCCTCTTGTTTCGGCTCTCGCGCGCGATCGAGGAGTCGGGGCTCGGCATCGCGCTCTCGAAGATCAACACCGAGGGGACCAAAGTCGCCGACGTCTTTTACGTCCAAGAGCTCGATGGTCGAAAAGTCGAGGGCAAGAAACGTCTCGACGAGATCCGCGCGCGGCTCGAGTCGGCGATCGGCTAGAGTCGCGTCCATGCGAGCCGCCTTTTTTTCGATCGCGTTCGTTTTGGTCTCCGCGTGCGGGCCGGACAAACCGGCGACCGACCAGCACACGCAGCCCGAGCCGAGCGCGAGCGCCGCCGACGACGGACATCCCTCGCCCGAACGAGGGACGTCCCTCGCGCCCGGGATCGACGCGCTGAAGAACGGCGACTTCGCGACGGCCAAGAGCGCGTTCGAAGCGGCCATCGCGAAGAACGCGCGCGACGCCGAGGCGCATCACTACTTGGCCGTGACGCTCGAGAAGACGAACGACAAAGCCGGCGCCGAAAAAGAATACAAAGCGGCGCTCGCGATTCGGCCGGATTTGGCCGAAGCGGCGGCGAACCTCGGCGCGCTCTACGTCGACGGACAAAAGTGGGACGAAGCGATCGCCGTGCTCGAGCCCGAGGCGAAGAAGCGCGGAGACTCGGCGCCGGTGCAGTTCAACTTGGCGCTCGCGTATGCGGGCAAAGGCGATCACGCGGGGGCGATGCGCGCGTTCGACGCCGCCGTGAAGATCACGCCGAACGACGCGATGGTCCTCTATACGTACGGTCACACGCTCGCCGGGTGGCACGAGAGCGACGCGGCCGTCGCGAAGCTTCGTGCGGCGAGCGCGGCGGCGGGCGGGCAGGGCGATCTCGCTGGATCGATCGGGCACGAGCTCCTCTTGTTGCGCGCGGTGCCCGAGTGCATCGCGGCGTTCGACAAAGCGATCGCGGCGAAGGACCTCGCGCAATTTCGGACCGAGCGCGCGCTCTGCAAGCTCGCGAACAAAGACGACGCCGGCGCGACGACCGATCTCGAAGCGGCGGTCAAAGACGATCCGCAGTATCCGCTCGCGCACTATTGGCTCGGCACGCGCCGCATGGCCGCGAAGAAGTGGGCCGACGCGGCGACCGAGCTCGAAGCGTATTTGAAGATCGAGCCGAACGGACCGAAAGCGAAGACCGCGCGCGCGGCGCTGGCCGTCGCCAAGCGCGGCGGCAAAAAATGAATTAAGGTTGGAGCGTGCGCGCGCTCCTCGCATCGATGAAGACGGCGTGGCTTCTGGCCGCGCTCTTCGTCGTCGCGTTTCCGATCGCGCTCGGCCCGGCGACCGCGGAGTTCACGCGATGGCTCGGCGGCGAGCCGGAGCACGTTTGCATGTGCGGGATGAAGCGCGGCACGTGCGGTTGCCCGGCGTGCGAGCGGCTCGAGGCCGAGCGACGCGCGGACGCTCGCACGAGCAAGCTCGCCACGGTGCATCGATCGTGCGAGGGCGATGATGGCGTGATCGCGCCGCCCGCGCTTCCGGCGTGCGCGCCGCTCGGTGAAAGGATCGCCGTGTTGCGGGCGCCGAGCCGCGCAGTTTTCGTGGCTCCCGTCACCCGTCTCCAGTCCGAGCTCGCGCGCGAGCCGAGCACGCCGCCGCCAAGAGCCTGAAGGCTCGCGGAACCCATTGGCGTGCAACGTGTTCCCTTCGAGAGGGCACCAGCGGAGATCTTTTCATGAAAAAATTACCTTTCATCGCGGGCGCGCTCGCGACTTCGTTCGTCGGCGCGATCGCGTGCTTCGACAACGGCGGCAGCGGCGGCTCGTGCCCGAACCCGGGAGGACCCGTCACGGCAGCTCCCGACATGCACTGCGTCGACACCGACGGCGGCGCGATCGTCCAAGAGACGAATGAATCGGCGTGCCACCCCGACGCCGGACCCGAAGGCGGCGCGACGACCGATTACGGCGACACGATGCCGAACGCTTCGGCCGACGACGACGACTGCAAGTATCACGTGAGCTGGACGAGCACCGCGGTCTGCGAAAACTCCGGCGTCGTCTTCACGGTCGTCGCGACGAAGAAGACCGACGGCACGCCGCTCACGGGCGCGGGCACCGAAGCAGAAGTCTTCTTGAACCTCACGCACGCCTCGCCCACGCCGTACGTCACGACGACCGAGGGCCCGCCGGGCACGTACGTGACGCAGCCGGTGAAGTTCGATCAGCCGGGAAAGTGGACCATCCGATTCCATTTTCGCGAAGACTGTCTCGACTTGACCGACGACTCGCCGCACGGGCACGCGGCGTTTTTCGTGGAGGTCCCGTGAAGGCGCTCGTCTTCGCGGCGCTTCTCGCGTGCTCGTCCTCGTCGGGCGGCGGGTTCGGCGCGCAGCCGTTCACGACGGCGACGAGCGACGGCGGCAAGCTCTCGGTCGCGCTCTATTCGTCGCCCGATCC
This sequence comes from Polyangiaceae bacterium, assembly GCA_036488725.1. Lineage (GTDB taxonomy): Bacteria > Myxococcota_A > Polyangia > Polyangiales > Polyangiaceae > DASXHD01. The sequence continues at coordinate 7,897 of DASXHD010000062.1, read as the reverse complement.
GATCGCGCGCGTGTCGTCGGTCGAGCTCGTCGTGACCGACGCGACCAGCGGCACGCCAGTCGATGGGCTCGACGTCTCGATCGAGCCGTTCATGCCGGCGATGGGCCACGGCGCTTCGACCCAGCCGACGCTCGAGGCGAAAGGCGGCGGCGTCTACATCGCGACCAACGTGCTCATGGTGATGCCGGGCGAGTGGCAGCTCCGAACGACGTTCGCCGGCTCGGTGAGCGACACGCTGGTGACGAGCGTCGACGTTCAGTGAAAGCCGCGCGTGACGCGGCCGGCGCCCTCTTCGATGCGGCCTACCGCGACGAGGGCGCCGTCCGCGGCGAGCCACGCGTGCTCGCCGGGCGCGTTCGTTCCGAGATCCGCGAGCGGGACGGCGCGTCCGGCGCGTGCGTGCGCGACGCCCGCCTCGCTCAGCGTGCACGTGGGGAGAGCTCGCGCGGCGGCTTCGGCGACCGGGACGAGACGCGCGTCCGCGAATGCGTCGAGCCCGATCGCCTCGGTGATCGAAAACGCGCCCGAGCGGATTCGGCGAAGCGCGGTCAAGTGTCCGACCGTCCCGAGATGCGCCGCGAGATCGCGCGCGAGCGCCCGCACGTAATAACCCTTCGAAACCGTCAAACGCAGCTGAATCTCGGCTTCTCCGAGCGCGTGGACTTCGAGCGCGACGACGCGCACCGGCCGCTCGGCGAGCTCGACCGCTTCGCCCCGCCGAGCGAGCTCGTGCGACCTTGCACCTTTTGCATGAATCGCAGAGAAAATCGGTGGGAGTTGCATCGTGCGTTTTCGTTCGGCGTCGAGCGCTCCTTCGAGCGCGTCGCGCCAGGACGCGGGCACCTCCGCGCGTGAGGTCTCGCGGCCCTCGGCGTCGAGCGTGTCGGTCGCGACGCCGAGCGCGACGGTCGCTTCGTACTCTTTGTCAGACGCCGACAAATACGAAACGAGCTTGGTCGCTTCTCCGACGGCGACGACGAGCACGCCGGTCGCCATCGGGTCGAGCGTGCCAGCGTGACCGACTGCTTTCGTTCCGAGCGCGCGGCGCGCTTTGGCCACGACGTCGTGGCTCGTCGGGCCGCGCGGCTTGTCGACGACGAGGACGCCGTTTTTCTCAGCCAAACAAAACGCTCTTCCGCTCGCGCAGCGCGGCGTCGAGCATCTCTTGGATCGCGCCGCGCACGCGCTCGGCGATGCGCGCGACGAGGAGCTCGTCGTTCTCGCTCTCCGGGCCGTGCTCGCCGACGCCGATCGGCTCGCCGAACGTCATCTTCCACTTCGTCGGCACCGGCAAGAGGCCGAGCGGCCCGAGCAGCGGAAACGTCGGCGTGACCGGCACGTACGGAATTCCGAGCGGCTTCGCGAACGACTCGAGACGAAGGAGCATCGGGTTGGTCTCTTCGCCGCCGACGATCGCGACCGGAACGATCGGCGTCTGGGTTCGCAGCGCGAGCCGCACGAAGCCTCCGCGTCCGAAGCGCTGGAGCTTGTAGCGATCTTTGAAGAGCTTGCCGATGCCCTTCGTGCCCTCGGGAAAAACGGCGAGCAGCGTCTCTTGGCGAAGGAGGCGCTCGGCGTTTTCTTGGCACGCGCGCACGGCGCCGATGCGCGTCTCGAACGATCCGAGAAACGGAAAATGGAAGACGAAGTCCTCGGCGAGCCAGCGGACGTCGCGCTTTCCCGGGTGCTCGCGCGCGAGCGCGGCTTTGATCATCGGGCCGTCGAACGGGATCGTGCCCGAGTGGTTCGCGACGAGCATGCAGCGACCTTCGTTCGGGACGTGGCCGACGCCGCGGCACTCGACGCGGAAGTAACGCGCGTAGAGAAAGTCGAAGAGCGGCCGCGCGCGCGCGTCGTACGCCGGGTCGTAGCCGAAGTCGTCGGTGGGCTCGCGTTCCTCGCGCCGCCGCAGGGGCAGCGAGGGGAGCGCGGGCGGCGGCTCCGACGGCGCGAGCGCGCGGGATTCGATGGGATTCGGCTCTGGCGGCGGCGCGGCGTGCTTCTCGATGATCGCGTCGAGCTTCTCTTCGAGCGCGCGGATCTCCTCGGCGACCGGTTTTTTCTTGCGCTTCGATTTCATGGGAACGCGCTTTCTTGAAGGAGCTTGGTCTCGCGGAGCTTCTGCGCCTGCACGAAATCATCGAGCGCTTCGCGCGTCGTGAAGGCGGCGCGAAAGCCCATGACGTCGCGCGCGCGCGCCCCGTCGGCCACGCACAAGAATCGGAGGTACGGCAGGAGCGTCGGCGGGGCGGGCGCGACCTGCCCGATCCAGCCGAGCGCGACGAGCGGCTCGGCGATCGGATGCGGAATCGGCAGCGCGGTGCGGCCGGCCAGCTCGATCACTTTCGAGAGCGGGAGGACCCCGTCGCCCACGACGTTGAACGTGCCCGGCACGTCGCGATCGATTGCGAGCTTGAGCGCGGCGATCGCGTCGAGCTCGTGGACGAATTGCACGAGCGGGTCGAACCCCATCATCGTGACGACGAATCGGCCGGACAAATACCGCGTGACGAAGCTCGACGCGGTCGGCCCGAGGAGCGGCGCGACGCGGAGCACGGTCGCGATCGCGCCTTCGCTCCGTTCGACGAAACGTCCGACCTCGGCCTCGGCTTCGATTTTGTCGGCGAAAAACGGCTCGCGCTTGGTGGCGCGGAGCGGTTGGTGCTCGCCGAGGAAGTTGGGATTCGATGGGTGCGCGCCGTAAAGAAGCGTCGAGCTCGCCATCACGATTTTGCGCACGCGGGTCTGCCGCGCGGCGACGAGGACGTGCATCGTCCCGACGCTCTCGAGCTCGTGCGCATAGGCGGTCGCGTGCGACGGCGACGCGTGGAAGGCGAGGTGAGCGAGCGTCGAGACCCGTTCGGCCGCGAAAATTTCGGCGAGCCGCGCTTCGCTCGGCTGCGTGAGATCGACCTCGTAGAAGCGCGTCTTGGGATGCACGGTCTCGGGCGCTTTGACGTCGACCGCGACGACGCGATCGATCGAAGCGTCTTCTTCGAGCAAGCGAAGCAAGTTTTGTCCGAGAAAAGAGGCGGTTCCGGTGACCGCGACGACGCGCGTGTCCTTCGCGAGGTCCGGAACGCGACGCGTTCGCGAAACGTCGATCGCGCCGTTCGCGCGCGGCTCGGCCGTGCGCTTCGGACGGGCACGCTTGTGCTTTGCGGCGGCCATCGGTTTTCGACGCGCAAACTACATCGAAAAGCCCAGGCAATGGTACCCTCGGAGACGATCGTGACAGCCGCCCCCACGCGACTCGGGCCGTACGAGCTGATCGAGCGGCTCGCCACCGGCGGAATGGCCGAAGTCTACTTGGCCAAACGCGTGGGCCCGCATGGCTTCGCGAAGCAGTTCGCGGTCAAGCGCATTTTGCCACAGCTTGCGAGCGACTCCGATTTCGTCGCGATGTTCGTGGACGAAGCGCGCGTGACCGGTCGGCTCGTTCACCCGAACATCGTCTCGGTCTTCGATTTCGGCGAAGAGGGCGGCGAGCTCTACATGGCGATGGAGTACGTCGACGGGACGACCGGCGCGCGTCTCATTCGCGCGGCGGCGGCGAAGAACGAGGACATCCCACTCGAAGTTTCGTTGCACGTCGCGCTGAGCGTGCTCCGCGGGCTCGAGTACGCGCACGCGGCGGTCGACGAAAACGGAAAGCCGCTCGCGCTCGTGCATCGCGACGTCTCGCCGGGCAACGTTCTCATCGACCGCTCGGGCGCGGTGAAGCTCACCGACTTCGGCATCGCGCGCGCCGCCGAGTTCGAGCGACGCACCGATGTCGGACAGCTCAAAGGCAAGCTCGGCTACATGTCGCCCGAGCAAGTCGTCGGCCGCGAGCTCGACGCGCGGAGCGATCTCTTCACGCTCGGCATCGTGCTCGCCGAGATGGTCACCGTTCGCCCGCTTTTTTCGGGCGGCCGCGAGCTCGACGTGCTTCTTCGAATTCGCGACGCCGACATCAGCGCGATCGATCGCAACGCGGGCCGCGTGCCCGACGACGTCCGCTCGGTTTTGTATCGCGCGCTCGCGAAGGATCCGGCGCAGCGTTATCCGACTGCTTCGGCGTTTGCCGGCGCGCTCGAGCACGTCATTCGTCGACGACGGCTCAACGTCGGGCCGTCGCGCACGGCGGCGTACGTCGAGCATCTCGGGCTCACGCAGCGCGGCGACGCCGGCGAGGACGAAGACACCGGCGACACCGGGCGTCACGTGACGGCGGTCATTCCGAACGCGCTCGACGTCGAGAGCAGCCGCCTCCGCTCGGAGTCGGAGCGGCCCACGGCGCCGCAAGAAGCCTCGCGCGACGTCTCCCCGCAGGTCTATCGCGTGCGCCAAGACGACGGCACCGAGCTCGGACCGATGTCGTATCCGCGCTTGCTCGAGCTCTTCGCGACGGGCCGCGCGGGCGCGAAATCAGCGGTCGCGCGCGAGAGCGGCACGTTCAAGCTCGCCGAAAATTATCCCGAGCTCGGTCGCTTCGTCGCCTCACCGGCGCTTCGATGGGACGACGAGCCGCCGCGCGACGCCGCGGTGAGCGGTCCGCTCGATCGGCGCGCGCTTCCGTCGCTCGTCTTCGGCTTCACGGTCGCGCGCGAAACGGGTCTTCTTCTCGTGCGCGACGGCGCGCGTCGAAAAAAAGTTTATCTCGTCGAAGGCGCGCCCGAGTTCGTCGCGTCGACCGACAAGAGCGAGCTCCTCGGCGAGCACCTCATCGCGCAAGGCCAAGTGCTCCGCATGGAAGTCGAAATGGCGCTCGCGATGCTTCCGCGTTTCGGCGGGCGCATCGGCGACGCGCTCGTCGGCTTGGGCGTGCTCCGGCCCATCGAGCTCTTTCGTGCGCTCCACGAGCAGACGAAGCGTCGCTTCCTCGACATCTACAAATGGAAAGGCGGCGAGCTCGCGTTCGTGCGCGGCGCGCGCTCGCAAGAAGAGACATTTCCGCTCGGCGTCGACCCGTACGAGCTCATCGCGCGCGGTGTCCGCGAGGGGTACGACGCGACCGAGCTCGAGCACATGCTCGAGCCGCTCGCCGAGCAGCTGCTCGAAGCCGTCGCGCTTCCGCCCGTGCGTCTCGAAGCGTTCCGCCTGACCGACGCCGAGACGCGCGTGCTGCGCCGCATCGACGGCACGTTCACCGTGTCGCGTCTCGTCGCGAACGGCGTCGCCGATCCGGAGGACGTGTACCGCGCGGTCTTCATCGGACTATCGTGTGAGCTCATTCACGCAAGCGGGTGGTCAGGATGAAGGTTCGCACGTGGTGGCTTCTTGGACTTTTGCCCGTCGCTGCGGTGGCCGCGGCAGCTTGCGTCGGTGATGACGTTCCGACGCGCGACGCGGGGCCGGAGGCTTCGACCGACGGCGCTTCCGAGGCCGCGACCGATGGCGGCGCGCCCGACGCGAACGACGCTGCGTGCAATCTCGACGCGCCGTTCCTGCCACCCACCGCGGTCGCCGGTCTCTCCGCGCTCGGCTCGGTCGCGCGTTTCTCGGCGGACGAGAAGACCGCGTACTTCGCGCTCGCCGTCGGCGACGCGGGGCTCGATCAGCTTTACCAAGCGACGCGGCCGACGCTCAGCGACCCGTTCGGTGCGCCGACCGTGCTCGCGAACGTCAATGACGCGCTCGGCGAAGCGACGCCATTCGTCTCGACGGACGGCAAGACGATTTTTTACGGGCACAGCGAGCTCGGCGCGAGCGGGCGCGACATTTGGTACGCCGCGCGCCAAGACACGATCGGCGCGTTTCAAAACCCGCAGGTCGTGGCGATCGTCAACGACCCGACGCACGAGGACGACTACGTATCGCAGGCAACCAGCGGCGAGCTGTGGTTTTCGTCGCGCCGCGACGTCGACTCGGGGCAAAACGAGATTTTCCACGCCACCGACGTGGGCAACGGGTTCGGCACGCCGCAAGTCGAAGCGGAGCTCAACTCGCAGACCGAGAGCAATCTCTACCCCGTGCTCACGCCCGACATGCTGCGCATCTTCTTCCAGCGTGGGTCGTCGCTCACGATTTGGACCGCGACGCGCCCCATTCCGAGCGGCCCCTTCGGCACGCCGCAAGTCGTGAGCGAGCTCACCGTCGACGGCACCATCGAGCGGCCCTCGTGGATTTCTGCCGACGGCTGCAGGCTCTACGTGGGCCAAGGCCAGCCGGTCCAGATGCTGGTCGCCTCGCGCCCGCCGAATTGACTCAATCCAACCCGAACGCGTGAAGCGCGGCCCACGTGAGCGCGCTGATCGCGGCGGCGCCGGGGACGGTCAGAATCCACGCCCAGACGATTCGGCCGGCGACGCCCCAGCGCACGCCGGAGAAGCGACGCGTCGTGCCGACACCGACGATCGCGCCGGTGATCGTGTGCGTCGTCGAAACCGGGATGCCGCCGAACGTCGCCATCGCGAGCGTGATCGCGCCCGCGGTCTCGGCGCTGAAGCCGCCGACGGGCTGGAGCTTCGCGATCTTCATGCCCATCGTCCGCACGATGCGCCAGCCGCCCGAGAGCGTGCCGAGCCCCATCGCGAGCTGACACGCGAGCACCACCCAGATCGGAATGCTCGGACCTTTTTCGCCCGCGGGGATCGCGAGCTTGTGCGTCGCGACCAGCGCGGCGGCGATGATGCCCATCGTTTTTTGCGCGTCGTTTCCGCCGTGGCCGAGCGAGTAAAACGCGGCCGAGACGAGCTGCGCTTTTCGGAAGGTGCGATCGACGACGCGCATCGGCCGGCGCCCGAAGAGGAACATGACGAGCTTCATCACGCCGTAGCCGAGGATCGATCCGATGAGCGGCGACAGCAAAATGAAGAGCGCCGTCTTTCCGAAGAACGCGAGATCGAGCGCGTGCGGTCCGGCTTTCAAGATCGCCGCGCCGGCGAGGCCGCCGAGGAGCGCGTGCGACGAAGACGTCGGCAGTCCCGCGACCCAGGTGAGCAAATCCCACGTGATCGCTCCGACGAGCGCGGCGCCGACGAGCGCCAGCGTGACGACGTGCGGGTCGACGCCCTTGGCGATGTTCCCCGCGACGTGCGTCGAGAAGACGAGGAACGCGACGAAGTTGAAGAACGCCGCCCACACGACCGCCCACCGCGGCGAAAGCACGCGGGTCGAGACGACCGTCGCGATGGAATTCGCCGCGTCGTGAAAGCCGTTGATGAAGTCGAACCCGAGCGCGAGAACGACGATCAAGATCAGCGCGGTCATCCACTCACGCGTATTCGAGGACGATGCCTTCGAGGATGTTCGCGACGTCCTCGCACGCGTCGGTCGCGTTCTCGAGGTAGTCGAAGATCTCGCGCCACTTGAGGACCTCGAGCGCGTTGACCGGCGCGCCGGGCGGCGGGTTGAAGAGCTCGCCGAGCGCCTTGCGATAGAGGTCGTCGGCCGCATTTTCGAGCCGATTCACCTCGACGGCGACCTCGAGGATTTCTTTGCCGGAGCTCGCGACGTTCGGCACGAGCGCGATCGCTTTGGCGAGCGCCTGCGTACCTTCGAGGAGCACCTGCGCGAGCTCGGACGCGAGCGGGTTCCTGTCGCGCACGCGGAAGAGCGCGATGCGCTCGCTCACCGCTTCGATCATGTCGAGCACGTCGTCGAGGTGCGTGATCAAATCGTGAATGTCGGCGCGGTCGAGCGGCGTGATCCACGTCTCGTGCAATTGGCGCACGGTCTGGTGCGTGATCGTGTCGGCGTCGTGCTCGATCTGCTTGACCTCCTTCGCCAGCGTCTCGGCGGAGTCGAGATCGTCGAGCAACGCGACGAGCTTGCGCGAGCCTTCGACGCAGAGCGCCGCATGCTTCGCGAAGGCGTCGAAGAATTGTCGGTCACGTGCTTTCGGGCCCAGCATCGGGCCGCCACCTTAACGTGTCAGCGTAAAGGTGTCGATCGTCGGATCGCTGCCGCTCGC
>DASXHD010000040.1:0-31137 GCA_036488725.1 Polyangiaceae bacterium | reverse complement strand
CGCCGGCACGTGGAAGGACCTCACGCACAACGTGAACGTCCTCGCGACGAACCTGACGAACCAGGTGCGAAACATCGCGCTCGTCACGACCGCGGTCGCCAACGGCGACCTCTCGCAAAAAATCACGGTCGAAGCGCGCGGCGAAATTTTGGAGCTCAAAGAGACGATCAACAGGATGGTCGATCAGCTCCGCGCGTTCGCCGCCGAGGTGACGCGCGTCGCGCGCGAGGTCGGCACCGAGGGAAAGCTCGGCGGCCAAGCGCAAGTCACCGGCGTGTCGGGCACGTGGAAAGATTTGACCGACAACGTCAACGTGCTCGCGTCGAACCTCACGAACCAGGTCCGCAACATCGCGCTCGTCACGACCGCGGTCGCCAACGGCGATCTCTCGAAGCAGATCACGGTTGAAGCGCGCGGCGAAATTTTGGAGCTCAAAGACACCATCAACAAGATGGTCGAGCAGCTCCGCTCGTTCGCGTCGGAGGTGACGCGCGTCGCACGCGAGGTCGGCAACGACGGAAAGCTCGGTGGCCAAGCGCAGGTCCCCGGCGTCGCGGGCACTTGGAAAGATTTGACCGACAACGTCAATCAGCTCGCCGGCAACCTCACCAACCAAGTGCGAAACATCGCGCTCGTCACGACCGCCGTCGCGAGCGGAGACTTCTCGCAAAAAATCGGCGTCGAGGCGCGCGGCGAAATTCTCGAGCTCAAAGACACTATCAACAAGATGGTCGATCAGCTCCGCACGTTCACCGCCGAGGTGACGCGCGTCGCGCGCGAGGTCGGCACCGACGGAAAGCTCGGCGGCCAAGCGACGGTTCCGGGCGTCGCCGGCACTTGGAAAGATTTGACCGACAACGTCAACCAGCTCGCCGGCAGCTTGACCAATCAGGTGCGCAACATCGCGCTCGTCACCAAAGCGATTCAGGCGGGCGATCTCTCGCAGAAGATCACGGTCGAAGCGCGCGGCGAGATTCTCGAGCTCAAAGAGACGATCAACAGGATGGTCGATCAGCTCCGCGCCTTCGCCGCCGAGGTCACGCGCGTCGCGCGCGAGGTCGGCACCGACGGAAAGCTCGGCGGCCAAGCGATCGTCCCCGACGTCGCCGGCACGTGGAAAGATCTGACCGACAACGTCAACCAGCTCGCGGGAAATCTGACGAACCAAGTGCGCAACATCGCGCTCGTCACCAAAGCGATCGAGCGCGGCGATCTCTCGCAGAAGATCACCGTCGAAGCGCGCGGCGAAATTCTCGAGCTCAAAGACACGATCAACAGGACGGTCGATCAGCTCCGCGCGTTCGCAGCCGAGGTCACGCGCGTCGCGCGCGAGGTCGGCACCGACGGAAAGCTCGGCGGGCAAGCGCAGGTCCCCGGCGTTTCGGGCACGTGGAAAGACCTCACCGAGAACGTCAACGTGATGGCGTCGAACCTGACGTTGCAGGTGCGCGGCATCGCCAAAGTCGTCACCGCGGTCGCGCAAGGCGACTTGAGCCCGAAGCTCGCGCTCGGCGCGAAGGGCGAAATCGCGTCGCTCGCCGACACGATCAACGACATGACCAACACGCTCCGCACGTTCGCCGATCAGGTGACGTCGGTCGCGCGCGAGGTCGGCGTCGAAGGAAAGCTCGGCGGCCAAGCGAAAGTGCCGGGCGCCGCCGGCACGTGGCGCGATCTCACCGACGCGGTGAATCAGCTCGCGTCGAACCTCACGACCCAGGTGCGCGCGATCGCCGAGGTCGCGACCGCGGTCACCGCCGGCGATCTCACGCGCGCGATTTCGGTCGAAGCCAAAGGCGAGGTGCTGCAGCTCAAAGACAGCATCAACAAGATGATCGCCAACCTGCGCGACACGACGCGGGCGAACAAAGAGCAAGACTGGCTGAAGACGAACCTCGCGAAATTCAGCGGGATGATGCAAGGCCAGCGGAGCATCGCGTCGCTCGCGCGGCTCGTCATGAGCGAGCTCACGCCGCTCGTCACCGGCCAGCAGGGACTTTTGTACGTGCTCGAGAACGAAGAGGACACGCCGATGCTGCAGCTCCTCTCGAGCTACGCGTTCGAGTCGCGCAAGCAGCTCTCCAATCGGTTCGCGCTCGGCGAAGGGCTCGTCGGGCAGTGCGCGCTCGAGAAGAAGACCATCCTCGTGACCGACGTGCCGGGCGAGTATCTCTCGATTCGCTCCGGGCTCGGCAAGGCGCCGCCGGCGAACGTCATCGTCTTGCCGGTGCTCTTCGAAGGTCAGCTCAAGGCGGTGATCGAGCTCGCGTCGTTCCAAGAGTTCACGCCGATCCACATCACGTTCCTCGAGCAGCTCGTTGGATCGATCGGCGTCGTCTTCAACATGATCGGCGCGAGCATGCGCACCGAAGAGCTCTTGCAAGAGCTCCAGAGGTCGAACAGCGAGCTCGGCAACCGGTCGCGCGAGCTCGAAGAAAAAGCGAGCGAGCTCGAGATCAAGAACCGCGAGATCGCGCGGGCGTCGGCGTCGCTCGAGGAGAAAGCGCGCGAGCTCGCGCGCGCATCGAAATACAAGAGCGATTTCCTCGCGAACATGAGCCACGAGCTGCGCACGCCGCTCAACTCGCTCCTCATCCTCGCGAAGCTCCTCGCCGACAACGAGGAAAAGACGCTCACGTCGCAGCAAGTCGACTACGCGCGGACGATTTGCTCGTCCGGGCGCGATCTGCTCTCGCTCATCAACGAGATCCTCGACCTCTCGAAGGTCGAGGCCGGCAAAGTCGAGGTCAAAGCGCAAGACGTCCACGTCCCGGACCTCAAAGATTTTTGCGCGCGAAGCTTCGACAAAGTCGCCGAGCAGAAGGGCCTCTACTTCAACATCGACGTGAAGCCCGACGCGCCGAAGCTGCTCCACACCGACCCGCTGCGCTTGCAGCAGATCTTGAAGAACCTGCTTTCGAACGCGTTCAAATTCACGCAGACCGGCGGCGTGACGCTCGAGATGGGCCGGCCGCCGCGCGGCACGCTCTTCCAGAGCGAGCTCTTGACCGCCGACGACACCGTCGCGTTCACGGTGACCGATACCGGCATCGGAATCCCGGACGACAAGCAGCGCATCGTGTTCGAGGCGTTCCACCAAGCCGACGCCTCGACGAGCCGCACCTACGGCGGCACGGGCCTCGGTCTGGCGATCAGCCGCGAGCTCGCGCGCCTCCTCGGAGGCGAAATCGCGCTTCGCAGCACGCTCGGCCACGGCAGCACGTTCACGCTCTATCTGCCGTCGTCTTTCGCGACGATGAGCGCGCCGGTGTCGCTCCGGCGCGAGATCACCATCGTCCCCGCGCTCGCGCCGTCGCTCTCGGGCCGCAAAGTGCTCGTCGTCGACGACGACGTGCGCAACGCCTACGCGATCCGCAATTTGCTCGAGCGCCGGGGCATGAACGTGCTCCTCGCCGACAACGCGCGCGCCTCGCTCGACGCTCTCCAAAAAAATCCCGACGTCGACGTCGTCCTGATGGACATCATGATGCCCGAGGTCGACGGCTACGACGCGACGCGGAACATCCGCGCGATGGAGAGCTTCAAGAAGCTCCCGATCATCGCGCTCACTTCGAAGGCGATGGTCGGCGATCGCGAAAAAGTTCTCGAAGCCGGCTGCAACGACTTCGTTCCCAAACCGGTCGACAGCGACCAACTTCTGACCGTCATGTCGCGCTTGCTTGGAGCTTCGCCCGAACGGCCGAGCTCCCCCAAGACACCCGGTTCAGAGGAGGCTCGTCATGGAGCTGATGGATGACGTCGAATCCGTGTTGGATCGAAAAGGGCATCAAGTGTGGTTCGTCGGACCGGACACGACGGTGTTCGACGCGATCCGCTGGATGGCCGTGAAGAACGTAGGCGCACTCCTGGTGATGGAGGGCGGCGAGCTTCTCGGACTCATCTCGGAGCGCGACTACACACGCAAAGTGATCTTGAAAGATCGCTCGTCGAAAGACACGCGCGTACGCGAGATCATGACGACCGATCTGGTCGTCGTACAGCCCGACACGAGCGTCGAAGACGCGATGCGAATCATGACGAAGAACCGCGTGCGACATCTTCCGATCGTCGACCGCGGGCACGTCGTCGGGCTCGTGTCGATCGGCGACCTCGTCGAGCGGACGATCGCGACGCAGCGCATCGTGATGGAGCAGCTCGAGGGCTACATCGTCGGGCGTTACCCCGGCTAGGTCGCGACGATCACCAGTTGCGCCGCGCGGCGCGGGCCGCGGCTTCGGTTGCGGCGGCCCGAGTGCCAGAGGTGTCCGTTGAAGACGAGCACGTCGCCGGCGCGACCGGTCACGATCACCTCGCGCGGGTGCACCGCGAGCGGCTGGGCCAGCGATTTTTCGATCGGCTCGATGAATCGGTGCGTGCCGGGAACGACGCGCGTCGCGCCGTTCTCTTCGGTGAAGTCGTCCATCATGACGATCGCGGTGACCGCGAAATATGGCGTCGCGGCCGTGCGCGGCATCCAATCGGCGTGGAGGCCCTGTTGGCCGAAGCCAGGGAGCGGGTTACGTCCGTGGAGATCGCGCACGCGAAACGGACGACCGAGGACATGCGTCGCGGCGCGAAGAATTTCGGGATGCGTCTCGAGCGCGCGCCATGAGCCGAGCTCGGGCGTTCGGTCATCGAGCCGGACATGCTGCGTGCCGTCGCTCTGCGCAGGCGCGGACTCGAACGCGCGGCGCAGGCGCGCGACCCAGGCGTCGTCGAGCGCGCGTTCGATCAAAAACCATCCATCACGATCGAGCGCGTCGTTCATGCGATCGAGTTGACGGTTCGGCACGTTCATCCTGACGACGTTGTCAGCTTGGCAGCTCCGCCGAGCCAAGTCGCTCTTTACTTCCTGATCATCTGCTCTTCCTGTTACCTCTCTTGGTCGGATGGCGAGCATCGGCCACATCGCGGTCGGCATGGCGTTCGGCCGTGCGTACAGCCGCGATCCGGTCGTCGCCAAGCGCGCGATGGTCGCGTTTTCGGTGCTCTCGATCTGGCCCGACGCCGACGCGATCGGGTTCGTGTTCCACGTTCCGTACGCCAGCACGTTCGGTCATCGCGGCGCGACGCATTCGCTCCTCGTCGCGCTCGCGCTCGGCCTCCTCGCCTACCCGCTCGCAAAGCGCTGGGACCTGCCGGCTCGCCGCACGGCGATCTTCGCGACGCTCGTCGCGGTGAGCCACGGCCTCCTCGACACGATGACCTACGGCGGCGGTCACGGATGCGCGCTCTTCTGGCCGATCACGAGCGCGCGATATTGGGCGCTCTTCCGATTCATTCCGATCGCGCCGATCGGCGCCGGATTGCTCTCGCCGTACGGGCTTCGCGTCATGCTGAACGAGCTCGTCCTCTTCAGTCCGTTCTGGGCTTACGCGCTCTTCTTCCGCCGCCGAGCGAAGGCTTAGATGGCGTCGCTCCTCGCGCACGCTGCGATTCCGATCGTGACACGCAGCGCCGCGCGCGTGCCCGCCACGCTCGAGCGCCGGCTCGTGCTCGTCGCGATTTTCTGCGCGACGTGGGCGGATCTCGATTTGCTCACGCTCGCGTTCGAAGTTCGGCCGAACGAAATCGCCGGCCATCGGGGCCTCACGCATTCGCTCATCGTCGCCGCGTTCGTCGCGCTCTCGTGCTCGTTCGCATTTTTTCGCTCGCTCGGCGTGCGCAGCCGCGAGTTTCGTCGCGTCGCGATTTTTTTGTTCGCGGTCGCTGCGTCGCACGGCCTGCTCGACGCGATGACGACGGGCCAAGACGGCGTCGCGCTCTTCTGGCCGCTGACCTCGGCGCGCCTCATGTTTCCGTTTCGTTTGCTCGCGTCGTGTCCGCTCGGGCTCGACGAGGCGTTCGGTACGTGGGGATTTTTCACCTTCGCCAACGAGCTTCTCTACGTCGTCTTGCCGCTCGCGCTCGTCGTCACGCTCGTGCGCGAGCCCGCGCGTCGCATGCGCGTCGCGGCGATCGCGATCCTCTGGGCGCTCGCCGTGCCGACGCTCCGCATCACGCTGCCGAAATATTTCCGCCCGACCGAGCCGCGCGAAATCCTTCCCATCGACACGCCCTCGGCTGGGCGTCTCGCCGACATTCCGCGCGACGGCCTGCCGGGCGAAAAGCTCGTCACGCGTTTGGACGATCTGCGAGCGCGCGGTCTCTTCGACGTCGAGCTCGCGCCGTCGCAGTCGATGTGGTCGTCGACTTTTTTTCCGTCGTGGCTCGGGTCGTACGGCGGCCGATGGAGCGAGGGCGCGCCGCGTCTCGTCTGGCGAACCCTCGTCGGCTTCGCGGCACCGACCGCCGACCAAGCGCACGCGTGGCTCGCTGCGTCGGCGCGCGGCGACGCGAGCGCGACGCGCCGCCTCTTCACGCTCGCTCCCGCCGAAAAGCTCGACATCGCGTTTGGCCACTTCGATTTTCCCGCTGAAAAACAGGCGCTTTCGTACACGCACAACGAGCGCCCGCGCCCGCGATATTGGAACGGCGTCTGCGGCGGCGTCGCGAGCGCGTCGATCGCGCACGCCGAACCGTTTCGCGTCGTCGACGTGACGAACGCGAACGGCGACCGCATTCGTTTTCATCCGCAAGACGTCAAAGCGCTCCTCGCGCTCTCTTACGCGCTGCCGAAGGAGACGCGTGCGATCGGCGAGCTCTGCGACACGATCGGTTTCGACTCGGGCGCGACCTGCAGCATGAATCCCGCGGTGCTGGTCGTCGCGCTCACGAACCGACTCGGCCTCGCGAAAAAATCGTTCCTCGTCGACGCTCTCCCGACAGTCGCGCAGCAATATTATGCGGTCGCCGGCGCGAAGGTCAGCGTGCTCGGCGCGCCGCGTGCTCTCGGACGCGAGCGAATCGATCCGGCGCTCGCTCCGCGCGTTCGCTCGCTCGTCGACGTCGCGATCGATCTCACGTTGAGCTCGACGGTCCTTCCTTACGAACGCGCCGACGTGATCGCGTCCGCCGACGGCACGCACTACGCGCGCGTCGGCGTCGCGCCCGTGCCGATGCACTACCGCGCGACGCTCGCCCTCGGCGACGACGGCGAGCTCATCGGCGGCGTCTGGAGGGGCGATCCCCCCGACGGCCCCGACGACGTCTATCTCGTCGGCGAGCCCGCGCTCCTTCCGAACGGGAATTTGCAGCTCGCCGACCAGATCCCGTTCGCGTTCGTCGAGCGACTCGCCGACGCGAGCGCGACGGAAGGCGCCGGCGCAGCGACGCTCGACATGCGCTGAATCAGTACCAGGCGTAACCGAACGTGAGAAACGTTCCCCACGCCGCGCCGCGGAGCGCGCCCTCGCGTTGAACGACGCCGCCGAGATCGCCGGCGAGCCCCAGCGTCCACGCGCGACGCACGTTGCTCGGGCGGCGCTGGCGCGGAAAGTGGAAATCGACGCGGAGCGTTCCGCCGACGACCGACGCCGACTCGGAGATCCCCCAGCTGTACGCTGGCCCCGCGCCGAGCGTGAGCCAATCGAGCGGCGTCACGGTGAGGTCGACGCTCTCTCGAACGACTGCGCTCGCTCCGCCGAGCGGAATGAACCCGGCGACCGCGGAGAGATCGTTTTCGACGCCGAAGAGATCGCTCAGTTGCGCGCCCGCGCGAACGTACAAGCCGAGCCCGCCGTCGCCGCTCTCGTTCGGTCCTTCGACGCGAAAGCCTGCGATCAAACCGACGCCCACGCTGGCTCTCGGTCCCGAGTGCGCCGGCGGCGGTGGCGCGACGTCGGAGACGATCGTGGCCGCTATCATCAATAAGAAAGAGCTCATCCTTGCATGGTAGCAAAGTTGGGATGGTCAGTTGCGCACGTGGATTTTCACGTGCTCGCTCGCGCTCGTGCCAGCGCGCGCGGACAAGTCGTGATCACCCGGCGCGAGCGGCCAGCGCAGCGTGTACGGACTTTTTTTGTGATCGACCTCGGCGCCGTCGACGACGAGCGCAACCTCCGGCGTGCCCGGCGGCGCGACGACCGAGACCGCGAGAACCTGCGAGCTCGACGGACGATCGGGATCGATCACGAAGCGCGCGTCGTCGAGCGGATACCGAATCGTGAGGGCTCCGGAAGATGCGCCGACCTCCGACGGATCCGGCGGGCAATCGGGCGAATAATCGGTGGGCGCGGTCGGGCGGCCCGCCGATTCGGCCCACGCGGCGTAGCGCGGCGGAAATCGCTCGAACGTTTTGGTGACGCGCTCGCAAGTCGCGCTCGCCGCGTGCCCCGCGCGAAGACCGTTGTGGGCGTCGACGTCGACACGCTCGTGCATCTCGTCGTACGGCAACTCGGCGGCCTCGTCGCGGGTGAGCCACTCGAAGACGCGACCCGGGCACGCGACCGTCACGCGGTCGCCCGACAGCGGACAAATCGCGACGCGCTCGAGCTCGTCGGACGCCGAGATCGGAAGCGGCAACTTCTCGCGCGGGCCCATCGCAGCGGACATGACCTCGTGAAAGAGCGGCCCGGCGCCGGTGATGCCGCTCACGTGATCCATCGGCGAGCCGTCGAAATTTCCGACCCACGCGGCGACCGTGATCTGCTTCGTGAAGCCGACGGTCCAGTTGTCGCGATAGCCCTTCGAGGTTCCGGTCTTGCCCGCGGCCTCGAATGAAAACTCGAGCACGCTGTCCTCGCCGAACGACGCGACGCGCGCCTTCGCGTCTTTGAGCACGTCGGTGATCCGCGCGGCGTCGAGCTCGGGCATCACACGCTGTTCTTCGCCCTCGACGATCGGAGCGACGTTGCCGGCGACGTCGACCTCGATCGCGGCGCGCACCGGCTTTTTCACGCCGCCGCGCGCGAGCGTCGCGTACGCGTTCGCCAGATCGATCAAACGCACCTCGCCGTCGCCGAGCGCGATCGCGGCGCCGTAGTCGTCGGCGCTCTTGTCGAGCGGCAGCCCGAGCGCGCGCAATCGATCGAGCACCGACTGGCTCCCGAGCTGATCGGCGACCCAAACCGCGGGCACGTTGAGCGAGTTGCCGAGCGCCTCGCGCATGCGCACCGGGCCGTGGAACGCCTCGTCGTAATCGTGCGGCGAGAAATCTCCGTGCGGCGTCTTGAAATGCATCTCGACGTCCGGCAGCACGGTCGCCGGCGTCATGCCGAGCTTCTCCATCGCGAGCTCGTAGACGAAGGGCTTGAGCGTCGAGCCGGGTTGCCGCAGCGCGAGGACGCCGTCGTTTTGGCCCGCGCGCGCGTCGTCGAAAAAATCCGGCGAGCCGACGTACGCGAGCACGTCGCCGGTCGCGTTGTCGATCGCGACGACGCTCGCCGCCGTCACGTGCTTCCCGCCGAGCGAGCCGATCACGCGCTGCGTCGCCGTCTCCGCGGCGCGCTGCAAATCCACGTCGAGCGTCGTCCGCACGGTGCCGCCGGCCGCGTCGGGCATCGCGCCGAGCTTTCCGCCGAGAAGCGCCCGAACGAAATGCGGCGCGCCGAACGCAGGCACGCGCTCCTGCAGCACGATCGGCTCGTCGCCCGCGACTTTGGCGTGCTCGTCGTCGATGACGCCGGCCGCGACCATGCGCGCGAGCACGACGTTGCGCCGCGCGCGCGCCGCGTCCGGATGTTTTTCGAGATCGTAATAGCTCGGCCCCCGCACGAGCCCCGCGAGGAGCGCCGCCTCGCCGAGCGAGAGTGCTTTCGGCGGCTTGTCGAAATACGCGCGGCTCGCCGCCGCGACGCCGCGCAAGTTGGGACCGAACTCGACGCGATTCAAATACTCTTCGAGGATTCGATCTTTGGTGAGCGACCGCTCGATGCGCACGGCGAGCGCGGCCTCGACGAACTTGCCGCGCAGCGTGCGCGGATGCGGCCTCACGGCGCGAGCGAGCTGCATCGTCAGCGTGGAGGCCCCCGACACGGTGCGATCGTGAATCGCGTTCGACCAAGCCGCGCGCACGACCGCGAGCCAGTCGACACCGCCGTGCGACTCGAAGCGCCGGTCCTCGGTCGCGATCAAAGCTTGCGCGACGAGGTCGGCGTCTTTCTTCTCGACCCAGGCCGTCTTCGACCCGTCGGCCGCGCGCGCCTCGCGCAAGAGACGCCCGTCGCGATCGAGCACGCGCACGGACCCGCCGTGCGCCTCGTCGAGCTCCGCGGGCAGCTGCACGAAATAAGATGCAATCTGCACGGAAATGAACGGCGCGAAAAAGAGCGCGACGATCGCGACGCCGAGCGCGCGCCGATGCGTCAACGCCCAATTTCCCAGCCGTTTGCCGAATTTCACGACCTGCGAACGCTCCGCCGACACCCTACCTTCCCCGGTGCGGGAATGGGCGCCCGAACGGCGCGGTTGGCCTGCGATGCAGCGCCAGGACTACATCGAGCGTCTCATTCACGAGGTCGCGCGGACGATCGCCGCGGCGCTCGGGCTCGCACGAGCCGGCGACGCCGAGCGCGCCCGCGAGGAGATCCGCGCGGCATGGTCGAGCTTCATCGGCCTCCGTCGCGACGACCTCGCGCGCCTCGAACCGGCGACGGCGCGCGCCTTGATCGGCGAGAAACGCGAGCTCGCGATTCGCAGCGCTTCGCTGAGGTCAGCCCACGCCGCGCTTGGTCATGCCAGAAACGTTCGGCGGGGTCACGAGCTGCTCCACCGTGATGCCGAGCGCCGCCGTGATGCGATCGACGTCAGCTCGCGTGAGCATGGTCTCGCCCGTCTCGAGCTGCGCGAGCGCGTCGGGCGTCATCCCGATCGCCGTCGCGAGCTCCGCCTGCGACCAACCTTTGCGTTGCCTCTCCAAACGAACTCGCCCTCCCAGCGTGAACGCAATCGGCTGCGTCCCGGAGGTGTGGCCTTTTTGATTCGGCTTCATCCCTACGAGGATAACGCATTAACGCCTCACTTCGAAGCTCGAAGCCGCCGTGCGACCAAAAATGTCGGGCGTGTACATACATGAAGCACTCGTCGGCGGCATGACGTACGTGCCGACGGCGGTCGCGCGCGCGAGGTAACGGAAGTGGTACATGCCCGGGAGCACGTGCGGCACGAACGTGAGCACGCGATCGTCCTTCATCTCGCGGTGATACGTCGTCTCGCGGAAGGGCATGCCGACGTCCACCGCGTCGCGCGGCGGCTTCACGTCGGTGCGCACGCGGTCGCTCACGGCGTGGTTCTGTCCGGTCGTCGCGAAGTCGAAGTCGATCGCCTCGAGCCCAGCCGGAAGCGGATCTTCGATCACGACTTGCTCCTCCGGCTCGGCTGACTCGAGCAGCACGTCGACGACCACGAGATCGCCGGCTTGCGCCGAGAGCGTCGTCGTCTTCGGGATCCAGTCGGTCGCTTCGGCGAGATCGGCGAGCTTGACGGCGCGCATCGTCTTTTGGACGAAGAGCCCACGATCCATCGGCTTTTTAGGCAGATCCGCGATCTCGTATTTGAGCTCGGCCGAATAGAAGAGCTTGCCGGTGCCGTTCATCGCAAACGTGAGCGGGCCGCCCGACGCGCGCACGCGCGATGGGACGAGCGTGAAGCGATCGTCTTTGAGCGAGCGATCGTGGAACGACTCTTCCCCGATGCGCGAGCTTCCGAGGAAAACGCTCACGTCGAAATCGGGCCGGTCGCCTTCCTGGTTCTTGCGATACGCGTCGAGCGCGACGAGCGCCCACGAGTCCTCTTGGGTCGACTCCCACGCGCCCGACTTGCGCATCGAGAGGAGCCCCTTCGCGAGGCGCGCGGCGATGGGATGCTTCGGATCGATCGCGAGGAGCGCGCGAAGGACGAGCGCCGTCGTGCGCGCGGGCGAGTCGAGGAGCGGCGCGTAGAGCGACCCCTGCTCTTCCGCGTACGCGGCGTCGGCGTCGATGCGCAGACGCGATTGGATCTCGGACGCGAGCATCGCGGTCTGCGATTTGGGCATCGCGCCGACGGCCATCGCGTGGAGCAAGAGCGCCTGCGTGAAGAGCGCTTGATGCGCGCGCGCGTCGTAGAGCTGATTCAGATATCCGGGGTCCGGCTTACCGAGCGTCGCGAGCGTGTCGGCGATGAAGGTCGCCTCCGCGTACGCGAGCGATTGTTTGTCCTCGGCCGAGAGCGCGTCGGCTTGGCTCGACGTGTCTTCTTCTTGCGCGTCTTCGGTTTTGTCGTCGTCGTCGCTCTCTTTGAACTTTTGTTTGGCGAGCGCGCGACGGAGATAACTGACGCCGTTGTCGAGCACGTCGTGCGGCACGTAGAAGCCGTGCTTGCTCGCCGAGTCGAGCGCGAGGAGCGCGTACGCCGAGAGCCACGGCTCCTCGTCGTCGTTCGTCCAGTAACCGAAGCCGCCGCTCTCGTGCTGATGCGCGACGAGCTCGGCCGCGGCATCTTGCATGCGCGTGTCGGTCGCCGCGGGGACCCGCACGCCGACGGAGCGCGCGAGATCGTCGAGCGAAAGCAGCGGGATCATGCGGCTCGCGAGCTGCTCGGTGCAACCGTATGGATATTGATCGAGCTGCTCGAACGTCTCCGAGAGACCGACGAGCGCCGAGGAGGAGACGCGCACGTCGAGCGCGCCTTGGTCGCCGCGGATTTTCGAGAGATCGCCGAGCGCGATCGCCGCCGCACGATTCGTCTCGCCGAAGACCGCTGTGCTCTCCAAATGGAGCGGCAGCTCCACGTGCTTTTTGACCTCGACCGAATCTTTCTCGCCGCCGCCGCTGACCGAGAAACGAATCGACGAATCGCCCGCGCCCTCGGCGACGATCGGAAAATGCACCTCGAGGTTGCCGGACGCGGGAAGCGTGACGTGCTGCACCGCCGAGCCGGAGACGCGCACGCCGCCGGTCGTCGCGATGCGAACGTCGACCGGAACCGCGCCGAGCTTCTTGCCCGAGATGACGACGCTCGCGTCGAGCTTGTCGCCGACGCGCATCGCGCGGGGCAGCGCGGGGCGCGCCATGAGCTTCTTCGACGAGACGATGCTCGTCTGTCCGGAACCGAAGCGATCCGTCGACGCCGCGACCGCCATGAGCCGGAACGTCGTCAAGTTGTCGGGCAAGACGAAGTGGAAGTGCGCCTTGCCGTCGTCGCTCGTGATGCGACCGGCTTCGAAGTACGCCGTGTTCTTGAAATCGTGCCGCGGTTTTCCGCCGCTGTCCTCGCCGCCGCCACCGCCGTCGTCGCCTTTGTCCTCGCCGTTGCCGCGCGTCTCCCAACCGAGGTTGCGGAGCTTTTCGCCCGCTTTGAGCGCGAGAATTTTCCCGAGGTGATCGCGGCTCTCCATTCCGAAGACCGCGAGCGAGCGCGGCTTGGTGAACGCGCCGAGCGGATCGGGCGTCTGATAACCGGTGAGCATGAGCACGCCTTCGTCGACCGCGTAGAACGTGAGCTCGGCGCGCACGGGCTGTCCGCGCGCGTCCTTCACCGTGACGTCGGCGTCGATCGGATCGCCGGGGCGATGCTCTTTCGCGTCGGCCTTCACGTCGACGTCGAGACGATGCGTGTGCGGCGAGATGCCGAGCTCGACGTACCCTTCGCGATACTCGGGGCCCGAAATGTCGGCGCCGGTCGCGGGTGCAGGCGCGAGCCGGCCGCGCACGAGATGAATCGAGACGAAGACGTTCGGAAAATAATCGTCTTGAATCGGCACCGACACGACCGGCATCGACCCGTGGAGGACGGTCGTCTGCGACGCGAGCACGCCGCCGCGCTCGACGGTGACGAGCGCTTCGGCGTCTTTGAACGGATTGCGCACGAGGATCTTCGCGGTCTCGCCGGGCTCGTAGGAATTTTTGTCGGCCTCGAGCTTCACGATGCGCGCGTCGCCCTCCGACCAGCCGATGTGAGTTTGCACGTCGGGCTTGTCCGAAAGCGAATAGAGCGACGTGCTCGCGCGCACGGTATTTCCGCGGCGATCTTTGCTGGTCGCGCGCACGATGAAATAGCCGGCCTCGGGCACGCGGAGCGCGCAGGCGGCGGGTCGCTCGGCGGTGGTGACGTCGCACGCGGCGACGACCGTGTCTTCGACCTTCGAGCGGCGAGAGCCGTCGCCTTGGTCTTCGACGACCGTCGTCCACTTTCGTTCGACGAGCTCGAGCTTCACGCCCGCGCCGGTGACGTGGCCGCCGTCCGGTTTGAACGCGAGCACGTCGGGCCGGAGCGTCGCGCCGATCGCGACGAAGCGCGACTCGGGCCGCTTCAACCCGACGTAATACTCGGCGGGGTGCACGAGCACCGACGTCGAGCCGGCGACGACTTGCCGCGTGAAGTCCTCGACGTCGGATTCGAACGTCACGAGCTCGGGCTGCGTCTGCCCCGGCATCGGGAGCGCGACCCACGCGTCGTGATCGCCCGACGCGTCGAGCGCCGCGTCTTGTTCGAGGAGCTCGCCGGCGCGCGGGCTCTTGTCGCCGTAGTCGCTCGTGAATGCCTCGTCGGTCGTGATGAAACCGTCCGAGCCCTTCGGCGAAAATGACGTGACCGAGCGCACCGCGCTGTCGTGCGTGGCGGCCTCGGCCATCGGCGCGTGGAACAAATATTCGCCGTGCACCGTGAAATGCGCGCGATCGCCGCGCACGAGATCGTGATTGTCGGCGCCCGCGGTGACCGCGAACTCGACCGGCTTGAAGTCGGCGACGAGGAAGCTCGTCGTGAAGCTCGAGCGCGAAGATGCGAGCGTGAGCGTCGCGGTCGCGCTGCCGAGATGCGCGGTCTTCGGGAGCGGCGCGTCGATCGCGAGGCCACCGAACGCGTCGAGCTTCGCGCGGCTCTCGAAGACTTTGTCGCCCTGCCCGTCGTCGACGGTGACCCGCACGTCGCGGCCGCCGACGACGGAGAGCCCGCGCGCGTCGGCTTGGCGCAAGACCGCTGCGAGCTTGACCGTTTCGCCGGGACGATAGACGCCGCGGTCCGCGAAGACGGTGCCTTGCCACTCTTTCGATGCGGCGAGGTCGACGTTCGGAGCGGCGCGCAAGAACGACGGCGACTCTTCGACGCGCTGGTACGTCCAGTCGTCGCCTTTGCTCGCGACGATCACCCAGTCGGCGTCCGGCGTGGCGTAGTCGCCGCCCCAACCCGAAGACCGCGTTTCTTTGATCGGCGCGAACGCATCCGGCGGTACGAGCGCGACGCCGCTGTCATCGGTGACGAAGGTTCGCTGATCGTCTTTCTTCAAGAGCCCGATCGCGATCTGCGCGCCGCCGACCGGTTTGCCCGTCGAGAGGCTCGTCACCCAAACGAGGCTCCCGAACTTGCTCATTTTCGCGGTGATCGCGAGATCGGTGAGCGACACGACTTGTTCGCGGAGCGGCGCGGTCTGCGCCGGCGTTCCGAGCGCGAGGAGCGCCGTCCCGCGATGCGTCGGCGCGAGCAGCTGATCGAGATCGACGCTCCGCACGATGCGAACGTTCGCCGCTGGGTCGGGCGTCTCCCACGAAAAACGGTAGCCCGCGCTCATGAATCCGCTCGGCGACGTCGCGATCCCCGCGAGCCACTGCTTGGTCTCGCGCGGGTCGAGCTTGCGCGTGATGAGCCCGTAGGTCGGCACGTTCACGAGGCCGACCGGGACCGCGTGCGTGCGCGTCGCGGCCTCGAGCACGTATCCGCTCAATCCGAACCCGACCTCGAACGGCGGAATCGGGCGCGACGCGACGCTCTCCGGCGGCGGCTCGGTCGTATCCGTGCGCGGCTCGGGACGCGGCGCGGGCGCGACTTGATGCGAGAACGGCGGCTCGGTGTCGACGTCGAAGACGAGGTCCTTCGCGAGGCGCTGACCGTAGACGTCGGTCATGCCGGCCTTGAGCGTCACGCGATAACGCTTTTCGAAATCGGGATCGGCGCCGAGCGCAAACGCGTTTTGCGGCTTGGGCCGCGGCGTGTGGAGCGTCGTCGTCGGCTTCAGGAGCGGCGCCTTGGGGAGCTTGCCGAACGCGACGTGCGACCGGAACTCGTCGGGCATGACATCGTTGCTGAGCGCGACCGTGATGTCGCGATGCGCTTGGCACTTGCCGAGCGTCGTGTCGAAGACACGCGGGCACGTGACGCGCGCGAGCCGCAAGGGGCCATACGTCCGCATGTGGAGGTGCTCGGCCTCCTCCATTTTCAGCGGGCCTTCGCCCTTGAGGCCTTTGGCGATGTCGAGCTCGACTGCGGCGTCGAGCGGAAGGCGCTGCTTGGGCGTGACGACGAGCGCGAGCTCGGGGTGCTTGCCATCCGTCGCGTGCGCCGCGCTGAACGGAACGAGCTTGACCTTCGCGTCGCCCTCGGCGCGCACGAGGAGGCGCCCCGATTTCTCGAGCTCGGCCGGGTCGATCGGCTGGTTCATCTCGACGCGAATGGACGAATCGGGCCTGAGCGTCGTCGCGCCCTCGCCCGGCAGCGTCCAACTGACGCGCGGGCGCTCGGTCGTGAACGTGAACGAATAATCGGACGCGAGCGCTTCGCCTTCGAGCGAAGGCGTTCCGCGCGGGACGGTCACTTTGACGTGCGTCGAGCCCGGCAGCGGTTTGTCCGGCGCGAAGAAGACGCCGTGCGTCCCGATCCAGCGCCATTTTCCCGCGATGTCCACGCCCTCGTCGGTGCGAACGACGATCGCCGGAATGCGCGCGTTCTCGTCTTGCTCGAGCGTCCGCATCGCGCGATTGAAGAGCACGGTGATGCCCGGCTCGCTCCGGTTGGTCACCGTGCCGCGCGGCCCGGCGAACACGACTGCGTAGGCACCGCGCGTTCGCGGTCCTCCGAGCGCGTGATCGATCGAGAGCGTCTGGTTGGGGGTGACGGCCGGCGGGCCGAGGCAGCTTGCGAGAAACGCGGCGAGCGCGAAGTGGAGTGATCGCTTCATGGGCAGTCGAGAATGGGGCTGGAGCGTAGTCGAAACGCCCACCCGCGATCGCTGATTCCGTTACAAAGACGTATGCGCGTTTTGCTCGTCGTCTTCGCTGCGCTCGCCGCGTGCAGCCGGCCCGACACCACCGCGACGACACCGCGCCCGCTGCCGCTTCCGCTGCCGAGCGCGACGGCGACCGCGGCGGCCTCGGTCCCCGCGCCGGTCAAGCGCGTGTGCGAACCGACGATCGCGTGCGGTCGCTGGTCGCGCTGCACATGGCTCGACCTCGATCACGTCGAGCCCACCGGCATCGAGGTCTATCGCGTCGAAGGCAGCGACGCCGGCGGTTACGGCTCGCGCTTTTGGCGCATTCACGATTGCTGGCCGGGCGACGCCGGACCGCGCGGGTGCTCGCGTTATTGCGATGCGACCGGCGCGTGCGCCGATGGCCTTCGCTCGGACGGGATCTGCACCGTCTCCGGTCCGCCGACGCCGTCGCCTTGGGTCTGTGAAATCCGCGGCGACGCGTGCACGACGCGCTGACTCACCTGCAAATCGTGTAGCCGAGGATCGTCACGCTGCTCTCGCCGCATGCCGCGCCCGCGTCGTTCGCGCAGAGCTCGTCGTCGCCGGGCGCGCACATGACGACGCCGTCGCACGTGCCCGGCGCGACGCACGCGGTATCGAGCGCGATCGATCCGCCCTCGACCTCGGCGCAGCAGATGGTTCCCGGATGACCGAGCCCGACGCAGCTCGCGGTGTCGTCGCACGTGACGCGCAAGCCCGCGCAGCCCGCGTCGGCCGCGACGCACGTGAAGGTCTGATCGCTCGCGTCGGTCGGATCGCCCGTGCGGCAGCACGCTTGCGCGGGCGCAATGCACGTCGCGTTGCCGCACGTGAGCGGGCTCGTCGCGGCTTCGATCGCGGCGTCTTTCGGCGCGTCGATCGCGACGTCGACGGTCACGTCGGCCGGAGCGTCCACGGTCGCGTCCGCCGTGCGCATCGTGCCGTCGTCGATGCCGAGAATGTCCGCGCACGCGCCCGCAGCTCCGGCTGCGACGAGCAACGCGAAAAAAATTGGGCGCCGGCTCATGCGCTCAACATAGCCGATCCCGGCACCGCGCATGCACGTCCCAATCTCATGCATTCTACACGTATCGCCGCGGTCGGGCTCGCGGCCGCGCTCGTCGTCATCGCGCTCGCGCCGCAAAGCGGAGCCGACCCGGGCTGCGCCTGGACCGTCGACTACGCGCTCGACGAAAACCTCGAGCTGACCGGAACGCCGATGGGACGAGGCAACGGCGTTTTTCCGACCGGTCCGGGTAAAGTCGTCCTTCGCTTCGACGGGCCGCGCGTCTCGATGCTCTCGTATGCAATGCGCGAGCGCTTCACCGTGAAGGCGCACACGGTCGGGTGGACCACGACGGTCACGAGCGATCTCACCACCGTCGCGACGCCCGACGCGTGCTCGGGCGCCGCCGAGGGCGTGCTCGAGGGCCGCACGATTCGATGGACGACGCCGGTGCGAGGCGTCCACACCGACGGCACGATCACTTGCAGCGGCTCCTTCTGCGGAAAGTTCGGCGCACCCGCGCCAGGCGAGCGGCCGTTCCACATCGCCGGAACGTCGGTGCGCTACAGCCCGTTCGTGCTCTCGGCCGACTCGAAGACTTTCACGATGCAAAAGACGCACGTCTCGGACACGACGTCGCCGAAGCAATCGAGCTCGATCGCGCTCGCGGGCCGCGAGGTGCGGCGGACGTGCGCGCCGCTACCGCCTTGCGCAAAGCACTGAGCCGTCGCGTGAGATCGGTTGCCACGCTCGCTGCGTGCTGCCACACCGCCGCGCGCCGAATCACGTCGAATCCCGACGAGCTCGACCGGTACGGCGCGTGCCTCATGCGGTCCGCTCATGCGGAACGCCCCGGACGTCAGCGCTCTGCCCGCGATCGCTTCGGGCTCGCTCGCGATGCTCGCTCTCGCCGGCGTGACGTTGCCGTCAATCGACGCGGGCCTCCTCGCGCTCGCGCTCGGCATCGGCGTCGCGGCGGCGCGCGCGCGAGGTGCGATCGCCGGAAGCGCCGCGGGTGCCGGCGCGGCGATCGTTGCGCTCGTCGGCGCGACCCACGGACACGCGGCGACGGCGACGATCGCGGGTGCTTGCATCGCGATCGTTCCGCTCGGCGCGCGGTTCTTTCCGCGCGGCAGCTTCCGTCTCTTGATCCTCGCGGCTGCAGCGCTCGCGACGCGGTCGCTTCCGGATCATGGGATGTCCTTTGCGCCTTGGGCGGGCGCCGTCGCCCTTTACGCCGTCTCGGTGGACCGCGCGCGTTCGTCGGAGCGAGTCGACTGGCGAACGGCTCTCGGTCTCGCGGTCTCTGTCGCGCTTCTCGGCGCCGCTTGCGCACACGCGCCCACGTCGCTCGTTTTCGCGGCTGTCCTTGCAGCAACCTGCGTGATTTCCGCCGCGCCGCGCGATCGGCTGTCCGGCG
Organism: Polyangiaceae bacterium; assembly: GCA_036488725.1. GTDB lineage: Bacteria > Myxococcota_A > Polyangia > Polyangiales > Polyangiaceae > DASXHD01. Next base: position 11,910 of record DASXHD010000040.1, on the reverse strand, counting down.
TGATGCTCGCCGCCGCGTGGCCGGCGTTCGACGCCATCGCGCTCGCCGCGTGCGGCCATCCCGTCCTCGCGCTCGAGTGCTTGGCGGTCGTTCCGCTCGCCCGGCGGCTCGCGCTCCTCGGCGCCGATCAAGCAATATTTTAGGTGACGGCGCCGCTGGATGCGCTCTCCTAGAAATGATGGCCAAGCCGCGACCGCAGCCTGAAACGCTGCCCGAACTGCCGGCGGTAGACGGCGAAGCAAGTGGGAAGCAGAACGTCGCTGCGGCGTGGGACGAGATCTACGCGCGCATGTGGGCCGCGTTCAAATCGCGCGACTACGCGCGCGCGGTCGATCTCGGCGAGCGATTCGCGCAGCGCAATCCGCAGCACGCCGCGTCGAAGCTCTTCGTCGAAGAGTGCCGCACGCTGCTCGAGTCGCAGCTCGCGAAAGAGCTCGCGCCGCTCGATCGCGCGCTCGTGCTGCGCGCGCCGCTCGGCTCCTTCGGATCGATCGATCCGCGCGCGGCGTTCATTCTCTCGCAGATCGACGGACGCCTCACGATCGAGGATCTCGTGGACCTCACGCCGATGCCGCGCGTCGCCGCGCTCCGTATCGTCGGCGACGCGCTCGCTGCCGGCATCGTGGGTTTCGTCTAGCTCAGAGCGGGCCGTACTGGAGCAAGCCGGGCGTCGCGACGCCGCCGTCGGTCGCAGGTCCGAAGAACGTGCTGTTCGTCACGAGCGCGTAACGGCCGCCGTTCCATCCGTCGGCGAACGCGACCGACGCGGGCCCGTCGAGCGGCGGCGCGTCGGCGAGCACGGTGACGGTCCCGCTCGTGGTGACGCGCGCGAGCTTGCCGGGCGCGCCGTTGATCGCGGCGAGCAGCGTCCCGTCTTGATCGAGCGCGATGCCGTCGAAGCCGACCCATTGGCAATCTTTGACGACGACGGTCGCCGCGCCGGCGTTGCCGCTCGAGTCGACGGGGATCTTCACGATCGATCCCGCCGACGTGTTCGACACGTACGCCGCGCTCGGCGTCCACACGATGCCGTTCGCGCCGATCGGAAACGGAAGCGGCGCGTTGCAAGTCGTCGTGCCGGCGAGCTCGGGATCTTGCGACCACGTGCTGACCGCGCCTTGCGGCGTGACGGCGAGGATGCGACCGCTCGCCGAATCGGCGACGAGCAAGTTGCCGCTCCCGTCGAAGGCGCCGCCGTTCGGAAAAATGAAATTCGGATCGGTCGCGAACGGCGTCATCGAGGTGCCTCCGCCCGGCGGCAGCTTGTAGACGCCCGGCGTCGGCGCGCCGGCGTCGGGCACGTTGAGCGTCTCGAGCACGTAGAGCTCGCCTTGCGATCCGAAGACGAGGCCGAGCGTGTAGCCGTTGTTTCCGCCGGCGGGCACGTGACCGTATTCGGTTTTGTTTCCGCTCGAGTCGATCGCGAGGATCGTCCCGGTCGGCACGAGACCGACGTAGGCCTTGCCGTCGTGATACGCGAGGCCCTCGGCGAGCTCGTATGCGTTGGGATCGAGCGTGACGACGTTCGTCAGCTCGGGCGCCGCCGCGTCGACCGGCGGGCTCGAATCGACGGTCGGCGAGTCTTTGGCGACGACGTCCGAGCCGGCGTCGGACGGCTGCGGCCCGCTGCTGCTACAAGCCAGAAGCGAAGCCAAAAGAATCATCGGGATGACTTTCATGATGTCCCTCCTTGGGAGCTCCAGCGACCGTAAGTCGGCGGAGCCCGAGGGACAGGGCCGCATCTTCTGGACTTCATGTCCCATAAGTGGGACGTCTCGATCGTGGCGCTCGATCCGCAGGGAATGCTTCTTTTGGCTGCGCTCGCGACGCACGGCGGGGTTCGCAAGGCGTCGACCGCGCTCGGCGTTCCGCGGTCGACCGTGAGCCGGCGGCTCGCGCAGCTCGAAAGCGACGTCGGCGCGCCGCTCGTCGTGCGCACCGCGCGGCGCTTCGAGCTGACCGATCTCGGGAGCGCGCTCGCGGCCCGCGCATCGTCGCTCGCGTCGGTGCTCGAGGAGTCGGAGACGCTCGTGCGACGCGCGAAGACCGAGCCATCGGGCACGCTCCGTATCGCAGCGGCGCCGGTGCTCGGCGAGGACGTGCTGCCGGAGATCGTGAGCGAGCTCGTACGACTTCATCCGCGCCTCACGGTCGACGTGCGGCTCTCGGTCCAGTACGTTGATCTCCGACGCGACGCCGACGTGGCGCTACGCGCGGCGAGCATCGAGGACGCGAGCGATCTCTTCGCGACGCGTCTCGGCACTTCGACGACGGGTTTCTACGCGTCGCCGGCGTATCTGCGCGCGCACGGGACGCCGAAGGCACCGTCGGATCTGCGCGACCACGCGTGCATCCTCGTGAGCGCGCGGACGCACTGGCGCGCTCGCGTGGGCACGCGCGATCAGCTCGTCGCCGTCGCGGGTCGCGTTCGCGTCGACAGCTTTCGGCTCGCGCGCACGCTCGCGGTGCGCGGCGCGGGCATCGTGTCGTCGGCGTTGATCTTCGCGCGGCCGTTCATCGACTCGGGCGAGCTCGTGCCGATCCTCGAGCGAAATTGGACGAAGACGCCGATCTACGCCGTCCACGCGAGCGGCGTGCCCGCTCCGCCGAAAATCCGCGCCTTCATCGAGCTCGCGCGCAAGGCCGTCGCACGGCAGCTCCCCGCGTGATCAGAGAAGATTGAAGCGCGTTCCGACCGAGAACATCATCCACGTGCTGTCGGTCACGCTCGGGCTCGAGCCGTGAGGCAAGACGAGCGCGGCGGCTTCGGCGCGCGTGAATATCTCGAGTGAGCGGCTCACCGCGATCGCGGCGATGACGTGCGCGCGCACGGCGGGCTCGAGCTGAAACTCCCAGTCGGCCGAAAACGGATGCGACGTGTAGACCGACGGCGACGAATAACCGGACGACGTTCCGAGGCCGAGGCCCGCGCCGATGTCGAACGTCAGAGGGAACCGTCCGACGCGCGCCGGAAGCACGACCGCCATCGACGGGATGAACCACCAGCGGTCCTCCATCTTCGCCGTGGGCGAGTCGGTCGCCATGAGGCCGTAGCCGAGATCGAATCCGAGCGCGAAGTGGCGACCGATGCCCCAGCGCACGCCGGTCGCGAGCGCGCCGCCGTTGCCGCCGCTCGTCGCGAGGTAACCGGCGCTCGTGAAGAGCGTGAGCGTTCGCGGCGCGTCGCGCGCGTCGGCCGACGCGCGGTCGGGGTCGGCGGCGGCGAGCGTCGTCGTGGAGAGAATCGCGAGGAGAGCGAGGACGATCGATTTCGTGTTCATGTCTCGACCGATGCCGCATCCGCGCCGCGTTTTCACGGGGGCGCGACGAGCGGCGCGATCGGCGCGACGAGCGGGCTATTTCCGCACGCCGAGCGCGCGTCGCAGGTTCGGCGCGGCGCGACGGCTGACCTCGACGCTCGAACCGTCGGCGAGCTTCGCCATGAGGACGCCGTCTTGATTTTGCGTGAGCTCGCGGATCGCGTCGCGGCGCACGAGCGACGAGCGGTGCGCGCGAACGAACCCTTCGCCGAGGCGCGTCTCGAGCGTGTCGAGGCTCTCGCGGAGGAGGAGCTCTTTTCCGTCGAGCACGAACTCGGTGTACTTGTCGCGCGCGCGGAAGACGCAGACGGGCGACGGATCGACGAATCGAATCGTGCCCGCCTCGTGCACCGCGAGCGTCTTGGCGGGCGCACGCGGCGTGTGCTCGGCGCCCATCGCGATGCGACGTCGCGCGCGGTCGAGGGCGCGCTCGAGACGGTCTGCGCGAACCGGCTTCGGCAAAAAATCCACCGCGTCGAGATCGAACGCGTCGGCGGCGAACTCGACGTGTGCCGTCGTGAACACGATCGGCGGAATGCCGGGCGTCGCGGCGAGCTCGAGGCCGTTCATGCCGGGCATGTCGACGTCGAGCAGGACCACGTCGGGCGCGAGCGCCGCGATGGCCGCGAGCGCGGTGCGCGCGTTCTCGGCTTCGCCCGCGATCGAGACGGCCGCGACGCGCTCGAGCAAACGCGCGAGCCGCTGGCGCGCGAGCGCTTCGTCGTCGACGACGAGCACCCTCAAGACGTCGCGCGCGGCACCCGGATCTCGCACTCGAATCCTCCTCCCGGTCGCGCGCCGATCGAGAGCTTCGCCGACGGGCCGTACGTGAGCGCCAGCCGTTCGCGCAAGTTGTCGAGGCCCGTCTTGTTGCCGCGCCGCTTCGAGCCGCCCGGACCGACGCCGTCGTCCGAAACTTTCAGCACGATCACGCCCGGCTCCGTGCGTCCTTCGACGGTGACCGCTCCGCCCTCGTCGCGGCTCGAAAGACCGTGCAGCACGGCGTTCTCGACCAGCGGCTGGAGGAGCATCGGCGGAATCGCGTCCGCCTCGAGCGCGCGATCGATCGCGATGTTCGAGCGCAGACGCTCGCCGAAGCGTGCGTGCTCGATCTCGAGATAATCGCGCACGGCCGCGACCTCTTCGCCGACGGTGACGCGCCCGCGCGAGCTCGACGCGATCGAATATTGGAGGACGCTCGCGAGGCGCTCGACGGTCTCTTCGGCGGCGCCCGGATCGCCCGGGATGAGCGCGGCGATCGCGTTGAGCGTGTTGAAGAGAAAGTGCGGATTCACTTGCGCCTGGAGCGCGGCGAGCCTCGCGCGGAGCGCGCCCTCACGCGCGTCCTCCGCGCGGTCGCGCATCCAAGTGAAGACGCGCGCGCCGAGCACGTACACGAGGCCGACGATGAGCGCTTGGAGCACGAAGAGCGGCGTACGCGAGGTCGCGAAGTTCGAGTCGAGCCACACGAGGTGCGGCATCAAGAGGAGCATGTCGACGACGATGATCGCGGCCGAAATCCCGGCGATCGCGAGCACTGCGAGCGACCGCGCGAGACGCGCGAGGAGACGCGGCGCGAGAAAATTCATCGCGAGGTGAACGCTTAGACCGCAGACGACGGTGCAGATCCACGTCGACATCAGACACGACGCCATGCGATCGAGCCGCGCGCGCGCATCCATGTTCGAGATGAGCAGCGTGATCGCCGGCGCGAACATCATCAGCCAATACAGACCTTCGCGGGCGAGGAACGGGCGGTGCTTCACCGCTCAGTCTTATCACGCGCGACCGCTCGTCGCATGGCCCGCGCCGCTCGTCGCGCGCAGCTGGCCGCTCGGCACGCGGTCGAGTTTGAAGAGCGGCATGAACCAAACGCTCTCCTTCGCTCGAACGAACACCGGCGAGCCGCACGCGAGACGTCGCCGCGAGCTCCTCACACGGTACCCCGAAATCCGCAAGCTCGCGGGCTTCGATCGAAGCACGGCGGCAGTCGCGGTCGCCGTCTCGGCCGCGCAGCTCGCGATTGCGTCGATCGTCGGGCACGCGCGGCTGCGCTGGTGGTGGGTCCTCCCGCTCGCCTGGGCCGTCGGCGCGCCGCTCACGCACTGGCTCTCGATGGCGATCCACGAGACGTCGCATCGCCTCGCCGCCAAGACGCGCCGCGCCAACGAGGTCGTCGCGCTCGTCGCGAACCTGCCGATGGTGCTGCCCGTCGCGGCGACGTTCCACCGCTACCACGTCGACCATCACCGCCTGCTCGACGTCCTCGGCGGGGACACCGACCTGCCGCTCGCGTTCGAAGTGCGCTGGGTCGGTCGGTCGAGCGTGCGAAAAGCGCTTTGGCTCTTTTTGCATCCGCTCGTCTACATCGCGCGCGGCTTCACGTTCGCGAAGCGGCCGAATCGAAAAGAGATCGCGAACGCGATCGTCATCGTGCTCGTCGACCTCGCCATCGCGCGATTTCTCGGAGGAGCCGCGCTCGCATATCTCGCGATCTCGTTTTATTTCGCGCACGGTCTTCATCCGGTCGCGGCGCACTTCGTCCACGAGCACTACACCTTCGAAAAAGGCCAAGAGACCTATTCGTATTACGGGCCGATCAACCTGATCGCGTTCAACGTGGGCTTTCACAACGAGCACCACGACTTCATGAACGTGCCGGGCTCGCGTCTTCCCGAGCTGCGACGTCTCGTGCCCGAGTACGGCGCGCTCGTGTCGCACCGCTCGTGGACCGGCGTCCTTTGGAGATTCATCCGCGATCCCGCGTTGAGCTACGCGAGCCGCTTGGTTCGCACGAAAGAAACATTTCTCCGCGCACGCAAGGAGGCCACGTGAAAAATCGAACGCACATGGAACGAGTCTTGGACCTGGCGGCCGCGGTCACCGCGCGTCGCACGAGCGGCCGCGGGTACGCGTCGCTCAAAAAAGCGAGCGTCTCGCATTTCGTCCCGAACCCGCGCGACCCGCGCCACGACGACCAGAAGATCGACGTGCGCGAGCTCCGCAACATTCTGTCGATCGACCCGGAGGCGCGACGATGCGTCGCCGAGCCCGGCGTCACGTTCTCGGACCTCGTGACGGCGACCTTGCCGCACGGCCTCGTCCCGCGCCTCGTGCCCGAGCTCGAGACGATCACGATCGGCGGCGCCGTCGCCGGGTGCGCCGTGGAGTCGACCGCGTACAAATGGGGCGGTTTTCACGATGGATGCGTCGAATACGAGATGGTCACCGGCGAAGGCGACGTGATCCGCTGCTCGCGCGAGCACGACGCCGAGCTCTTCGAGATGATGCACGGCTCGTACGGCACGCTCGGCATTCTGACCGAGCTCACGTTCGACCTCGTGCCGGCGAAGCCGTTCGTGAAAATGGAATATGCGACGTTCGACTCGTTCCCCGCGCTCCACGCAGCGATCGACGTCGCGATACGCGCGCCGACCTTCGACTTCGTCGACGCGATCGCCCACGCGCGGGACCGATTCGTTCTTTGCACGGGGCGCTACGTGGACGAGGCTCCGCAAACGAGCTCGTACCGTCGCGAACACGTTTATTGGGAGAGCACGCGCGAGCTCGCGGAAGATTGGCTGACGACTTACGATTATTTCTTCCGCTTCGACACCGACTGTCATTGGACGGCGCAGACGCTCCCCGGCATGAAGCGCGCTTGGAGCCGCAAGCTCCTCGGTTCGTTCATGCTCGGCTCGTCCAACTTGCTCGCGTGGTCGGAGCGCCTTCGGCCGCTCTTCAGGCTGCAGAAGCACCCGCCGGTCGTGACCGACCTCTTCATCCCAGAAAGTGGGGCCGATGCGTTTCATCGCTGGTACGACGGCGCGATAAGCCATTATCCGATGTGGATCGTTCCTTATCGCATGCCGACACCGTACCCGTGGCTACGCGCGCCGCGCCCGGGTCTCTACTTCGATTTCGCAATATACGGGTTACCGAACGACCGCGACGACGTGGACTACTCGCTTTTGCTCGAGCAAAAGACCTTCGAAGCCGGCGGCATCAAGACCCTCATCGCGCAAAACCATTACGACGAGCGCACGTTCTTCTCGATTCACGACCGCTCGCGCTACGAACGAATCAAGCGGCGCGTGGATCCGGAGAATCTGTTTCGCACGGTCTACGAAAAGATGGTCGCACCGCATCTGCGCTACGATGCGGCGCCGTGCCCACCGTCGACGATCCCCTCCTCGGCCCGCTGACCGACGACGCGCTCACCCGCGACTTTCGGGTGTGGCAACGGGCGAAGGGGCATCGCTTTTCGTCGGACGATCTCGCGACGGCGTACGTCGCGTGGCACGCGCGGCCCGACGCGCGCCGCGTGCTCGACCTCGGGTGCGGGCTCGGATCGGTTTTGTTGCATCTTGCATGGAAAATGCTGGGCGCGGATTTCGTGGGCATCGAGGCGCAGGCGATGTCGTTCGAGCTCTTGCGTCGAAACGTCGCGCGCGCGGGCGTCGCGTCGCGCGTCGCGATTCACCACGGGGACCTGCGCGACGAGCGCGCGATCGAAGCGCTCGGTCACGGCTTCGATTTGATCACGGGGACGCCGCCTTACTTTCCACCCGGACACGCGTCCGGCGCGATGGACGAGCAGCGCGCCTACGCTCGCATCGAGTACCGCGGCGGGGTCGAGGCCTATCTCGCGACGGCGTCGCGCGTGCTTGCGCCGGACGGGACGGTCGTCATGTGCGGTGACGCGCGCGCGGCGTCGCGCGTGGAGAGGGGCGCGGCCGATGCGAAGCTCGCGGTCCACGCGCACTGCGAGATCATCCCGCGCGAAAACGAGAAGCCGCTCTTCGCCATCTGGACGTTCGGCCGCACGCCGCGCGCGCTCGCGCGTTCGTCGATGACCCTCCGCGACGCCGCGGGCGAGCGCACGCGCGAAGCGCGCATGCTCCGCGAGTTCTCGGGCCTCGAAGAAGCTCGGAGCGCGTGACGCCGTCGCGGCTATGCTGCGCGGCATGTCGAGGGTGTTTCGTTTCGACGTGCGCGCGAAGCTCTTTTTGGCTTCGGTGTCGGTCATCGCGATCGCGGTGCTCGCGTCGTACGCGTATCTGTCGTCGTCGCTCGATCGCACGCTCACCGCGCGCGTGCGCGACGATCTCTTCATTCGGCTCGACGTGGCCGCGGCCGAGGCCGAGCAGCTCGGGCCCGACGCGGGAATCGATGCGTGGGACGCCCTCGCAGACGATCTCGGCGCGCGTGCGCACGCGCGCGTCACGTTCATCGGCCCCGACGGGCGCGTGCTCGGCGACTCGGAGGTGCCGCGCGATCGCATCGCGTCGATCGAGAACCATCGTCATCGGCCCGAGGTCGAACAAGCGCTGTCGAGCGGCACCGGGTCGTCGAGCCGGCGGAGCGCCACGATCCACGAGCGCCTCCTTTACGTCGCCTCGCCGATGAAGAACGGCGTCGTCGTGCGCCTCGCCCTCCCGCTCGTCGAGGTGGAGCACGCGAAGGCCGCGCTCGATCGGTCGCTCGTCATCGCGGGGATCGTGGCCGTTGCGCTCGCGGCGCTCATGTCGCTCGTCGTCGCGCAGTTCGCGTCGCGTGCGATAGGCCACCTCACGCGCGTCGCCGACGCGATGGCTCGCGGCGACTTCACGGCGCGCGCGGAGCTCGCCGGCCGCGACGAGCTCGCCGCCCTCGGCACCGCGCTCGACAAGCTCGCCGGCAGCCTCTCGGTCACGTTGCGTCAGCTCCGAACCGAGCGCGACCGCGTCGAGCGCATTCTCTCGGGCATGCAAGAGGGCGTGCTCTTGCTCGACACCGCCGGCGTCATCGCGTTCGTGAACCCCGCGCTTCGCCAGATGTTGCTGCTCGGCGCAGACTGCGTCGGCAAGACGCCGTTCGAAGCGATTCAAAACGAAGAGCTGAAAAAGCTCGTCGACGAGGCGAGCTCGACGAGCGCGCTCCAAGCCGCCGAAATCGAGCTCGCAGGCCTCAAGCCGCGGCGACTTCTCATTCGCGTCGTGCCGCTCGCCGGCGAGCCCGCGGGACTCCTCGCCGTCTTCGTCGACGTGACCGACATCCGCCGCCTCGAGTCGATGCGCCGCGACTTCGTCGCCAACGCGTCGCACGAGCTGCGAACGCCGGTCACCGCCGTGCGCTCGGCGGCCGAGACGCTCCGCTTCGCGATGCAAAACGATCCCGAATCTGCCGGGCACTTTCTCGACATCATCGAGCGCAACGCCGAGCGACTCCAGCACCTCGTCGAAGATTTGCTGGACCTCTCGCGCATCGAGTCGCACGAGTTTCGGCTCACGTTCGGCGAGCACGAGGTCGGTCCGCTCGTCGGGCGCGTGGTCGATCTCTTCCGCGAGCGCTCGGAGAAAAAACGCATCGCGCTCAGCGCCGACGTGCCGCGCGACCTCGCGCCGGTGCGCGTCGATCCGCGCGCCTTCGAGCAGGTGCTCACGAACCTCGTCGACAACGCGCTCAAATATTCGCCGGAGCGCGCGGCGGTCGTCGTCCGCGCGCGCGCCGAGACGCGAAACGGCAAACCGGTCATTCGTCTCTCGGTCGTCGACACCGGCCCCGGAATCGAAGAGCGCCACTTGCCTCGGCTCTTCGAACGTTTCTATCGCGTCGACACGGGACGCTCGCGCGAGCTCGGCGGAACGGGCCTCGGCCTCTCGATCGTGAAGCACTTGTGCGACGCGCTCGGCGGCCCGATCAACGTCGAGAGCACGGTCGGCAAAGGCACGACCTTCAGCTTCACGCTCGCGCAGGTCACTTCCCGCTGAAGCTCGCCTTGCGTCGCTCGACGAAGGACATGAGCCCTTCGCGCGCGTCGTCGCTCGCCATGAGCTTCATGATTTCGGGAACGAGCGCGGCAGCGGCGGCGGCTTCGTTCAGTGAGCGGCGCGCCGATTCGATCGTGGCGCGCACGCCGAGCGGCGCTTGCGCGGCGATCGTCTCGGCGATCGCGATCGCGCGATCGAGCTCGGTTCCGGCCGGAACGACCTCTTGCACGAGACCGATGCGGTGCGCCTCGGCGGCGTCGAATTCGTCGCCGGTGAGCAGCCATCGCATCGCGTTGCCCCAGCCGGCGGTCTGCACGAGCCGGTACGTCGCGCCGCCGAACGGAAAGATGCCGCGCTTGATCTCGATCTGACCGAAGCGCGTTCCTTCGGCCGCGACGACGACGTCTTGTGCGAGGCAGAGCTCGATGCCGAGCGTGAGGCATCTCCCGTGCACCGCGACGACGGTCGGCTTGGTGCGCTGCGCGCCGTGCACGCCCCACGGATCGATGGCGCCGTTGCCGAACGGAATTTTTCCTTCGGCGACGCGCGGCGCGACGTTCGCGAGGTCGAGCCCAGCGGTGAAATGCTCGCCGTTCGCGTGAATGACGCCGCATCGCATCGCGTCGTCGCGCTCGAGCTCGGTGAACGCGTCGGCGAGCTCGGCGAGCATCTCGAGATCGAAAGCATTCATTTTCTCGGGCCGATTGAACCCGACGAGCATGAGGTGACCGCGTTTTTCGCACGTGATCTTCGGCATGCGCCGAACCATACTTGGTTCATGAGCCGCATTGCCTTATTCCTCGCGGCACTCCTCTTCACCATGGTCGTCGCCGACTCGCCCGCGCACGCGCAGCCACCGTCGCACGATTTGATGGCCAAGCTCGGCGCGTACGCAGAACGCTTCGAAGCGATGCGGAAGCGCGCGAGCTACGTCATCGACGCGCGCCTCGACAGCGTCGACGGTCACGGCCAAGCGACGTCGACCAAGCGCGGCAAGGCGCGCGTCGACTCGGACGGCCGCGATTCGAAGTTTTCGATCCTCGAATATTTCGAAGACGGAAAAAACGAAACCGACGAAGCGCGACGCAAACAGCGCGAGCGCGAGGCGGACGCGGCGCGGCACCCCGCGCCGGCGAAGCGCGCGTGGCGCATGCCGTTTCATCCGGGCGAGCAGCCGCGTTACAACTTCGACGTCGTCGAGATCGATCCGAGCGACGCATCGCACGTGCGCATCGCGTTCGTCCCGAAGATCAAAGAGGACGACACCATCGAAGGCTCGGCCTGGGTCGACGCGCGCACGGGAACCCTGATTTCAGCCGGTTTCAAGCTTTCGCACCCGCCCACGCTCGTCGACGCGGTGAACATCCGCATGAGCTTCGGCGAGCAGACCGCGCTCGGGCCTGCGCCTTCGCACATCGAGGTCGAAGCCCGCGGCGGCTTCCTCTTCGTCCGCAAGCGCTACCGCGGCGAAGCGACGCTCTCGAACTATCACTTGTCGCCGTGACGACTCAGGGCTGCGGCGGCTGCGTCGACATTCGATCGAGCTTGCGATAGAGCGTTCGACGATCGAAACCGAGCACCTGCGCGGCGAGCGTCTTGTTGCCCGCGAGCGCGGTCAGGACTTTGCGGATGTAGCGTTGCTCGAGGATGTCCATCGTCGGCAGCGCCGTGAGGTTCTCGCTCACGTCGGCACCGAGGAGCTCGACCTTCGACACGCGGTAGTCGCGAATGTCGTCGGAGAGATCCTCGAGTGAAATCTCGTCGCCGCGGCAGACGGCGATCGCGCGCTCGATGCAGTTCTGGAGCTGGCGGACGTTGCCCGGCCACGGAAACGCGAC
>DASXHD010000138.1:0-20031 GCA_036488725.1 Polyangiaceae bacterium | reverse complement strand
AGGGCGCGCCGGGAAGGCGTACGACGTTCGCTTCGAAGTCGGTGCGCGCGCGGAAGGCGAGCGACGCGATGATCGCGCCTGCCCCGAGGAGCACCGCATAGAGAACGACGCGCGGCCGCAGGATTCTCCGCTTTTCGCCGGCGAGCCCGTGCGGCGAGTCGTAACGCACGAGGCCTCGCGGTCGACCCAGCCGATCCATCACGTCGTCGCACGCGTCGATGCAGGCCGTGCAAGCGATGCAATCGAGCTGGAGCCCGTCACGGATGTCGATGCCGGTCGGACAGACGACGACGCAGCGCGCGCAGTCGACGCAGTCGCCCTCGACCGTTCCCTTTTTTCCGCGCGGCTCGCCGCGCGCGCCGTCGTAGCCGACGACCAGCGAGTCGTCGTCGAGGAGCACCGATTGAAGACGACCGTACGGACACAAAACGAGGCACAGCTGCTCGCGGAAGAACGCGAAGTTCGCGTAGAGCAACGCCGAAAGCGCGAGCACCCAGGCGAACGCCTCGGCGTGCTCTGCCGGCGCCTGCCGCACCATCCGAAACACCATCGGCACGGAGACGAAATAGGCGAGGACTCCGTGCGCAAGCGCGAGCGACGCGACGGCGTACGCGCCATGCTTCGCGATCTTGCGCAGCGCGCGCCGAGCGCTCCACGGGCTTGCGTCACGCCGAAGGTGCGCCGCGCGCGAGCCTTCGACGAGACGTTCGATGCGGCGATAAATGCCTTCGAGGAGCACGGTCTGCGGGCACGCCCAGCCGCACCACACGCGACCCGCGAGCGCCGTGAGGAACACGAGCGAGAACCCGGCGCCCGAGAGCGCGAAAAATAAGAGCCACGTGTCTTGCGCGTTCAACGTCGCGCCGAAGAGAAAAAACTTTCGATGCTCGACGTCGATGAACACCGCGGGCGCGTGCCCGACGTGAATCCACGGGAGGACCCCGGCGAACGCGAGCAGCAAAATGACGACGAGGCGCCGCGCGCGCGTGAAGCGTCCGCCGACGTCTGCCGGAACGATTTTCTTTCTCTGGCCGTCGGCGAGGATCGAGCCGCGCACGCTGTCGTCCACGACGGGCAAGTGGATTTGGCTCACGGCGTCGTTGGGTCGCCTTGCGGCGGCTTACCTCCGGGCACGTTGGTGTCGCGAAGCGTCAGCACGTACGCGACGACGACGGCGACCTTCTCCTCGCCGAGCTGGGGCCCCCACGTCGGCATCCCCTTCGCCGGGACGCCGTCGTGCACCGTCGAGAAAATGTTCTCCGGTTTGCTGCCGTGCAGCCAGTACGCGTCGGTCAGGTTCGGTCCAATGTTGCCGCCGCCGTCGGCGCGGTGACAGGGCGCGCACGTCGACTGGAACACTTGCTTGCCGTCGCGAACCGTCTGCTCGCTCCGCGACATCGCGACGAGCGCGTCGCTGCTCATGCCGGCGCCCTTCTTCGCGGCCTCGAGCCTCGCGGCGATCATGTCCTTGTCGTAGCGATCGCGCTGGGAGGACCACGCGCGGATTTGGTGCTCGCCGAACCAGTACGCGATCGCGAAAACGATCGCGCCGTAAAGAGTGTACTGCCACCAGACCGGCAGACGGTTGTCGAGCTCGTGGATGTCGTCGTCGTAGGTGTGGACGACCTTCTCTCTTTCGTCACTCATGGCATTCGTCCTTCATCGGGAGGTTCGCGACCTCGTCGTAGGCACGCTTGCGACGCGCCAGCGCGAGCGCGCTCGCCGACACGAACACGGCGAGAAAGACGAACATCGCGAAGATCGGCAGCGCGAGGAGCGGCGTGTGCGAAAGGACGTCGCGGTACATCAGCGGTCCCCCGGGTCCGTCGACGCGATGCGCGGTTTCGCCTTCACCTCGGGCTGTTTTCCGAGCCTCTGCAAGTACGCGATCAGCGCGACGAGCTCGCGATCGGGCTCGATGTCGGCGCCCTCGGTCTTCAGATCGGCCGCAATCGCCGCCGCCTGCTTCTTCGCGTCGTCCGAAGCGCGCGCGACGTCCGCGTCGGTATAAGGGACGCCGACGCTCTTCATCGCGTGCAGCTTGTCGGCGGTGCGCGTGAAGTCGACGGTGCCGCGCGCGAGGAACGCGTACGGCGGCATGTTCGATCCCGCCGAGACGCTCCGCGGATCGAGCATGTGATTGTAGTGCCAGAGGCTCGGGTACTTACCGCCCTCGCGCGCGAGGTCGGGTCCGGTGCGTTTCGATCCCCACTGAAATGGGTGATCGAACTGCGAGTCGCTCAGCGTCGACGGCTCGCCGTACCGCTGCTGCTCGAAACGAAACGGACGGATCATCTGCGAGTGGCAGTTGAAGCATCCCTCGCGCAAGTAGATGTCGCGTCCTTCGAGCTCGAGCGGCGTGTACGGGTGGGCGCTCGCGAGCGCGTCGGGGTCGGGCTGCGCGAGCAGCGTCGGGACGAGCTCGGCGACGCCGCCGACGAGGACGGCGAGGATCGTGAGCGCGACGAACACGAGGGCGCGCCCTTCGAGCATGCGATGCCATGCGTGCGAAACACCGCTCTTCTGGCTCGCCGCGCTGAGCGCGAGCGATCCGAGCAGCGCGATGGCGAACGCGAAGGTCACGAACGCGAGGCCGGCGATGGCGTTCGTGACCAGAAAGATTCCGCCGAGCGCGCCGACGACCACCGTGAGAATCACGGGCTTGCCGAACACGATGTCGGTCCACTTCGCGCCGTCGTCCTCGGGCTCGATCACGACCTCGACGCTCGCGTTCACCGGCTTGCCGTCGCGCGCAGTCCGCCAGAGATTCCACGCCATCACGATCATGCCGACGAGGTACGCGGTGCCGCCGACGAGACGCATCCAGTACATCGGGCGAATCGCCGCGAGCGTCTCGACGAAGATCGGATACTGGAGCGAGCCGTCCGCGTTCGTCGCGCGCCACATGAGCCCCTGCGTGATGCCGCTGGTCCACATCGCGACGACGTAGAGGAGGATGCCGAACGTGCCGATGTAGAAGTGCGCGTTCGCGAGGCGCGTCGAGTGGAGCTTGGTGCCGTAGAGACGCGGGACCATCCAATAGAACATTCCCGCGGCCATCAAGCCGTTCCAACCGAGCGCGCCGGCGTGGACGTGCGCAATGATCCAATCGGTGTAGTGAGCGAGACCGTTGACGCTCTTGATCGAGAGCAGCGGTCCTTCGAACGTCGCCATGCCGTAAAACGTCACGCCGGCCGCGAAGAACTTGAGGACGGGATCTTCGCGCAGCTTGTTCCACGCGCCGCGCAGCGTGAGGAGGCCGTTGAGCATGCCGCCCCAGCTCGGAGCCCACAGCATGACGGAGAAGATCATCCCGAGCGTCTGCGCCCACTCGGGCAGCGCGCTGTTCAGGAGATGATGCGGGCCCGCCCAGATGTAGACGAAGATGAGCGCCCAAAAGTGGATGATGGAGAGCCGGTAGCTGTAGACCGGCCGCCCCGCCGCCTTCGGCAAGAAGTAGTACATGATGCCGAGGATCGGCGTCGTCAGGAAGAACGCGACGGCGTTGTGTCCGTACCACCACTGCACGAGCGCGTCCTTCGCGCCGCCGAAGACCGAGTAGCTCTTGAAGGCGAAGACGGGAACCGCGAGCGAGTTGACGATGTGGAGGACGGCGACCGTGACGATCGTCGCGATGTAGAACCACACGGCGACGTAGAGGTGCTTCTCGGTGCGGCGCGCGAGCGTCCAGAAAAAGTTGATCGCGAAGGCGACCCACACGATCGCGATCGCAACGTCGATCGGCCACTCGAGCTCGGCGTACTCTTTCGCTTGCGTCATGCCGAGCGGCAGCGTGATCGCGGCGGCCACGATGATGGCCTGCCAACCCCAAAAATGAATCGCGGTGAGGAGCTTGCTCGGGAGCGCCGCGCGAACGAGTCGCTGGGTCGAGTAGTAGATGCCGGCGAACATCATGTTGCCGACGAACGCGAAGATGACGGCGTTGGTGTGGAGCGGGCGCAGGCGCCCGAAGCTGAAGTAAGGCGGCATGTTCGCCGGCCACCACGCGAGCTGGAGCGCGACGAGCGCGCCGACGAGCATGCCGACGATTCCCCACGCGACCGACGCGAACACGAATTTCCGCGCGACGTCGTCGTCGTAGGTGATCGTGCGCTTTTCGATCGCCGCGTTCATTCGTCCTTCTCCAGCGGACGAAGCTCGAGATAGTCGGCGTGGTCGAAATCGCGCTTCTTGAACGCGTAGACGAACAGCAGCACGGAGCTCGCGACGAGCATCAGGCTCACGAAGACTTGGAGGATCAGGACTTCCACACCGGGCTCCTTGGAGAGAGGGACGCGACGGTCGCGAGGACGGTCACGAGCGAGCTCGCCGGCATGAGGACCGCGCAGAGGAGCGGAGACATCACGCCGGCGTACGCCAACCCGATGCTCAGCACGTTGTAGGCCAACGCGATGCCGAGGTTGCGCGTGCGAACGCGCGCGACGCGGCGGGCGACGGCGAGCGCGAGGCGGATCGGGCGGAGGCCCGGCGTGACGAAGTAGAAATCGCTGCGCGCGGCCATGAACGGCCTGTCGATCGCCGGTGTGCCGCCGCACGTCGCGCGCTCGACCGCGAGCGCGTCGTTGATGCCGTCGCCGACCATGAGGAGATCGCCGTGATCGTGCGCGGCGACCCACGACGCTTTTTCTTGCGCCGAGCATGCACCGATTGCGCGCGATCGCTCGATGCCGGCGGCGCGCGCGATTTCGGTCGTCCGGTCTTGCGCATCGCCGCTGAGCAGCCAGACGTCGAAGCCCGAATCGCCGAGCTCGCGGACCTCGCGCGACGCGTCCGCGCGAGGATCCTCTTCGGTCGCGATCGCGAGGACGAGCCGCCCGTCGACGCCGAACGCGAGATCGCCGTTTGCGCGCGCGCCCGGGGCGACCCACGCGGGCGCGCCGAGCCTCCACTCCGAGCCGTTTCTGTGGAGCGACACGCCGAGGCCGGGACGTTCGACGGCGAGGCCAAAGCCGCGCGGCGCATCTCCGAGGGCGGATAGCACCGCGACCGATTTCGGATGCCAGGTCGCCGACGCGAGATCACGGAGCGCCGAGCGGGCTTCGTCGTCGAGCGAAGCGAGCGCACCGCGCGACCTCACGCGAAGCGAGCCGCTCGTGAGCGTTCCGGTTTTGTCGAAGACGACGGTCTTCACGTGCGCGGCGCGATCCAAGAAGGTCGGCGTTCGAACGTAGAGACCCGCGCGCCGCAAACCCGAGAGCGCGAGCTCGCCCGCAAGCGGCGTCGCGATGCCGAATGCGCACGGACAGGTGACGACGAGGACGGCGGTCGTCACCTCGAGCGCGCGCGCGAGGTCGTGGCTCGCGATCATCCAACCGGCGAAGCCGATGGCGGCGAGCGCGAGCACGGCGACCGAGTAGATCTGCGCGAGGCGATCCCACCACGGCGTCGATGCGGACGCGTCGGCGCTGCGCGAGAGCGGCGTGCGCAGGAGCTCGACGAGGCCGGAGCTCGTGAAGTCGCGCGCGACGATCAACGTCGTCGGGCTCATCGTCGCCGAGAATGCGCCGGCCGGTACGACGTCGCCCTGCGAAAACGAGCGCGGCGCGCTCTCACCGTCGAGCCAATCGAGCGAGAAGCTCGCTCGGCCGGACGCGAGTCGCGCGTCGACGGGGACGAGATCGCCCGCCGCGACCATGATTCGGTTTCCCGGCGCGAGCGTCGTACATCGAACGGTTTCGACGCGGCCGTCGCGCTCGCGGCGCGCGAGGAGGCCTTCTGCGCCGTCGTTTTCGAGGATCGCCAGCCGATTTTTCTCGAGCAGTCGCTCCTGCAGGAAGCGGCCGGCGAGCATGAGCGCGATGAACACGTCGAGCGTGTCGACGAAGACGCCGCTCGAACGTCGCGCGACGAACGACGCGACCGAGCCGGCCCAAGCCAGACCGATGCCGAGCGCGATCGGCACGTCGAGGTGGAGCAACCGTTTCCTCAGGCCGCGCCAAGCCGACGCGAAGAAGACGCCGCCGCCGATCGCGACGGCGAGCGTGGCGAGCGCGAGGTTCAGCGCCTCGAACAAACGATGAAGCGGTCCGGAGTCGAGCCCCGCGTAGATCGCGATCGCGAAGATCATCGTGTTCATCGCGATCGCGACGCAGATCCCGAGCCGCCAGAGGAGCGCGCTCGAGCGGCGCGCGGGTCGCGCACGCGGCGGGCCGAGGCGGTATCCGAGCTGCTCGACATCGGAGACGAAGGCCCGAAGATCGAACGCGACCGGGACGATCGCGTGCAAGCGACCGGTCGACGGATTGATCGAGGCGCGGAGGCCGCCGCGCCGCTCGAAGAGCGTGTCGATGATCCAGACGCACGCGCTGCAGTGGAGGCCCTGCACGTCGAGGTCGACGCGGCTCGGTCCGCTCGCGCCCTGCCGCGCCTCGATTTCATCGAGCCACTTGGTGTCGTGTCGCTCGGGTCGCGCGTCGTTCACCGGGATGCCGCGCGCGCCGCGGAGCTCGTAGTAGCGGCCGAGATCGCGCGCGACGATCAGACCGTGAACCGCTCGGCAGCCTTCGCAGCAGAATTCGTCTTCGCAAGGGAGACCGCAGTGCGCGCAAAGCCGCGCCGCGACCTGGGCGGTCACGAGCCGGGCCGCGCGTGCGAGTCAATCGCCGCGACCAGCGCGTCGACGTTCGCGTCGTCGGTCCGTGCGATCGGCCGGCCCTCACGATCGAGGACGGTGAGGATCGCATCGTGCGCGAACCCACCGCCGGCGAGCGGTCGATAACTGATCCCGAGCACCGCCGCGATTTGCCGCACGTCGTCGTCCGGTCCGGTCGCGAGCGTCCAGCGGTCGAGATCGAGCTCGCGCTCTTGCGCGAGCGCCGTGAGCGCGACGGGCGTGTCGTGCGCCGGGTCGAAGCTCACGAGCAAAACGCGAAGATCTTTTTTCGCGTCGGGCGAGACACGCGATTCGATCTCTTTCACGTGCGACACGATGAGCGGGCACGCGACGGGGCAGCTGCCATAGAACATCGACACGATCGTCAGGTGACCGCGATCGACGTCGAGCCCGACCGGGCGCGCGTGCTCGTCGGTCAGCGAAACCTCGAGCGGATAGATCGAGGGCGACGCGGTCGTTTCATGCGTGTCGCCAGCGCTCGCGTGCGAGCAGTCGGCGCAACCGAGCGCGAGAAGTCCCAAAAGGACGAGTCGAACGAATCGCATCACACGTCTCCCGCGCAGCGAAACCCGAGGCTCCGCACGACGTAGCTCGCGCGGAGCGAGCTCCGAAAAGCGACGCGTTGAAACGCGGCAAAATCGGTCGCGTCGCTCGCGCTAGCGCCCGTCGCTCCGCAGAAGCGAAGCCGATCCGAGCCGCTGCCGAACGCGAGCACGGCGTTTCCGAAATCCGAAACCCACTCCCAGACGAGACCGTGCATGTCGTAGAGGCCAGCGCGATTCGGACGCGACTGGCCGACGTCGCGAAGCACCATCGGCCCCGCGTAGAGCGCGGCGATCTCTTCACGCGTTTGGCCCGACGCGGCGAGCTCCCACTCGGCCTCGGTCGGCAGACGCATGCCGCGCGCCCCGCAATACGCGCGCGCCGCGAACCAGCTCACGTTCACGACGGGTTGATTCGGCGCCGCTTGCCCGAGCGCGTCCGGCGCGGACCAGTGCGCAAGATACGTCGGCTCGGCGAAGACCGGCGGGATGCGGTCGCGCCGCCACGCGGGATGCGCGCCGACGAAGACGAGAAACTCGGCGTTCGTGACCGGGGTCCGGTCCATGCGAAACGCGTGAACGGCGATCTCTTTCTCGGCCGGCGTCGCCGGAAAGAGCGGTCGATAAACGCCGCCCGCGACGACCGCCGTCTCGGACGCGGCGTCGTGCTGGGCGTTCGCCGTCGTCGCGGCGAGCGTCATCGCGAGAATCATCGCGAGCGGCTTCATTGCGCCCTCACGGTCGGCGTGCCCGCGGCGCGTTTCGCCGTCACCTCTTCCGCGGCGACCGCGTCGCCCGAGTTTCCGAACGACGAGCGCACGTACGTGAGCACGTCGGCGATCTCGTCGTCGCTCAAGTGTGCCTGCGACGGCATCGCCGAGTCGAACGTCTGTCCGTTGACGGTCACGTGTCCGTTCAAGCCGCCGAGTACGATTCGAATCGCGCGCTCTTTGTCGGCCATCAAAAAGTCCGAGCCCGCGAGCGGCGGAAAGACGTGCGGGACGCCCTGCGCTTGCGCTTGGTGACACGCGGCGCACGTCGACGCGAAGACGCGCGCGCCCGCCGCGGCGCGATCGTCATCGTGCGACGGCGCGGGTGCCGGCGCCGCGCTCCCGAAGTACGGCGAGTCTTTCGACTTCTCCGAATAGAGCTCCGGATTCGGCGCGCCGTCGACGACGAGCGTTCCGACCGCGCCCTTGTTGAACGCGCGAAAAATCGAGTGATCGACCATCGCGTATTCGCCCGGCACGCGCGCGGTGAACTCCACGATCGCCGCGCCGCCTGCCGGAATGAGTGTAGTTTGCACATTTTCTTCCGGCGTCGTGCCGCCCTCGCGGTAGACGCGGTCGAATATCTCGCCGATGACGTGAAAGCTCGACACGAGGTTCGGCCCGCCGTTTCCGACGTAGAGCCGAACGCGCTCGCCGACCTTCGCGTGGAGCGCGTTTTTTCCGGTGAGCGAGCCCTCGGCGCCGTTGAAGAGGACGTACGTCGGCTTCTCGTCGATCGCCTTCTGCATGTCGAAGGCTTGGAGACCTTTCTCGTGGTAGCCGCCGGCCGTGTAGAAGTCGCCTTGCATCACGTAGTACTCGCGGTCGACTTTCGGCAGGCCCTCCTTCGGCTCGACGAGGATGAGACCGTACATGCCGTTCGCGATGTGCATGCCGACGGGCGCGGCGGCGCAGTGGTAGACGAAGAGGCCGGCTCGCGTCGCTTCGAACGTGAAGACGCTCTGGTGACCGGGCGCGGTGAACGTGCGCGGCGCGCCGCCGCCGGGGCCGGTGACGGCGTGGAGATCGATGTTGTGCGGCATCTTGTTGTCCGGCGCGTTCTTCAGATGAAGCTCGACGGTGTCGCCTTCGCGAACGCGGATGAACTGGCCGGGCACGTGGCCGCCGAAAGTCCAGAACGTGTAGGTCGCGTCGCCCGCGATCGGCGCGACGACCTCTTTCACCTCGATGTCGACGACGACGCGCGTCGGTTTTTTGCGATGGATCGGCGACGGAACCGCGGGAGCATCGGTTTGCTCGGCTGAGACGATCGCAGGCTCCGCCGGGTTACGCTCGCTGTGATCGAGCCAGATCGGCGACGACGCGGCGAACGCGGTGGTCACGCCGAAGACGATCGAAAATGCGAGGTGAACGCGCATGGCGTCGCGGTTTGCAGCCGCCGTGCCGCCGCGCCTCCCCCGCAATTCACGGGGACCTGCCGCACGAAACTGCAGGTTCTTCGCCGGCGCGCATGGCGTGCATCACGCGAAGCACGGCGCGCGGGAATTTCAGGCGGCGCGAAGCTTGCTCGATGCGAACGCCGGAGGCGATTCGCAGCATGCTCACATCTCGCGTCGTTCGTTACGGTGGCGCTTTTCTTTTCGTCGCGGCCGCGACCCTCCTCATGATGGCCGCGGGCCGGTGGCTTGCCGAGGATCCCTCGGTCGCATTTCTCGCCGCGGTCGTGCTCACCGCTTGGCTCCTCGGCACCGGGCCCGGGATCTTCGCCGTCGCGCTCAGCGCGCTCTCGCAAGGCCGATGGTTCATCGCGCCGGATCTGCTTTTCGTCGCGACGTGGGAACAGGGTGCCGCGCTCGCGACGTGGTGCGCAGAGGGCGTGCTCGTCTGCGTGCTCTTCGGCTCTTTGAATCGGCAGCGCGGCACGCTCGCAAGGTCCGAGCGCCGGTATCGCCTTCTCTTCGATCGAAGCCCAGTCCCCAAGCTGCTTTATGAGGTGGCGACGCTTCGCATTCTCGCGGCCAACGACGCTGCCGTGCGCTGCTACGGCTATTCGCACGAAGAGCTCCTCGGTCTCACGACGCGCGACCTCGCCGAAGATGGCTCGCTACGCGAAAGCCTCGAAGGCGCCGAGGTCTCCGCGCGTCACCGCCGCAAGGACGGAAGCACGATCGCCGTCGAGATCACGACGCACGCCGTCGGGCTGCGAACGCCGTCACGCCTCGCCGTCGTGCGCGACGTCACCCGCCGCAAAGAGCTCGAGGAACAGCTTCGCCAAGCGCAGAAAATGGAGGCCGTCGGCCGACTCGCCGGCGGCGTCGCGCACGATTTCAACAACCTCCTCTCCGTCATCGGCAGCTATGCGCAGCTCACGCTCGACGAGCTCGACGAAGGGAGCGAGCTTCGCGAGCTCGTCGGCGAGATCCAAAAAGCGAGCGAGCGCGCGGCGCAGCTCACGCGGCAGCTGCTCGTCTTCAGCCGTCAAGAGGTTCGACAGCCGCGGTCCATCGATCTCAACGAGACGCTCGTGGGCTCCGGCAAGATGCTGCGGCGTCTCGTCGGAGAGAACGTCGTTCTCGAGATGACGCCGGCGGCGCGAGCCGTGCCTGTTTACGTCGATCCCGGCGGCATCGAGCAGGTGCTGATGAACCTCGTCGTGAACGCGCGCGACGCGATGTCTTCGGGCGGCACCATCCGCGTCGAGACCGGCACGCTCACGCTCGATCAAACCGAAGCGCAGCGTTACGGCTGCGCGCCGGGCGAGTACGCAAAGCTCACGGTCGCCGACGAGGGCGCAGGAATGGACAGCGCCACGCGGCTCCGCATCTTCGAGCCGTTTTTCACGACCAAGCCGGCCGGCAAAGGCACGGGGCTCGGCCTCGCGATGGCGTTCGGCATGGTCGAAGAAGCGGGCGGAGCCATTCACGTCGCGAGCGCAGTCGGCGCGGGCAGCACCTTCACGATTCTCCTGCCGCTCTGCGGCGCGCTCAGCCACGCGCCGCCGGCAAACGATTGCGCCACGCTCCCGCGCGGAAGCGAGACGGTCCTCCTCGTCGAAGACGACGACGACGTTCGTGCGACCGCCGCCTGCGCGCTTCGCAAGCTCGGATACCGCGTCATCGAAGCCGCCAACGGCGGCGAGGCGTTGCTCATTTGCGAGCACGAGAGCCAAATCGACGTGCTGCTGACCGACGTCGTCATGCCGTACCTCGACGGCCCGGCGCTCGCCGAGCGCCTCGCGCGCACACGCCCCGAAATGAAGGTCGTGTGCATGTCGGGCTACGCGGGAAGTCAGGCAACGAGAGAGCGCCTCGAGAACGGCGGTCTCACGTTTTGTCCCAAGCCGTTCACCCCGCAGTCGCTCTCGCTCGCTTTGCGGAAAGTCTTGAGCGAGCCGGCGAAGCACGCCGTCAACGGATGAGCGGTCCGTCGTAGTGCTTCGCGAGCGGCACGCGCGGCGCCGCGCGCAGCTCCTCGACGAGCCGCGCGGCGTCCGCTCCAGCGACGGCGTCGCACGCCGCGTAAAGACCGTGCTCTCCCTCTTCGAGCGGGTTGTGCCGAGCGAGCAGCTCGCAAATCGCGTCGCATCGCTCGCGCGTGGGCGTCGGCACGAGCATTTTCGCGAGCGCGCCGTGATCGCGCCGAAGCTCGGACGCGAACGGCCACGGCGCACCGCGCGCGCGCAAAAACGGGAGGAGGACTTTTTCTTCCATCCCGATGTGCCGCAAGAGGCCTTCGCGAAACGCTTCGAACGTTCCGAGATCGATTTCGTCAGGTGCGAGGGCCCGCGACATCAACTGATCGAGACGCGCGTGGTCTTCGACCATGAACCGCTCGATGGATCCTACGGTCATGACGTTCCCCATTGGCTGCGCGCCCAAAGCATGAAGCCGAGCGCCACGTAGATCGCCGCGAAGTCGAGACCTCCGATCATGGTGAGCCTCCGACGCGGCGCGCGGCTCACGCGGCGGGCGATCTCTCGTGTCGTGCGACGCAAACGAATCGCGTCGGCGAAAGCCGTGCGGCGCGCGAGCTCGGGTTTGGGCAGCAGGCGGATGTTCTTTCTCACGAGCGCACGGGAGTGCACCGCTCGTGCCGCGCGGCATGCGTCGTGCTCTCAACCGCATCGGAGTGCGCTCGAGGATTTGGATGAACGGCTTGGCACGAAACGCGCTTCAGAAGAGCGCATGAGCCCAGCGCACGAGATCCACTGCTACGAGTACGTCAATCACCCTTTCGACAAAGTCAGCGAAGCGCTCGTGCTCGGTGCCGTCGGCGTTTTCCAGCGGGCGACGACGAGCGCCGCTGCGCGTGCGTCGTCGCTCGCCGCAAAGCTCAAGGTGACGATCGGCGGTCTCGAGGTCGGAAAGAACGTGCTCATCAAGGTCGTGGGCGTCGACCAGCACGCGCACGCTCCGAAAATGGCCGATCGGGCAACCGATGTGAAGCTCGAGTGGCAAGCCGAGACGAGCGCGTCGCTCTTTCCTTCGATGCGCGCGACGCTCCGCGTCTATCCGCTCTCGCCCGAGGAGACGCAGCTCGAGCTCGTGGGCACGTACGCGCCTCCTGGCGGACTCGTGGGTGACGTCGCCGATCGGCTCGTCGGGCACCGCCTCGCCGATGCCGCCGCGCATCGCTTTCTCGAGGATCTCGCCGGCCGCATGAACCTCGAGCTCAGCGACTACGTGGCGGTGCGTTAAGGCTTCGGTTCATGTCTCGTCCCAGGCGGCGCGCCCGTCGACCGCCTCTCCCAACGTGCGGTTACGTAAAGGGTGCCGAAGAAGAACGCGGTGAACAACGCTGCGACGACGAATGGGCTCATGAGCGGTGAAGGAGCAATGGACGCGCCAGCGCCCCGTTCGCACGAAGCACGAAGCGCTTCGCCGACGGCCGCGCATGGCGTTCGCGATGCCGCTGCCCGCGGCGTGACGCGCGCTCGTGGAGAACGCGCCGCATCTCGTCGATGGCGTCGTCGATCGCTGCTTGCGGATCTCCAAACGCCTCGCGATTCGTCGCTCCGACGACGAGCGTACCGTGCGGGACGTCGATCTCTATCTTGCTTCGAAAGCGAGCGTCGGCCCTCAGATGCTCTTGTCGCTCGAGAGTCACGCGACAGCCGATGGTGTCGTCTTGCAAGAGCGGCTCGATCGTTTCGACGATGTAGTCGCGAAGCGCAAGCGACGGCTGGGCGCCCACGAACGCGACGCTGGCTGTGATGGGAAGGTGCATGGCTCGGACGGTGCGACTTGTGTGCCCTTCGATCACTCGCCGAATCGCGCCGTATTCAAGCGTGAGGGTCGCACCGCCTGCGCGACGAGCGCAGCGACTGCGCAGGCCCGAGCGAGCTCCGATTCAAAGTGGGCACATGCTCGTGGCACGCCACTCGCACCGTGTTCTGCCGGCGTCGACGGCGATCGAAGCGCAACGGACGTCGTCGCAACGGCGGCTCGTTTCGCGGCGACCGATCAAGGCGAGCTCCACCTGGTTCATGTCGAGCGCGCGGCGGCGTCCGCGACGAACGAGCCTTTCACGACGCACATCGCGGCCGGTGCGGTTCCGCAACAGCTGCTTCAGATCGCGACGAACCTCGAAGCGGACCTCATCGTCCTCGGAGCGCGCGAGCTTTCGATCGTCGAGCGCGCTCTGATTGGCTCCGTCGTGCGGCGAGCGTCGTGCCCGGTTCACGTCGTCCGACAGAAAGGCTACGAACTTACCTGGAGCTTCAACGTTCCACTCGCGGCGCGGCGCCGCCATCGGCGGCATCGTCGGCGGCGTTGCGGGTCGGGCGATGGACGTCGAGGACGTCCGCGACTCCATCCACGACGAAGATCTCGATCGCGCAATCGGGGTGAGTGGCGGCGATCTCGAGGAGTAGCCTCCGTCACCATCGGACCGAGACCCCCGCCGACGACAGAGCGGTGACCGCGGCCTCTTCGCCGGTGGCGCATGGCGCCCACCACGCTCAAGCGTGGCGCCCGAGAATTTCAGATGGCTTGCCGAGATCCTTCGGTCGTGTTTCTCGGCGCCGTGTCGGTGACGGCCTGGCGACTGGGCATGGGTCCAGGGATCTTCGCCGTGGCTTCACCGCGCTCTCGCAGGCCGTGTTCGTGTGCGGGCTTTCCATTCGGCGCGGTCACTCGGGACGCGCGGAAGCGAAGCGCGTCGTCGCCGCCGGATGACGCGCGGGCAGGCCGAGCAGACCGCGCACAACGTCGAGCGACGAGAGCATTCCGATCGCTTCGCCGCTCCCTCCGATGACGATCAAGTGATGGATGTTTTCGTGCGCGAGCGCGCGCGCGGCTTCGTCGAGGGTCGCGCCGGCCTGGATCGTCTTCACGATCGAGCGTGGCGGCTCGGTCAGGCCCGCGGCCAAATCGCGCAGGGTGACCACGCCGACGGGGCGGTGCTCGTCGTCCAGAATGGGCACCGCCGTGACGCCGAAGTCGAGCATCGGTTTGCGCGCGATGTCGAGCCGGTCGCCTTCGCGGAGATAAACCAAATCGCGGTTCATGTAGTCGCAGACGAGCATTTTCATGATGGTGCTCCCGTGAGCTCTTCGAGCGCGGTTCGCGTTTCGCTTCCGACGTGGGGGACGTTGTCGACGACGAGCTCGAGCGGAACGTGCGCATAGATGCCGTGGCATCGGCCGACGAGGACGTCGGTGTTTCCGGCCATCGCCGCGTGGACGGCGTGACGTGCGAGCTCGGTCGAGTAGATGGCGTCGGACGCGTTCGCCGGGGCCGCGCGAATCGTATAGCTCGGGTCGATGTACTTCAGGGTGATCGGCGCCGAGGTGTGCGAGAAGTGGCGCTCGATGGCGTCGCAAAGCCACGGACCGATGTCCGTCGCGCGGCTCGCGTAGCGTGCGTTTCCGGACGCGTCGCGCTCGATCTGTCGCGCCGTCTGCGCGGCGCACCCTTCTGCGACGACGATGACGGCGTGCGTGCGGCGCGCGAGCCTGCGCTCGAGGCGAGAGAAGAGGCCATCGTTGCCTTCGAGGGTGAGCCGAGCTTCGGGCAGAAGAACGAAGTTCGCCTCGCCGCTCGCGAGAGCCGCGCTCGCGGCGACGAACCCTGCGTCGCGGCCCATCACCTTCACGACGCCGACGCCGTTGCGCGCGCCGAGCGCCTCGACGTGCGCCGCGTCGATCGCCGCGCGCGCGTGCTCGACCGCCGTGTCGAAGCCGAACGACTTGTCGATGAACGCGACGTCGTCGTCGATCGTCTTCGGAATGCCGACGACCGCGATGCGCAATCCGCGGCGCGCGATCTCGCCGACGACGGCACGCGCGGCGCGCATCGTTCCGTTTCCGCCGATCATGAAGAGCACCGAAAGGCCGCGCCGTTCGAGCTCGTCGACGATCGCGTTCGTATCTTGCCGACCCCGTGACGAACCGAGCACGCTGCCGCCGAGTCGATGTACGTGCCGCACCGTCTCCGGCGTGAGCCGCAATGGCTCGATTCCGGCGTCGACGATCCCTCGGAGGCCGTAGCGAAAGCCGAGCACCTCGCGAACGCCGTAGTTGTGGTGGAGCTCGAGCAAGAGCGCGCGAAGGACGTTGTTGGTTCCGGGACAGAGGCCGCCGCACGTCACGACGCCGACGCGCGTCACCGCCGGGTCGAAGAAGAGCTTCGCGCGCGGGCCGGCGCATTCGAACGCGAGCGAGTCGGCGACGGCGCGCGAGAGCAGCGGCGAGGCGTAGGTCATGGCGTCGTCGCGGACGAAGTTCACGCCTAGCGGCGAGTCGAAGGTCGGGGTGCCGAGTTGCATGACGACCGTCAAAGCGACGAGCGTGCCATTGCGAAATCGCGCGTGAATCGCGCTCCTCGGGCGCAGCCCCTGCGTCGGGGGGCGAACGCCTCGCGTTGGTGGTCGGGAGTTTTCCAGCGCTTCGCTCTGGAACGGGCCGTGCTTCGTCGTCGCGCATGCCGGGAACGACTCCTCACTTCCGCATCGACCTCGCCGTCGTTCGAACGCTCTTGGGCGAGCTCGAACGGACCTCCGACGTGCGCGTGAAAGCCTCTCGCAAGTGACGCGCGTGGACGAGCTCGAGATCCGGCCATACCGCGCTGCTGACGCAACCGAGGTCGCGCGATTTTACGGACGTCTCTCCGCGGAAGGCGCGTATACGCGATTCCTCTGCGCCGGCACCGAACGTCGACGCGCGTACACCGGCGACGAAGATTGCATCGTCCTCGTCGCCGCGCGCGGTAACGAGATCGTCGCCGTCGGTGAGTGCTGCGTTTCGCGCGCGCATCCCGAGCGCGCCGAGGTCGCGTTCGCCGTGCTCGATTCCTTTCAGCACCACGGCCTCGGCACGCGCCTCCTCCGTGAGCTACGTCCCATGGCGAGGCGGCGAGGCGTTCGCGAATTCAGCGCTCAGGTTCTCATGGGCAACGAGCCGATGATGGACGTGTTTCGCCACTCGGGCCTTCGGCCCCGCGTGCGCCTCCGCGACGGGCTTTACGACGTCGTGCTCGGGCTCGAGTGATTCTCACTTGCCGACGCGGACACGAGCATCGACGGCGAGCAAGCCGTCGGCACCGAGCGCGACGAGCGGATTCAGGTCGAGCTCGCTGACTTCGGTCATCTCGACGGCGAGGCGGCTCACCGCGAGGAGGACGGCGCGGAGAGCGTCGCGGTCGACGCGCGGCGCTCCGCGGTAGCCGTCGAGCACGCGGCGGGCCCGGATGCCTTCGATCATCTCGTCGGCGTCGACGCGCCCGAGCGGCGCGATGCGAAAGACGACGTCGCCGAAGAGCTCGACCATCGTTCCGCCGACACCGAACGCGATCAGCGGTCCGACCTGCGCATCGCGCGTCATCCCAACGAAGAGCTCGACGCCGCGCGGCACCATTCGCTGCACGAGCGCGCCGTCCATCGAAACTCTCGCGGCTGACGCGCGCGATTCGAGCACGTCGTAAGCGCGCCGAAGCTCCTCGGGGTCGGTGAGATCGAGGCGCACGCCGCCCACGTCCGACTTGTGCGTGACGGCCTGCGATACGATCTTCAGCGCGACCGGGTAACCGAGCTCGCCCGCGATCGAAAGTGCGTCAGCGCGCGTGCGTGCGACGCGCGCTGCGGCGCAGGGCACACCGTAGCTCTCGACAAGCGAGCGCACGTCCTCCGGCTCGAGCCAACGACTGCCGCCGAAACGCGCGTGCGGGGCGACGGACGTCGGTTCGACCTCGCCATCCGGGCGCGCACGAAACGACGCGTAGCGTGCGGCGACGGCAAACGCAGCGGCCGCGTTTTCCGGAAACGCGAAGAGCGGCGCGCGCGCCCCCACCGCATTCGCCGAGGACGCACGCCGCGACGGGTTTGCCGGTTCGTGTCGCGCGGGCCAAGAGCGGCGCGAGCTCGTCGGGCGATGCGCTCGCAGTCGGCACCATGACGACGAGCGCGGCGTCGACGCTCGGATCACCGAGCACGCTGGGGAGCGCCGCGTCGTAGTCGGACGTTCGTGCGCCGGCGACCATGTCGACCGGGTTCGCGACGGACGCCTCGGGAACGAGGACGGCGCGCAGCTTTTTGCGCGTCGTGTCGGCGAGCGAAGGCACGACCAGGCCGCGCGCGGTGAGCGCGTCCGCCGCGATGATCGCGGGCCCGCCCGCGTTCGTGAGGATGCCGACGCCACGCCCTCGCGCGACGGGCTGCGACGAGAGAAGCCGCGCGGCGTCGAAGAGCTCCTCGAGCGTGCCCACGCGCACGACGCCCGCTTGCGCGAGCAGCGCCTCGATCGCGACGTCCGCACCCGCGAGCGCGCCGGTGTGCGAGCTCGCAGCGCGCGCTCCGGCTTCGCTGCGGCCGCTCTTCAGCGCGACGATCGGCTTTTTTCGCGAGACGCGTCGTGCGATTTCGAGAAAGCGCCGCGGATTCCCGAAGCTCTCGACATAGAGCAAGATCACGCGCGTCGCGTCGTCGTGCTCCCAGTATTCGAGCAGGTCGTTCGTCGAGACGTCCGCTTTGTTGCCGACGCTCACGAAGTGCCGGAGCCCGAGCCCGGTGTCGCGCGCGACGTCGAGCACGGCCAGCCCGAGCGCGCCGGACTGCGAGCAAAACGAAACGTTGCCCGAAGGCGGCCACGCGTGGCCGAAGTTCGCGTCGAGGCGCACCGAGTCGTCGGTGCTCAGCACGCCGAGACAGTTCGGACCGACGAGGCGAACGCCGAGCTCGCGCGCGCGATTGCGAAGGCGCGTCTGAGCTTCGCGGCCCTCCGGACCGAGCTCGCCGAAACCCGCAGTGATGACGATCGCGCAGGGCACGTGCTTCGCGCCGCAGTCTTCGATCGCGTCCATCACTTTCGGGCGCGGCACCGCGATGACCGCGAGATCGACCTCGCCGCGGACGTCACGCAGCGACGCGTACGCGGGCACCGACTGCACGTCGATCGCGTTCGGATTGATCGCATAAACGGGTCCGCAAAACTCCTGCGCGATCAAATTATGGAAAACCTGGCCGCCGATGTTCTCGCGCGATCGAGACGCGCCGATCACCGCGACTGAACGCGGACGGAAGAGTGCGTCGAGCATGACGCCCACGTATTGCGACGGACGTGCCGCGCGATCTTTCGGCGGATTCACCGCGCGGAGCGCCCGCACCCCTTGCGCGCGCGTGCAAAGCGCGCAGCCCGTCGATGGGGACGCGTCGTGTAGTCCGCAATCGACGCGCGGTACGCGGCGATTCCGCAGATCCGCGAGGATCGCGCTCTACGTAGCGCTCGGCGGCGGCTGGTAGAACGGTTGACTGCTCAAACGTGGAGGATCGTGCCGACGGCGTAGCCGGCGAGCGCGCTCGCCATTCCGATGAGCGTCAGCGTCGCGCCGCTGCGCCAGACGCTTCCGACGGTCACGTGTGCCTTGTAGCAGCCGAACGCGAAGAGCGTGGCCGCGCCGACGATCAGCGCGAGCGGCGTCGCCAGGCCGACCGGCGCGAACGCGTAAGGCACGACCGGCAAGAGAGAGCCGACCAGCGCCGCGACGCCGACCTCGATGGCGCTCCGTAGGCTCGCGGCACGATCGACGTCGTGGAGCTCGTGCTCCTCTCTCATCATCACGGCGAGCCACACGTCCTTGTCGCGCGTGAGTGTCTCGACGACGCGATCGAGAAGCTCGCCGGAAAATCCGCGCGCGGCGTAGAGCGCGCGAATTTCGTCGCGTTCGAGGTCGGGCACGCGATCGATGTGACGACGCTCGCGCCGTCGCTCGCTTTCGAAGCGTTCGGCAGCCGCCCGTGAGGTCGTGAAGGCGACGGCCGCCATCGAGATGGACTCGGCGACCGCGGCCGCGATCGCAGCGGCGAGCACCACCCGCGTCGAATGCGTCGCCGCAGCGACTCCGAGGACGACGCCCAGCACGTTCACGAGGCCGTCTTGCCCGCCGAGCAAGACGTTCACCAGTCGACCGCCGGTGCGGTGCGCGTCCAGGACGTCGTGGTAGTGCCGCGCGCGCGAGCCCGTCTCGCTCGTCATCGGGACGCTCCGAGCCGGCGCGCGGCGCCGATCCAAACTGCCATCGAGCCGAAGCTGAGGAGGAGCGCGCCGCGCACGGTCTCCCCCTGGAACGCGATGAGGATCAAAAGTGCGACCGAGCCGAGAGCTTTCGCGGCGCGGTCGACGAACGTGTCGATGAACGCCTTGGCTTTGTATTTCTGGACGTCGCTGAGCGGCACGTAGAGCGACTCGCGCGTGGCTTGTTGAAGCGAATAGTTGAACCCGCGGTCGACCGCCGACATGACGAACGCGGTCGCGACGACCGGCAGAATGACGACGCCCACGATGCTCGCGAGCAGTGCGAACGGGGTGATGAGGAGCGAAAGCCGGCGCGACGGAAGGAGCAGCGGGACCGCGACGACCTGCACGACGACCGCCGTGGCGCTCGACATCCAGCCGAGGCGTCCGTAGACGCGCGTGAGCTCGGCTTCGCTCAAGTGCGCGTGCTCGAAGAGGACGTTCACGCCGTAATCGCAAAAGCTCGCCGTGACTTCGTAGGCGACGACGATCGCAACCAGGAGAAGCAGGTACCGACTTCGTCCGACTTCGGCGACGCCCTCGAGCGCCGAATGGACGCTCGATGCCGTGCGCGTGCGCGGCGCGGGACGAAACGCGCGCTCGGCCGCGGTGCCGAAC
>DASXHD010000116.1:0-13438 GCA_036488725.1 Polyangiaceae bacterium | reverse complement strand
ACAGCACTTGGACTGTGGGCCACCTCTCGCTCCTCCGGCGGCTTGAGGCCGCCGGGTGGTTTCGATTCCAGCGGTCGGCCCTGGGCCGCGGCGAGAGTTTTCCGCGGGA
Organism: Polyangiaceae bacterium; assembly: GCA_036488725.1. Lineage (GTDB taxonomy): Bacteria > Myxococcota_A > Polyangia > Polyangiales > Polyangiaceae > DASXHD01. Next base: position 13,329 of record DASXHD010000116.1, on the reverse strand, counting down.
CTTTCCGCATCGCGGCGGTCAGCTCGCCGACTCATGGGCGCCGGAGCCCGGAAATGCGCGCTCCTGATTTCAGGCCTGCCTCCGGAGATCTGAGAGGACGAGTCGATAAGCGTGCTGCGTCTTCGTCCTCGCGAATCCGAGCGCTGGGTAGAAATGATGCGCTTCGACGCGGGCAGCATTGGACCGGACACGTATCGTGGTGTGACCACGGTCTCGCGCCCACGCGATGACCGCGTCGACGAGTGCTCGTCCAACGCCACAGCGTCTGTGAGACTCACCGACGACGAGCCCAACGATCTGGACGTGCGCGTCCGACTCGAGCGTCACCTGCGTTTGTGCGTGAGTCCAACCAGCGACCACGTCGTTGCGGCACGCCACGACCAGGAATTGCTCTGGCCTGTCGATGACGCGGTCAAACCGCGCCCGATAGCCCTCTGTCGTCCCTGGGTAGCCGAGTACTCGGCCGAGCGCTGCCACTTCAGCGAGGTCTTCTGCGCAAAGGGAGCGAATCACGACGGCGGCACGCATGCACCCATCGTACACTCGCGGCCACCACTTCAATTGCTGTTCACAAACTCGGGATTCAAGCGCGGTATGCCAATGAAGTACATCATCGTGTCATGTCCGTTCTCGCCGGGCTGCGGGGGCCAGTCGCTCGATCCCAGCCTCCTTGATTTCATGCGTTGGGACTCCCTCGAGCAGTCCCGCGTAGACCAACCGCTGCTTCAATGTGATACGTCGGCGGCCCGCCGACGCTTGCCCAAATTCGCCACGCGCCAAACGCTGAACCAGTACACGTCGCACGCATAGCGTCGCCCACGCGGGGGCCGCGCTATGCTGCGTCGCAACGCCCCCGTCATGAGATCGTGCGTTCTGCAGTTCGTTCGGCGCGGCCGCCTCGCGGTCGCGGTCGGGCTCGTCGTCGGTTGCGTTGCCGCGCCCGCGCCGTCGGTCACGGCGCACGCTCCGCGCGCCACGGCGAGCACGGCCCCGCCGCCCCCGTCCGCGTCGGCGAGCGCACGCGTTGGGTCTGCTCCGCCTGCCTGCTCCGTCGCGCGCGCGCTCGTGGCGATGCCGACGCTCGATCTCGACGCCGCCGTGCCGCGGCTCGAGTCGAAGTGCGGCGCAGGCGACTCGCTCGCGTGCGCGTGGCTCGGCTGGACACTCGAGGCGCGCGTTCGGGACGCGGCGACCGGCAGCGCCGCCGACGCGTGGGAGAGCCGCGCCGCCGGCGGACTCGATCTCGGCGTGTGCGAGGGCCAGGCCGCGCGCACGTGCTCCGGCGTGACGAGCGGCATGGGCTGCTGCGACCGCGGCATCCGGTCGTGCCCGGACGGTTGCGAAGCCGCGTGTCACGACGCGCGAGCCGCGTTCGAGACGAAGACGATCGGGACGCTCGACGCCGCGTGCAAGGCGAACCGCGCGCTCGCGTGCCACGCCGTCGGCATGATCTACGGATACGGCGCCGCCGTGAGCGAGATCGGCAACCTCGTGGAGGGCGACGTGCAGCGTGCGCGCGACCGCTTCGCGCGCGGCTGCGAGCTCGGGCTCGGGCTCTCCTGCTTCCAGCTCGCGTCCGCGCTCGAGAACTCGGACGTCCCGAGCGAGAACGCGATGCGCATCGAGCAGCTCGAACAGCGCGCGTGCGATCTCGGCGCCGGCCCCGGCTGCCTCGCGCTCGGTCTGCGGTTCGCGAAGCGCGGCGCCGCGGCGTCGGCGCGCGCTTACGAGAAGAAGGCGTGCGCGCTCGGAATGCCCCTCGTCTGCCGCGATCTCGCGAGCACGACGAAATGAGCGGTTCGCCGAACTACTCTGAAGGCCAACAGATGGCGTTGGGCGCTGGGCGGCAGGCATGCTCCTGGGTCGAAGGGAAGGCGCTTCGTCATGGCCGCTCGCTGCGAGCTTCAGCATGGAAAACGGTCTGTGGGGCTTGCTGGTAGAGTCACGCCGGTGCTGACCCTCTGCGGTTGCGGTCGACATATCCGATCCGACGAGCGCGTCTGCCCATTTTGCGGCGCGGTCCCGACGTGCTCGCGGCGCGGGGTCGGCGCGCGTGCGTCGCGCGCTGCGATTTTCGCCGGAGCGGTCGCGGCGCTCGGCGTCGCGTGCGCGGCACGCACCGGAATCGGCGGCGCGAACGACGAGGACGCGTCGAGCGACGCGTCGAGCGCTCACGACGGCACGGCATCCGACGCGAAGCTCGATGGGATCGCGCACGGCGACGCGCCCGCAGACGCGATCAGCGCGGACGCGCATGACGATCACGCGCTCGCCGACGTGATCGAAGAGTGCGCTCCCCAAGGGGCGCCGTGCATCACCGACAGCGACTGCTGCGACAAGTTTTGCGGGTTCCACCAAATCTGCGGTCAACCGGTGCCGCCCTATGGCGGCTCGCCGCCGCCGGAAGAGTGACCGCGGCCATGCCTGGCGCTCGCGCGAATACGATCCTCATCGCGCTGCTCCTGGCGGCGTGCGCGGGCGGGCCCGACTACCTCGACGACGCGCGCGCGCGTCGCGCCACCCTCGTCGCCTCGCTCGTCAATCCGGACAACGACTACTCCGCGCTACGCCTCGCGCACTACGCGACGGGCGAGCCCGGCGACTGGGATGCGCTGCCGGCCTGGAACCCACGAACCGACGCGGTGATCACGCCGCCGGCGGTGGCGCCGCTGTCTGCCGCGGCGAGATCGCTTGCCATCACGAGCGGAGCGAGCGCCGGCGACGAGTCGGAGCTCGTCGCGCTGGGTGCGGCCGCGTTCTTCCGTTATCCCGTCGAGATGCTGACGAGCGAAGAGGCGGCGCTCGTCGCCGACGACACGTCGGCCGCGCGCTACGGCTTTTGGTCGGATGCGACCTACGGGACCGGCGGCCTCCTGCGTGTGGAGCTCCCCGACGGTTCGACCGGGGTCGGTTACTCGTGCGCGACGTGCCACGCGTTCGAGCGAAACGGCGAGCTCGCGATCGGCGTGACGAACGCCTCGCTCGATTTCGGCAAGCTGATGGTCGACTCGACCGGCGGCGCCGACACGCGCGCGCCTGCGCTCCTCGCGTGGGGCCCAGGTCGCATCGACCCGACGACCGCCGACGGCACCGAGCCGATGCGCATCCCAGACCTCCGGCCTGTGCGCGCCCTCGGCTACTTGCATCAAACGGCGAGCGTCGCGCAGCACGACGTGGAATCGCTCGCCGTCCGCATCGAGACGCTCGTCGTGACGTCCAACGCCGAGACCCTCCGGCCGCCGCGCGAAATCGCGCTGGGGCTCGCGATGTATGTTTGGTCGCTCGCCGACTCCATCCGGACGCGCGCGCCCGCGAGCACGCAAGAGATCGCCGGTCAGTCGATCTTCGCGTCGCAGTGCGCGAGCTGTCATGCTCCGCCGAGCTACACGGGTCCTCCCGTGCCGCTGGACGTCGTCGGCACCGACCCGACCGTGGGCTTGTCGCCGGATCGCGGCACGGGGACCTATCGTGTTCCGTCGCTGCTCGGGGTCGGTGACCGACCGCTGCTGTTCCACGACGCGAGCGTCGCGTCGCTCGAGGAGCTCTTCGACCCCGCGCGCACGTCGAGCACGTACGAGAGCCGCCTCGGGGCGCCGATCCCGGGACACCTGACCGGGCTCGATCTCGATCCCACGAGTCGCGCCGCGCTCATCGCGTTCTTGCGGACGTTGTGAACGAACCGAGCGCCCACCGGAGCCTGCGACCGCGCGAGCCCTCTCGCAATGAGACGACGCGATGACAACGGCCGTCGCCGGCGAGGTAAGCTCGGGGAACCCCGATGAACGACTCGCTCCACGATCGCGTCGCTCTCGTGTCCGGCGCGAGCCGCGGGATCGGACGATGCACCGCGCTCGCGCTCGCGGCGGCGGGAGCGCACGTCGCGATCAACTATCGCGAAGGGAAAGACGAAGCGGCCGCCGTCGTGCGCGAGGTCGAAGCGCTCGGACGAAAAGCGATCGCGGCGCGCGCGGACGTGTCGCGACCGGACGACGTCGACGACATGATGACCGTCATCCGGCGCGAGCTCGGCGAGGTCGACGTGCTCGTTCACAACGCGGGCATCGCGCGCGCGCTCCCGCTCGAGTCGATTCATCTCGCGACGTGGGACGCGACGTTCGCCGTGAATTTACGCGCGGCGTTCATCTTGTCGTCGGCCGTGATCCCGTCGATGCGCACGCGCCGATGGGGCCGGCTCCTCTATCTTTCGTCGACCGCCGCGCGCATCGGCGGAATCGTCGGCCCGCACTACGCCGCGTCGAAGGCGGGCCTCGAAGGTCTCATGCGGAGCTACGCATCGCTCCTCGCGAAGGACGGCATCACATCCAACGCGATCGCGCCCGCGCTGATCGAAACCGAAATGATCGCGGGCAACCTCGCCGCGTCACCGGATCGATTGCCCGTCGGGCGCCTCGGCAAAGTCGACGAGGTCGCCGAGATGATCGTCGCGACGCTGTCGAACGCGTTCGTCACCGGCCAAACGATTCAGGTCAACGGCGGCATGTACATGACGTGATCAGCCGAACTTGCTGAGCACTTGTTTCGCGTACGCGATGCGCTTGGATTGGTCGCACGTGCCGCAGCCTTCGAAGTCGCGCTCGAACGCGATCGTGGCTTCGGTGATGTTGCTGCTCGCGCGGAGCGCTTTGAGGCCGTAGCCGCCGACGGTGTCGAGCTCGTACCAAACGAACTCGAGCTGGAGCTCGAGCGACCAACGCGACTTGTTGTGCTTGCTGGCGTACCAGGCGACGTTGTCGCCCGAGTCGTGATCCCATCGCCCGCCGACCGACCATTGCGCGATGCCGCGCCCGGGGCCGCCGCCGAACTCCACCGCCGTCGGGATGACGCTGGATTCTTGAATGAGATTTCCGACGATCGCCGCGGCTTCGTATTTTTTGAGGCCTTTGCCGACGAAGAATTCGAACGCGGCTTTCTCGTTGGTCGAGAGCTCTTCGTCCGAAGACGCGTAACCTTGATCGTCGACGCCGCTGCAAGCGGTGCCGAAGAGTGAGAGCGATGCGAGCACGCACGTAGCGAGGAGTCGGAGCTTCATGCAGCGCGAGCATTGCGACGGTCGTGCCGACGTTCGCGCGCGCCGATTTTCGCGAGCGGTCGCGAAAACTCGCGGGAAACGGCGAGCCGCGAACGGCGAGACGGCGGGCGAACGCGCCGAGTCCGGGGGCGCCGCGAATCAGTCGGATCGAGATCGAGCCGCTCTCACGCCGGCGCGCGGCGGAGCGGGACGAACGAAACGCGCGCGATTTTTTTCGCGGCGACGTCGCCGCGCTCGTCTTTCGTCACCAGGCGAAGCTCGCTCTCGACCGGCAAGACCATCCGGCCGCCAGGCGCGAGCTCTTCGGCCAGCGCGGGCGGAACGTGCGGCGCCGACGCGGTGACGATGATCGCGTCGAACGGTGCGCGCTCCGGCCAACCGAGATATCCGTCGCCGACGCGCGTCTCGACGTTGCGATACCCGAGCCTCCGAAGACGCGCGGTCGCCGCATCGGAGAGCGACGGCTCGAGCTCGATCGACGCGACCTGCCCCGCGAGCTCGGCGAGGATCGCGGTTTGATAACCGCAGCCGGTCCCGATCTCCAGCACGCGGCAGCGCCGATGCAAACGCAATAAATCGGTCATGAGCCCGACGAGCGTCGGCTGCGAAATCGTCTGCCCGAGGCCGATCGAGAGCGGCGCGTCCTCGTAGGCGAGATCGCGCGTCGGCTCGGGCACGAACTCTTCGCGCGGCACGCGCATCATCGCGTCGACGACGCTCCGGTCGACGCCTTCTTCGACGAGCATCGCGCGGAGGCGGCTCGCGCCTTCGCTCAGCGGCGGCTGCGTTTCGATTTGCGTGCCCATGTCTTCTTTCTTACCGCGTCCATCGTGAACGCAGCGGGATCGACGTCGTCGATTTCGTCCCACGCGATCGGCATCGAGACCGGCGCGTTCGGGCGCGCGCGCGTCGAGTACGCCGCGACCGAGGTGTTGGCGCGCGCGTTTCGCAAATAGTCGATGAAGATTCGTCCCGGCCGCGCGGCCTTCGACATCGTGAGCACGTAGCGCGCGGGGTCCTCCCGCACGATGCGACGAACGACGTCGCGCGAAAACGCGAGGCACTCGTCCCATCCGCGATCGCGCGCGAGCGGCGCGATGACGTGCAACCCTTTGCCACCGGTCGTCTTCACCGAGCTCTCGAGCCCTTCGTCCTCGAGCGCGCGACGCACGTGCCGCGCCGCATTCGCGATCGCGTCCCAGCCGACGCCGGGCCCCGGATCCAAATCGAACACGACGCGATCGGGATGCTCGAGGTCGTCGATCGTCGCGTTCCAGGTGTGAATCTCGAGGATGTCCATTTGCGCGAGACTGACGAGCGCCTCGAGCGATTCGACGACGAGGTACTCGCCGACCTTCGTCTTCTCGCGAATGCTCACGCGCGTGAGCGCTCGAGGTCCCCACGCACGCGCATGGCGGAGGTAGACCCCGCCTTTTTCGGTTTGCGCGCCTTCGGCCCAGCGGACGAGCGTGAGCGGCCGGCCCACGACGTGCGGCAACATCCACGGCGCGATGCCTTCGTAATAGCGGGCGAGCGCGAGCTTGGTGACGCCGGTCGGGTCGAGCACGCGCTCGGGGTGCGAAATTCGCACGCCCGCGACGCGAGGCGCCTCGGCGGTGACCGCATGTTCCATGTCGTGGAGGATGCAAATCTCGTGGTCTTCGCGTTAAGGTCGAGGCATGGGCGGCACGGATCAGAAGCTCGAAGGACCCGATTTGGCGCAAGGCGTCGCGTTCGACACGCTCGCGGAGGGCAAGCCGCTGCTCGGGCACGTGGGCGGCGAGGCCGCTGTGCTCGTGCGCGTCGGGCGCGAGGTGCACGCGATCGGTGCAAACTGCACGCATTACGGCGGACCGCTCGCCGAAGGTCTCGTCGTCGGCCACACGATTCGCTGCCCGTGGCACCACGCGTGCTTCGACATTCGAAACGGCGCGTCGCTCGGCGGTCCGGCGCTCAACGAGCTTCCGTGCTTCGAGGTGAAACGCGAAGGCAAGCTCGTGCGGCTCGGCGGAAAAGTTCCGGCCGACGCGATCACCAAACGCGAACGGCGGAGCGACGCCGGCGTTTGGCCGGACTCGATCGTGATCGTCGGCGCCGGACCCGCGGGCGCCGTCTGCGCCGAGACGCTGCGGCGCGAGGGTTACGGAAAAACGATCGTGCTCGTCGGCGACGAAGCGCCGGGCCCGGTCGATCGCCCGAACCTCTCGAAGGATTATCTCGCGGGAAACGCGCCCGAAGAGTGGATACCGATCCGCGGCGCCGATTTCTATTCGCAGCAAGCCATCGATTTTCGCGCGGATGATGCGGTGAAATCGATCGACGTCGCCGCGCGCAAAGTGACGACGTCGCGCGGAACGATGGCGTACGGCGCGCTCGTCCTCGCGACGGGCGCCGAGCCGATTCGTCTGCCAATCGACGGCGCGAGCGCGCCGCACGTTCATTTGCTGCGAACGCTCGGTGACAGCCGCTCGATCATCGAAGCGGCGAAGTCGAAAAAGCGCGCGGTCGTGATCGGCGCGAGCTTCATCGGGCTCGAGGTCGCCGCGTCGCTTCGCACGCGCGGGCTCGACGTGACGATCGTCGGCCCCGAGAGCGTGCCGCTCGCGCGCGTGCTCGGCGAAGAAGTCGGGCGCTTCGTGCAGAAGGTTCACGAAGGCAAAGGCGAAACGTTCCGGCTCGGGCGCAAGCCGGCCAAGATCGGCGAGCGTTCGGTCACGCTCGACGACGGCTCGGAGATCGAAGCCGATTTCGTCGTGATGGGCGTCGGCGTTCGTCCGCGCACCGCCCTCGCCGAGGCCGCGGGGCTCGAGGTCGATCGCGGCATCGTCGTCGACGCGCGCTTCCGCACCTCGAACGCGAACGTGTTCGCGGCGGGCGACGTCGCGCGCTTTCCGTACGAAGGCGATCTCGTGCGCATCGAGCACTTTTCGGTCGCCGAGCGTCACGGCCGCGCCGCGGCGCTCGCGATCCTCGGGCGCTCGCCGGACATTCGCGACGTGCCGTTTTTCTGGAGCGCGCACCACGACGTGACGATCAGTTACATCGGGCACGCCGAGACGTTCGACCGCGTCGCCATCGCGGGCAGCCTCGACGCGCGCGACGCAACCATCGGCTACTTCGACGGCGAGCGCGTCCGCGCCATCGCGACCGTCGGGCGTGACGGCGCGAGCCTACGCGCCGAGCACGCGTTCGAGACGGGCGATCAAGCGACGCTGCGCGCTCTGCTCGGGTAACGGAGGCGGCGCCTCAAACCGGGCGCGAACGAGAGGCCCACGCCGTAGAGCAAGTGCATCGCGAAGGCGGCCGCGACCGGCAGCGATCCGGGCGCGCTTCCCCAAATGAGCGCCGAGCGAATCGACGGGTTCACGACCGGCACGATGAAGAGCGTCATCACGATGAGCGTCGCGACGCCCATCGCGAGACCGAACGCGAGCGCAGGCATCGGCGCCACCGTCGACGGCACGAGCCACGCGAAAATGATCCCGAACAACATCGAGACGATGAGGTGGAACGCGAGACCGATGACGATCCCGGTCGCGCCATGCACGAGCCCGCTCGAGTGAAGAACGGTCGCGGCGATCGACTGGAGCGGCGACCCAAAGCCGAGGCCCGCCGCGCCTGCCCAGATCGTCGCGAAAAGGGCCATCGCCACACCGCCGATCAAACCCGCGGCGGCGCCCGATTCGATGATCTCGAGGTTCGACGCCGTGCTTTGCCGCGCGAGCACGTCGTGCCGGGTATTTCGCGTCATCATGACACGTGTCGTTGCGAAGGCCGTGCCGTCGTGGCGTGCGCGAGCGGTCGAGCCGCGAGGAGCTCACGCGCGGCGCGCTCGCCGCTCTCGATCGCTCCGTGAACGGTGCCGTTGCGCGGCGGCGGAGCCGTGGCCTCGCCCGCGAAGAAGAGCGTTTGGCCGAGCGGCGCGCCGAGTTTTTTCGGTGCGCTCGCGCCGCCCACGAGGGCGAAGCTGTACGCGCCGAGCGCGAACGGATCGCGCGACCAGTCGTGTCTGAAGATCGAGACGAGCTCCGCTTCGATCGTCGCCGGCGAGAGACCGAGCGCGTCGGCGAGCGAAAGGATCGCCGCTTGCGCGACGTCGTCCGGGCTCGCCGCGCTCAAGCGCTCGGCCATCGGCCCGCCCGCCCACGCGGTGAGAAGCGGCGCTTCGACCGGCGCTTGGGTCCAGAAAGTCTGAAACGCAGCGCGCGCGTCGTGCCAGAACGGCGCCGACGTCTTGCGCTTCCAAATCGACGAGCGAAAGAGGAGCCCGAGCTTCACGACGTGGCCGGTCGCGAGCTTCGCGAGCGCGGACGATTTTTCCTCGAGCGGAGGCGCGAAGCGAACCGCCGACTCGACGTCGAAGCGCTGGAGCACGGCGAGCGGCAGCGCGACGACCGCGGCGCGCGCGCGAAACGGCCCGAGCGGGGCGTGGGTCGGCGTACGCGCGCGCACCGTGACCGAGCCGTGCGACCACGCGACGTCGGTAACGATCGCCGAGAGCATGACGGCGTCGGGTGGCAGCCTGTCCAAAAGCGCGCGCGCGATTCGGTCATACCCGGGTAGGACGCGACGCGTGCGCTCGATCTCGTCGCCCGGCGCGACGAGCGCGCGGGTGCTCACGAGGTCGACCGGCGCCGCGTCGAAGCCCTCGACGAACGCGCGTGCCACCTCGCGCGAGCGCGGCGTCGCATGCGAGCGCGCGATCGCCTCCTCGAACGAACGATCGTGCCCGCGAACCGTCTTGGCGACGCGCTTCATCGCGCGGTCCAGATCCTCCATGAACGAGCCCGGCCGCTTTTTTCCGTGCTCGCGACGCTCATGTACGTCGGGCACGTCGATCAGCGGCAAACGCGCGGCCTCCGCGATTCGTTCGACTGCGCTCGCGTCTCCGTGAACGAGCTCGGCGCCGAGCTCGACGGGCACGAGCGCCGACGGCGGTCGCACCGTCGCGATGCGCCCGCCGATCCGATCGCGCGCCTCGAGAACGACGACGCGCAAACCCGCCGACGCGAGGCGAGCCGCGGCCGCGAGCCCGGCGACGCCCGCGCCGATGACGACGACGTCGCGCTTCACTTCTGGCTCGGCGAAGGCGCGTGGATCGTCTTCTGTTTGCCCACGGGCGGCTTGCGGATCTCGAGCCGCTCGCTCGGACGCTCGCGCTTCTCGAACGGCGGCAAATCCACGACCGATCGCGTCGCGGCCGCGCGAATGATCGCCTCCATCACGCGAACGTCGGCGAGCCCTTCCTCGCCGGACGGCTCCGGCGTCTCGTCGTCCAAGATGCACGACGCGAAGTAGACGATCTCGGGCGCGAACTGATCTTTCTTTTCGCCTTTCACCTTCGTCGTCTTTCCTTCGACGTTGAGCTCGCCTTCGACGGCGGTCGCGTACTCGTAAGCCGGGTCGAGCCGGATGTGTCCGTCGGTTCCGACGACGCGAAACTCGGAGACGTTTGCCGCGCCTTGGCTCGCGACGAACTGCGCGATGCGCTCGCCGGGAAAACGCAGGATGGCGGTCGTCATCTCGTCGACGTGACGGAAGCGCTCTTCGGTACCGACGCTCTGCATCGCGGCGACCGAGAGCGGCTCCGCGCGAAAAATGTAACGAACCGCGTTGAGACAGTACGTGCCCATGTCGAAGAGCGCGCCGCCGCCCGTCTCGGCGCGCGTGCGAATGTCGCCTTCGCGAACTTGGTGGGTGAAGACCGACGTGAAGATGCGCGGCTCGCCGATGTCGCCGCGCCGCACGCGCTCGATCGCTTCGAGGTTCGTGCCCTCGAAGTGGAGGCGGTACGCGATCATGAGCTTCACGTTCGCGTCGTCGGTCGCGCGGATCATCGCTTCGCAGTCGGCGACGGTCGTCGCCATCGGTTTTTCGCAGAGCACGTGCGCGCCGGCGCGCGCGGCGCGCTCGGTCATGTCGCGGTGAAGCGAGTTCGGCACCGCGACGTAGACCGCGTCGGCGTCGCCGTCGCGAACGACGCGGTCGAGCTCGTCGTACGAGCCCGTGATCGAGACGTCGTATTTTTTCGAGAGCACGCGAAGCTTCTCCGCGTCCGACGACACCAGCGCGACGAGCTCCGAATTTTCGGACGCATGCTCGAACGCCGGCAGCACGGCAACCTGCGCGATGTTTCCGAGCCCAACCACCGCCCAACGGATCTTGCGCTTGGCTTCCATGGGGCGATCGAGAAGCCAATCGCGTGCCGCCTGGCAAAGGAATTGCTGGCTCTCTACGCATGAAGCGAATCCTCGTCGGTTTGCTCGTGCTGACCGCGGCCTGCTCGCGACAGCGCGAGCATGGCACCTCACTCACGTCGGTCGAGCTCGAAGCCGGACCTTCGGCGCAGCAGTCGGTCGCCGATCTCAGTCGCTCGTGGAATCGCGCCATTTCCCAGCGCGATCTCTCGCTGCTCGGGCCGGTCTACGGCGCGGATGTCGATTTCTACGGCGCACCGCTCAGGCGCGATCAAGTGGTCCAAGTCTTGAGCGACGCGTTCACGAAGGACCCGAGCTTCACGCAGACGGTCCTCGACGTGAAAGCGACGAGCCCGACGCGCGTCGAGGTGAAGCGCGAGTGGATCCGCTTCGGCAAGAAGCACAAAGGCGTGACGTGGCTCGAAGGCAAACAAGAAGACGATCGCTGGGTCGTCGTCGGCGAAGGTGATTCGTCGTCCGCCGAGCGCAACAAGAGCCGCGGCCCGAGCGGCCCATCGGTGCCCTTCTGCGACGATCTCGCGCAGCGCATCGCGCTCTCCACGCCCGAGGCGACCGCGCTCCAAGCCGGACCGCCCGGCCACGTCGACGCGAAGCTCGTGCTGGGTCCTCCCGAGTTTCCCGCGTTCGCGATCGCGATGACGAGCCAAGCCAACGGCAAGCCCGTGACGGTCGCTTGGTACGACGTCGAGCCGTGCTTTCTCTACAGCCCGGCGCCGAACGTCAAGGCCGCGCCCGGCGTGTGCGTGCCGCCCGGCAACGCGAGCGGGGCCGTGACCGACGTCTTCACGGGACACGTGCTCACGGCCGAACCGAAGCTGCTCGTTCAGATGAGCAAATGCCACGCGCGCTGACGCGCCAGCCGTGACTCGAACGACAAAGGAGTCGAAAAGAATGGATGCGTCCTCGGCGAGCTCGCCGACGAGCTCGCGGCGCACATGGTCATCGAGGAGACGATTTTTTATCCGGCCGTTCGCCGCGTGAAGCCGGACCTCGTGCTCGAGAGCTACGAGGAGCACGCGATCGCGCAGGTCGAGCTGAAACGCATGCTCGCGACCGATCGCAGCGACCCGCGCTTCGAGGCGCGCGCGACCGCGCTGCTCGATCTCATCAAGCATCACGTCGAAGAGGAAGAAGAGGAGCTCTTCCCGCGCGTCGAGAAGGCGCTCGACGACGAGCAGCTCGAAAGCCTCGGCAAACAGCTCGACGCGAGCTTCAAAGAGCTCGTCGAACGCGGTCACGAAGCGGTGCTCGGCCGCGCGCCGGCAGCGAAAGCGACCGGCGATCGCCAGAGCAAACGAATCGCGACCGAGACCGCGCACGCAGGCTGATAAGATGGGCGTCCCATGGACGCGCCCCGCGAACGCGGCGTCTTGCCGCTCGGCGTCATCCGCGACGACCGACTCGTCTTCGCCAACGAGCGGCTCGCCGACTACCTCGGATATCGCGCGAGCGACCTGATTGGGACGCGCTTCCTCGACCACATCGCGCCGAGCGATCGCGAACGTGTTCGCGATCGTCACGCTCGGCGCGTGCGTGGCGAGTCGGTGCCGGAGTCGTACGAGCTGGTCCTCGTGCGAAAAGACGGCGCCACTCGCCACGCCGAGGTGTACGTCTCGTTCGAATCTCCCGGCGACGTCGTCTTCGAGCTCGCCGATCGCAGTCACCTCGCGAGTCGGCGCGAGCACCTGCGGGCGCTCGCTGGTCTCGGCGCGGCGGTGCAGCGTGAACAATCCGAGCCGCAAATTTTCGCGACGCTCGGCGATGGGCTCACCGCGCTCGGCATGGCCTGGGCGCGATTGGAGGTCGACGGCGACGCGCTCGTCGTGCTCGACGTCGGCGGGAGCGGAGAATCGACCGAGCGCCTCGAGCGCGAAGCGAAGATCGACGTGCGCGGCAGCCGCGGCCCGTGGACCGAGCCGTCGCGTCGCGCGTGGCGAGACGGAAGCGCGTTCATCGACGACCTCCCGCTGATGGCCGGCACGTTCTTCGGCGGCGGGCCCGGGCCGCTCGCGCGCACGGTCGCGCGCGAGGCGGCGCTCAATCGCGGCATCGCGCTGCGCA
>DASXHD010000105.1:0-24060 GCA_036488725.1 Polyangiaceae bacterium | reverse complement strand
TCCAGCTCTCCGGCTACACCGAGTTCGAGAAGCTCAACATCGCGATGAAGTATCTCGTGCCGCGCCAGCGCAAAGAGTGTGGGCTCGACGAGGTGCCGATGACGATCACCGAGAGCGCCGTGCGCACGGTGATTCACCACTACACGCGCGAGGCCGGCGTGCGCTCGCTCGAGCGCGAGATCTCCGGCGTGTGCCGCAAGATCGCCAAGCGCGTCGTCGAAGCGCGCGGCGCGTCCGAAGCGGCGCCGCCGCCGATCGAAGTGACCGGCAAAGACGTGCCGCAGTTTTTGGGCGTGCCGAAGTTCCGCGTCGGCAAAAAAGAAGAGCACGACGAGGTCGGGCTCACGAGCGGGCTCTCGGTCACGTCCAACGGCGGCGGCGAGCTCCTCGCGTGCGAGGTCGCGGTCGTGCCGGGCAAGGGCAAGCTCGTGATCACGGGTCTCCTCGAGAAGGGCATGGAGGAGAGCGCGCAAGCCGCGATGAGCTACGTGCGTTCGCGCGCGGCGCTCCTCGGGCTCGAGAACGATTTCTACGCGAAGGTGGACGTGCACGTTCACTTCCCGGAGTTCATTCGCAAGGACGGGCCGTCGGCCGGCGTCACGATGGCGACCTCGCTCGCGAGCGCGCTCATCAAGGTGCCGGTGAAGCGCGATCTCGCGATGACCGGCGAAATCACGCTGCGCGGCCGCGTCATGCCGATCGGCGGGCTCAAGGAAAAACTGCTCGCGGCGCACCGCTCGGGCATCTCGACGGTCGTCGTGCCGCGCGAGAATCGCAAAGACCTCCGCGAAGTGCCGCGCCGCGTGCTCAAGGCAATGCGCATCGTGCTCGTCGAGCACATGGACGACGTCTTGCGCGAGGCGCTCTGCCTGCCGAACCCGGAGCAAGTCTTCGGCGCGCCGAAGGACGTGATGGAATACGTCTCCGGCGAGCTCGTCACGCACGTCGGAAAGACGCCGCCCGGGACGAAGCCGCCGCCGCCGGCCGAGCCGAATCCGGCGCCTGCGCCCGTCTGAGCTCTGCGGTAAGCTGAGTCGCGATGCCGTATCGCGACGCGATCGAGAGCGTGGTGCAGCGGTGCATGGACTTGCGCGCGCGCATTCAGCGCATGGAGCAGACGCGGCGGCCGCTTCGTGCGTGCGCGAGCCTCGCCGAGGCGGTCGCGTGGGAAGCGGAGCTGCGGCGACGTCTCGCGGAGCTCGAGCAGTTGGCGGCTGAAAATGAGCCGATCGCGCCGGCGGTGGCTCAGGTCCGTTCGCGCGCGACCACGTATTCGCCGCTCCGCACGGTGGTTTACTTTGCGCTCGTCCTCGCGACGGCGATCGTGTTCGTCGTCCGATTCAAGCGATGAAGGCTCGCGCGCTCACGCTCGCTGCCGTCGTTCTTCTCGCCCCCGCGGCGCGGGCGCAGGGCAACTATCGCTCCGCGGCGCTCGGGGGGCGCTCGGCGCTGATGGGCGACAGCGGGATCGCGCTGGGGACCGACGGGGCTGCGCCGTTTTTGAATCCCGCGACGGTCACTCACGTGGAGTCGACGCTCGCGGTGTCGGTCAGCTTTCTTTCGGTCGACATCACGCACGCCGCCAATTGGTACGCGCCGGGCGCCGACATCACGCGCGTCTCGGGCAACGCGATTCCGTCCACGTTTTGCTTGTTTTTCGATTTGCCGCGGCTCTTCACGCCGGACGACAAATCGAGCGACGCGGGCAATCAGAAGCTCGCGACGTGCTTCGGAACGACCGAGCTCCAGTCGTTCGACTGGGTCGGGCAGGGGTTTCAGAGCGGCGGCGCGATTCAGACGAGCTCGGTGCGGTGGGGTTGGCAGCGGTTCGTCGTCGGGCCGTCGTACGCGGCGAACGTCACGCGCGCGCTGGCGATCGGCGCGGCGGTGCAAGGCGCGTTCACGAATTTTTCGTCGTTCGCGAGCGTCGGATCGACCGCGACCGACGGAAGCTCGTCGAGCGTCTTCGAGGACGGGTCGAGCGGGAGCGACTTCGGGCTCAGCGCGATCCTCGGCGCGACGCTCACGCTCGGGCATTTCACGATCGGCGCCACGGTGCAATCGCCGGACGTCTCGGTCTACGGGCACGGCAACCTGAGCACGTACATCGCGTCGTCGACGGCGGGCTCCTCGATGACTTATTTCGGACAAGGCAGCTTTCACGGGCGCGAGCCGACGCGCTTCGGGCTCGGCCTCGGCTACGAGTGGCCGCGCGGAACGATCGAGCTCGATGGTCAGCTCGCGCTCGCCGACGGCAGCGCCGTGCAGCTCGACACGAACGGCACCCAGCTGGCGACGCCCGGCGCCGCGCTCACCGCGACCGAAGTCGATCGCAACACACGCTTTCAGCCGACGCTCAACGCGAGCCTCGGCGCCGAGCTCTACGTGCGGCCGACGCTCAGCATCCTCGCCGGCTTCGCGACCGATTTCAGCGCGGTCGACGGCATCGCATCGACCGGCGTCGCGCCGTCTCGAGAAAATCGGCTCCTCGCGTCGTTCGGCATCGGCTCGCACAGCGACGCCGGCACGGTCATCGTCGGCGCGCAGGCGTATTACGGCTGGGGCCAGATGCTCGGTTATGCGTCGGCTCCGACCGTGGCGCCGATCGACATCCAGAGCACCGGCGTGCTCCTCGTGCTCGCGGGCGCGACGAATTTCAAATCGATCGAGCGCGCCGTCCAAGACGTGCGCGGAATCGTCAGGCCGCGTCGGACCCCTTGAGCCAGCGCCGCCATTTTGCGTGCGCGACGAGCGCGATCCCCACGAGATCGCGCGTCGGCGTCCCGTCGTCGAAAAACATCGTGTCGTAATAGAGCGGCACGATCGCGAGCATCGCCGCGCGAAGCTCGCCCTCGCTGCCGAAAATGTACGTCAGCGCGGTGCTGCGCGATTCGTCGTCGGCGAGCTCGAACCACGTCGTGAAGAGCTGCTCGATTTGCTCGAGCGTGCGCGTCGGGAGGCGGTCATGCGCCGGCGGCAAGATGCGATATTGTTCGAGCCGCTCGAGCACGGGCGTGCGCTGCGGCTCGCGATTTTCGTCAAGCATGGTGCGCAGACTGTTGCCGAACGCGGCGGCGGACATTCATCGCGTGCGCTTTCAGCTTGACCCTGCCGCCGCCGTCAGTATGGTTCGCGCGCCTGAATTAGGCGGGTAGCTCAGTGGTAGAGCGCTGGCCTTACAAGCCGGATGTCGCAGGTTCAAGCCCTGTCCCGCCTACGCCGTATTGGTTTCGGCCCTGTTCTGGGGCGGTAGTTAAGTTGGTTATAACGCCGGCCTGTCACGCCGGAGGCCGCGGGTTCGAGTCCCGTCCGCCCCGCCAGAACGTCTGACACGTAGATCACAGCGCGCGCCCGCTCTCGCTCGAGAAAAAGCGCGCGGGCGCGTGCGGCGCGCCGATTGCAGCGCGTCGGCGCATGATTCTTTCTTCTCGTCCGGCGCGCGTCGAGCGCGCGCTTCGCGTGGTGATCGCGACGGCGATCGCTTCGATTCCGATCGTGGGCTGCTTCGGTGGCAACTGCGGCAAGGTGCTGAGCACGTTCGGCGTCACGTTCGTGCCGTGCGCGGCGGATGCCGGCGCGCTTCCCGACGGTGGCGTTTGCCCGTCGACGTGCGAGGAGGCATGCAGCGCCCTCGAGCCGGACGACAAGGCCGGCTTCGGCGTGTGCGCGGACGTCGACGCGGCGCTCGATCCGCTGACGCCCGGGACGAGCGTCACGGTGCAGTGCAACGGCGTGCAGGATTGCACTGGGCGAAAGCTCGAAGGCACGCGCGCGCCGACGATCGACGGAGAGCCCATCGCCGCGCAGCTCGCCTCGGCGGCTTGGCTCGAAGCGGCGGCGGTCTTCGCGTTTCGGCGGCTCGCGCGGGAGCTACGCGCTCACGGCGCGCCGGCCCGCCTCGTCCGCGCGGCGCGACGGTGCGCACGCGACGAGATCCGGCACGCGCGCATCATGACGGCGCTCGCGAAAAAGCATGGCGCTGTCGTTCCTCGCGCTCCGCGCGCGCCGCGCGAGATCCGCGACTTGGAGTCGATCGCTCGTGAAAATGGGATTGAAGGCTGCGTGAGCGAAACCTACGGGGCGGCGGTCGCGGCATGGCAAGCCGAAAGCGCGTCCGACCCGGACGTCGCACGTGCGATGCGCGCCATCGCGCCGGACGAGCTTCGTCACGCCGCGCTCGGCTGGGCCGTTCAGACGTGGATCGAGCGACGGCTGGACGCGGGCGCCCGGGCGCGCGTTCGGGCGGCCCGCGACCAGGCGGCACGCGAAATCGTCGCGAAAGCGAGCGAAACGGCGCAAGAGCGGGCGATCGCGCGGTCGGTCGCCGGCGCGCTTTGGGCGGCGTGACGATGCCCTTAACCTGCGCCACAGCCGACCGTCTTCTAGAGTTAGGGAGTGAGCGCAAATGGAAGCCCAGTCGAGCGCGATGCCGCGCGTGCTTTTCGTGGACGATGAACCGGGGGTGACGGCGGCGTTTCGGACGTTGCTGCGCCGCGCGCCTTACGAAGTCCTGACCGCAAACTCGGCGCGCGACGCGCTCGGAATGCTGGCCGAGGCGCCGGTCGACGTCGTCATCTCGGACATGGACATGCCGGACATGAGCGGCAGCGAATTTCTCGCGCGGGTTCGCGCCGAGCACCCGAAGACGGCGCGCGTCGTCCTCTCGGGGCGCGCGCGGCTCGAGGACACCATCCAGGCGATCAACGACGCGGCGGTCTTTCGGTTCCTCACCAAGCCTTGCCAGGCCGGGGAGCTGACGCGGACGATCAACGACGCCATCGCCGCCAAGCGTTCCCGGCGCACGAGCACGCCGCCTTCGACCGAAGCGGACGATACGTTCCAGCGCGCCATCGAGACGCTCTGGGTCGCGACGCAGCCGATCGTGAGCGTGCGCGAGCGGCGCGTCGTCGCCTACGAAGCGCTCGTGCGAACGCGCGAGCCGTCGTTGCCGCACGGCGGCGCGATCATCGAGCTCGCCGAGCGCCTCGGGCGCGTGCGCGAAATCGAGCGTCACATTCACCGCGCGGCGGCGCGCGTCGCCACCGAGCTCCCCGACGGCACGCAGCTCCTCGTGAACTTGCACCCGAGCGCGCTCGACGACCCCGAGCTCGTCGCCGAAGACTCGCCGTTCGCGTCGCTCTCGTCGCGCGTCGCTTTCGAAATCACCGAGCGCGCGCGTCTCAAGCCGGAAGGGCCCGCGTGGGACGCGATCCGCACGCTTCGGCAGCGCGGGCACCGCATCGCGGTCGACGATCTCGGCGCCGGTTACGCCGGCCTCACGAGCCTCGTCACGCTGCAACCGGACATCGTGAAGCTCGACATGGAGCTCATTCGAAATGTCGATACTTCGCCGACGCGTTCGAAGCTCGTCTCGTCGCTCGTCGCGCTCTCGCGCCAGCTCGACGTGCGCGTCATCGCCGAGGGCGTCGAGTCGGCCGCCGAGTGTCAGCATCTGCTCACACTGGGATGCGACTGGATGCAGGGCTATTACTTCGCGCGCCCGGCCGCTCCGTTCCCGCCGGTGACGTGGCCCACCGAGCTCGCCGCGTGAGTGCTAAGATCGCCTGATGCGCTTGAAATGGCTTGGCTTGGGGATCCTCTGCGCCGCGTGCGGCGGCACCGGCACCGGCTTCGACAACGACGGCGGTAAGACCGGCCGCGACGGCGGCGGCGACGGAAATGCTTCGTTGCCAGATGGCGAAGTGACCTTCGGCGACTCGGGACCGCCGACTGATTCCGGTCCGAGCGACGGTTGCTCCGACGCGGCGAAGCTCGTCTACACGATCGCGACCGACAACGTTCTGCGCAGCTTCAACCCGGCGACGCTCCAGTTCAAGACGATCGGCACGCTGAACTGCGGCACGTTCGAGTCGCCCAACTCGATGGCGGTCTCGCGCGACGCGACGGCGTACGTGAACATGAGCGACGGCACGCTCTGGAAGGTGAGCACCACCGACGCATCGTGCCAGCCGACGTCGTATCAGCTCGATCAATCGAACCGCCGCATCCGCGGCATGGGTTTTTCGAGCGACGTCGTGCAAGGCACCGCCGAGACGCTCTACACGTGCACCGCGGACGACTCGTCGGGCAACGGCGGCGGGCTCGCGAAGATCGCGCTTCCGTCATTTCAGCTGACGCCGATCGGCGATTACTCGAACGGCCTCGGCGGCAACGAGTGCGAGCTCACCGGCACAGGCAACGCGCAGCTCTTCGGATTCTTCGCGACGCTCTCGCCGCCGAAGCTCGCGGAGATCGACAAAGCGAGCGCGGCGACGCCGAGCCCGATCACGCTCACGGGCGTCGACACGACGCTCGCCTACGCGTTCTCGTTCTGGGGCGGCGATTTTTGGTTTTACACGCAAGGCAACGGCATCGGCAGCACGGTCACGCACTACGCGTACGCGACGACCAAGACCTTCTCGACCGCGATCGCCGACACCGGCTTCACGATCGTCGGCGCCGGCGTGTCGACCTGCGCGCCCGTCTCGCCGCCGAACTGATTTTCCGCTAAGAAGCGGTCATGATCGTTTGGCCCGAGGAAACGCAGGCACCCGCCAAAAAAGCGCTCGACTCGTTCAAGAAGACGGGCCTCGCCGCCGAGCTCGAGGACGACGCGGCCAAATGGCGATTTCTCGCCTACGCGCGGAGCCCGCTCGCGCCCGCCCGGATGATCTTGCGGAGCGACGCCGGCGCGACGCGCGTCTTCACGCTCGAGCGCAGCGGCTACTGGGTCGAGCAAGAGCACGACACCGCGGCCTGAGGTCACTCGTCGATCGATCGCACGGTCTCGGTCGCGTCGTGCTGCGGGACGTAGCCGAGCTCGTCACGCGCGCGGCGGTCGTCGACCATGCAGACGTAGCGAATGTGATCGAGCTCCGGCGCGGGGAAGCTCGTGAGGTGCAGCGCGAACATGCGGTTGATGAGGCCCTTCGCGAGCGTGTACGGCACGGGAAGCGTCGGTCGCTCGAGGATGCGCAGGACGCGCGAGAGCGGCATCGGCTCGGGGCCGGCGACGTTGAAGATGCCGCGCGCGCCGGGCGCGAGCGCCGAGATGATCGCGGCGACGACATCTTGCTCGTGGATGACTTGAATCATCGGGTCGTAGCCGAGCAGCGTGGGCACACGCGGCAGACGCAGAAAATTCGACGCCGCGTTGCGCACGCGGCCGAGAATGTGGACCGGCCGCAAAATGACGGTCTGCACGTCCGGGTGCTTCCAGAAAAAGCTCTGCGCGAGCATGTCGACCTCGATGAGGTCGCGGATTTCGCTGAAGCGCGCGCCGCCGAGGAGCGGCGCTTCCTCGGTGAGAAATTGCGGGTTGTGCGGCTGCGGGCCGTAGACGTTCGCGCTCGAGAGGACGACGAGCTTCGGCACGCGGAACTGCGCGACGTAATCGAGGAGCTTGGTGAAGCCTTCGACGTTCCACGAGTGATGCTCGGCCGCCGACGCGCGCGGGTCGTGCATGACGCCGAGGTGGATGACCGCTTCGACGTCGCCGCCGCGAAAGACGTCGCGTAGCTTCTTGCGCCGCAGATCGAGCTGCTCGTGCGCGATGTCTTTCGGCCTGCCGATGAAATCGCGCCGGTCGACGCCCATCACCGTGCGCTCGCGATGGAGCACGCGCGCGACTTGACGCCCGAGGCGACCGCAAATTCCGGTGACGACGACCTTGCCTTGCGACGCGGCTTTCTTACGCGCGGCCATCGCTCACCAGAAGATGTGTTTGCGGTCGCGGAGGCCGCGGTTGATCATCGACTGCACTGTTTTTTGGACGAGCCAGACTTTTTCTTCGATGACCGCGTCGTCGTCGTCGGCGTCGCCCTCGAAGCTCATCGGCTCCCCGAAATACATGCGATAGCGCGTGGGCAATGGGAGCTGGCCGCCCGGAATGAAGAGCTGCGGAATGATCGGAAAAGCCGGCATGCGGAAGACTTTGGCGATCGATTCGATGTTGGCGAGCGAGATGTATTGCTCTTCGGCGCCGATGACCGCGACGGGCACGATCGGCGTCTTCGTCTCGATCGCGAGGCGCATGAAGCCGAGACCGAAGGGCATGAGCTGGTAGCGCTTGTCGAAAGTCTTCGAGACGCCTTTGGCGCCCTCGGGGAAGACGAGGAGCACTTCGTCTTGCTCGAGCAGGCGGCGCGCGTTTTCGGGGACGCCGACGACTTGGCCGACGCGCGAAAAAAGGAGCGACACGAAGGGGAGCGTCTGCGTCCATTTTTCGACCATCGCGCGCGTGAAGCGCGGCGGCTCGACGTCCATGAACATCGCCGCGCCGATGAGCGCGCCGTCGATCGGGACTTGGCCCGAGTGATTGGCGATGAGAAGGACGCGACCTTGCGGGACGTTACGCGCGCCGAACACTTCGGTGCGGAAGTAGCGGCGGTGCAAATACGCGATCGCCGAGAGCGCGTATTTCGTCCACTGCGGATCGAGGCCGAACGCGTCGACGCCGGACGCGCCGAGGTTCAGCGGGACGCGCGCGAGACGCTTCTCGAAATCTTCGCCGAGCATTTGCGCGAGCGAGCGACCGAGGCTGCGATCGAGCGCGCTCGCGACGCCGCGGGCGAAGGCGCTTTGGGCGGCCCACGGCGGGAGTGCGATGGGGCGAGCGGGAGGCACCGCGGTGGAGTAGCAGACGGAAGAGAATGTGGAATGTGGAATGTGGGATGTGGAATGTGGAATGGTGAGGGGGCATGGAGGCTGTGCGGGCTGGAGATGTCGTGGCGGTGGTGGCGCCGGCTAGTCCGTTTCCGCGTGCGGCGTTTTTGTCGGGGCTTGCTTGGGTCGCGCAGCGGTATCGGGTGAAGGTTCGCGAGGATGTTTTTTCGCGCGCGGGTTTTTTGGCGGGGGAGGACGAGAGGAGGGCCGACGAGCTCGCGGCGGCGATGCGGGCGAGCGAGGTGCGGGCGATCCTCGTCGCGCGAGGCGGGTACGGAATCACGCGGATCGCGTCGCGGTTGCCGTGGGACGATTTCGCGCGTGCGCCGAAGGCGATCGCTGGATTTTCGGACGTGACCGCGCTGCACGTCTTCGCGGCGGCGCGCGGCGTGCGCTGCGTGCACGGACCGAACGTGACGGGGCTCGGCGCTTCGGGAAACGTGCATCTTGCACGTAATCGCGGCGCGTGGCTCGCGGCGCTCGAGCGGCCGTCGGGATCGCGCGCGTGGGGGGACCTGCGCGCGATTCGCGCGGGCGACGCCGCCGGTCCGATCTTCGGCGGCAACGTCGCGCTCCTCGTCGCGATGGCGGCGGCCGGCAAGCTCGCGATTCCGGACGGCGCGATCGTGTTGCTCGAGGACGTGACCGAGCGGCCGTATCGCGTCGACCGCATGCTCACCTCGCTCGTCGACGGCGGTCACCTCGCGCGCGCGGCGGCGATCGTGCTCGGCGAGTTCACGCAGTGCGAAGCCGGACCCGACGGCGTCACGATCGACGCGGTGCTCGCCGAGCGAACCCGCGCGCTCGGCGTTCCGGTTTATGCGGGCGCGCCGTTCGGACACGGCGCGCGAAACGAGGCGTTCGTCATCGGCGCGCAAGCGGAGCTCCGCGGGGGCACGCTCGCGTGGTGAGCGATCAGAAAAACGAGCCGTGAAACGCGGGCAGCGGCGGCATCGACGGCGGGCTCTTCGCGTCGAATCGCAAAATGACGGCGTGCTCCGCGCCTTGGCCGTTTGGCGCCAAGTAGAGATAGCGGCCGTCGAAGATGGCCGTATAGAAACCCTCGGTCACGCCGCCGACGCTCGTCGTGTCGAATACCGGCCACGCCGAAGTGAATGCGCCGAGCGTGTCGTAGCGCGTGATCTTCGGGCTGCCGTTACCGAGAAAGTACACGTATCGGCCGTCGAACGCTCCGAGCACGCAGCCTGCCGCCGCGACGCCGGTCGCGCTCACCGCGTCCCATGCGGCGCCGCTCGAGAAGTCGCCCTGCGTGTCGTAGCGGGCGATCTTCGTTCCCGAGAAATAAAGATAGCGGCCGTCGAAGGCGCCGTTCCCGAGACCCGCCGCGCCGAGATCGGTGCCGACACCGAAGCTCTCGAACGACGCGCCTGCGTCGAACGGGCCTTTCGTGTCGTAGCGCGCGACTGTGCTCGTCGCCGTCGATTGCACGTAGACGTAGCGCCCGTCGAAGAGACCGCCGAAGAGCCAATCGAGCTTGGTGCTCGTCGGATAGAGATCGAAGCCGGACCACGCGCCGCCATCGACTGTCGTGTCGAGACGCTCGAGGTTGCCCGCGGTCCCGGTTCGTTGCGCGACGTAGACGTAGCGGCCATCGAACGTGCCGCCCTGAAAACCGCCGACGGGCGGCGCGACGATCGACCACGACGCTTTCGTCCCGAAGGACGCTTTCGTGTCGAAGCGCAAGAACGTCGCGCTCGGCGAGCCGCTCGAATACCAAGGCACGTAGTCGACGTAGCGACCATCGAAGACCGCGCCGACGAAACCGTAGGCGTTGATGTCGACCGATTCGGTGTCGAACGTTTCCCACGACGCAGCCGACGAAAACGCGCCTTGCGTGTCGTAGCGGAGCGCGAGGTTCGGCGCTTCGTTCGGCACGAAGTAAACGTAGCGACCGTCGAACGTGCCGCCGGCGAAGCTCTGGAGGTTCGAGTCGACGCCGGTCGTCGCGTCGAACGACGACCAATACGAGGTCACGGTGAAGTCGTTGTAAGCGGCGGGCGGCGCGTCCGGCGGGGCGTCGATCGGAGCGTCAATCGAGGCGTCCTGCGGCGCGTCGGCGCCGGCGTCGCGCGTGCTCACGTCGGGCACGTCGGCGGTGGTCGCATCGCTCGGACCGGCATCGGGCGCCGACGAATCGTCGGAGGCGCAGGCCGCAAGAAGGGCGAGCACAGGCAGCACGCGATGCAGCCTCACGCGAAGATCTCCTCGAAAAAGCGCTTCATCGCGTCCCACGAGCGACGGTCGGTGTCCGGCTGATAGAAAAATCCTTCGCGGTTCATCGCGTTCGCGTTCGGATTGGTGAAGCTGTGACCCGTGTTCGCGTAGACGATCATCTGCCAGTCGACCTTGGCCGCGCTGAGCTCGCGCTCGAACGCGACGCGCGCTTCGGGCGGGATGAGCGGATCGTCGGCGCCGATCAGCGTGAGAACTTTTCCGCGGATGTTCTTCGCTTCGCCGGAGCTCGGCGCGAGACCGCTGTGAAATCCGACGACGCCGCGCAAGTCGGCGCCGCTCCGCGCGAGCTCGTAGACCGTCGTGCCGCCGAAGCAGTAGCCGATCGCCGCGAGGCGCGACGCGTCGCACTCCTTTCGCGCGGCGAGCACGTCGAGGCCGGCGCGCGCGAGCCCGCGCCATCGCGCGAAGTCGGAGGCGAGCTCGCCGATGCGCTGCCGGCCGTCGGTCACCGGCGCGCCGCCGCCGAACAAGTCGAGCGCGAACGCGCAATACCCGAGCGACGCGAGACGCCGCGCCTTCTCTTTGATGTTGTCGCTGAGCCCGCCCGCGTCGTGCACGACGAGCACGCCGGGCGCCTTCGCCTTTTCGGTCGCCAAGAATCCACGAAGCGCGACGCCGTCGTACGCGTAGTCGATCGACTCGGTGTGCATCACAGAACTTTCATCTGAAAGACGACCTTGACCGCCCCGTGCTGCCGCTTGTCGCGCGCGGCGACGAACGCGTCGCGATAACGCGCGAGCGGAAAGCGATGCGTGATCATCGCCGTCGGATCGAGCTTCTTTTCGGCGCAGAGACGCAAGTAGTGCTCGAAGCCGTGCATGCGTCCTTCAGAAAAATCCTCGACGCCGTAGGCATTCGAGCCGATGACCGTGACCTCACGGAAAAAGATTGGCGTCCATTCGTAGCGGCGCGGGGTGCCCACGCCGACGAGCAGCACGGTGCCGAGCGGCTTCACGAGACGAACGGCGGTCTCGAGCGTCTCGGCGACGCCGACCGTGTCGTAAATTTTGTCGACGCCGCCGATCACCCACGGAAGCGAAAATCGAACGCGCCGCACGTGCGACGACGTGAGATCGGCGATCTTTTCGACGAGCTCTTCGCCGCCGGCGGCGACGTACTCGTGCGCGCCCATCGTTTTGGCGAACGGCTCGAGGTACGCGTGCAAGTCGACCGCGATGACGCGCACGTCCGGAAAGAGCCGCGCGAGCGCGTGAATCGTGAGCAGGCCGAGCGGCCCGCAGCCGTAGACGATGACGGTTTCGCCGGGCTTGGGCGGCGCTTTTCGGATCGCGTGCATCGCGACCGAGAACGGATCCGAGAGCGCGGCTTCTTCGTCGCTCACGCCTTCCGGAATCGGAAAGCACATCGAGTCGTGCGCGATCATGCGATCGCTGTAGCCGCCGGGCACGTCGCGGCAGTTGCCCGCGTGGATACCGTCGGCGAATGGACCCGAGGTGAAATTTTCGCAGAGCGAGAGATCGCCGCTCGCGCAGTACGCGCACGGCGAATGCCCGCGCACCTCGCACGGCAGCCACGGCGAGACCGCGACGCGATCGCCCGGCCGCACGCGCCGCACGGCAGGTCCCGCTTCGATCACGCGCGCGGCGACCTCGTGACCGAGCACGTGCGGAAACGAAATGAGCGCGCGCAGCGGATTGTCGATGTCGGCGTCGAGAAAAATCTGTTTCACGTCGCTTCCGCAGACGCCGGTCACCGTCGGCTCGACGACGACCCAATCGTCGCCGTGGACTTTCGGATCCGGCAACTCGCGCAAGCGGAGCGGCCCGAACGGCGCGACGAACCCGCTCGTCGAAAAAAATCCCGCGACGCGCGCCGCCGCGAGCCGCGGAAACGACATCTCGAACGTGACGCCCTTCATGGCTGAAACAACACCTTGATCGCGCCCGACCGGCGCTTGTCGTAGACCGACATGAACGCGTCGCCGAATTTCGCGAGCGGGAAGCGGTGCGTGACGACGCCGGTCCAGTCGAGCTTTTTTTCGGCGAGCAAATTCAAATAGTGCTCGATGCCGTGCGCGCGCTTTTCGCCGAGGTTTTCCATGCCGTACGCGTTCGATCCGAGGAGCGAGATTTCTTTGAAGTAGAGCGGCGTCCACTCGAAGCGCTTCGGCTCGGCGACGCCCACCATCACGATCGTGGCGCGCGGCCGCACGATGCGTACGCCGACCTCGAGCGTGCTCGGCGCGCCGACGGTGTCGTAAATTTTGTCGATGCCGGTCTGGAGCCACGGCAAACCGAAGAACGGTTTTCGCATCGGCGCCTTCGCGCATTCGCCGATTTCGGCGACGAGATCTTTTCCGCGCGACGTGAAGAGGCGATGCGCGCCGAGTCGCTCGACGAGCGGTCGCATGCGCTCTTTGTGATCGACGGCGAGGATCGTCACGCCGGGAAAGAGCACCGAGAGCAAATGAATCGTCATGAGGCCGAGCGAGCCGCAGCCCCAGACGAGCACCGTCTCGCCGCGCTCGGGCGGCGCGCGCAAGACCGCGTGGAGCGCGACCGCGAACGGGTCGGCAAGCACCGCGTCGTCGAACGAGACGCCCTCGGGGATCGGAAAGAGCATCGACTCGTGCAAGCACATCGTCTCGGCGAACCCGCCGCCGACGTCGCGACAATTTCCGAGATGCATGCCGCGCTCGAAGTTGCCGTCGAAGAAATGATGGCACAGCGGGAAGTCGCCATTTTCGCACGAAGGGCAGGGGGCGAGACCGCGCACCGAGCACGAGAGCCACGGCGAGACGGCGACGCGATCGTCCTTGCGGAATTTCTTCACGGCTTTGCCGACCTCGACGACCGTCCCGACGACCTCGTGGCCCATCACGTGTGGCGCCGAGACGACCGCGGACAAAGGATTGTCGGCGGCGGCCTCGAGGAAGACCTGCATCACGTCGCTCCCGCAGATCCCCGCGAGCGTCGGCTTCACCATGATCCAGTCGTTGCCGTGCGGCTTGGGCTCTTCGACTTTTTCGTACGAGACCGCGCCGAGACCCGAGACGTACGCGCGCGGCGAAATCGCGCCGGCGACTTTCGCGAAGATCAAACGCGGCAGCTGGATGCGAAACGTGAGCGCGTTCAAGCTCGCAGGACCCTTCCGAGCTTTTGTTTTCCGAGCACGTCGCTTCGTGCGCCGTCCGAAAACGCGACTTGCCCGCCGACCATCACGAGCTTCACCGCGCGGTCGTTGCGGCGCACCATGCGCGAGAATCCCGCGAAGCATTCCATCGGCGCCTCGACTGCTTTGTCGAGCTCGTCGTCGAGCGCGTCGGGATCCAGGACGACGACGTCGGCGCGTTTGCCCAAGGCGATCGTGCCGGCGTCGAGGCCGAGCCACTCGGCGATTTCGCCGGTCACGCGGTGCACGGCGCGCTCGATCGACATGATCTTCGAATCGCGCGCGAGCCGCAGCATGCGAAGCGGGAAGTTGTAATGCGCCATCTGCCGGAGGTGCGCGCCCGCGTCGGAGAAGCCGATGAGCACGTCCGGATTATTGACCATCTCGCGCACCACCTCGGGCCGGTCGTTGGCCATGATCGTGTACCAACGGAGCTTGGTGCCGTGCTCGGCGACGAGGTCGAGGAACGTATCGACCGCGTCGTGCCCGCGGACTTTCGCGATTTCGGCGAACGATTTTCCGACGAGCGACGCGTCCGGCGCGCGCAGTACCAGCGACTCGGCGAGATCGCGGTGGAAGAACTTCGGCGCGTAGCGATCGGTCCAGTCCTTCCGGAAGCTCGCACGAAACTCCGGCTCGCGGAGGAGCGTCGCGCGCCGCGCGTGCTCGGCGAGATGAAGCGCGGCGGCGCCCGCGCCGAACTCTTCGAACACCACGAGATCGATCCCGTCGGCCCACAAATCGAAGAGCTCGGGCAGCGCCTGCCAGCGAAAGTCCGCGTCGAAGCACGCGTTGAAGATCCGCGCGAGCGCCGTCGTGAAATGACGAACCGTCCGGCTCGCGCGCAGATCCATCATCGAGATGAGCGTCGTCTTGAGACGCTTGCGCACGATGCCGGTGCTCTCGATGAAAAATAAAAGCGACGAGAGCGGCCGCGTCGGCGAAGGTACGCCCTGCAAAATGCGCCCGCGCTCGCGGAGGATGCGCGTGAGCCGCCGATACTCGCTCCATTTTGCGAACGTCGACGGCAGCGGTCGGCTGCGAATGTCGCGGTCGCCTCCGACTTTGTCCCACGGGAGCGTCTGGACCGAGAGCCCGAGCCAACCGGCGTCGAGCGCTTCTTCGAGCAGCGTCTCCATCGCGCGGAGCTCGACTCGCTCGGGCACGACTTTGCGATTCAAGCTGCGCGCGATGCCCATCACGTGCGCGCGCACCGCCGAGTGCCCGACGAACGACGCGACGTTCGGCCCGAGCGCGAGCGAGTCGAGGTGATCGTAATAATCGCGATGCCCCGTCCACGTTTTTTTCGCATGCAGGAGCGGCCGCACGTACTCGTCCGGGATCGCTTCGACGCGGCAAAACAAATCCGCCAGATCGTCCGGCTCGCCGATCGCGAGGCTCAAGCTGCAGCTCCCGAGGAGCACCGTCGTCACGCCGTGTCGCAGCGACTCGCCGAGCTCGGGCGCGAGCTCGATCTCGGCGTCGTAATGCGTGTGGCAATCGATGAACCCCGGAACGACCCATTTCCCGCGGCAATCGACGACGCGCGCGCCCTCGAGAGGGATCTTCGAAATCGCCGCGACGCGCTCGCCGTCGATGCCGACGTCGCGGATGGCGGCCGGCCGCCCGCGTCCGTCGAAGACGAGCCCTCCGCGAAGTACGACGTCGTGCACGCCGCGAGGTTACCACGGGAAACTTGGCGCGCCGCGCGCGCGCGTGCGACGATTTCGCATGCTCTCGATCCGCTGGGACGCAACGCATTGGGCCGTCTTCGCGATGGCCGCGCTCGCCGCCGCGTCGACGTCGCTGCTCGCGTTCGGCGTGGTCGTCGCGCGTTAGGGCGAGCAGCAGACCGTCGTCTGCGCTGCAACCGAGACGCTGGCCGTGCTCGTTCCCGCGACGCACGTCGGCTGGTTCGCGGCCGGCGTGTAACGGAACCCGCCGAGGATGTCGTTTTGGACGGTGTGGCACGTGCCGTCGACCGTGATCGTGTCGGTGAGACTCAAGCACGACTTGTCGTCGTAGATCTTGAGCGTGCCGCCGCACGTGCTGGTGACGCTGCAGTCGGTGCAGGGCGAGCAAGCGAGCTCCGCGCTCGAGCCGACGACGTGCTTGGTCATGCCGCTCGGACACGCGACCGCGCCGTCCGCCGCGAAGCATAGTTCGAAGCCCGTCGGCGGAGCGCACGCCGAGCAGCTCGTCACGGGGCACACGCGGCCGGGCGTGCTCGCGATCGTGCCGGTCGCTTGAAGCGAGCTCGAGCACGACGCGCCGGTCGACGGAAACGGGCCGAACGCCGCGTGCGACGGCGGCTCGCCATTCGTGCCTTCGTTGCAGCCGCCGTCGAGCGCGACCGGGATCGTCGTCACCATCGAGCAGCCCGCGAGACCGACCGAGCCCACGAGCTGCGCTTGCGGCAAGCACGCGCCGGCTTTCGGTGTGCATGAGCAAGTGCACGCGCCCGCCGACGGCGGCCCCGGGTCGACGACGACGTCGAGCGCGCCCGTGCAAGCCGTGTTGCGATCGGCCGCGAAGAGCACGGGCTGAAACCCATCCGGCGCGCCGCACGCGCCGCCCTCGCACGAGCCCACGTCGAGCCCCGCATCGTCGGGCCCCGCGCCGCCGTCACTCACGTGCAAATCGTCGAGCCCCGAAATGAGCCCGCAAGCCGCCACGCCGAAGGGAAAGAACAGCAACCGCCAAGCCGTTGGGCGCACGACCGTCATGATAAGCGATCCTGCGTGGCATCATGCCACTACCCACGTCACTCGGCCGCATATCATCCTGTACCGGGCCGAGAACATGACGTGGGACGAAGCCGTAGAGTGGATGCGCGAGCGCGGCGGCACCGTGAGCCAAGTGGGCCGCACGTCCGACGAAACCTATTATCAGGCTCGCGTCGGTCCGCACCGCTCGGTGCATAGCTTCGGCATCAAACACAAGCGGCGGACGACGATTCCGCCGACCGATCCGGAATTTCAGCGCATCTTCATCAAGCTCGTCGAAGACGTGCGCGCGGTCCTCGATCGTCACGCCGCGAAGTAGCGCGTCGCGCGCCGCGCGCCCTTCTTTCGGATCTTCTTCGACGCGAGCGCGATGCCGAGCGGCTTCGTGAAAACCTTCGCGCCGACGTTGCCGGGCCCGACGCCCATCATTCGCTTCAGCTCCTCGGCGCGGATCCCGTCGACGTGCTTCGCCACGAGCCCGACGATTTTATCCGCGAGCTTCTGCAGCTCTTCGGGCGAGCGCCGGATCCGTTTGGAGGAACGACGATGCGCGGCAGAAGTCTCGCCGACGATTTCGTCGAGTGACGCGCCGCGCATGGCGCGCACCAAGTCATGGGCGAACTTCTCCGCCAACGCGTTGATCGTCTGATGCAAGGTCGACATGCGCCGAGATCTGGCCACGCGTCCGCGTCGTCCGTCAAGGGTTACACTCGACGATGCCGACGGCCGCGGCCCGCGGCCATGTCATGCTCACGGAATGGCTGCGCGGGCGCTCCTCGGCGGATTTCTCATGCTCGTCGCTTGCGGCAAGCCGCCGGGGCCGGGGACTCCCGTGTGCGCGACCGACGGCGGGGGACTGCAAGTCATCGACGTCCCGGCTTTCGGTAGCTTTCAAGGCGACGGGCTGAACGGCGCATTCTGCTCGGGAGGCGCATTCGTGCAACTCGAGCGAGCGCCGAGCGGCCAGGTTCTGTTCTCGGCGTTCGACACATCATCGAACGATCTCTCGTCGGTCGTCCACATCACCGAGCCCGCGAACGCGACGCTCGTCTACCTCTTGTCATTTGCTGGTGCGCTCACCGCCGCGCCCGGAACCTATTCGAGCGGCTCGACCTGCGGGGCGCTCACCCTGTGCGTGATGCTGCCCGCACCGACGGGCGTCGACTGCGGCAACGCGGCCCCGACTTGTCCCGCAGGCTGTCAGATCTCTGGGCCCGTGAGCGCGCCGACGTGCACGCCGATCGTTCCCCAAAAGTGCTGGGTCGCGCAGGCCGCGAGCGACTGTCTCGGCGGCACGCAAGAGGTCGTCGGCTCGTGGTCGCTCGCGCTGACGTCAGTGACGCCGCTGCCCGCCGACGCGAGCGTGAATCCATATTTCGTGGTGCACGGCGTCTTCGACGCCAACCTCGTCAGCGACGACGACGCCAAGACCTCGGCCACGCTGACGCTCGGTTTTTGATCACTGCGCGGCGCCGAGAAACGGTGCGATCTCCTCGAGGGGCGCCCCCATCGCTTGCGCTCGCGCGATCGCCGCTGCGATCGCGGGGCGCACGGCATCCGGCGTGACCTTCATCGCATCGGCCGCCGCGCAAACGATCGCATCGGCGTGAAACACCGTGATGGGCGGCCTGGGCGGCGGAGCGGGCGGGGGCGGCGGGGCCGGGGGCGGAGGGACGAGCACCTCGATGGCCGTTCGACCCGCCGCCGCGAGCAATCGGGCGAGGTCCGGATCGTGTGGGTACACCTCGCGCGCGAGCTCTTGATACTGCGCGAGCGACGGTTGCGACTCGTTCGCCGCCCATCTGACGCCAGTTCGTTCCGAAGCTCCGAGGTGCAATGCAAGCTGCCGCTGGGACATGCCCAGTGCCTGGCGTGCACGGAGCACGAGCTCGGCGTGATTGATGCGATGCGTACGCGCCATTGGAGGGACCTCCTGGCGCGAAGGTTACAACGCTTGGCGCCAGTCGAGGCGATCATTGGCGGAGCCAACGGGCAAAAGACGCCAGTGTGGCGCGTCGATCCCGCCAATGATCCCATCGATCCCCGCCGATCATGGTGGCGATCCCCGCCAGTGGTCCAAGGCATGCCCGCCAATGATGGTGATCACTGACGCCAGATCCGCGGGTAGTCGGCGCCTGAGCTCGCGCGGGTGAGCGCCTGTACGATGACCGCGGAGGAGCGATGGGCAAAGAGAGTCTCTACGAAGCGGTGTCGTCGGGAAAGCGCGCCGATGCGATCCGACTGATCGAGGCCGGCGCCGACGTCAAGCTCATCAAAGAAAAGACCGGCAAGGGCTACAAAGAGATCCGCTAGCGAAGCATCAAGGCTGCGGGAGCTTGCACCCGTCGCTCATCTGATGAGGAGGCGACCCCGGTGGGCAGCACTCGCTCGTGATTCGATCGAGGCCATTCGGCGTCCAGTTGTCGCAGCGCCACGTCGCGGGACAAGTCACTTGCGCGTTCAGCGGTTGGTCCGCGAAGCACGTCTGCTCGCTCGCAGTCGACACATCGCCGTCACCGCCGCAGCCGAGGGCCGCGGTCACGAAGCACAAAACTGCGACGTATCTATCGCTAGTTGGTCGGCCCATGTTCCGGCGGCCCCCACGGATTCGGGATATGGACCACCCGGACTGTTTTCTCGGCAAAGCGGTTCGCAAACATCGCGTCCCGAAGGTCCCAAGCGATCGCCATCCCGCGAAGCCCAGCCAACAGCTCCTCCGTGATGTCGACGATTTCCACTGGCAGCCCGCGCATACCGCCCTTGATGCGCATGCCCGTGATCTCCACCCATTCGACATGCCGCGTAGGCCAGGGCCCGCCCGGTCCTTCCAAATACCCGCGCGTCGGCACGAGGAGAAGCATGCCCCAATCGCTCGTGAAGGGTTCGCGACCATCGTTTGCGCGCAGCCGCACCCAGCAACGTAGTCGCGCCGCGAGGCGACAGACCGGCTCCCAGTACGCGTCGCTACCCATCGCTTCGGTCTTCGTCGATCGCGACTTCGCGCATGGTCACACTCATTCGCGTGGACCGACGACTGAATGGCGGCGAGGTCTGGTGGGCGCGGCTCGATGAGAGACGTCCGGTCGTGATCTTGTCCGGAGAGGACGCGCACGCGATCCCGGCGATGATGGTCGTTCCGCCCTCGTCTGATGGCATCGACGGGGTGGCGTTGGAAGTCAGCATCGGTGCGCGGGAAGCCCTGCCACTCGAAGGTGTCCTCCGGGTGGCTCTGCCGCGTCCGGGCTTGATCCCTTGCCAGTGGCTGATCACGCTGTCGCCGGATGACTTGTTGGAGCGCGTCGGGGCCCTCTCAGCGACGCCGCTCCGACAACTCGACGAGGCTCTTCGGCTCGCAGGAGCCGAGAGAGTTGATCGATAGCGACCCCAATGGGAATCGAACCCATGTTACCGGCGTGAGAGGCCGATGTCCTAACCGCTAGACGATGGGGCCTTGTTACTCGAAAGAAGGAAGCGAAGAGAGCTGGGGGACTAGGATTCGAACCTAGATAGCCAGAGCCAGAATCTGGCGTCCTGCCATTAGACGATCCCCCAATTTGCGGAAAGGGGTGGCGGACCATAATCGGAGGCGCGCGCCCGTTCAAGTGGTTGTCGAGCCAGTCATGCGGACGCACGAAGACGCGCCGCGCTGACTTGACGGAGCCGTAACTTGGCTTATGGTGCGCTCGCTGGCTTTGGCACTCCGCGGTAGCGAGTGCTAGGCCGAGCCAAAACCGCAAGGATTTCCTAGCTATGAGCGCCAAGCAAATCGCCTACGATCGAAACGCACGTCACGCCATTCTTCGCGGGGTCAACGCCCTCGCCAACGCGGTCAAAGTCACGCTTGGGCCGAAGGGGCGCAACGTCGTCATCGAGAAGAGCTACGGCTCGCCCGTCGTGACGAAGGACGGCGTCACCGTCGCGAAAGAAATCGAGCTCGCCGGCAAGATGGAAAACGTCGGCGCGCAGATGGTCCGCGAGGTCGCGAGCAAGACGAGCGACAAGACCGGCGACGGCACCACGACCGCGACGGTGCTCGCGCAGTCGATCTACACGCAGGGGCTTTTGCTCGTCGAAGCGGGTCACAACCCGATGGACATCAAGCGCGGCATCGACAAGGCCGTGACGGCGATGGTCGCCGAGATCAAGAAGCTCGCGGTCCCGACGAAAGACAAAGCGCACATCGCGCAGGTCGGCACCATCAGCGCCAACGGCGACAAAGCGATCGGCGACATGCTCGCCGACGCGATGGACAAGGTCGGCAAAGAGGGCGTCATCACCGTCGAAGAAGCGCGCGGCATGGAGTCGTCGCTCGAGGTGGTCGAGGGCATGCAGTTCGATCGCGGCTATCTCTCGCCGTACTTCGTCACCAACCCCGACAAGATGACCGTCGAGCTCGAGGAGCCGTTCGTCTTGATCAGCGAGAAGAAAATCTCGTCGATGCAGGACATCCTGCCGGTGCTCGAGGTCGTCGCGCGCGACGGGCGTCCGCTGCTCATCATCGCCGAGGACGTCGAGGGCGAGGCGCTCGCGACGCTCGTCGTTAACAAGCTCCGCGGCGCGCTCAAGGTCTGCGCGGTCAAGGCGCCGGGCTTCGGCGATCGCCGCAAGGAAATGCTCGTCGACATCGCGACGCTCACCGGCGGCGACGTCGCGAGCGAAGATCTCGGCGTCAAGGTCGAGAGCTTCGGCATCGGCAACCTCGGGCGCGCCAAGCGCATCTCGATCGACAAGGACAACACGACGATCGTCGACGGCGCGGGCGACGCGAAGAAGATCAAAGGACGCGTCGAGACGCTTCGCAAGCAAGTCGAAGCGGCGAGCAACGACTACGACAAAGAGAAGCTCCAGGAGCGCCTCGCGAAGCTCGCGGGCGGCGTCGCGGTCGTCAAAGTCGGCGCGCACACCGAGACCGAGATGAAAGAGAAGAAGGCGCGCGTCGAGGACGCGTTCCACGCGACGCGCGCGGCGGTCGAAGAGGGCATCGTTCCGGGCGGCGGCGTCACGCTGCTCCGCGCGGCGGCGGCGATCGACAAGCTCCAGGCGGAAGGCAGCGAGCTCGCGGGCATCAAGCTCGTGCGTCGCGCGGTCGAAGAGCCGATGCGCCAAATCGCGAAGAACGCGGGCGCCGAAGGCTCCGTCGTCGTCGAGAAGGTGCGCGAGGGCAAAGGCGGCTTCGGCTACAACGCGCAGACCGACAAGTTCGAGGACCTCTTCGCCGCGGGCGTCATCGACCCGGCGAAGGTCGTCCGCAGCGCGCTCGAGTTTTCGGCGAGCGTCGCGAGCATGATGCTCACCACCGAAGCGATCATCACCGACAAGCCCAAGAAGCCGGCGGCCTCGGCCGGCGGCGGCGGCGACGAGATGGGCGGCATGGGCGGGATGGGCGGCATGGGCGGCATGGGCGACTTCGACATGGACTGAGCCGCGCTGTTTTTTGACCGTAATTTCGGCGTCGCGATACTCTCTGCACCTTGGCGATGTCGGATCCACTGTTCTCACGCTTCGGGCGGGAGTTCCACGCGGGCGACGTGCTCTTCCACGAGGGAGAGCTCGGCGAGGAGATGTACGTCATCCAATCGGGCCTGGTGGAGATCACCAAACGCACCGGAAACGTCGAGGTCCCCATCGCGGCGCTCGGTCGCGGCGAGTTCCTCGGCGAGATGGCGATCTTGAATGGCAAGCCGCGCACCGCGACCGCGCGCGCGCAAGACGACGTCAAGTGCCTGGTGCTCGACGCGCAGACGCTCGAGACCATGATCAAAAATAACAGCGAGATCGCGCTTCGACTGATCAAGAAGCTCGCGGCGCGTCTCGACGCGGCCGACGGGCTCGTTCAGATTTTGCTCAACCCCGATCCGCAGGCGCGCGTGCTCCTCGCGCTCAAGCGCGCGGCCGAGACGTTCGGCGAGCGCTGCGAAGACGGCATCCGCGTTCGCACGACGGTCGAGCAGATCGCGCGCGAGGTGGGCGTCGAGACGGCGCAGGTCGTCGACGTCGTCTGGCGACTCCATCGCCTTCACATCGTGACCGATCCGGGCGACGGCTCGCTCATCGTGGGCGACCTCGGCAAGCTCCACGAGTTTCTCGAGCTCGTCGAGATACCGCGCAAGTTCGAGGAAGAATCGGCACCGCCGCCGCGGAGCATCGGGTGATGGACCTCAAAGTCATCGGTTGCCACGGCGGCGAAACTCCGAAGCACCGGACGAGCGCCTTCATCCTCGACGACCGCGTCGCCGTCGACGCCGGCTCGCTCACGAGCGGCATGGAGCTCAAAGCGCAGTGCGCGCTCGAGGCGTGCCTCGTCTCGCATGCGCACCTCGACCACATCCGCGATCTCGCGACCATCGCCGACAACCGCACGCAAAATCGCTGCCCGCCGCTCGTCATCGCCGCCACCAAGCAGACGATCGACATCCTGAAGAAGCATTTCTTCAACGGTCTCTTGTGGCCCGACTTCACCAAAATCCCGAGCGCGTCGCATCCGGCGATCAAGTACTTGGTGCTCAAGCCCGAGGTGCCGACGAAGATTGCAGGATACACGGTTCGATCGATCCTCGTGAGCCACACGATCGAGTGCGGCGCGTTCGTCATCGAAGGGAAGAACGGCGCGATCGCGTACAGCGGCGACACCGGGCCCACCGAGCGCCTCTGGAAGGTGCTCGACGCGACGCCGAAGCTCCGCGCGCTCTTGATGGAAGTGAGCTTTCCGAACCACGAGCAGAAGCTCGCGAAGGCGAGCGGGCATCACACGCCGCAGACGCTCGCGGTCGATTTGAAAAAGCTCAAACGACCGAAGGAGCTGCCGACGCTGCTCTATCACATCAAGCCTGTGTTTCAGCGCGAGGTCGAGCGCGAGTGCGCGAAGCTCAAGGGCGTGAATCTGACCGTCCTCAATTTGGGCGATCACTTCATTCTTTGATTTCTCCCCCCGCCGACATGCTCGGCCGGCGGCCTGCGTAACGCGCCTTCAATCGAGCCGCCGGCCTGCGCGTGTCGGCGCCCCCTCCGGGCGTCGGCCTTCGGCCGCCGCCGAGGGGGTTGTTGACGTTGCTGGTCAGAGGGACGCGCGCACGATGGTGATGGCCGCGTGAAGCTGTCGCTCGACGAGCTCGGCGTCGATGCGGAGGACGCTGACGCCATAGGTCAACGCAAGGTAATGGTCGCGTGCGAGATCGCGGTCGCGCTGCTCGACGTGAATGGCGCCGTCGAGCTCGATGACGAGGCGGTGCGAGGCGATGAAGAAGTCGGCGATGTACGGATGAAGCGGATGTTGCCGCCGCAC
>DASXHD010000091.1:0-41519 GCA_036488725.1 Polyangiaceae bacterium | reverse complement strand
CGGGCGCTAGATCGATCACGCGCGCGCGGCCGTGGGGCAAGACCTCGACCTGCGCGCGCGGGGCGCGGTCG
This sequence comes from Polyangiaceae bacterium, assembly GCA_036488725.1. Classification (GTDB taxonomy): domain Bacteria; phylum Myxococcota_A; class Polyangia; order Polyangiales; family Polyangiaceae; genus DASXHD01. The sequence continues at coordinate 41,448 of DASXHD010000091.1, read as the reverse complement.
CGCACCATGGCGAGCGCGCGAGCGGGCTCGTTGTTCACCTGCGAGAGGTGACAGAGAAAAATTTTGGACGCGGCGTGCCGGGCGATCGTGCCGGCGAGCGCGGCGGCTTGTCCATTCGAGAGGTGCCCGAGGTGTCCGGCGATGCGCCTTCGCAGCGAGCGCGGATACGGGCCGAGCTCGAGAAGCTGCGGGCAGAAATTCGATTCCATCATGACCGTGTTGCACGACGTGAGGAGCTCGACGAGCGGCGCGGTCACCGTGCCAACGTCGGTCACGAAGCCGAACGTGTGGGTCTTCGATTGAATCGCGAGGGCGACGTGCGGCGCGTCGTGAACGACGGGCACGGTGCGGACACGCAGCGCGCCGACCTCGAACGATTCGCCCGCGCGGTGCCGACGAACCGCGAAGCGATGACGAACGCGCTCGACGCCGACGCCATCGTGAAGGTGCACCATCGCCGGGAGCGACGAGCCTGCGCGCGGCGCGCCGAGCGCTTTGCACATCGGCTCGAGCTGGCCGGCGTGATCGCCGTGATGATGCGTGACCACGATGCCGTCGACGCCGCGAAGATCGCCGCCGAGCATCCGCATGCGCGCCGAGGCGTTTTTCGGGCCGATTCCCGCTTCGATGAGAAGTCGGGTCCCGTCTGCCTCCACGAGGAGCGAGTTTCCGCTCGAGCCCGTGCCGAGGACCCAGATGCGCATCAGGGAACTTTGGGATCGTTCGGGAAGGCGAGCGCGTGGAGCGAGTAGCCGTTGAAGGCGCCGCCGTCGCTCGTCGCTGCGACGCGCGGATCGCCGACGAAGACGAACGTGTAGTTCACGCCGGGCGCGAAGTACGCTTTTTCGCCGGTGGCTTGTCCGGTCGTCGCTTCGTAGACGAGCGGAAGCGGAATGCTCATTTGCACCGGCGCCGCGCCGCCGTCGGGGTTCACGGCGGAGACGACGAGCGACGTGTCGTCGACCGACGGCATCGCGAGCGACGCCGCGCTCCCGGGCGCGAGCGCGCCGAGCGCGACCGAGTCGACGATGATTTCGTCGGCGCCGCCGTCTTGCGGATGAAGCGCCGCGCTCACCGAGGTCGACCCGTAGAGCCCGCTCCACACGCCCGCAGCGGGCGATGCGACGTGCGCGATTTGAGCGCCGAGGCGCTGCGTGTTTCCGATCACGCGATCGAGCGTGAAGACGTCGAGCGCGAGGTTGCCGTTGGTCGCGTCGTAGCTCGGGCCGCACGTCGTGAGGTCGGCGAGCGCGTCGCCGGCGAGCGGCAAACATCCGCTGAGGGCGACGAGGTGCGTCGTGCCCGACGCGAAGATCCCGTTTTTGATCGTCGCGAGCCGGAAATAATCGGTGCCCGCCGCGAGGCCCGCATCCCCGACGAGCGCGTCGCACGTCACCCCGCTGCCGACCTTCGACGCGAGCACGGCATACGGGGTGACCGCGCTGCTCGAGAGATCGCCGAGGTCGGACAAGACCGCGCCTGCGCCCGGCCCGAGCGGCGACGACGGCAGCGGCGAGATCGGCGCGACTTTCGCGTCGCTTCCGTCGTTTTGCAATCCGATGCCGAAACAAAAGCGAACCGCACCGACGTCAGGGCTCGCGTGGACCGCGATGATTTTTCCGTGGCTCGTCGCGGCGTCGCTCGGCGAATCGACCGGCGCGTCGCTCGCGCCGTCGTCCGAAGCCTCGGTCGCCGCGTCAGGAAAGAACTTCGGCGGCGTGTCTTCGTTCGAGCACCCGACCGCGAGCTTCAGTGCGCCGGCGAGCGCCAGCGCGAGCGGCCCGTACCAGGTCAGCTTCACGGGCTCTACCCTACTATCTTCCTTGGACGAGCGCGCACGTTTGACGTAATTCAAAGACGGTCATGGCCAAAACGTGCGCGCAATGCGGCAGCGAGCTCCGCGAGGGCGCGCGGGTCTGCACGCAATGCGGCACGCCTGTCGCGACGGCGCCTCAACCGACGCCGACGGCAGCCCAGACCATGATCGGCTTCACGTCGCCGCTCGCGCCGAAGGTCGACGCGCCGAAGTCGCAGCAGCAGCCGCCTGCGCCCGCGCCCGCCGCGGCGCCGCCGATGATGCAGACGATGCTCGGCTTCTCGGCGCCGGACCTCGGCATTCCGCCGGCACCGGCACCCGCGCCTGCGCCGGTTCCCGTCGGCGCGAAAACGATGCTCGGCATCGCGGCGCCCGGGATCGCGCCGCTCGCTGCGTCCGCTCCGGCGCCGGTCCCCGCTCCCGAGCCTGCCCCTGCGCCGAAAGCCGCGCTCGGCGGAACGATGCTCGGCATCGCCATGCCCGGCATCGCTCCGCTTCACTCGCAACCGGGAACGGCACCGCCCGCCGTCGCGCCGCCGCAAGCACCCTTGGCGCGCACGATGGTCCTCGAGCAGGCGCCGATCGTCCCCGCGCCCGCGCCGCTCGCTCGCGAGGCCGCGCCCGCCGCGCCCGTCGTCGTCGCGCGCCGCGGGATCCCGCTCGCCCTCGTCGCAGTGCTCGCGCTCTTGCTCGTCGTCGGGGTCGGCGGCGCCATTCTCTACTTCTCGCGCGGCGCCCCGCCGATGACCGCGACCGCCAAAGTCTCCGCCGACGGAAAAGAAGAGCTCCACTTGGTCTGCGCGGGCTGCCCCGACGGGACGAAGGCGACGTGGCAAAGCCACACCGCTACGTTCGCGAAGAACGAAGCGGACCTCGAGCTCCCCTCGCCGCTCGCGATCGGCGACAACCGGTTCGACATCGCGCTCGACCGTCCCGGCGTCGGGCGCGACGAAACGGTGAAGCTCGTCTTGCCGCTCGCGTATCGCATCCGCGGCGATCTCTCGGGCATCGGCGCGACGCCTCCGGTCGTGCGCGTCGACGTCGAAGCGCTCCCCGGCTCGACGGTCACGGTCGACGGCAAACCGGTCGCGCTCGACGCGAGCGGCAAAGCGACGCTGACCTACGACGTCACCGCAGACACGACCGGCGCGGCCGACGAGACGCGGACGATCGAGCGCAAGATGCCGTACGAGGTCGTCGGCAAGGACGCCAAAAAGAGCACGGGCGAGGTCGCGATCCGCGTCGCGGTGCTCCCGCTCCACGTCGACGCGCCGACCGCGTCGCTCGTCACCGATCAAGCGACGCTCTGGATCGCCGGAAAAACAGCCAAAGGCGCGGTCGTCACCGCCAACGGAAAGAGCCTCGCCGTCGACGCCGACGGATCTTTCGAAGGCCCGATCGACTTGGCAGCGGGCGAGCAACCGATCGCGATCCGAACGGCGCCCGCGGGCGACGCTTCGACGAAGGCGGCGCCGCGGTCCGCGACGCTCACGATCAAACGCGTCGCGTCGCTCGCCGACGAAGCCGCGACGCTCGAGAAAACCGCGGCGCTCGACGCGGCGGCGCTCACGCGCGACCCGACGGCCGCCGAAGGTCAATCGACCGCGATCGCCGGGCCGGTCGTCGACGCGCGCGCGACCCACCACCGCACGGCCCTCCTCGTCGACGACAAACGCGGCTGCGCGAAGGGCGCGTCGTGCCTCGTGCGCGTCGACTACGGCGGCGATCTCGACATTCGCGCCGGCGACACGATCGACGCGTTCGGCGTCGCGACCAAACCGATCGCGACGTCCGACGGAAAGACGGTCCCCGCCGTCCTCGCGTCGATCGTGCGAAAGACGAAGCGATGACCAAGCGACTCTGGATCTTCGCCGGGGCCGCGGTGGTCGCGACGGCCGCGGTCGCGTTCGCACAGCGGATCGATCCGCGCGTCGCGACGACGCTCACGATCGGCCGCGCGTCCGGGCCCGCGCCGACCGTGCGCCAAGACGCGCGTCGCGACGGGCTCTCCAAAGACGCCTTCCCGCGCGGCCCGCTGAAGGTCGCGTGGCGCTACGCGACCGGCGGCGGACAAATCGAAGAGCCCCCGGTCGTCGCGAGCGACGCGATCGTCGTCGTCACGACGCACGGCGACGTCGTTTGGGTCCCGCCCGACGCGGGCGAAGGTCACCCCGAGCTCGCGCGCCAGAGCACGCCGATCGCAGCGACGTCGACCTCGCCTCCCGCGATGCTCGCCGACGGCACGATCGTCGTCGTCGGCGGCTCGGGCGAGGCCGTCGCCGTCGGCGTGACCAAGACCGGCCTCCGCTTTCGCACGCAACTTTCCGGCAGCGCGGGCGGCGACGAGCTCGACGCAGTCGCGCCCCTCGCGCTCGACGACGGCGGCGTCGCGGTCGCCACCTCGTCAGAAATCGCGCTCCTCGATTCGTCCGGCAACGTGCGCATGCGCGCGACGCTGCCCGAGTCGGTCAGCGGTCCGCTGATGGCGAGCGGCGGTCGCATCTTCGCGGTCGCGCGGAGCGGCGTCGTCTACGCGTGGCAGCCGGGCGGCACGGGCGGCCTCGACGTCTCGCGCGTCGGAAGCTTCCAGCAATCGCCGCGCACCCGCGTCCACGGCGGCGCCGCGATGACGTCGGACACGACCCTCGTCGCAGTCGTCGACGACGCGCGGCTCATGACGCTCGACGTGCGCCAAGGTCTCGCGGTCCCGCTCGCGACGTTCCAAGGCGGCGGCTTCCTCGGCCCGGTCGCGTATCGTCGCGGCGTCGCCTACGCGATGGCGGCGGTTCCGGGTCACACCTTCGTCATCGGCATCGGCTCGGCGGGCCAAGAGGTCATGCGCGTTCCGGTCGCGTCGAGCACGGTCGCCATGACCGACGGCGGCGCGCCCGTCTACGTGACGCCACCGCACGTGCCGGTCCTCGTCGACGACACCGGAACCATCGCGTTCGCCGCCCCCGAAGGCGCGCTCGGCGTCGTCGATCCGGCCGGCATCGCGAGCACCCTCGACGGCGTCTGCATGCGTCCGCTTCGCGGCGGCCGCGGCGTCACATCGCTCGTTTCGGGCGGCCCCGGCGCCATCATCGCCACCTGCGTCAACGGCACCGTCGTGCGGATCGTCCACGGCACGGCTGACTCTCCCTAGCCCCGCCACGTTTCATGCCTATAATGGGAACGAGAACATGATCACGATCACCGAAAAAGCCGCCGCCAAGGTCAAAGAGATCGCCACCGCCGAGAGCCTCGAGGGCCAAGGCCTGCGTTTGCGCGTGATCGGCGGAGGCTGCGCCGGCTTCACGTACGACCTCTATTTCGAGGACAAAGTCGGCGACATGGATGAGACGTACGAGTCGATGGGCGTGAAGCTCTACGTCGACCCGCTGTCGCATCAGTACCTCGAGGCGACCGAGATCGACTACGTCGAGGGCGCGCACGGCGCCGGTTTCAAGTTCAACAACCCGAACGTCAAAGGCAGCTGCGGCTGCGGTTCTTCGTTCTCGGTCTAAATTCCCCGAGAAAATGCTGGGTGAGCCCAGCATCGGCGGTCTCGAGACCAGCAATGCTGCCCCCGAGACCAGGACGACTCCTCCCGCGACGAGGATTGCAGGTCTCCCGCGGAGCGTCGGTCGTCTCGGGACCAGGAGTGCTCGCCTCGGGACCAGGAGTGCTCGTCTCGCGACGAGGATTGCTGCGCTTCGGACGCGCAACGAAAAGACGCGCGCCCCCTTGCGAGGGCGCGCGGTCGGCGTTCGGCGTAAGCCGAGTTCTGTTTCGCGATCGAGTCGCCTCTTTCGCGATGGCGATCATTCCTCTAAGGCGGCCGTTACCGGACGCCTCTAGCAGCCTACCCGCAAGCTCGGACGAGCAGTCCTCGGACGCTTGCTTACGTGGCCTTGCTCCCGGTGGGGCTTGCCGTGCCACGCGTGTTGCCACGCGCGCGGTGGGCTTTTACCCCGCCTTTTCACCCTTTCCTTCTCGAGAGAAGGTGGTTTGCTTTCTGTTGCGCTTTCCTCGACGTTGCCGTCACCGGGCGTTACCCGGCACCGGACTCTGTGGAGCTCGGACTTTCCTCCCGTTGCAAATGCAACCGGCGATCACCTGCCGGACGCCGACGAGAGGGACGCTGACAGAGCTTTCGGTCTGACGCAAGCAAACGCTGCGAGGGCGACCTCGGGCACGACGAGGATCGCGTAGCGGCCGGCGCCGAAAAAAACGGCGTGCGTGAGGAGCGTCGCCGCGAGGACGACGCCGGTCGCGACGCGCACGGGCGAAGCGCGCTCCCCTCGCCCGCGAATGAAGCACGCGATCGCGAGGAGCGCGTACGCGAGCCACGCGTGATGCGCGAACGAAAGCGCGACGCCGAGCGCCGCGAGCGCGAAACGCGGCGCGGTGACGGCCCAATTTTTTTTCGAGACGCGAAGCCGATAGAGCGGCGCGCCGGAGACGAACGCGAGCGCGAGCAAGACGCGAAGCGCCATCGTTTCGACGGCGCCCCAAGCGAGGGCGGCGCGATCGCCGAACGCGTCGGCGTTCGCGTGCCTCAAATACCAGGGACCTGCCGCGACGACGTCGAAGGTCATCGCGAGCTTGTCGGGCATTTTTTTCAGCCAGGTCCACGGGTGCGCGGCGATCTCGGCGCGCGCCGCGCGCTCGAAGCACGCGTCCTTTTGCGCTTCGTCCCAAACGGTCTTGCACGCGTCCGGCGCCTCGAGCGGAGCCCAGCCGCCCGTCTCGGTGCGTACGCCGATGAGCAAGTTCCACCCGCCGTTCACGCTGACGAGCGCGCAGCGATGCATGCGGACGCAGTTGCGCGCGGTCCACGGCGCGACCGTGACGAAGGCCGACGCGAGCACGCCCGCCGCGATCCAGTGGCGCGCTCGGCGGTCGACGGATCCGCCGCAGGCGGGGCGTCGCGAACGCCCAGCGAACACCCACGCGAGAAGCGGCGCCAGCACGATGACCTGCGGACGAACCAGCGTGGCGAGGCCAAAAATGGCCCCCGCGAGGGCTATGCGTGCAAATTGCACGTTTTTCGGAAGCGCGGCCATCGCGCAGACGACGAGGCCCGCGGCGACGCCTTCGGTCATCACGGCGGGCGTGTAGAGGACGAGCGCCGGATGGAGCGCGACCGCCAAAGCCGCCGCGAGCGCGAGCCATCGTCCGCCGCCACGAAGCGCGACGCGATGCGCGCACGCCGACGCGACAGCGCCGATCGCAGCGTTGAGGCCCATCGCGACGCCGGTCGATGCGCCGAAGACGCGATACGCGAGCGCGAGCATCGCCGGGTAGCCGACCGGATAGTGCGCGGCGTATGTGACGGCGCCATCGGGCCAGGCGACGGTGTAGCCGAGTCCGTGCGCGAGGCGCCGCGCGAACATGTCGTAATAAATTCCGTCGGCGATCGGCGGAAAGCGCCGATGCGCCCAGACCACGGTCGCCGCGCGCAGCGCGAGCGCGACGAGCGCGACGACTCCGGTGTCGCGCCACGCGCGACGATTCACAAAAGCTCCAGCCGCCGGAGCTCCGTGACGAGCTCCGCCGTCGGCAGGCCGATCACATTGGTGTGCGATCCCTCGATGCGACGCACGAGCGAGCTCGCCATTCCTTGGATCGCGTAGGCCCCCGCTTTGTCGCTCGGCTCGCCCGTCGAGACGTAACCGTCGATTTCGGCCGCGTCGAGCGAGCGCATCTCGACCGAGGTGCGCACCGCGACTTCGGCGACGAGCCGCGAGGTGCGCGGGTCGCCGAGCGCGAACGCGGTCATGACCTCGTGCACGCGCCCGGCGAGCGCGCGGAGCATCGTGCGCGCGTCGTCGTCGCTCTCGGGTTTGCCGAAGATGCGCCCGTCGAGGATCACGGTCGTGTCCGCGGCGAGGACAATCGCCGCGCGCGCGCGCATCTCGCTCGGGAGTGCCGCGTTCGCAGCGGCGAGCTTGGCCCGCGCGACCCGCGGCGCGTACGCGAGCGCCTGCTCCCCGGGCGACGGCGATTCGTCCACCGGCGCGCGCACCACCTCGAACGGAATCCGCGCCAGCTCGAGGAGCTCGCGACGCCGCGGCGACGCGCTCGCGAGAAGCAGCGGATGCTCGCGTGAAATGCGCATGCAGCGCGTTTTCTACACGATCTTCTCACGCGACGTGTTGCCGAGTAGGCTCGCCGACCATGAGAGCCCGCCTGCTCGCGCCTGCCGTCGCGATCGCGGGCGTCCTCGTGCTGACGGCGCGCGTGGCGTCCGCGAGCTGCACGACGCCGCTCACGAGCCCGTGCATCGACTCCGACACGCTGTGGCCGCACGCCGGGCCGTCCGAATTTCTCACGGTCGGAAGCGCCGAGACGACGCAGGCCGAGCGCGTCGCGTTCGGGCTCGTCGGGAGCTACTTGATGCGCCCGGTCGTGATTCACGTGCCTTCGCCCGCGGGGAGCGATCGTCCGGCGATCGACAACCAGTTCGACGCGACGTTTCTCTTCGCGTACGGCGTCACCGATCGCCTCGAGCTCGATCTGGCGCTGCCGGTCACGGTCTTCCAAGACGGCGCCGGCACGAGCCCGCTCACCGGCGGCGGCGACGTGCCTGCCACCGCGACGCGCGACATGCGTTTCGGTTTCACGTACGCGCTCGTCGCGCATCCGAAAAAACATCCGTGGCGTCACGACGCGAGCGGCTTCGGCCTCGCCGCGCGATTCGAAATGTCCGCGCCGACCGGCGACGACGACGCGTTCGCCGCCGAGCGCGGCGGCGTTTACGTTCCGTCGATCGCCGCCGATTTCAGGAGCTACCGCCTCACGCTCGGCGCCGAGCTCGGCGCGCGCATCCGCCCGGCCACCGATTTCGCCGGCGCGCGCATCGGCACGCAAGGGTTCATTGGCGCCGGCGTCGGGCTCGACGTGCTCGCGCAGCACGATCTGCTCACGATCACCGGCGAGGTCCGCGCGCTTCCGGTGTTCACAGAGCAGGCCACAGTCTCGCAGAGCGTCTCGGGCCTCACGAGCTCGGCCAACGGCACCTTCATCATGCCGATGGAGTGGATGGTCACCGCACGCACCGCGCCGCTCGAAGGCGGCGATCTCTCCCTTCAGCTCGGCGTCGGCGGCGGCATCCCGACGAGCGTCGACCCGAGCGGACACATTTTTTCACCCATCACCACGCCCGCGTTTCGCGTCGCGCTCGGCATCACGTTCGCGCCGCGCGGGCGCGACACCGACGAAGACGGCGTGCCCGACGCGCTCGACCGCTGCCCGCTCGAGCCGGGCCCCGCGAAATCCGAGCGCGGCGCCGGCTGCCCCGAAAAATGAACATGCACGCCTCTCGCGAAACGCACGCCATCTTCTTTCGACTCGGACCCGGCGACGCGCTCCCCGACGCGCTCTTCGCGAAGCTCCGTGAGGCCGGCGTCGCGACCGGCACGCTGCGCGCGCACGGCGTCCTCGAGCACGTCGAGCTGCGAACTTTCTCGTCGCAGACGCGCACGCTCGGCGCGTCGCGCGCCCTCGCGGGTGCGCTTCACGCGATCGCGATCGAAGGAACGATCGGCCTCAGCGAAGGAACGCCGCAGGCCGTGCTCCGCGCGCTCCTTTCGCGCGAGACCGACGCGGGCGTCGACACGTTGAGCGGGGTCGTCCAATCGGCGCGAGTCGTGGCGCTCGAGGTCGTCGTGACCTCGGCGCAGGATCTCGCGCTCCCGCTCGCGCACGAGCCGCGCGCCGGCCTCGCGATGCTCGGCGATACGGCGGGACCTGCACCGTCGCCGAACCGGCCCCCGACTCCGAATCCGAATCCGTCTCCGAATCTGTCTCCGCCTCCGAATCCGTCTGCTGCTCCGAATCCGCAGCCGAGCGCGTGGGCCGAAGCGATCGCGACGAGCGCCGCGCAAAAGCCGTTGCCCGCGCGCCCGCCGACGCGAGCCGCCGCGCCCGAGGAAGCGGATCAAATTCTCCCCGAGGCCGGCGATCTCGTTCAACACTTCGCCTTCGGTCCGTGCGAGGTCCTCCGCAGCGACGGCGATCGCCTTCATTTGAAAGTCGGCAAGGACGGCCGCATCCGCGAGATCGCGCTCGAAATGCTCAAGGTCACCCAGCTCGACGAAGACCCGAACACGCGACCGCGGCACTTCAAGTTGGATCGACGCTTGTAGAATACAAGCGTTTACGCGGGGGTCTCGACCACGCGCAGCGCGGCGCCCGGAGCGTGCAATCGCGTGCCGGGCGACGCGTGCGCGACCTTCACCATCGCGAGGCCGACCGTCTTGCCGAGCGTCGGCGACATTCCGGCGCTCGAAATTTTTCCGACATCCGCGCCCGCCTCGTCGGTGACCGGCGCGCCCGCCGCGAGCGCCGCGCCGTCGTCCGCCACGAACGGCACGAGCTTGCGCTTCACGTGCCCGCGCATCTCGAGCATGCAGACGACCTCTTGCCCGAGGTAACAACCTTTCTCGAACGACACGGCGCGCTTCTCGAGCGACGCCTCTTGCGGATACGTCTTTTCGTCGAAATCCACGCCGAACGCCGGCACGCCGCGCTCGAGCCGCAGCGCATCCCAGCCGTGCTCGTCGCCGATCACGCCGCCGAGCTCGCCGACTTTTTTTGCGAGACGATCTTTTTCTTCGGGCGGCGCGATGACGAGCACACCGCCGAGGCCCGTGCGATCGCAAGCGTGGCCGCCGAGCTCCGCGGCTTTGGGCCCGTGCGCGAGCCAAACGCGCAGCGAGTCGTCGCGCGCGATCTCCACGTCCTCCATGACGAGATACCGATCGAACGCCTGCATCACGCCTTCGAGCGCGCGCGACGGCAGAACCAGCCGAATCGCGTCGCCGCGCGCGACCACGAACAAATCGCTGAGAATGCGGCCTTTCTGCGTGACAGCGAGACCGTACGCCGCCGCGCCCTCGACGAGCTTCTTCACGTCGCACGTCACGAGACCGTTGAGCCACGTCTCGCGGTCGTCGCCGGTGATCGTCACGACCGCGAGATCCGCCGCCGGGACGAGCACGACCGCCTCACGCGCCGCGCGCACCTGATCCGAAACGCTCGCCACAGCTGCAAGTTGCGCCCTCGCCGGAGTTGACGCAAGAGCCCACGCGCGGCCAAGATTCATCGCGTGTCCGGAATCGGCGTCGTCCTCAACCCCAAGAGCGGCAAGAACCTGCGCGACCCCGGGGCCGCGCGGCGGCTCGCGCGCGCGCTCGGCGACCGCGGCATCATCCGCGAAGCGCACTCGATCGACGAGCTCTATCGCATCGCCGAAGACTTTCAGCGCCTCGAGATCGACGTCCTCGGCATCAGCGGCGGCGACGGCACGAACCACGTGACGCTGACCGGCTTCATCGACGTCTACAAATCGCAGTCGCTGCCTCAAGTCGCGTTCTTGCGCGGCGGCACGATGAACACCGTCGCCAACCACATCGGCATCCCGCGCGGCCAGCCCGAGGGGCTCCTCGATCGCCTCGTCCGCGCGTACGCCGAGCGCGCGACGCGACCGCTCGTCAACGTCGAGCGCCACGTGATGCACATCGGCAACACGTACGGCTTTCTCTTCGGCACCGGCGCGGTCTACGGATTTTTGGCCGAGTACTACCGCGGTGGGACCGGGCAGCCGTCGCCGATCATCGCAGCGCGCACGCTCCTCGGCGGCATCGGCAGCGCGCTCGTCGGCGGCGAGATCGTCTCGCGCATCGCCGCGCCGTTCCAAGGCTCGGTCGAGCTCGACGACGGCACGACCTGGGAAGAGCGCGACTACTTCGCGGTCGCCGGGGGGACCATCGACCAGATCGGCCTCAACTTCAAACCGTTCTATCGCTGGGCGGAGCGGCCCGGCACGTTCCACTTGCTCGGCATCCACACGTCGGCGATGGGCTTCGTCGCCGACCTGCCGCGCATCTGGCGCGCCGCGCCGATGCGCGAGGGCAAGACCTACGAAGCGACGCCCACGCGCGCCCGCCTCCACAGCCGCGACGGCACCATGCGCTACATGATCGACGGGGATCTGCACGAATCGAAAGGACCTCTCGACGTGACCATCGGTCCGCGCGTAAAGATCCTGTCGATCTGATGTTCGCACGCGTCACCGCCATCGCCCTCAACGCTTATCGAGAAGCCGTCCGCGCCCGCTTGCTCTACGCGCTTCTGGCGCTCGCGCTCGCCGCGTGCGGCTATTCGGTCATCGTCGCGAGCCTCTCGCTCGACCAGCAAGCGCGCGTCGTCTCCGACGTCGGCTCGGGCAGCATCTCGCTCTTCGCGGTGATCGTCGCCATCATCCTCGGCGCGTGGTCGCTCTATCGCGAGATCGAGCTGAAGACGATCTTTCCCGTCCTCGCGCGCCCGCTCTTCCGTCACGAGTATCTGCTCGGCAAGTACCTCGGCATTTTGCTCACGCTGCTCGTCTTCATCGCGATCGACGGCGCGGCCGTGCTCGGCATCCTCGCGCTCGAGACCGGCGCGCGGCCCGCGTCGGTGCTCGCGGCGACCGGCGCGCTCGTGGTCGGGCTCGGCGCTCTCTTGCTGCGTTTTCCGCGCGCGCGCGTGCATGCCGTCGTGCCGTGGTCGCTCGCGGCGTTCGCGACCATGGCCGTGCTCGCCGCGCCCGCCGGCGGCGATCGACAGCTCGTCGTCGCCTCGTGCGCGCTCACGCTCGGCGAGGTCGCGATCATCTCCGCGGTCGCGACGCTCTTCTCGTCGTTCTCGTCGCCGTTTCTCACCGCGGTCTTCACGGTGAGCGTCTTTCTCATCGGCCGCTCCGCCGACACGCTCGCTCACCTCCCGGCGCGCCAAGTCGGCACGACCGTCAAACACGCCGCCGCCGCGCTCGCGCACGTCGTCCCGAACCTGCAGGTCTACGTCCCAGCGCGGCCGATTTTGCTCGGCGAGGTCCCCGAAATGCCGACCTGGCATCTCGTCGCCAAAGCCGCGGCGCAATCGTGCGCGTACTCGGTCGTGATGCTGTGCGCCGCCGCGCTCATTTTCCGCCGCCGCGACTTCTCGTAGCGGGTTTGCTAAAACGCGGGCGATGGCCCACGTGCCGATGGACGAAAAGAAGGTCGCGTCGTGTCGCGCGCTCGCGGCGACGGTCGCGACCGACGTGCAGCGCTACATCGACGCGCACACCTCGGTCGGCGTCGAGCGCACCATCCTCCGCGCGCTCGGGGTCGAAGGCGTCGGCGCCGAGGGCGCGCCGCTCGTGAACCTCGCCGTCGACCGTTGCCACGCCGCGGGCGTCCTCGGCCGCGGCGTCTCCTTTTTCGTCGGACGCCAGCTGATTTCAGGCGCAAAAAACGTGCAGGATGCAACCGAGCGTCTCGCCTACGCGCCCGATTTCGATCGCGGCGAAGCCGGCCCGACGCCGGCCGAAGCACGCGCCGCGCTCGCCCCGCACGTCACGGCCGCGCTCGATCGAATCGATCGCGCGCGCGCTCAACGCGAAGCCCTCAAGGCGCGCATCGCGCCCGGCGCGACCCCGCTCAAGTACGTCATCGTCGCGACCGGCAACATCTACGACGACGCGCTCCAAGCCAAAGCCGCCGCGTTCGCCGGCGCCGACATCATCGCGGTCATCCGCGCGACCGCGCAGTCCCTCCTCGATTACGTGCCGCACGGCGCGACGACCGAGGGCTACGGCGGCACCTTCGCGACGCAAGAAAACTTCCGCATCGTCCGCGCCGCAGTCGACGAAGCGACCGAAAAATACGGCCGCTACATCCACCAGACGAACTACTCGAGCGGCCTCTGCATGGCCGAAATCGCCTGGATGGCCGCCGTCGAGCGACTCGACATGCTCCTCAACGACGCGATGTACGGCATCCTCTTTCGCGACATCAACATGTGCCGCACGTTCGTCGACCAATACGTGTCGCGGCGGATCATCGCGAGGAGCGGCATCGTCATCAACACCGGCGAAGACAACTATCTGACGACCGCCGACGCCGTCGAAAAGGCGCACACCGTCCTCGCGTCGCAGTTCATCAACGAAGCCTTCGCCCTCCGCGCCGGTCTCCGCGAAGAACAAATGGGACTGGGGCACGCCTACGAAATCAACCCGTGGCTCGAAGACAGCTTTCTCCTCGAGATCGCGCAAGCGCAGCTCATCCGCCAAATCTTCCCGCGGCATCCGATCAAATGGATGCCGCCGACGAAGCACAAAACCGGCGACGTCTTTCAGAGCCACGTCCACGACGCGATGTTCAACCTCGTCGGCGTCGCGACGGATCAGTCGATCGAGCTCCTCGGCATGTTCAGCGAAGCGATCCACAACCCGCTCCTCATGGACCGCTTCCTCTCGCTCAAGGCGACGAAATACGTGCATAATGCATGTAAACATCTGGGCGAAGAAATCGAGTTCAAGCCGGAGGGCCGCGTCGCCAAGCGCGCCGTTCAGGTGCTCGACGAAGCGCACGAGCTCCTCGTCGAGGTCGAGCGCGACACGATTTGGGACGCCATCTCGCGCGGGGCGTTCGCCGACGTGAAACGCACGCGCGAAGGCGGCAAAGGCTTTGCGGGCGTCGTCGCTCGTGCGCATGATTACTGCAATCCGCTGCTCGAGGCGTTGGAACGATGATGCTGCGCGCGTACGGCGATCGCGAAGGCGACGGGATGGTCCAGCTGAGCTTCACGCTCGCGTTGCCGCCGTCTGCCCGCGCCCGCGAGGCCGCCAAGCGCTTCGCCGAGCAGCACGGGCTTCGCGAGCCGCTCGTCGCGACGATGGAGGCGTGCGCCGAGGGTTACTCGTACTTCGTCGTCTACGGCCACTCGACGCACGCCGTCGACGTCGACCAAATCGACGTCCCCGAAATCCGCACCGAGGCCCTCTCGCGCGAAGACATCGAGACGCGCATCAAAAAACGCGGAAAGAAAATCGTCGTCGTCGGCGCCTGCACCGGAAGCGATGCGCACACGGTCGGCATCGACGCGATCCTCAATTACAAAGGCTACGCGGGCGACAAAGGGCTCGAGAGCTACAAAGGCTTCGAGGCGTACAACCTCGGCGCGCAGGTCGAAAACGATCAGCTCGCCGCGCGTGCGCGTTCGCTCGGCGCCGATGCGATCCTCGTGAGCCAAGTCATCACGCAGCGCAACTGCCACAAAGAAAACGCGCTCGCCTTCGAGCAGCTCGCCGAGCGCCAGGGCTGGCGCAAAGACGTCGTCCTCTTGCTCGGCGGTCCGCGCATCGATCACAAGCTCGCGCTCGAGCTCGGCTTCGACGCAGGCTTCGGACCCGGCACCAAGCCCGGTGACGTCGCGTCGTTCTTGGTCGAGCGGCTCTGTCCCTAGGCTGCGCGCGTTCGGGCGAGCGCGGCGACCGCGATGAGCTGCTCGTCGCGCTCCGGACGCGATTCGAGGTGCTCTTCGATCATGTCTTCGATGTGACCGTGGCAAGCGCCGCAGTCGCCGCCGGCGCCGCACACCCGCGTTACTTCGTCGCGCGTTCGCGCGCCGCCCTCAATGGCATCTCGAACGTTCGAATCGCAAACCGCGTGACAGACGCAGACAAACATCGATTGCTAGTAACGATAATGACAATCGCTTTCACTTTCAACACGACTCGCGCCTGTGTCAGCTATCTCCATGGATTTGTTGGGCAAGATAGTTTTGCTCGCCCACCTGAGCCACGAGCGCGAGCTGCGATTCGAGCCAGTCGACGTGCTCTTCTTCGGCGTGGAGGATTTTTCCGAGAAGGAGCTCGGACCCGTTGTCGCCGGCCTCGCGGCACTGCTGCATGCCTTTGTTGAGGAGCGGGATGGCGTGCATTTCGACGGCGAGATCGTTCTTCAAGATCTCGAGCACGGTCTGGCCGACCATGATCTTGGAGAGCCGCTGCACGTTCGGCAGGCCATCGAGGAAGAGCACGCGCTCGATGAGCTGGTCGGCGTGCTTCATCTCGTCGATCGATTCTTTGTAGATGCGCTCGCCGAGGCGGCGGTAGCCCCAATTTCGGCACATGCGCGCGTGAAGAAAATATTGGTTCACCGCGGTGAGCTCGCCGGTGAGGACTTCGTTGAGGAGGTCGATGATCTTCGGGTCGCCCTTCATGGCGCCGGGAGTTTACCTCGGGACGAGATCGATGGTCGTCCAAACGTCGACGCCGTCGCGCCCGAGGCGGTGGGCCGCGTTCACGCGAATGCGGAAGCAACCGCACGTGTCGCGTAGCTCGATCGAGCCGTAGGCCGCGGTGACGACGAGCGACTGGAGATCCATGTCGACGCCGCCGCGCGTCGCGAGCCACTTGGTCCACGGGACGCTCGCGCGGAGGCCGCCGGTGACGCCCGACTGCGAGAAGAAGCCTGACGCGGGCTCGAGCGGGGCGTCGGTCAAGAGCCGCGCGGCGATCGGGTCGACGCCGTCGCGGACCGCGAGGTGCGCGGCGAGCGTGGGACCTGCACGATCTTCGCGCCATGGCGCGCCGACGCGCGCGCGAACGAGAACTGCGTCGCCGCTCGCGGTCGCGCCGTCGCCGAAGACGTGCGCGCCTTCGGCCGAAACGCCGATCACGCGTCCGCCCGCGAGCGCGCGCCATCGAACTGCCGCGCGCGACGCACCGGTCGCGTCGAGCAAACCTCCCGCGTGCGCCTCGACCTCGAACCCGTCGCCGCGCGCCCATCGCGCGAGCGCGCTCTTGAGCCCCGCCGACGCGGCGCCGGCGATGCCGGTCGGAAAAGAATCTTGCGCCGTGAGCGCGAAGCTCCGCGCCGCGATGTCGGCGAGCTGACCGTCGGCGTCTTGCGCGAGGGCAGCGACCGACACGACCGGCTCGATGCGGTGGCGGACGGGGTCGGCGCGATCCGCAGTCTCGAATCCGCGGACGAAGGGCGCGGTGAGCTCGACGCGGGCGAGCGCAGCGGCGGCGCCGCCCGATTCGGTCGCGTCGGCCGCCGCGTCGGCCGCGCCGCGCAGCGACGCGCTCAGCGAGAAAATCGAAGGGCGCGCGGCGACCATCGCGCCCGCTTCGCCGTGCGCCAGCACGACCGACCCCGCGGCGATTTCGTGGAGGACGCTCGCGTCGAGCGTCGCGTCGTACGCTCCGAAATTTCCGATCGTTCCGTCCCGCGCGACCGTCACGTACGGGCCGGCCGCGTCGGCCGAGAGGAGCTCGCCCCCGCGAAACGCGGCGAGCCGCACGCCGGTCGCGACGACGAGCGGTCCGTCGAGCGAAGCCTCCGCTTGCCCGACGTCGAACACGCGCGACGCCGCGTCGAGATCGGTGATCGACTGCGCGCCGCGCGCCCCGCGCACGAGATCGAAATCCCACGCCGCGCGAGCACGCAGCGACTCGCCTGCCGCGCTCGAGAGCGAACCGCGCGCGTCGACGACCAAGCCGCTTCCGTCTCCCGCCGCGCCCGGTCGCACCGCCTGCTCGAGCCGATCGAACCGAACGAGCGTCGTCGTATCGGCGGTCCGCGCGCTCGCGCCCACCGCGAAACCGCCGTCGAAATATCCGCCGCCCGTGAGATCGACGACGACGAGATCTTTTCCGTTCGCTTTCCACGGCAAGTGCACGCCGCCGCCGAGAAAAAGGCCGTCCGGTCCGCGCCAAGAAATCTCCGGCGGCAAGAGCCCGACGCGATCTGGCGCGCGCAGCCAGAAAAACGGAAGCCAGAAAACCGGCACGTGGAAAATCTCGAGCCGCGGGCTCGTGAGAAACAGATCGCCCGGCGGCGCGACCGTCGCGCCCTTGAAACCGAGCGCGATCGGCGTTCCGAGGCACGGACAAAACGTGAGGCGACCGTCGCCTTCGACGATGATGCCGCGGCTCGAGCGCTTCAGCTTGAGCGCGTCGGCCGAGAGATGAAACGGCGCCGCGTCGGCGTGAACGTGCCCGTGGAGCTCGAGCTCGCGCATGCGCGTGTCGACGGTGACGTCGTCGGCGCGCACGTCGAGATCCTGCGCCTGCGCGCGCGTCACGACGAGCACGGCCCCGAGCGCCGCGGCGCGAAAGCTTCGGCTCACTGCGTCGCGTGCGGGATGTACGTGCCCTTCGGAAAATCGATCGTGAGCACGAAGCTTCCTTCTTTGCCCGGCGCGCCCTTCCACGTCGGCGTCGCGTCGGCGCGCAGATCGACGACGAAATGGAGATCGTTTCCGACCGGAAAGAGCCGCGCCTGCGTGACCGGCGTGTTGAAGTGCACGGTGACGAGCGGGTTTTCGTTGTTGCGGAGCGCGACGTGCGCGCCCTTGAGAACGTACGTGACCTTGCCGCGGCTCTTGTGCTCTTCGATTCGAACCGGCTGCGTCACCTCGACGAAGAGACGCGAGCCGCCCTCGGGCAGCATCTCGAATCCGGGGAGCGTCGCGATGGGACCTGCCGCGTGCGGCACCGTGCGGCGCGGATGACCCGTGCCCGAGTGAACGGCGAAACCGGGCGCGCGCCTCGGCGATTTGTCGGAGTAACCGTAACCGGTCGCGGGCCGCGCGTTCGCGGTCTCGCTCGCGGTCGGCGCGTCGGTGGCCGACGCGGTCGTCGTGGCGCTCGGGTTCGGGCTCGGGTTGGCGCCGCCGTTGTTTTGCGCGTACGCGGCGAGCGGGACGACCGCTGCGAAGACCCCCAGAATCAAAACGCGACGCCGCACGCTCCGAGTAGAGCACGCGTCACAGAAACGTTCAAAATACGCGCGGCCGTCAGAACGTCGCGCTGATGCCGGCTTCGAAGGCGCCGTTTTTCCCGCCCAACGGCGCGTCGCCGTAGACCGCGTAATCGCCGCCGAGCGGAATCATCCCCGAGAGCCAGAACGCGCCCGACGGCGTGATCTGAAGCCGCGCCTCGGGCCAGACGGAGAGCATCGGCGTCTTGAGCGTCGTGCGCGCCGCGATCGGGATCATGCCGACCACGCGCACGCCGAGCGTCACCGGGCCGATCTGCTGCGCGACACGAACGGCGCCGACCGCTTCGATGCGCACCGGCTCCTCGGCGCCCGGGTTCTGCTCGAGACCGAACATGATCGGGATCTTCACGTACGGCTGCACGATCGTGTGATTGAACTTCATGTCGAAGCCGAGCTTCGGCGTGATTCCGAGGCGCCAGTTGAAGTAGAGCGCGTCGTCCTCGCCGCCACGCGCGAAGGCCGCCGCGAGACCGACTGCGTAGCGCTGATACTGATCTGCGACCGAGTCCGACGGCTGGTTGGCGTCGAGCCCCGTCTGCGTGTTGGGCGGCGTGCTGCCGGGCGACGTCGGCAGCGTCAGCGCGATCTCGGGCACCATCAAGATCTGCTCGGAGAGCTTCTTGTGGAAGTCGCCCGAGACCTCGAGGTTGCCGCTCGTGAAGAGGTCTTGGCTCTGAACCTGGTTCGCCGGGTCGGAGTCGATGTGGCCCGAGATGAGCGGGAACCGAACGCCGAGACCCCAGTGCTTGAAGTCGTAGTGGCCGAGCAGGTTGAACGTCGTCGTGCGGAAGCTCGTCGTGTCGAGCACCGAGTGCGTTTGGAACGCCGGGGGCAGCGGGTTCTGCGTGAGCGCCGCGCTGTACGTGCCGAAGCCGAGCGTGAAGTCGAGCCCGAGAAAGAGCGGCTCGCGCGCCTTCACCGGCACGGCCTCTTCGGGCGTCTCTTTCGCTGTCGAGATCGCCTCGCGCGACGAGCCTTCGCCCCTGGACTGCGCGGTCGCGACGCCTCCGGTGAGAAGAACGCACGCGGCCGCTGCAAGCCCCAACACTCGATCCTTCATCTCAAGCTCCATCCGTTCACGAAAGACACGACCCCCGGCGGTGCAGGCGCCGAAAGGGCGCGGCTACCTATACCGTGATGCGTGGTGACTCAGCCGAAAAAAATCGACTCAAAACACCCCGTGCGGGCGGCGCTCGTTCTTCGTACGCAAGATCCCGGCTTCTTCGCTCTTGCCCTGGAGCGCCTCGTAGAGGCGATCGAAGGCGATGTTGAAGCCGAGATAAACGCGCATGTCTTGGTACGGATCGAAAATCGGATTTCCGATCTTCGAGTCGCCGTTCAAGATCGTGCGCTGCATTTGGTAGCCGATTTCGGCCGTGAACCAGTCGTTCGCGTTGTAGTCGACGAAGATGTTCAAGTACGACGACTGGCGAAAGACGGTGCTCCCGTTCGGCTCGGCCTCGACGCCCGGCTCGGGCGGAAGCGCGTAGGCCCACGCGTTCGACAAGAGGAAGAACGCGCCGGGGTTCCACTTGCCCCATGTCTGGCTGACCGAGAGAAGAAACGAGAGCGCGTTTTCGGTGTTCTCTGCGCCGCTCGACTGGAGCCCGCACCCGGTGTCCGACGCGCCGAAGCACGCCGGTTGGTACTGCGGATCGCTCGTCACCTCGGGCGTCGTGTAGCGATAGAACGGGTGATAGAACGACGAGACGAGCGTCAGCTCGAGATCGCCGCCGAGCACCTTCTCGAAGGAGCGATCGAACGTCGCGCTCAAGTACGGGTTCAGGATGAGCGTGCGCGTCTGCGAGAGCTGCGAGGTCGGGAGCGCGGCGCCGACGGTCGCGAGCATCTTCACGCCGCCGAACTTCGGAATGCCGCGGAAGACGAGTGACGGCGTCACGTCGCCGAACTCGAACTCGTGCGCGCGCGTGGTCGTCGAGTTCGCGTTGTCGGTGAACTCGTAGCTGCCGGTCATGCGGACGCGGAGCTGCCAGTCCTTCGTGATCGAAAAACGCGGCTGAAAGAGGATGAACGTGTCGACCACCGGCGCGTAGGTCTGCACGAGACCCGGCGCGACCACGTCGGGCGAGACGCCGACTTGCTGGAAGTATTGGGTGCCGGCCCAGCGCAGCTCTTCCTTGGGCTTTTCGGTCGGCTTGTCTTTGTTCGGAGTGCTGAGGTGGGACGTGAAGAGCGCGGGCACTTCGTCGGATTGGCCTTGAGCGGCATCCGTCTTGGCGGTGTCGTCCTTGTTGGTGTCTCCCTGCGCGAATGCCGCCGAAGCGACGAGCATCACGGAGGCAAATGCGAAACCGGTTATCGATGCACGGTGTTTCACGGAACGACTCCTCCTCAACAACCCGAAAACGGCTGGCGGACGTAAACCCCATTCGCCGCCGGCGTCAATGACCAAACCGTCCGCTGCCAATGCACTTTCCGTTCCCAACGGACACATGCCGTAAAACGGCTAAAACCAGGGCGATCCGAGACCGGCGTCGCGAAGCCGTTACCGAATTGACGGCGCTTCGTGATAGGAACCCGGCATGGATCAGAGCGGTACCGAAATCACGGCCCTCCTCGGGCGGGGAACGAAGTTCGAGGGCAAGCTCCATTTCGAGGGGCGCGTCCGCGTCGACGGGCAGTTCAAAGGCGAGATCAAGAGCGACGACACGCTCGTCATCGGCGACGGCGCCGAGGTCCACGCCGAGATCGAGTGCGCGACGGTGATCGTGCGCGGCGGAATCGTGAACGGGAACATTCGCGCGAAGACCGCGCTCGAGATCCACGCGCCGGCGAAGGTCGTCGGCAACATTCACTCGCCGTCGATCTTCATCGATCGCGGCGTCGAGTTCCAAGGCAACTGCCGGATGGACGCGCTCGACAACGTCGCGAAGCCGACGAAGCCCGCGACCACGACGACGACCGCTTCTTCTTGAGGCGCGCGCTCGTCGCGATTTTTTTCGTCGCGTGCGGCGGGCCGACGGCGGCGAAGCGAGCGCCGCCGATGCACGCGCGCGATGCGGGCACCGATGCTGCGCGCGACGCCGCGACCGACGCGGGACCGAGCGCGCTCGTCCTGCTCGAACGATCGCGCGACGACGTCGCCCCCGGCGCGCGTGAAGCCGCGAGCGCGGAGCTCGATTTATCGCGCGACCACGAGCTCGGGATGCAACCGTTCGACGTCGACACGTGTTTGCGGGCGGCGTTTCGTGCAGGCGCGCCGACGTCGATCACGCTCCTCGACGCGCGCGAACGCACCGTGGCGACCGCGGACGGAAGCGAAGGAATGATCGGCGCGTCGGGTCCGATTTGTTTTCGCAAGGGCGACGCCGTCACGTTCCGCTTCGAGGGCGCGAGCCGACTCGCGATCGTCGTGTGGGCGACGCCTTGAGCGGGCCGCGACCGATCGCCGCTTTGGGCGGTTTGGATACGTGCAGACTGCATGCATCGCAGAACCGCCAGGGCCGGTCGGCCCACTCGCCGGCGTAGGCGACCCCGACGCGGGGGGTCGTTCGGATCCGAACGATCTCGGTCCGCGGCAGCAAAAACAGCGGGTCTCCGAGGAGGGACGCGCCGTCGTACGCGCGCGTCAAACCCATCGCCCGCGCGAATCGGCCGGGACCGTCCGCGCGCTCGGAAGCGCCCTCGAGGATCTCGGCTGCGCGGACCAAAACGGCGTGCCCGGCGCCCTCCGCTTTGCAAACGACGTTGAAGCACTCGTGCATGCCGTAGACGAAGAACACGTACGCGTGGCCCGGCGGGCCGAAGAGCGTGCGCGTGCGTTTGGTGAGACCGGCGCGCGCGTGACACGCGAGATCTTTCGGGCCGCGGTAAGCCTCGGTCTCGACGATGCGCGCGACGCGCACGCGATCGCCTTCGCGATGCACGATGCGCGTGCCGACGAGCGCGCGCGCGACGACGAGCGCATCGCGCGCGAAGAACGCTCGAGGCAACGGCTCGGTCATCTTGCGATGGTGTAGACCGAAACTTTGCCGCTCGCGAACGACACCGCGACGGTCGAGTCGTCCGGCGCGAACGCCGCGCGCTCCACCGCGTCGGATCCCTCTCCGCCGACGCGCGCGACGAGCGCGCCCGCGCGATCGTGGATCGTGAGCCACGCGCTTTGGTCGCTCGCGTAGTCGGCGTTTCCCCAGCTCTTCATGTGGCGCGCCGCGAGGAGGCGGCTCGACGGCGAGAAGAAGACGGTCTCGACGTCGCGCTCGAGCTCGAAGAGCTGGCGCCCGTTTTTCGGATTGAGCACGCGCGCGGGCGTCTTGTCGTCGGTGTACCAGGCGCGGTCGACTGTCGTGAAGACCATCGACTCGTCGCGTGACATGACCGAGTGCGAGCTCATGTCCGGCCCAGTCACGTGGCTCTTGATCTCCTCGAAGCCGCCGGACGCGCGCGACTCCCAGAAAATGAAATTGCCGCTCGACGTGATCGTCCCCTCGCGGATCGGCGCGGCCGTCGGAAACTCCCGAAAAACACCGAGCTCCGCGCTGGTACGTGTATCATACACATAAACCGCGTCACCTGCGGGATCGTCGCAGTCGGCGCTCATCCGCGCGCCGTCGTACGAGAACGCGTGCGACTTGCAGCTGAGACCTTTGGGTGTGCTCGGCTCGTGCGCCGTCTGCGCGACGGGATCGAACGCGTCCGGCCCGACGACGACGAGGCGGTCGCCTCGCTTCCACGACGAAGGCCGCGGCGCGACCGGACCGTTTCGATCGAAGACGCTGAGCTTGCCGTCGACGTTCACGAAGAGCTGCGCCCCCTCGAGCGCGATCCCGATGTTGCCGTTCAGCCTCTCTTCGAACGCTAGAACGAGCCCCGTTTCCTTCGGCGCGTCGTGTCTCGCCACGGTCGTGGCGCTTGGCGTCGGCTGTGTGACGTGGACGATGGGGACCGCCGGCGCTGCTCCGCCGCACGCGGCGAGCGCAACCATGAGCGGAGCGAGCGGACGTGTCTTCACGACGCGACGATACTCAGCGCGAGCAAGAGCTGGCACGGAAATCGCTGTGAGCTTCGTCCTCGCGATGTTACTTTGGGGACCTAGGCGAGCGCGCGCATGGAAATAAAACAGCAGCTCAAGCTGAGTCAGCAGCTCGTCATGACGCCGCAGCTGCAGCAGGCCATCCGGCTGCTCCAGCTCTCGCGCCTCGAGCTGATTGACGAAATTCGGAAGGAGCTCGACGCCAACCCGCTCCTGGCCGACGACGAGGTCGAGCCGCGACCGCCGGGCGTGAACAAGGATGGCGGCGTCGATCGGTCGGAGTCCGTCGTTCAAGAGAGCGAAGCGCGTGCCGACTTGAGCGAGCGGATGCACGACAAGAAGGAAGAGCTCCAGCGCGTCCAGGACGAGAAGAAGGTCAACGAGATCGACTGGGAGCAATTCCTCGAGAACAGGACGCTGCAGCAGCCGCTCCCGCAGAGCCGCGGCGGGTTCGAGGATCTGCCGCCCATCGAGGCCAACCTCACCAAGCTCGAGTCGCTCGTCGATCACCTCAAGTGGCAGCTCCAGCTCTCGGATTTCACCGACAGCGAGCGCCGCTTCGCCGAGCTCGTGCTCGGCAACTTGGACGAAAACGGCTTCCTCGATTTGCAAGGCACCGAGCGCGACGACGGCACGCGCACGCCGGATCTCACGCTCGAAGACCTCGCGCGCGAAGCCGACATCGAGCTCGAAGACGCCGAAGAGGTCCTTCACTTGATGCAGCTCTGGGATCCGATCGGCGCGTGCTCGCGCGATCTCCGCGAGTGCCTCAAGGTGCAGGCCGAAGCGTTCGGCTACGACGACCTCGAAATCCACATCGTCGACAAGCACCTCCACAACCTCGAGAAGCACAACTACGGCGCCATCGCGCGCGACATGAAAGTCGAGCTCGAAGAGGTCTACGAGGCGGTCAAAGAAATTCAGAAGCTCGAGTCGCGCCCGGCGCGCAACTACACCGAGACCGACGACAAGACGATCGCGATCACGCCCGACGTCTACGTCGTCAAAGACGGCGAGAAGTGGGTCGTCACCGACAACGACCGCGGCGTGCAGCGTCTCTACATCAACGAGTCGCTCACGAAGCAGCTCCTGAAGGACCCGGGCGCCAAAGAGTTCATCGGCGAGAAGCTCCGCAACGCGCAGTGGCTCATTCGCGCGATCGAGCAGCGTCGAAAGACGATCATCCGCGTCACCGAGTGCATCGTCGAGAAGCAGCGCGAGTTCTTCGAGAAGGGCGTCGCGCACCTCAAGCCGATGATCCTCCGCGACATCGCCGACACCGTCGGCATGCACGAGTCGACCATCAGCCGCGTCACGACGAACAAGTACGTCCACACGCCGCAGGGCCTCTTCGAGCTGAAATATTTCTTCAACTCGTCGATCCGCCGCACCGCCGATGAAGACATCGCGTCCGAATCGGTGAAGCAGGCGATCAAGAAAATCATCGACGAAGAAGACAAGCTGAACCCGCTCTCCGATCAAGCCATCGTCGAGATCCTCGCCAAGCGCGACGGCATCCAGATCGCGCGCCGCACCGTCGCGAAGTACCGCGAGATGCTCGGCATCCTCTCGTCTGGAAAACGAAAGAAAGTTTTTTAGAGATTCGTCGTGCCGTCGGGGACGACGACGTGGCCGCCGGTCTGGCGAACTTGCGCTTGCGAGAGCGCGCCCTGGAGACGCGCGAGGTAGCTCTCGGCTTCGTGCATGAAGAGACCCGCGGAGCGATTGAGCTCGGCGCGACTGAGTCCCTCATCGGGCACGCGTCCGCCGCCGATGACGGAGAGCACCGTCTTCTTCGTCTTGTCTTTGAACTCGACCTCGTCGCATTTGAGGACCATCCACGGCGGGTGCGCGATCTCCGCCGCCGGGATCGCCGGGCACGCGAGGCCGAACGCGGCTTGCGTGTCGTAGACGGTCGCGAACATCAGCTCCTGATCTTTTTGGTCGTAACCCATGAGGAGCGGGAGCTCGCTGCCGGTCATGTCGCAGTAGACGAGCGCGTTCTTGACGTCGCATCGATGGCCGGCCGAGCCGTAGGCCGCGGCCGCCGCCCTCGCGACCGAACGAGGCGTTCCTGGCGTCACCGCCGTGCTCGCGCAGCCCGCGGCCAAGAGCGCAAAAACCGGCAAAAACCCGCCTGAAATGCGTTTCATGGGGCTAGCCCATGCAAAGGCCGTGACAGGCCCGGGCCGCCTTCGAAAAATTCCATGCGCTTTTTTGGAAGGCTTCGCCGGGGTCGGGCGCTACTATTTCAGCGAATGACGGTGGAGCTGGTTTCGAGCACGTCGTCAACGAGCAGCAGCAAGAGAACCGCGGCGCGCGCCTGCGGCGCGGGCGGTCGTCCGCCGATCGAAGGGAGTGAGTTCATGAACATCGCGATCACCTTCCGACAAATGGAGTCCACCGATGCCGTCAAAGGCTACACGCAAGACAAAGTCGGTCGACTTCAGAAATTCCTCCGCGATCCGATGAAGGGACAAGTGAAGCTCAGCTGCCAAAGTCATCAGCACTCCGCCGAGGTCGATCTCCATGCGGGCGGCTCGCACTATCACGCGCACGAGACGAGCGAGGACATGTACGCCACGATCGACAAAGTGATCGACAAGCTCGAACGACAAATCCGCGGCAGCAAGAGCTCTCAGAAAGGAAAAGAGCGCGCGTCGCAGCGGCTGATCACCGACGAGACCGGCGAAGAGTAAAAACGAAGGCAGCCGAGGTGCGCGTCATGATTTAGAATGACGCGATCCGAATGCACCTTACGGACCTTCTCGCCGCGAATCGCACCGCCGTACGGCACAACAACGGCACTGCCGCCATCGACAAGCCCGAAGCGCTCCACGTGCTCGCGGAGCTGCTTTCGCACGGCACGCGCCTCACGCCCGCGAAGATCGAGGAGGTCTTGCGCGAGCGCGAGGCGCTGCAGTCGACCGGCATCGGCGAGGGCGTCGCGATTCCGCACGGCGCGTTGGGCGAGCTCGACAAACAAGTCGCCGCGGTCCTCACCGTCCCCGAGGGGCTCGATTTCGAGGCCATCGACGACGGCAAGGTGAACATTCTCTTCGCGGTCATCAGCCCGAAGCGCGCGAGCGGCGAGCACCTGAAGACGCTCGCGCGCGTGTCGCGGCTGCTCCGTAGCAAGGACTTCCGGCAACGACTTTTGCATGCAGCAGACGGCGGAGAAGTGTTCAAGCTGCTGTGCGCCGAAGAAGAGGCTGCGAAGTGACGGGCGAGCCGAGCCCGCGCGCGGAGACGACCGGCCTCGAGATCACGGCCGGCCAGCTCGCGAGCGACGAGAGGCTCGGCGTGCGTCTCAAGCGCGTCGCGGGCGAGGCCGGCCTCGCGCGGCCGATTCGGCACCCGCGCATCCAGAAATCGGGGCTCGCGCTCGCGGGGCATCATTACGGCGTCGTGCCGACGCGCGTGCAAGTGCTCGGCGGGACCGAGCTCTCTTATCTCGACCATCTCGACGCGGCCGCACGCAGCGCGGCCACGCGGGCGTACTTCGCGCTCGGCCTCTCGTGCGTCGTGCTCACGCGTGACGAGCCGCACAAAGCGATCGTCGCCGCGGCCGAGGCGACGAGCACGCCGCTCTTCGTTTCGGACAACCGCTCGAGCCGGACGATCAACGCGCTCCACGCGCTCCTCGACGAGAGGCTCGCGCCGCAGGCGAAGCTCCACGGCGTGCTCGTCGACGTCTACGGCATCGGCGTGCTGCTCCTCGGCAAGAGCGGCATCGGCAAGAGCGAGTGCGCGCTCGAGCTCGTCTTGCGCGGACATCGTCTCGTGGCCGACGACATCGTCAAATGCGACTGGAGGCCCCCGGGAATGGTGTTCGGCGCGCCCGAGGAGCTGCTGAAGCACCACATCGAAATTCGCGGGCTCGGCGTGCTCAACGTTCGATCGATGTTCGGCGTGACCGCGGTCAACGAGCGGAAGCGAATCGATCTCGTCGTGCGGCTGCTCGACTGGGCGGAGGGCGAGCCGTTCGATCGCCTCGGGCTCGAGGATCGCTATCACCACATTTTGGGGACGCCGATCCGCGAGCTCGTCGTGCCGGTGCGGCCTGGGCGCGACATGGGGACCATCCTCGAGATCGCGGCGCGCAACGAGCTGCTCCGCCGCGCGGGGAGCCACGCGGCCAAAGAGTTCATGTCGCGGCTCGAAGGCGAGCTCGTGCCGCAGCTCGCGCTCGAGCACGACGACGCCGACGTGATCGAGAACGTGAAGCCGACGGGCGGCCGCGATTCGGTCGCGCCCCGCTCGCCGTCGCGCCCCGCCATCGGCGAACGCACCGGAGACAGCTCGTCGTACATTCCCGCGGTGCGCCCCATCGACCGAAGCTCGGACGACGAGCTCGTCGCGACGCCGCACCCGGCTGGTTTCATCCCCGGAAGCGGGGACCCCGACGAGGACACATGACGACCGCGTCCGTCGTCGTCGTCACCGGCCTCTCCGGCGCGGGAAAATCCACGGCGCTCCACGCGCTCGAGGATCTCGGATTTTTCTGCATCGACAACTTGCCGACGATGATGGCGCCCGAGGCGATCGCCGTCTGCGCGCGCGGCGGCATCGTGCGCGTCGCGCTGGGCATGGACGTTCGCGTCCGCGCGTTCCTCGGCGAGATGTCGCGCGTCCTCGAGCAGCTGGGATCTGCCGCGAATTTGCGCGTGCTCTTTCTCGACGCGAGCGACGAGGCGCTGCTTCGCCGCTTCAACGAGACGCGCCGGCCGCACCCGCTCGCGCAGCAAGAGCATCATCAAGAAGCCGTCGCGCTCCTCGAGAGCGTCGCGACCGAGCGCGAGCGTCTCGCCCCGCTCCGCGCGCGGGCCGACGACGTCGTCGACACGACGAGCCTCTCGGTTCACGATCTTCGTCGCGCGATCATCGAGCGCTTCGGTCCGTCGTCCGGCGGCGCGCCGCCGATGAGCGTTCGCGTCGTCTCCTTCGGCTTCAAATACGGCGCGCCGGTCGACGCCGACGTCGTCCTCGACGTGCGCTTCCTCGACAACCCACATTTCGTCGCCGGCCTCCGCCCGCTGCCCGGCACCGATGACCGCGTGATGAACTACGTCCTCGAAAATCCCGAGACCAAAGATTTCCTCGAGCACGCCGAGAAGCTCCTCGTCTTCTCGCTGCCGAAGTACGAGCGCGAGGGAAAGAGCTACCTCACGATCGCGATCGGTTGCACCGGCGGCCGGCACCGGTCGGTCGTTTTGGCCCACGAAATCGGCCGCCGGCTCAGCGCGAAAGATCGTACCGTCACCGTCGTCGATCGCGATCTCGCGCGGTCCGATGGAGGCGCCCGATGACCACCGAGGCCGTCGCGAAGTTCACCATCAAGAACCAGCTCGGGCTCCATGCGCGCGCCGCGACGAAGCTCGTTCAGCTCGCGACCAAGTTTCCGTGCGACGTCGAGCTCGCGCGCGGCGACCAGCTCGCGAACGGCAAGAGCGTGATGGGCGTGCTTCTCTTGTGCGGCTCGGTCGGCACCGTCATCGACGTGCGCGCGCGCGGCGAACGCGCCGACGAGTGCGTGCGCGCGATCGGCGAGCTCATCGACGCGAAATTCGGGGAGGCCCAATGAGCACGAGGCCCCCGCCCTCCTCGAGCTCGATCGACGCCGGCCTCGCGTCGACCATCGTGAAAGGCATCGCCGGCTCGCCCGGCGTGGCCGTCGGCCCCGCGCTCGTCGTCGGCGACGTGCACAACGCGTACGTCCGCCGACACGTGCATTCTGCAAATATCACGACCGAGCTCGAACGCATTCCGAGGGCGGTCGAGATCGCGCAGCAAGCGCTCCGCGACGTGTCGAGCAAGCTCTCGGGCGCGCACGATCAGAAGCCGATCCTCGAGGCTTACCTCACGATGCTCGCGGACCCGCTGCTGCACGAAGAGATCTCGAAGCGCATCAAAGAGGAAAAGAAATGCGCCGAGTGGGCCGTCGCGAGCGCGGCCGAGGCGATCGCGAGCCGCTTTCCGACGACGAGCCGCGACGCCGACGCGTACATCGCCGAGCGGCGGCACGACGTCGAGCTCGTCGCCGATCGTTTGCTCCGCGCGCTCACCGGCGCGCCGGATCGCGTCATCCCCAAGCTGGAGGCCCCTTCGATCATCGTCGCGCGCGATCTCTCGCCCGCCGACACCGCGGGCATGGTGCGGGAGCCGGCGCTCGGGTTCGTCACCGAGGTCGGCTCGCGCACGAGCCACACGTCGATCATGGCGCGCGCGCTCGAGATCCCCGCGGTGGTCGGCGCCGACGGCGCGCTCGCGGCGGTGCGCACCGGCGACACCGTCATCGTCGACGGCCTCCGCGGCGAAGTCACGATTCACCCGACGGAGCAGCAAGTCGCCGACGCGCTCGGCCGCGCCGCGCGACACCTCGCGTTCGCCAACGGGCTCCTCGCGACGCGCGACCGGCCGTGCACGACGGCGTGCGGCGTGCGCATCAGCCTCAAAGCGAACGTCGAGCTGCCCGCCGAAGCGACGCTCGCGATCGAGCACGGCGCCGAGGGCATCGGCCTCTACCGAACCGAATTTCTCTACGTCGACCGCGCGACCTTGCCGAGCGAAGACGAGCAGTACGAGGTGTACCGCGCGATCGTGCAGACGGTCTCGCCGCGCCCGGTCGTCTTGCGCACGTTCGACATCGGCGGTGACAAGTTCGCGTCGAGCTTCCAACTGCCCGCCGAGATGAACCCCGCGCTCGGTCTTCGCGCGGTGCGGCTCGCGCTGCGTCGGCCGGAAGTGTTTCTCGTGCAGCTCCGCGCGATGGTCCGCGCGAGCGCGCACGGCGACGTCCGCATCATGGTGCCGATGGTCGCGAGCATCGACGAAATGCGCGCGGTCCGAACGCTCCTCACGCGCGCGATCGCCGAGGTCGAAGCGCGCGGCGAGCGTCACGGCGAAAAAATCCCGCTCGGCATGATGATCGAGGTCCCGTCGGCCGCCGTCATGGCCGACCTCTTCGCGACCGTCGCCGAATTTTTCAGCCTCGGCACGAACGACCTCGTGCAGTACGCGCTCGCGGTCGACCGCACGAGCCGCCCGCTCGCGCAGCTCGCGTCGGCGGTGCACCCGTCGATCCTGCGGCTCCTGCGCGGCGTCGCGAACGCCGCGAAAGACGCCGACGTCCCGGTCGCGGTGTGCGGCGCCGTCGCATCCGATCTGCTCGCCGTGCCGCTGCTCGTCGGCCTCGGCCTCCGTGAGCTCTCGATGGAGGCCGCCGCGATCCCGGAGATCAAAGCGGCGATCGGTCGCGTGACGGTCGAGCAGTGCGAGCGTATCGCCAAGCGCGCGCTCGCCGCGTTCACCGTGACCGAGGTCGACGAGATCCTCGCCGACGAGCTCGGCGCGCTCTTCCAAGATCTGCTGAGCGGCACCGGCGATTGAAATAAGCCCGATTTCGCTGCGCAAACGGCTCGCCTTTTGGCAAACTGGTTCGAGGAGAAGTTTGCCATGCATGCTCTTCGGTCGGGGATGGTCGTCGTGTTGGGGCTCGTGCTCGCCTGCTCCTCGACTGGAAATGGGTTTGGAAACGAAAACGGCGACGGCGGCGTGGACGCGGGCGGCGACGCGACGACGGGGCCGATCGGCGACGGCGGCAACCCGTTCGGCAACCTCGAGGGCGGCGACGCGACCCAGGTCGCGACCTGCCAGTACAACGATTCGACCGATCACGACGGCGACGGCTTCTCCGGCACCGAGGGCGATTGCAACGACTGCGATCCGAACATCAACCCCGGCGCCTTCGACGTCCCCGGCAACGGCGTCGACGAAGACTGCAGCGGCAAAGCCGACGACGAGCCGACCGGCTGCGACAAGGGCCTCGCGATCGACTCGACGAACGCCGGCGACGGCGCGAAAGCGATCGACCTCTGCCGCACGACGACCGCGAACGCGACCGGCAAAGCGCGCACGTGGGGCGTCATCTCCGCCGCCTACGTGCTGCCCGACGGCAAGACGAGCAACGCGGCGACTTTCGCCGCCGGTCACGGCATCCTCACCGCGTTCGGCAAGGACCCGAAGAAGCCGGCCAACAGCAAGCCGCAATTCGGCAGCTCGATGCTCGGGCTCTCCTCGGGCACCGCGCGCGCGCCGACCGATCCCGGGTACATCGACGTCGGCGGCGACGACAAAGGCTACACGAGCGGCTCGCCTCCGCCGTATCCGAAGAACACGCCCGCCTGCCCCGGCGTCATCACGGGCACTCCGCACGACGGCGCCGCCCTTTCGCTTCAAATCCGCGTCCCGACCAACGCCAACTCCTTCACGCTTCAGTCGGCATTCTTCACGTACGAATGGCCCGGGTTCATCTGCAGCACGTTCAACGACTCGTTCGTGGTGATGATGACGCCCAAGCCCGCGAACCTCGCCGACGGCAACATCGTCTTCGACCAAGACGGAAACCCCGTCAGCGTCAACAACAGCTTCCTCCAAGTTTGCGGCTGCACCGGCGGGCCCCCGTGCAGCGCTGGCGGCAAGTCGTTCAAGTGCCCGCAAGGCGACAGCATGCTGACGGCGACCGGTTTCGGCCTCGACACGGCGTTCGAGGATCACGGCAGCACCGGCTGGCTCACGACCACTGTCCCGGTGGACACCCTCCGAGGTCAGACCATCACGTTGCTCTTCGCGATTTGGGACTCGGGCGACGGCGTGCTCGACTCGACCGCCCTCATGGACAACTTCCAGTGGTCGGTGAACGCAGCGACCAGCGTCTCGACGAACCCGAACCCGCCGAATTGATTTCGCGACTTTTTTTCCCGCGCGATCGCGCCTAATCCTCTTCCCTCGCCCGGCGCGCTCGATTAACGTGCGCGCGCTCCACCGGTCTTTGCCGCGGAGCAGGAACACCATGCGGCTCGGCCCCATTTTTTCGCGTGCTGTCTCGGGCGGTCTCTTCGTCTGGGCAGCGGTGACTGCTTGCATGACGGCCGCGACGCCCGCATGCCAGCTCCAAGCGGCGAACGCCGGCGAAACGGCTTGCCCGCCGAACGCCGACGGCACGCCGGGTCACTGCCAGACGACGCTCACGCTCCTCCACACCGCGGACATCCACTCGCGTCTCTTGCCGTACAACTTGCTCATCACGCAAGTCGACGGAAACCTCGGCCTCGGCACCATCGGCGAGCAAGTCGAGGTCGGCGGCGCGGCGCGCATGGCGTACGTCATCAATCGCGAGCGCGCGAAATCGAATCGTTCGCTGCACATCTCGGGCGGCGACGTCTTCGAGGGCGCGCCCATCTTCAACTTCTTCTCCGGCGAGCCGGAGATGCGCGTCCAAGCGGCGCTCGGCGTCGACGCGATGACTCTCGCGAACCACGAGTTCGACCGCGGCGCGCCCAACGTCGCGCGCCAGATCGAAAGGTGGGCCGACTTTCCGGTCCTCGCGGCGAACTACGTCTTTTCGGATCCGTCGCTGCCGACGAGCAACGCGCTCGACACGGTCATCCACCCGTTCACCGTGCTCAACGCCGGCGGGCTCAAGGTCGCCGTCATCGGGATGGGCAACCTCTCGAGCCTCACGTCGGTCTTCAACACGCCGAACAGCTTCGGCATCAAGCCGCTGAACACGACCGAGGTCGTGCAGTTCTACGTCGACCTCCTGCGGCCGATGGCGGACCTCATCGTCATCGACTCGCACCTCGGGCTCGAGGTCGATCAGCGCGTCATCACCGAGACGACCGGCGTCGACATCTGGCTCGGTAGCCACAATCACATCGTCATCAACCCGCCCGAGCAAATCACCGACTGCTCCGCCGACCCGCAGAGCCCCGGCTTCGTTTGGGTGATGCCGCCGAACTACGTCGTCGACGAGAAGACGAGCCCGCCGAGCGGCACGTCGACGCAAGAAGTGACGTTCGCGAACGGCGCGTACACGGTCGACGACGGCGCGGCGCCGTACGAGCTCGACCCCGCGAATCACCCGTACGAAATTCACCGCGTCTGCACGCCGCGCAACGTCATCCTCGCGCACTCGGGCGCGTTCGCGAAATACGTCGGGCGCCTCGACCTCGTGCTCTCGAACGATCCGGCGTCGCTGCCGGCCTCGTACGATCCGATCGACGGCTTCGAGGTGCTCTCGGACAGGTATCAAGTCTTCCCGATCACCGCCGACGTGCCGGAGGACCCGGTCACCAAGGAGCTGCTCGAGCCGTATCAAGAGCAGCTCCAGCGTCTCAGCGATCTCACGACGATCGCCGGCTTCTCGCCGAACGGCGCCAAGCGCACCGCGCCCGCCAACGGCGACTCGCCGCTCGGCAACCTCGTCGCCGCGTCCAACTGGCTGCGCCTCGGCATCCAGACCGACTTCTCGCTGACCAACACGACCGGCCTTCGCCAGGATCTCTTGCCCGGTCCGGTGACGATCGACGAGGCCTACGACATCTTCCCGTTCGATAACACGATCACGACGATGTACCTGTCGGGCGCCGAGGTCTATCAGCTCTACGACTTCGTCGCGCGCCGCTCGGCGAGCCGCGGGTGCGTTTCGCAGGCGCAAATCGCGGGCTCGCGCGTTCGCATCGACTGCAACGCTTGCAACCGCAAAGAGGCGATCGACACCTGCTTGCAAGACTCCGACTGTCCGGCGATCGACACGCTCGGCACGTGCAACACGAGCGCGGCGCAGCTGCCGAACGGCGAGTACCCGTGCAACTACCAAGCGTGCGCCGAGAACATCTACATCGGGTTCACCAACACGAAGTGCTCGAGCGACGCGGACTGCAAAGACGCGGACGGCAACGTCGAGCCCGGCGCGTGCTCGAAGACCGACACCGGCGCGCAGGGCGTCTGCATGACGCCGATCGATCTCACGAACGTCTACGAGCTCGCGACGAGCAACTACCTCGCCGGCGGCGGCTCCGGCTTCCGCGTGCTCCAACGCAACACGACGCAGATCGACTCGCACATCAACCAACGCGACGCGATGCTCGACTACATCCGTCAGGGCAAGCCCTGCGGCTGGACCGACCCGACGCAAGACACGACCGGCAACGTCGACGCGACGGGCCTCACGAAGTGCACGACCGACAACGACTGCGCGGCGGTCGGCGGCGGCGGCTTCGTCTGCGCGTGTGACGGCTCGCAGCCGCAAACGAACGGCGGCGCGCTCACGTGCGGCACGACCACGTGCACCGGCGGCGCGGGTCACTGCATCATGTCGTCGTGCCGCGATCAGGTCGCGCAGTTCCGCTCGAGCCGGTGCGCGAGCGCGCCGGACACGACCACTTCGACCAGCTGCCAAGCGTCCGTGAACCCGTGCGATGCCGCCAGCGAGATTTGCCAAATCATCGCTTGCGTCGACGACAAGCTCAGCGCGGTGACCGACAACCGCGTGGAAATGATCGGCCAATGAAGCTCCGATATCTCGCGTTCGTCGGTTTCGCCCTCGCGGCGAGCTGCGGAAAATCGAACGGCCTGCCGCAGCAGGTCTCGGGCGAGACGATCCTCGTCACGCTGACCGGCGGCAATCCGGGCTCGCCCGACAAGCCGCAGCCGATCAGCTTCGACCCGAGCGCGCCGTACACGCTCCACATCGAGATGCACCGCGCCGACGGCTCGCTCGACACCGACTTCAACTCGTACGTTCGCATCTCGGCCAAGCCCGGCACGGTCTTCACGGTCAACGGCGGCCAAGACGGGCGCAACGTGCTCATCCAAAACGGCGTCGCCGACAACGTGAGCGTGACGATCGTCGCCGCGTTCGGGGAGACGCGCATCTGGGTGCAAGACGTCGGCTACACGCCGGGCTCGATCGCGCCCGGCTCGACCCCGGAGTGCTCGAACGGCATCGACGACAACGGCAACGGCCTGGTCGACTATCCGGCCGACCCCGGTTGCTTCGCGTCGAACGACGACGATGAAGGCGCGGGCACCGGCGCGACCGGCGTGAGCCCGTCGATTTGGTACGCGCTCCCGCGCATCGCCGACGTCCGCGGCGGCCCGACCGACAACGGCACCGCGACGCCATTTCCGTTCGAGCAAGTGAACGTCGACACCGGCTACGACCTCGGGACCAACACGTTCAAGTGGGACACGATCGTGACCGGCCTCGCGTCCGACGGCTTCTTCGCGTCGGATCTCCAAAACCAACAAAACCCGACTGACCCGCAAGCGGGCCTCGGGTTCGGCGGAGTCTTCGCGTACACGTTCTCGGCGCCGACGAAGATCGGCGTCTGCGATCGGCTGCGCCTGCTCCAAGGCACGTCGTCCGACTTCTTCGGTTACACCGAGCTGAACTTCCCGACGTGGGCGGTCGAGTATTGGGACCCGAACGTGCGTCCGTGCCTCGTGCCGGAGCCGGTCGTCCTGGGACCTGCCGATTGGGGCAACAACGGCCTCATGTTCAAGAGCGAGTCGGGCCTCGTGCGATTGCAGACCGACGCCACGAACTCGATTCACGTCGGCGGGCACATCGGTCCGGGCAAACCGGACGCGGCCGACGGCTACGTGCCGACGCAAGACAGCAGCGGCGTCTGGAAAACGAACTGCGACTTCAACGGCGACGGCAAAGTCGAGTTCACCGCCGGCAACCCCGAGGACACGTGCGCGACCGCGTGCGACGCCGACGTCGAGTGCACCGAGTTCTCGAGCTTCCTCTCGCAGTCGGGCTTCAGCATCGTCCTCACGAACGGGACGATCACGACGAAGGCGCAAGGCAACGCCTCCGCGGCGACGAGCTTCGATCCGGTCGCTGACGCGGGCAAGCCGCTCGTCGCGTTCACCGGCGAGCTCCGTTACTTCTCCGGCGGCAACCAGTTCACGATTCAAGCGCGCTGCGACGACGACGTCGTCGTGGACTCGAGCAAACCGGTGCTCGACTCGGCTCACGCCTGCGTCAACCAAAACGGCAACAACCCGGACCAACAGCAGTAAGACCCTCGCCGGCGGAAACCCAACGCCTCGGACTGGCCCCATGATCTCGATTCGACATCTCTCGTTTGCCGCGGCGTTCGTCGCACTGCTGTTCACGGCTTCGCGCGCGTCGGCGCAGACGAACGACACTGCGACCGACGCGGGCTTGGCACCGCTGCCGAGCGCGACGACCACGGCGCCGCCGCCGCCGCCGCCCGTTCATCCGCAGCCGCAGCCCGGCGCCACCGAGCCGACGCAGCAGCCCGGAACGGTCAACGCGCAGCAAGTGAATCCCGGCGAGAACAAGCCAGAGCGGGGCGCGTCGAGCGACGACCTCGTCCTCGGCACCGCCGGCGGTCGCGCGGTCGGCGTCGCGCCCGCGGGCGTCAACTACTCGAACTTCATGGACACGCGCCTCACGTGGACGTTCGGCGACGACGACGTCCTCCACCAAACCGGCGCGCTCATTCCGCTCTCGCCGAGCTTCAACATCGGCGACCGCCAGCAGTACCGCATGTTCTTCGACTCGCTGAACTCGCGTTTCGCGGGACGCGAGAACCTGACGCACCTCGTGCTCTACAAGAAGATGCCCGGCTTCATCAAAAACCTCACGACCGAAGCCGCGGTCGTCCTGCGCTTCGACTTGAGCGCGCTCGCCGCGAACACCGGCAGCTTGAACCAAGCCCTCTACGACTCGGGCTCGTACATTCGCCTCTTCTACAAAACGGGCGGCACCGACGCCAAACCCGAGGGTCTCTCGGCGACGTTCCTTCCGCTCGACGCCGACCGTCTGCGCGTCGGTTATCTCTACGACATCACGTGGGGCGGCTCGGCTTCGTACATCAACCAGTCGATCTTTCCGAGCCTCCAAGGCTCGGCGCCGGGCGCGAAGCTGCAATACGACAACAAGCGCTTCTACGCGTACGGCGCGTTCAAGACGGCGACGATCGTGCAGCCGCAGCAGGTCATCAACCCGGGCGGCGAGAACGACGTCGAGACTGTGAACGTCGGCGAGTCGAACTACGGATTCCTCGGCGGCGCCGGCTTCGACTTCACGAAGAACTTCCGTATGGACGTGAGCGGCGGCTACTTCCAGCAAGGCCGCTTCGACCTCGAGGACGTTCGCGGTCTGCCGGTCTACACGTACGGCGGCGCGGCGCGCGTCGTCGTCCACGATCACATGCCGGTCCCGCAGTCGGTCGACTTGGTGCTCTACCGAAACGATCCGAACGCGCCGATGACGCTCTTCGCGCTCCCGGTCTACACGCCCGAGGTCACCAAGTGGAGCGTCAGCGTCGAAGGCGACGTGCTCGGCCAGCACCTCAAGAACTAC
This sequence comes from Polyangiaceae bacterium, assembly GCA_036488725.1. Taxonomy (GTDB): domain Bacteria; phylum Myxococcota_A; class Polyangia; order Polyangiales; family Polyangiaceae; genus DASXHD01. Next base: position 3,871 of record DASXHD010000091.1, on the reverse strand, counting down.
GACGTCGAGGGCAAGACGAAAGACGATCCCGCGTACGCCATCGCGGCGCAGGGCGTTCTCGAGACCGGATACCTGCGTCTGTCGGTCACCGGCATCATGCGCAACCTCCAGTTCGTCGTGCGCAACGTGCCGGGCTTCATTCCGTTCCAGTCGCTGCCCTCGCAGGCGCAGACCGATCCGGAGCTCTTCGGCGCAGTCGCCGCCGATTACAACATCCCGAAGCTGCATCTCACGCCGGGCATCGGCGGCGGCGTGCAGCTCCCGTCGACCTTCAAGAGCGACATCGACGTGACCGGCCTCGGCGTCTCGTCGCGCACGATCGTCGTTCGCTCGCAAGGTGACGAGTCGATCCTCCCCTTCGGCCAAGACCGCCGCCCGATCGTGCAAGCGCGCGTCTCGCTCCGCTGGGACCTCTCGACGATCCTCTCCGCGGTCATCTGGGCGCAGCTCGTCTACGACAACAACGCGACCTTGGTCGTCACCGACCCGAACGAAGGCACCGCGTCACTGCGCGTCTTCCAGGACCCGTTCCGTCTGGGCTTCGCCGCTTCGCTCCAGGCGCGCTACTAAGAAGAGAGTCCACATAAAGAGTGGAAGAGCCGAAGCCGAGCAAAGGATTTGGGTGACGGCGCGCGCTGCGAGCAGCCATGATGAGGTGTGCGCGCCTTGCTTGCTCTCGTCGGCCTCGCGTCCTTCGGTTTCACGGGATGCGGAGAGTGCAACACTGCTTGCAGGAGCAGCGGCAACGTCGCTGCAACGTTGCGCGCTGGTACGAAAGACACGGACGCGCTCGCTACGGTTTGCAAACTCGCCGCCTGCGGAAGCTGTTTCCTCCAAGCTGACGCCGACCGCACGTCGACGTGTGCGATCGACGCCGCGACGTTCACCACGCGCATCGATGCCGCGAGCGGTCTGCCACAAACTCCGATTCAATTGACGGGCACGATCCTGATCGACGCGACGTCGGCTCACGATGGCGACGCGTGGAGCTTCACGCTCGCATCCTCGACGGGCGCGTCGCTCGTGAGCCGCTCCGCCAACGTCACCTACACGCACACGCAGCTTTGCGGCTCCAACTGCGTCTCATTCAGTCTCTGAACAAAAAAATCCTTCTCTTCCCTTCCGCTCTTCCACTCTTTATGTCTCTCCCTCTCTCAGAAGAGAGGCTGCACGGGCTGCTCCGCGGGGAGCGGGGCGACGGCGTCGTGCGGGAGGACCCCGAGGTCGAGCAACGCGCCGACGAGGGCGCGCTCTTCGCGGCGCAGGGCGCGGCGGGTTTCGTTTGCGATGGGTTGCGCGAGCGCGCATCGCACGCTCACGAGCTCCCAAACCAGAATGTCTTCACGTTCGGTTCGAGCCTGGCGCATGGCCAAGACTATGGGCTTGCTTCGGGTCGACGCGCAAGACACGTCGCGATCATTTCTTGTTGCGCTTCTTACGAAGCGACCGGGCGAACGAAGCAGAGCTCCACGTGATCGCCGCGACCGCGAAGCTCACCACGAACGCGAGCACATCCCATGCGCCGCTCGAAATCGTGGCCGATTGCCTCGTGACGACGTTCATCGTCATGCGCAGCGCGAGCGCGACCAGACCATACGACACCGCCGCCGCGAAGAACGTGCGACGTAAATCGCCCGCGAGCTCGAGCGCGCGCACGCTGTTTTTCCAAACCTTCTTGCGAACGCTCAGCACGAAATAAATGACCGGCGTCAGCGCGATGAGCGAGCTGCCGATCATGAGGAGAATGCCTTCGGTCGACGTGAGGTCCCCGTCGTGGCGCAGCTGACGCAAAACGCCGCTCGCCGCGTCGATCACGCCGGCGACGAGCCAGAGCACGAGCCCAGCGCCCGTGAGGATGATCGTCGGGCGCGAGAGCTTCGCGTCGCCCGAGGTCGCCGCTTGCGCCATCATCGTGCGCGCGGTCGGGTCGGCGCGCGAGACGATCGTCGGACGCGACGGGTTGCCCGGGCGTGAAGGCGCCGGCGCGATCGCGACCGAGCCCGCGTCGAACGGCGCGAGCGCCGCTTCGAGCTCCTCCATCGAGCTGAAACGATCCGACGCTTCCTTCGCCATCGCGCGCTGCACGACGAGCTCGAGCGCTTCGGGCATGTCGGGCGCGAGCTTGCGCGGACGCTCCGGCTCTTCGGTCAAGACGAGCGAGAGCGTCGAGGCCGGGTCGTCGGTTTCGAACGGCTTCTTGCCCGTGAGCGCGTGATAGAGCATCGCGCCCACCGCGTAGACGTCGGCGCGATGATCGACGCGGTCGCCGCGCGCTTGCTCGGGCGACATGTAGCTCGGCGTGCCCATGATCATGCCGGTCTTGGTGAGGTTCGCCTGTCTCGTTCCTTGGCCGCCCTCGGCCGCTTTGCTGATGCCGAAGTCGATGACCTTCACCGTGACCGCGCCGTCGTGCTGCACGAGAAAGACGTTCTCGGGCTTCATGTCGCGATGCACGATGCCCTTTTTGTGCGCCGCGGAGAGCGCGCGACACACCTGCCGCGCGATGTGCACCGCCGTCGCCACGTCGACGCGCCCCTGCGTCTCGAGCTGGCCGCCGAACTCCTGCCCCTCGAGGAACTCGCCGACGATGTACGGCACGCCCTCGGGCGTCTTGTGCACGTCGTAGACGTCGATGACGTTCGGGTGACCGATCGAGCTCGCGCTCTCGGCCTCGCGCTGGAACCTCGCGACGATTTCGGGGTCGCGCGCCATCTCGGCGTGGAGCACTTTGATCGCGAAGCGACGATCCTTCAGCCGGAGGTGCCGCGCCTCGTAGACGCGGCCCATGCCGCCCTCGCCGACGAGCCGCAGGATTTGATACGCCTCGCCGAGCACCTTGCCGATGAGCGGGTCGACGCCTTCTTTTCCCTCGACCGTGAGCGGCGTCGCGTCGCGGGGGCAGACCAGAAAGTCGAGCGGATAGCGGCTCTGGCACGTCGAGCAAATCTTCGGCAGCCCGGCGACTTGCGGCACGCTGACCGGCGAAGTCTCGGACATCGCATCGGGAAAAACACTCTCGGCGAACGGGCTCGTCATGCTCGGCGGGGTCTTCACCCGGACGTTGGTGTTCGGCTCGGGCGAGGCGTCGCCTTTGTCGAGCGTGGGCGCGCGTCGGGCCGGATCCACCACCACGCAGTCTACCGTTTTTTTCGCGCCCACCAAAGCCATTGACCGGGCGATGCTTTCCGTCATATTACCCGCCAACTTCAGACCAATGCTGCTCACCGAACGAAAAGCGGACCTCATCGGGAAGTTCCGCACCCACGAATCCGACACCGGGTCGCCCGAAGTCCAGATCGCGCTCCTCTCCGAGCGCATCGGCCAGCTCACCGAGCACTTCAAGACCCACGCGAAAGACCACCACTCTCGCCGCGGCTTGCTCAAGCTCGTCTCGAAGCGCCGCCGGCTCCTCGACTATCTCAAGCGCACGTCGCTCGACCGCTATCGCAAGGTCGTGACGTCGCTCAACCTCCGCAAGTAACGATTAGTAACGCGTCCGCCAGGACCGCCTTGCTCTTCGATTTCTGCGCGTGAGCCGGGCTCGCGCTTGGAAACCGAGGAACGGAGGCTCTCTGGCGGCCCACAGCCACAGGGAAGTTCCATGTCCTTCGTTCGCGAATCCATTCTCATCAATGGCCGTCCCCTCACCTTCGAGACCGGCCGGCTCGCCAAGCAAGCTCACGGCTCCGCGCTCGTCACGTACGGCGAGAGCGTCGTCCTCGTCACCGCCGTCTCGGGCGACGAGCGGCCGGGCCTCGATTTCTTTCCGCTGACTTGCGAGTACCAAGAAAAAACGTTCGCCGCGGGCAAGATCCCCGGCGGCTTTTTCAAGCGCGAAGGGCGCCTCCGTGACGACGAGATTTTGACGTCG
>DASXHD010000021.1:0-92600 GCA_036488725.1 Polyangiaceae bacterium | reverse complement strand
GGTGCTCTTCGAAGACCTTCGCGATGCGGCGGAGCAAATCCGTCTTGTCGCTCGTCTCCTCGCGCGTATCGAGTCGAGCCAAATAAAGCTCGATCAAGGGCTCCCAGCGACCGGCGGCCGTGTGGAGCTTCTCGGTCTCGGTGAACGCTTCGTCGTGTGCGCCGTCGATCTCGAGGATCTTCTGCCACGCGGACGTCGCGCTGTCGGGCTCTTGTACCGTCTCGCGCCAGAGCTGCGCGACCTGACGGTACTCTTCGATCTTCTGTGAAGGATCTTCGAGCGCGGCGGCGCGTTGCATCTTCACGTCGATGACGTCGGTCCACTTTTCTTCGCCGCGATAGATCGCTTCGAGCGCGTTCATCGCTTCGAAGTCGGGTCCGACCTCGAGGAGCTTGCGCCACGCGTCGGCGGCGTCGAACGGTTGACCGAGCTGCTCGCCGTAGGTCTTTCCGAGCTCGCGGAAGACTTCTTTGAGCTCGTCGCCGTCGAGCATCGCAGCGGCCCGATCGACGATTTGGTGGAGCGCGTTGACGAGCTCGGTCGGCTCGCCCTGGCGACGACGGATCGCCGAGATCGCACGGAGCGCGGCGAGGTTCGCGAAGTCGAGGTCGAGGACGCGGTTCCAGTCTTCGAGCGCGAGGTCGTCTTGACCGAGCTTCTCGGTGAACATGCGCGCCTTGCGCGAGAGGATGTTCACGCGTTGATCGTCGGCGGTCTCGGCTTCGCATTGCCGCTCGAGCACGTCGATGAGGTCGCGCCAAAGCTGCTGCTGCTCGTAGAGGTTCGCGAGCGCGCCGAGCGCTTCGGAGTCTTCGCCGCGGAGATCGAGGACGGCCTTCCACGTTTCGATCGCGCGCTCGGGTTGAGCGAGCTTCTCGAAGAGGATGTGGCCGATCTTCGCGCGAATGTCGGCTTCGGCCGCGTCGCCCGACGCGTTCTCGAGCTCGCGCTCGTGGACGGTGAGGAGCTCGGGCCACGCGCCGAGCGTCGCGTAGATGCGACCGAGCGCGGCGATCGCCGCGTCGTTCGTGCGATCGAGCTCGTCGAAAAGCCGGCGGAAGACACGGATCGCGTTGTCGGTGTCCGAGACGCGCGTCTCGTAGATTTCGCCGAGGCGAACGTGGAGCTCGATGAGCTCGATCGCTTCGCCGCCCGCTTTGATCCGCTGCTCGAGGATCTGCGCGAGCTCGGGCCACGACTCGAGCGATAGATAGAGCCTATCGAGGTTCGAGAGCGCGTCGGTGTCGAGCGGCTCGACGGAGAGAACGTATTTGTACGTCTCTTCGGCCTTGGTGATGTCACCGAGCTCGTCTTCGAAGACGCGCGCGAGCTTCTTTCCGATGGTGCGCTGCACCTCGGCGCTCTCGTGCGCGCTGACGATGTCGGCGTACGCGTTCGCGAGATGGTCCCAGCCGCCGTCGACGACGGATGCGAGACGCGCGACCTCGTCGCCCGCGCGCTCGTCGAGCGGGAACTCCTTGAGCGCGCGGATGTAGACCTCGAGCGCGCCGGGCGCGTCGACGAGCTTCTCTTCGTGGAGCTCGGCGATGCGGTAGTACGCCGCGAGTCGATCGTCTTGTCCGCCGAGGCTGCCGTCTTCGGGCTTGTCGGCGGGCGTGTGCGTGAGCTGCGCTTCGTAGACTTGCGCGAGCTTGTCCCAGTCGCCGGCGGCGCGATAAAGCGGCTCGAGGATCTCGCCGATTTCGAGCTGTTTGGTGCCGGCGGCGAAGAGCGCTTCGAGCGCTTCGAGCGTCTGCGTGTGCTCGGGCGCGGCGTTGATCACTTCGCGGTACGAAGCGATCGCGCTGCCCACGTCTTGCAGCCTCTGCTCGTAGAGCTGTCCGAGGCGGAAGCGGAAGTCGAGGATCTCGTCCGGCGTCTGGCCGATTTCGGCCTCGCGCGCGAGGATCGTGGCGAGGTCTTGCCAGCGCTCGGTCGCCGAGAAGAGCCGGTCGAGCGCGCGGATCGCGTTTTGGTTCTCCGCGTCGACTTCGGCGACGCGGCGATAACGGCCGATCGCGTTTTCGACGTCTTCGAGCTGCGTCTCGTAGATTTGCGCGACGCGGAGCCCGAGCTCGACGAAGCGATCGGGCGCGTCGGTGAGCTTGTCGAGCTCGGCGTCGTAGAGCGTCGCGACTTCGGGCCAGCGGTTGACGAGCGTCGCGATGCGCTCGAGGTTTCCGAGCGTCTCGGAGTTGCCGTTGTCGATGGCGACCGCGCGCGCGTACGTGTCGAACGCAGCGCCGTGGTTGTCCATCGCGTCTTCGTGCAGACGCGAGATACGGTGGAGGAGCTCCACTTTTTGGAAGACGTCCTCGGTGTGCGCGACTTGGACCTCGTGCACCGAGACGAGCTTCATCCAATCGCTCGCCGCTTCGTACACGGGCTCGAGCACCGCGGCGGCGCCGAGAGGATCTTTGTCGCCACCCTTGAGGCCTTCGAGCGCTTGCAGCGTCGGACCGTGATCGGCCTGCTGCGAGAGGATGTCGCGATAGAGCTCGATCGCGCGCGGCACGTCGTCGAGACGCTTCTCGTACAAATCCGCGATGCGATACTGGAAGCTGATCGCCTCTTGCGGGTCGGCGGTCATCTCGCTCTCGCGCGTCAGGACCGCGAGAAGCTCCTGCCAGTTCTGAGCTTGCTCGTAGAGGACGTCGAGACGCGAGAGCGCCTGGAGGTCGTCGGGATCGAGCTCGAGGATCTTCTGGTAGGTGTCGATCGCCTTCGCGACGTCGCCGAGCTCGCGCTCGTAGACCGCGCCGACTTGGTAGTAGATGCGCTTCTTCTCTTCGGGGTCGGCGACGAGATCCGCTTTGCGCGTGTAGATGCCGAGAAGGTCGGACCAGTTCGAGAGACCGAGGTAACGCTTGATGAGCGCGTCGAGCGCGCGCACGTCGTCGCCGTCGATGTCGAGGACTTTCTTGTAGACTGCAATCGCCTCTTCGGGGCGCTCGAGCATGTCCTCTTCGATCGCCGCGGCCTGGAAGAGCGCTTCTTTCTGATCGTGCGGCTCTTCGAGGATCTCGGCTTTTCGCTGGAGGATTTGCGATAGCTCGGGGTACTTGCCGGCGGTGCGGAACAAGCGCTCGAGCGATTCGGCCGCCGCGAGGTTCAGCGGGTCGATCTCGAGCACCTTGCGGTAGCGCGCGATCGCAGTCTCTTGGTCGCCGATGTCTTGCTCGTAGACTCGCGCGGCCATCGACCAGAGCGAGCTCGCGAGATCCGCTTCTTGGGTCGCCCCGCCGAGCTCTTCGTAGACGTGCGCGAGATCTTGGAAGCGGCTGGTCGCGCGTGCGACGCGCTCGAGCTGCTGCTGCGTCTCTTCGCTCGCCGCGTCCGATTGGAGGGCGCGCGCGTACGTCGCGAAGGCTTGATTGAGATCGCCGGCGGCGTCTTCGTAGAGCTGGGCGATTTGGTGGAGGAGCTCCACTTTTCGTGCGGCGTCGTCGGCGCGACGCACTTGCACTTCGTGCACGCCGATCAATTTCGCGTGGTCGCCGAGGTGGCGATAGAGCGGCTCGAGGATCTCGGCGATCGCGAGCTCGTGCTCGGGCGTTTGGCCGAGGCGCTCGAGCGCACCGAGCGCTTGCGCGTTGTTCGGATCGCGATCGAGCACCGAGCGGTACCCTTCGATCGCGGTCTCGACTTGGTTCATTTCCGTTTCGCGCAGAGCGGCGAGGCGGAGCATGAGCGCGAGCTGCGCTTGATCGTCGGTCGTCAGCGCGAGCTGCGCTTCGAGGTTCTCGGCGAGCTCGGGCCACATCTTTTGGCGGACCAAGATCGCGTCGAGCGCGGCGAGCGCGCGCGCCGACTGCGGGTCGAGCTCGAGGACCTTGCGGTACGAGCCGACGGCGTCGGTCGGTTGGCCGAGGCGCTCGTCTTGGACTTGCGCCATCGACATGTAGAGCGCTTCGCGCGCGTCGGGCTCGACGGCGAGATCGATGCGGCGCTGAATCACGCCGATCAAATCTTCCCACCGCTGCGTGCGAACGAAGAGCTGCTCGAGCGCGGCGAGCGCGTCGGCGTCGGCCGCGTCGATCTCGAGGACGTGGGTGTAGCCCGCCGCCGCGTCGTCGACCATGCCGAGGGCCTCGTCGAGCGCCGAGACCTTCATCCAGTATTCGCGCGCGAGCTGCGCGTCGGAGATGTCCTTGGCGATCTCTTTGTAGAGATCGACCAAGCGCTTCTGCGCCTCGGACACTTCGGCGATCTTCTCGAGCTCGAAGCGCGTGTCGTGCAGCGCGGGGTCCTCTTTGAGGGCGGCCGCGAGCGCGTCGAACGAGCGCGTGTAATCGGTGAGCGCTTCGGAGCTGATGCGCGCGATTTTTCGGCGAAGCGTGACGCGCTTCTGCACGTCGGTTTCGCTCTCGGCGAGGATGTCGAGCGCCGAGATGAGCTTGTTCCACTCGCCGCGCTCTTCGTAAATCGACTCGAGGATCGCGGCCGCGTCGCTCTTGAGCTCCGGGTGCGTGAGCATCGCTTCGAGCGCCGACTTCGCGCCTTCGTGCTGCGCGTCGAGGAAGAGGATCTCGCGATAATTTTCGAGCGCGCCGGCGGCGTCGCCGGTGTGCTTCTCGAGCGTCGAGCCGAGGCGGTACTTGAGATCGATGAGAGACTTTTCGTCGTTGTCGAGCTCGATGCGGCGACGCAAAACGTCGACGTAGGGCTCCCACCGCTCGAGGCGTCCGTAGAGGACGTCCAGCGCGGCGAGCGCGGCGATGTCGGCCGGCTCTTCTTCGAGCACGGCGACGTACGTGTCGACTGCCTTGTCGACGTCTTGAACCTCGGTCTCGTAGAGCTTGGCGATCTCGTAGTTGATCGCGCGCTTGTCCTCGGGGCTCGTCGCGAGATCACGCTTCTTCTCGTAGATGCCGAGGAGATCCGGCCATGCCTGCGTTTGCCGATAGAGGCTCTCGAGCGCGGCGAGCGCGTCGGCGTTTTCGCCGTCCGCTTCGTAGACCGCGCGATATTGCGTGAGCGCTTCGGGGATGTCGTGGACCTCGCCGACGAGGACGCGACCGAGCTTGAGACGCAGCATGACCGAGAGATCGCGCGACCCGTCGTTTTCAGCCGTCGTGATCGCGGCGCGGTACGCGGCGATGAGACGATCCCAACCTTGCGTCGCCTTCGCGGCGCGCTCGGCGTCGGCCGCCGACTGCTCGTCCTGCGGCGCGATCTCGAACGCGGAGAGATAACGCTCGAACGCCTTCGCCGGCTCCTTGACGCGCCCTTCGTAGAGCGCCGCGACCTCGCGCAAGAGCGCGAGCTTGTCGTCCGCGTGCTCTTGGTGCGAGAGCTTCACTTCGATCGCGTTGGCGAGGAGCTTCGCGTTGCCCGCCTGCGTATAAATCGGAATGAGCGACTCGGCCGCGCGGAGGTTCTGCGGGTCGAGCTCGAGAACTTTTTCGTACGCGCGCGCCGCGCGATCCGACTTTTGCTTTTTGTCGGCCCAGAGCTCGGCGACTTTGAAGAGCATGCCGATCTTGGCTTCGGCGTTCGTCTCCTTCGCCTCTTGTTGCTCGAGGACGCGGATGAACTCGTCCCACTTGCCGGTCTCGGCATAGAAGACTTCGAGGTCGTCCCACCGGCCGAGCGCGAGGTACTTCTTCTTGAGCGCCTCTTGCGCTTTGCGATCGTTCGGGTCGAGCGTGAGGAGCGTGCGCCACGCGCCGACCGCGCCCTCGTCGTTGTTCAGACGATCGCCGTAGATCGTTCCGAGCTTGTTGAGGATCTGGATCTTCTGCGCCGTGTCGTAAGTGATCTCGGCTTGCTTCTCGAGCACCGTGGCGAGCTTGTCGAACTCTTTGCTGCGTTCGTAGAGCACCGAGAGCGCCGAGAGCGCCTCGGGGTTCGAGTCGTCGCTCGCGATGACCTCGCTCCACAGCTCGATGCAGACGTCCGGCTTCTTCACGCGCTCGGTGGCGAGCTTCGCCATATCGAGGAACTTCTGCGCGCGCTCGGGACCTGCCGGAAGATTCTCCGCCTCGCGCCGCTGGAGACCGAGGAGCTTCTCCCAGTCGCGACGCTTCTCGTACATCTGGTGCAGGTAGTCGATCGCCGTCGTGTTCTCGGGATCGATCGCGACGACCGCTTCGTACGCTTTGACGGCCTCGGCCTGGTTCGCGAACTTGCCGACGTAGAGCTCGGCCGCCTTCATGTAGAGGTCGACCTTCTCGTGATCGTCGGGGACGATGGCCGCGAGCTGGAGCAACGTCTTGACGTACTCGTTGAAGCGCTTGGCGCTCTCCTGCTTCTCGGCGAGCGCGCGGAGCTCTCCGATCTTGCCGTCGTCAGCGGCAGTCGGCGCCGGTTTGGCGGGCTCGGGGGGCGGCGGCGCTTCGGAGACTTTGACTTCGATATCTTGAGGAGGCGGCGCGGTGGCCTTCGTGTTTTGCGCGGTGACGTCCGGCGCGCGAGGCGTCGGAACGCCGCTCGGAATCACCGGCTCGTGCGATTCGCCGTTGCGACCGAGCGTCTCGCCGAGCTTCTCTCCGATTTGGGCTTCGAACGCGCGAAGCTGCGGGTGCTCGGGGCTCGACGCCGCGAGCTTTTCGAAGACGTTGCGCGCGCGGATCAAATTGCCCATCTCGCGCCACGCGATGACGCCTGCTTGCGCGAGCAAGAAGGTCGCGTCGCCGTTCTCCGCGCCGTGCGTCATCGCTTCTTCGGCGAGCGTGAGCACGCGATCCCAATCGCCGCCCTTCTTGCCGTACACCTCGCGGAGGAAGAAGAACGCGCCGTCCTGCGTCGGATCGAGCTTGAGCGTGATCTCGAGGAACTTGGCGCCGGTGTCGATGTTCTGGTGGCGTGAAACCCAACGGGTCCCGAACGTGAGCGCTGCGCGCGCGCGCGCCATCTTGTCTTCGATCTCCGAGAGGATGCCTTGCTGCTCCTTCTCGAGACGCGCGAGGTCGCCCGCGTCGGAGAGCGCGCCTTCGTAGAGCGCCGCGATCTCGCGCGACATCGGATCCGCGCCGTAGGCGCGCGCGAGCATGCTGGTCGTCTCGTCGGGCGCGAAGCGACGCGCGATGCGCGCCGCGCGGACGAGGAGCCGGCCCTTCGTGCGACCGCTCTGCTCGTTGGCCGCGCGGAGGAGCGCCGCGACCTGTTGCTCCCACGAGCCGCTCTCGGCTTGCACGTCTTCGAGACACGCCGCCGCTTCTTTGTTCTCGCCTTGGCTCGCCGAAAGCGCGCGCGCGTAAGTCGAGGTCGCCTTGTCGTTGTCGCCGAGATCGCTGAGCACGTCGCCGAGCTCCACGAGCAGCGTGCTCGCCTCGGCGCCCTGAACGGCCTTGAGCTCCAACTCGAGGAGCTTCTGCACCATGTTCAGTTTGCCGAGCTCCCAGTAGATCGCGCGGGCTTCGCCCAGGCTCTCGAGCAACGCGGGGTTCAGCTTGTACGCGTCTTGGAAATGCTTCAGCGCTTTGACGCCGGCGAGAAACTTCTTCTCGAGAACGCGACCGAGCTGCAGATGGAACGCCGCTTTCTGTGCGTTCTGACCTGCGCTCGAAATTCCCTTCTCGAGCTCCTCGACGAGCGACTGCCAGTCGCGAACGTTCTCGAGGTACGAAATCCGCTCCGCTTGCTCCATGGATCCTCTCGCTAGGACATCGCCCGAAGATGCCGACCGCAAATGAAAACGCGGCGCCGAGCTTTGGCCACTGCCGAAAGCCAACGGTATCAGACCGCGTTAATTCTGGGAGCGCGAATCTGCGCCAGAGCTCGGGATTATGACGTCAGGGGCCCGCGCCGCCGCCCACGATCTTGATGTACTCTTGAGCCTGCGTGCACTCGTCCGCGTAGCGCGCGGCAGCTCCGCCGCGGCACGTCGTCTTCTGAAACGCGAGCAAGTTCGAGCTCGCTTCGCTCTTCCGTGGCGGCGTAGCGCGAGCGTACGCGCTGCCGAGGTTGAAGAAAGCGATCTGCTCGCCCTTCTCGTTGCAGAGGCCGCACGCCTTCTTCGCTTTTTCGTACTCGGCGATCGCGCCGCTCACGTCGCCCTGCTGCTCGAGCAAAAATCCGTAGAGCGTGTGCAAGTTGAAACCGGACTTGTCGCCCTTGTCCCAAGTGACTCCCTCTTTCACGACTTGCATCGCTTGGTCGTGATAGCCGAGGCGTCGATAGAGATCGGCGAGCTCGCCGTACGCGGCGAGGAGATCGGGCTTGAGCTCGATCGCTTTCGTGTATTGCTCGAGCGCGCCGTGCTCGTCGTCGAGGTGATAGAGCACGTTCGCGAGATCGAAGTGCGGGTCCGCGTAATTCGGATCGAGCTTCGCTGCTTGCTCGAGCGGCTCCTTCGCGTCGGCCCAGTTGGTGTTCTTCTTCTCCGCGATCTGCTCGAGCGCGTAGCCTTTGAGCCAGAAGAAGTCGGCGTGGTCGGGCGCCTCTTTCACCGCCGGTGCCAGCGTCTCGTCGACCTTGTCCCAGTTTTCTTTCTTCTGATAAACGCGCGCGAGCTTCCACGCGATGCGAACGTTCGACGGATCGAGCTGCTTGGCCTGCTCGTACTTCGAGATGGCCTCGTCCGGATTGCTTTCGCGCTGCTTGTCCGCCTCGTTCGAGAGGTTGACCGCCTCGATGGCGTTGCGGCTGCACGAGGTGAGCGCGCTGACGAAAGCGAGCGAGAGGGCAATCGTGATCGTTCGCATGTTTTCCCTGGGGTGGGGAGCATAGGCGCGCGAGAGGTTTTCGCGAAGCGAAAATTCACGCCCGGATCTCAGGGCGGAGGCGCGCTGAACGTGAGCGGCACGGTCACGATGACGATGCCGCCCTCGGGCTTTGGAAATTCCATCCTTCCGAACTGGCGCACGACGCACTGCACGGCGTTCGCGTCGGCCAAGTCGGAGCCGCCGTCCTGCGCCGCGGCGACGGTCCCGTCCGCCGCGATCGTGAAACGCGTCGTCACGCGCCCGGTGAGCGCGGGGTTCAGCGCGAGGCCCGCTTCGTAACAAATCCTGAGCGCGCCGAACCGCTGGCGAACGATGCGCTGCACGACTTCTTTCGGGAGCCGTCCGATCACTGTCACGGCGCCCATGCGAACGGTTGCCGCGCGAAGATTCCCCGCGCCGAGGCGCGTCGCGCGGCTCGGCATCGTGCCCGGTCCGGACGCGCCTTCGAGGCTCGCGTCGACATCGAGCATGCGCCCACCGCCGAACGCTCGAAGAAGCGCCTCGCCGTCATCGACGTGCGTCGACGCGGACGGTGCAGTGCTCGCGCTCTCCGTCGGCATCGCCGACTCCGGCGCGGGCGCGATCGCTTCGGCGCTCACGACGGACGACGGCGCCGTCGTCGCGATGGACGAGGGCGCCGCCTCTTGGTGCCGTTTGCACGCGATCGTCGTCGTCAACAGCGCAACGACGATCGCGCTCCGCCGCACGCGACTATTGATCGCCCGGCGAGAAGATCAGCGGGTAAACGACGGTGACGATGCCGCCTTCGGGCTGCGGGAACGATAGGTTCGAGAACCCGCGGATGACGCACTGGGTGACGTTGGTATCCGCGATGTCCGAGCCGCCGTCTTGCGAGGTCTGCACCGAGCCGTCGCGGCCGATGACGAACTTCACGGCGACGCGTCCCTGCAAGGACGGGTTGTTGCGCAAACCGTCTTGGTAGCAGAGCTTGAAGCGACCGAAGTTCTGACGAACGATGCGCTGGATGACCTCCGGCGGGAGGCGTCCGTTGACGGTCGTCGTTCCTTGACGGAGCGACGGGCTGCGCGTCTGGTGCGCGCCGCCGAGACGGCCGTGGCCGTTACCGAAGCCTTGACCGGTGCCCGTGCCGGCGCCGTGTCCGATCGTTCCGATGTTGCCGAGGCCGATGCCTTCGCCGCGACCGCCGCCACCTTCACCGGTGCCGGTCAGTCCGAGGCCGCCGGCGCCGAACGAGTCGCCGATCGCGTCGCCCCACATGTTGCCGCGCGCACTCATCGGGTCGTTGCCGAGCGAGTCTTCACGACCCCACGGCGCCGTCGGCGCGTTCGGGTCCGCGCCGCCGCCCGCGTTGAGCAGGCCGATCATGCCGAACTCCGCTGCTTCGCGGAGCGCAGCCTGACGCGCGATGTGCGGGTCCTGGTTGTCTTGCGGACCCTGGATGCCGAACTTCATGCCGGTCTTGTTGGTGTTCGGGTTTCCCATCGAACCCTCTTCACCCTTGGCCTTCTGCCCGGTGCCGCCCTCTTTCTGATCGGCGTTGTCGCTGACCTCGGGCGTGTCGCGTTGCTCTTGCTCGCGCTCGGCTGCGGCGTTGAGCAAGTGCTGCATCTTCAGGATCTGATCGCGATCGATCGCGTCGTCGTTGTCTCCGCCCATCGACGGCATGAAGAACGCGAGCGACGCGAGGATGCCGATGTGCAGCAGGAACGAGAGACCCGTGAAGAGGTACGAGCCTGCTTCGAAGCTCGAGAACGCGCCGGTGGGCGGCGACTTGCCTGCGTTGCCGACGCTGACTTGAAACGCGATGCCGGTCGGAAGCTCCATGCGAGCCTTGCCGCCCGCTGGAATCGAGAATTCGTGCGCGCCGGAGATTTCACCCGAGGGACGCGCCGCGCCGCTCGCGACGAGATCCTGCAACGACCTGCGGCCCTGCCCCGGGATTTCGATCCAACCCGTCGTGCGCGGGAGGATGACGAGCGAGCCGACCGCGGTGACGATCGGCGCGCGCGTGGTGCCGAGGATTTCGCTCGGCACGAAGTAATCGCAACCGATGCTCTGCTCCTCGCCGACGTAGAAGCCCTTCATCGGGCCTTTGCCGCCGCCAAGGTGCTGCACGTGGAGCACGTTCGTGTCCCACATGACCATGACTTCGATCACTTGAAGATGCGCGACCTCGACCTCGTCGGGGTTCACGTCGGGGCCGCTCTTCACCATTTGATAGGAGTAGCTGCCGGGCGGCGCGTGGGGGTCGACGTCACCCATCGGGAGCGGAACGCTCGCGACCGCGGGAGCCGAGCCGACTGCGCCGGCGCCTGCGAACGGATTCGCACCCGCGAACGGATTCGCCGCCGGGACGCCCGCGAACGGGTTCGCGCTCGCGAAAGGATTCGCACCTTGCGCAGCCGGAGCCGCCGCGAACGGATTGGCGTTCGCTTGCGGAGCTTCGTACGCCGGTGCCGGAGCATAAGCCGGAGCGGGCGCGACCGCGGGAGGCGGCGCGGACGGCGCGGGCGCCGGCGTGAGCTGCACTTGGTCCGCGGGCGCGGTGCTCTCGAGCACGACGATCGTCGAGCCGATTTGCACTTGGTCGCCCGGTCGAATCTTGCACTTGTTGACGCGCTGCCCGTTCACCATCGTGCCCGGCTCGTTGCCGAGATCGATGAGCGTGATGTCGTCGGGTCCGGCGACTTCGATGACCGCGTGCATGCGCGACGCGAGCTCGTCGTCGACGCGCAAATGGCTGCGCGGATCCTTGCCGACTTTCACGATGTCCTGCGCAATCGTGTCTTTGCGAAGGAGCTGGCCGCCCTGGTAGAGCGCGAACGTCAGTGCGAGCTTCGACATTGTGATTCCTCTTACAGGTTCTCGACGGACTTCAGCATTTCGGGAACGAAGGAAGTCCGCGGCCGAATCAGCGTCGTGCGCACCGGGCCGGGGCGAACGCGAATCGTCGCGTCGTTCGGTCCGAACCCACCCGCGCTGAGCGGGTCGTCGGTGAAGTTGTAGCCGTAGCCTTCTTTCGTATCCGTCGTCTTCACGTCTTGCGCGAAGACCGACGACGTCACCAGCAATGCGCTGGCGGCCACGAGCGACGAGAGAACGAACTTGCTTGAACGCTTCATGTCGAGCTCCATCCTCTTCCGAGCCGTTACAGTGACAATGTATCGAGGCTGCGAGGCTCGGTCAAAGGGGATTTTGCCGTCGTGGGACGCGTCGAGAGTGACAGCCCACGAACGGCAAGGTTTCCAGAAAAGCTATTTCTTCGGTGCGACCGGCTGAGCTGGGGCGGCCGTTCCGCCCGCGCCCTGCGGCGCCGGGGTGGTGCCTTGGGGCTGCGGAGCCGTGCCGTTCGCCGGCGCGGGCTGCTTGGGCTCGGGGGCGGCGTCGGGCGTTTGATAGAAGGTGATGATGTCCTCGATGTCGCCGATGCGGCCGCGGTCCTTGGTGCCGTCACCCTTCACGCGGAAGACGGCGCCTTTGTACTCGGGCTTGTCTCCGGCCTTCGCGAGGAAGTCCTGGAAGATCGATTTGGCCTTCTGGAGCTCGCCGATGACTTTGTTTTTGTCGCCGCCGGACTTCGCCTTGAACTCCTGGGTCAGGATGCCTTCGTTGTAGTAGGCGTCCGGACGCTGGGGGTCGATCTTCTTGCAGGTGTCGAGCTCGGCTTGCACCGCGGCGACTTGCTGGTCGTAGTTCGAGTCGGTGATCTCGCCGCGAAGCGCGAGCGCGAGACCGAGGTGCGCGTCGTAGTCGTTGGCGCGCATCGCGATCGCTTTGCGGAACGCGCCTTCCGCCGGCTGGAACCCGCGGAACGACAAGTTGACCTCGCCGTAGTTCATCTGCGCTTCGAAGAACGTCGGGTCGAGCGTCGCGGCCTTCGAGAAGAACTGAACCGCGAGGTTGATCTTGCCGAGCTCGTTCTGCACGAGACCGGCGGTGTTGTAGATCGGCGCGTAGCCCGGGTTCTTCTGCATCGCTTGCGACGCGACGAGGGCAGCGAGCTCGAGCTCTTGTTTGTCGGCGCGCTTGCCGATCGCCGCGTTGGTCGCAATGCTGCGACCGCCGCGCAGGTGGATCTGACCGGCGCGCTTCTTCGCTTGTTCGAAGTAGTAGAGCGCGAGCTGGTTGAGCGCGGGCATGTACGCGTCGTCGATGGCGAGCGCGCGCTGGAGATTTTTCTTCGCGCACTCCATGTCGTCTTTGCAGTCGCTCGAGCCGGTGGTTCCGTCGCGCTGCATTTGAAGCAGCGCGAGGTTCACGAGCGCGGGCACGTTCTGATACTGCGCGTCGAGCACCGCTTGCTGGAGCTCACCAATCGCGGCGTCGATGTTGCCGTCCGTTTTGAATTGGTAGAGCGCGAGCTGCACTTTGGCGTAGTGGAACTTCGGATCGGCGGAGAGCGCCTTCGTGAAGCGGTCTTTCGCTTGGCCGTCGTTCTTGCAGCGCTGATAGGAGAGGCCGGCGTCGAACGTCGCCTCGGGGAACGTGCCTTGCGACGACGCCGCGTCGTCGAACATCTTCGCGACCTCGGCGCAGGAACCTTCGGCCCAGTCGCCCGCTTTGTCGTGGGCGAGGAAGGCGTCGAGCGCTTGGGTGAATTTCTCTTTCGCCGTCGCGCTGACGACGTTGCCCGAAGCGGTGTGCGGACCGTTGCCGGTCGGCGTGTTCACTTTCGTGTCGCCGCTGCCGCCGCCACAGGCGACGGCGGCGAACGACGAGAGCAAGAGGAGAGAACGAACGATCGATTTCATCACTTCTTCTCCTCTTTCTTCTCCGCTTCCGGTTTCTGCGCCGGGAGCGCTTGCGGCGGCGGGTGGTAGACCGTTCCACCGATCACGAGCGGCGGCGGACGATCTTCGAGACCGCTGTTGGAGAGCGTCGGAGCTCCGCGGAGCTCGTCGACGACGTGGTATTCGGACTTGTAGTTCTTCGCGAGCCACACCTCGCACGCGCGAGAGTAGTCGTCGAAGTACTGGTACTTGACCGAGTAATCGAGGCAGGCGACGAGCGCCGGTTTGGCGCCGACGTGCTTGCCGTCGGGGAGCGTCGCGGTGCCGTCTTTGTAGGGCTGCGACGCGGAGTCGAGGGCGTTGAAGTAGTTGAGCTTGATGTCGCGCCAGGAGAGCTCGTCGGCCGTCCCGCACGCGACTGCGCAACCCTTCTTGTCCCAATCCTTCGGGTAAGGCGCGCGACGGAAGTCGTCGACGAAGTCACCCCAGAGGAGACCGACGCGCGAACCGGCTGCGATGACCCAGCGCGGCGGCGGCTCCGGTTGGAGGTCGACGATCTTCTTGTACTCGGCCTCGATCTTCACGATCGCCTGGGACTTCTTCTTCATCCAGTCGGCGACCTTGCCTTTGACGTGCTTGAGGACGTCGTCCTTCTTTCCCGACCCGTGGTACTCGGGGAAGTGGATCGTATCGACCTCGGCGCGCTTTTTCGCGTCGGCGTCGTAGAAGATCGCTTCGCCGACCGCGTCGAGCGCTTTGCCGAGCCTGCGCAGCTTGGCTTGCGAATCCTCGTCGGGGTAGTCGGAGTCGAGCTTCTTCTGAGCGGCGGCTTGGTCGTGCCAGATCGCGCGAACTTTCGCGAACTCCTGGTCGGCGCCTTGCGTGCCTTTCATGTGCTCGTAGCAGCGGCCGAGCGTCGCGTGCGCCTGCACTTGGATGTCGACGCCGGCTTTGCCGATGAGCCCCATCACGCCTTTGAGGGCGGTCTGGCACATGTTCCAGTCTTCTTTGTCGGCGTAGTGCGCGCCGATGCTGAACGCGATCTGCGCGGCGATCTTGCCGTGCGCACCACCGTATTTGCTCTGGTAGTACGACGCGTCTTCGATCGCTTGCGCTTCGTCACCGATGCCGAGACGGAGAAGGACGGCGTCCTTCACGGCGTCGTCGGCCTTCTCGGCCTTCGCGTTGCAGCCTGATTCGTTGATGCGGTTCTTGTGGACGTCGGGCACGCACGCGTAGCGCTCGTACCACTCCGCCGCTTGGTCGTAGACCGCGATGGCCTGGTAGTTCCCGCCGATTTCGTACACGGACTTTTTCGCGAGCGGCGACTTGTCCATGTGGTTCATCGGATTGAGGAGGATCATGCGCGCCGCGATCGCCTTCGCGAGGAGGCGGCCCGCTTGGAACGCCTTGGCGGCGTTGTAGACGAGCTCGTCGCACTTCTCAGCTTGCGGCTGGAGGCCGTTGCGGATCGGCGTCTCGCAATACTTTCGATAGAGATCGAGGTACTGCGTGCCCGCGTTTTCGTATTCGCGGAGCGACTCGGTCGAGCCGTTCTGGGCGTCGGCCTTCTTGACGGTGGCTTCGGCCTTGAGACGAAGAATGTCGACCTGGATGCGGTTCAAGATTCCGCATTGCTCTTCGTTCTTCTTGATCTTGTCCGCCGAGCAATAGAGCTCGAGGAACTTCGGCACGTTCGTCGCCATGTCGTCGTAGCAACCGATGCGCTTGCCCGCCGGGTTCGACGTGATCGCGCTGTCGTGGCTCGCCATGACGTTGACGCTCTCGAGATAGAGCTGCGCGGCGTAGATGCCGGCGTCGCGATCCGAGTTGTTGACGGCGACGTCGAGGAACGCAGCCGCCGACTCCTCCCAGTGTTGCGCCTCGAAGTAGGTTCGCGCGCGCGCGAACTTCACCTCGACGAGCTGCTCCTGACCTTGTTGGTCGGTCGCAGCCGGGTGGATGTAGCAAATGTATTTGTTGAAGGCCGAGATCATCCCCTTCTGCTGATCGGTCTCGTCCTTCGGCTTGAACTTCGCTTCTTCCGCCGCGGCGGCTGCCTTCGCCTTCTCGTCTTTATTGAGCTTGGGAAGGTTGCCGCTCGACTTGTGCTCGCTGCCCTTCGGGTGCTGCTGCTCGTAGATGTTCTGGTAACAGAGCACCGACGCGTACGCGGCTTCCGCCGCTTCAGGGGCTTGCGGGTTTTCCGCGACGACGGCGTCGAACGCGGGACCGCACTCCGCCCACTTCTGCTGGAAGTAGAGGAGGTCGGCCTCGGCGTACTTCACCTTGTAGATCGTCGGCCAGTCGGCTTTGACGATGCGCGGGAACTGGAACTTCGAGAAGTCGTTGTTGTTCCAAGTGTCGACGACGCGCTTGTAGAGGTACGCCGCGAGCGTCATCGTCTTCGGGTCGCCCGTGCCGCGCTGGCCTTGCGAGCCGACGGCCTCGAGGTGCCACGCCATCGCCGTCTCGGTGACGAGCGCGGCGGTCTTGTTCGCGCACTCGAACTTCGCCTCGGGGGCGTGCTGCGCGTCGTTGAACTCTTTGTAGCGTTTGAGCTGCGAGTCGAGCTCGGTGCGCATCGCGTCCTTGTTGCCGGACTTCATCGCGAGCGTCGCTTCGGTGATGTGCGTCTGATAGAGGCACGCCTTGTCGCTCGAACGGTCGCGCGCCATGAGGTCGCGATAGAGCGAGATCGCCTCCGGGTAGTGACCGGTGTCGAGGTAGTTCTGCCCAAGGTCGTCGAGCATCTTGAACGTCTTGTCGTTCGACCCCGAGCGGTCACCCGAGATGTTGCGGAAGAAGTTGTACGCGGCAGTCGGATCGCCCTTCAGCGCGTAGACCGGAATCACGTCGCGGCGCGCCGAGTCGGCGAGCTTCGCGGCGCCCGGGTACTGCGTGTAGTTCGTCCCGAAGTCGATCGTCTTCTTGAAGGCGTTGAGCGCCTTGTCGATCTCGCCCTTGTTCCAGAAGACGTAGGCGAGCTTGTACCAAGCGTAGCCGTAGACCTTCGATTTCTCGGGCGGGAACTTGATGACCTCGGTGTACGCCTGCGCGGCGAAGTCCCACTTGCTCGGATCGCCTTGCGCCTCGTTGAAGAAGAGCTCGCCGAACGCGAGGTACGCGTTCGGGATGTACTTGCTGTTCGGCTTCTTCTTGATGAGGTCGTAGTAGACGCGACGCGCGTTGGTGAGGTCGTTCGACTGCTCGTACTCGTACGCGAGGTAATAGAGGACCTCGTCGAGGAGTCCGTAGTTCGGATACTGGTTGATGATGAGCTGGTAGTTGTCGATGACCTTCTGGCGCGCGCTCAGCATGATGTGATTCGCCTGGTTGGCGATCGCTTGCTGGCGCCCCGCGGCTTGCGGGTTGCGGCGCTTCTCGTTGTCGCGCGCGATTTCGGCTTGCGTCTTGTCGCGGAACGCGGCGCTCTCGAGCTCGACGTAGTCCTCGGCGAGACGACGCGCGAGCTGAACGCGGTCGGGCGCATTTTGCGGCGTCGTGCGGAACAGATTTTCGAGGCCCGCGATCTCGGTGATGAGCAGGCCCTTCGCGCGCGCTTGCAGACGGCTCTTGCGCTCGTCACGAGGCTGCGACTCGGTCGGCATCGTCGGCGTGCGCACTTGATCGCGCTTCTTCAAATCCGCAGGCGGAGGCGCCGAGTGGAAGTTGACCTGCGGCGCCTTGCCGTGGGCGGAGACGTTGAAAGCCGACGGGCCTTTGTTCTCGCACGCCTGCAGCGTGTTCTTCGCCGTGTCGGTGATGCAGACGCCGCCCGAATCGGCGCGCGCTGCGAACGATGCGGACAGCATGACGCCCGCGCCGAGAACCACTCCTAACATTCGCCGAATCATCGCTACCTCCCACACTTCGAGGTGATCGTCTGACGGTAGAACCCGAGCTCGTCGCGCCAGTACTCGCCGTTGAACGGCCAGAGCACGTGCTCTTCGTCGGGCTTCACGATGTTCGCTTTCGACTCGGCCTGGGTGACCTGGCTTCCGGCGATCGCTTGATCGAGCTGGTTACGTTGCGCTGCAGTGATGTCGATGAGGATCTTCGCCGAGTCGCGGAGGTGCTCGTTGAGCTCGTCGAGGTTTCGTTGATACCGCTCGCGAGCGAGCTGACCGGCGTTGCGGACGGCGACCTCGCGCGCGAGACCGAGCGCGTCTTTGGTGTCGCTGCCGAGCGACGACTCTTGGAAGCTCGTCTTCGCGTGTTTGAAGCGCGCCGACTCTTCGTCGAGGAGCCGCACGTACTCGAGGTTACGAAGCAGCTGACGATCCGAGAGCGCGATCTGGACGATCGGGCGGATGTTGTCGGGCAGCTCGGCGACGTTGGTGCCGTGCTCTTTGTCGGCGCGCACTTGCTTGAGGAACTTGAAGAACGGCTCCTCTTGATTGTCGCCTTTGAACCGTCCGAGGACCTTGTTCAACGCGTCGTAGATCGGCTGATACTTTTGCTGGAACTGCGCGACGATGATCGTCGCATCGTCGTACTGACAGTTCGCGAAGTAGATGACCGCGCGAAGAACTTCCGCCTCCGGATAATACGAGTTCGGGAAGTAGGGAGCCTCGATCGTGTGGATGTTGCCGAGCGCGTGGCTGTAGTCGCCGGCCATGAAGTACGCCCACGACTCTTCGAACAAACCGTCGAGCCAGTACTCCGAGCCGTTGTCGACTTTGTTCCAGTACTTGACCGCGGCCGAGAGCTTCTGCGCGTCGATCGTCGGCGCGTTGTTCTCGTCGAGGCGGACCGACGCCGAATAGTACGTGCGCGCCATCGAGAGGAAGGCGAGGTCGCGCATGCGCGACTCGTCCTCGACGCCCTCGGCGCCCTCGTCGATCGCCTTGACGATCGACTGGAACGATTCGACCGCCGGTACCGACTTGCGCAATTGAACGTTCGAGATGCCGGTGAAGAACTGCGATTGAACGTAGTACTTCGACCGCGGCTCCACCTTCTTGAAGAGCGCGAGAGCCTCTTCGTATTGGCGGTTACGATACTTGTAACGACCGAGGAGATAATTGAGCTGCCAGTAGAGATCGCGCTGATTGGGGTTGTTGAAGTGCGCGATTTGTTCGTCGGTGTACTTACCGACGCGCTCGACGATGTCCGCGGGCTCGGGCAAGTCGGTCGCGAGCTTCGCGAGCCAGAGGAGCGTCTCGTTGAACTTCAGGTGATTCGGCTTCTCGGAGATCTCGGAGAAGATGCCGTACGCGGCCTGGAAGAACTTCATCCGGTAGAGCGCGATCGCGAGGTGATACTGCGCGATCTGTTTGTTGCCCTCGTCGTCGCCGGTCTCGCCTTTGCGAACGCGGTCGAGCGCGAGCGCCGCTTCTTCCCATTTTTCCGCGTCGAAGAGACGCTTCGCTTTCGCGGCGTCCTCGGTCATCTGACCGGCTTGCGGCGGCGGTCCGAGATTTTGCGGCGCGGTGTTCGCCGCAGCTCCTTGCGCCTGCGTGTTCGTCGGCGTCGGGTTCGCGTCGAGCTCGACTTCCTGCGTTTGCGCAGGCTTCTTCGGCTTCTTGCCGTGACGCTGCGCCGCCGAATCGGGGGCGATCGTTGCGAGGGCGAGCAACGCGGACGTCATGCTGACCATCCGCAGAACTGAAGACTTACGCATCGTCATCTCCTCTGGTCGCCGAAACAACGCGGCGAATCCGCCGTTCACACTTTCAAAGCCAGCCCGCGCGAAAAATTATCGACGGATCGGAAAAGCCAACGATCCTGCAAAGATACTCCCGCGGAGGTGGGCGATGTTAGAAATGGGCTGCTCTATCTGTCAAGGCGAAAGGCGGGTTTGTTGAAACCGCGCGTCTGGTGCAACGGAGGCTGCGCGCACCGGCCATGGGACAAGACGAAACGCGATCGGCTTGGGTGCGAGACTGAAACGTCATGCTTGACGCTTTTGGTTTCGCTCGATTAGCTTTCGCGAGGCTTGCTGCGACGTGGACGCAGTTCGTAGTGGGAGACTCCCAACGATGATTCGTTCGATCTTCGCAACGCTGTCGGTGTTCGTCGCGGTTAGCGCAGTGAGCGCGCAAGGATGCAAAGCGTCCGGCGTCGGCGATCCGTGCATTCCGGAACAAGAGTACGACACGCAATTCAGCGGCTTCGACCCGCAAGAGGTCAACGTCGAGTCGAAGAGCTTTCAGTGTCTCACGCGCGTTTGCCTCGTGAATCACTTCCGCGGCCGCGTGACTTGCCCGTACGGGCAGGACTCGAGCGGCAACCAGCTCCCGAGCGTCGACGGCGCGACCGGCGGCGCGTTTCCCGGTGCGGACACGAACGGCGTCTACGCCGACCAGTGCGTGATCCCCGGCGGCGACAAGAGCAACGCGGGCGACGTCATCGTCGGCCCGAGCAACGGCGGTGGCCCGACGGGCAAACAAGTCGAGCCGCAGTGCGTGGACCGCGAAGCAACGAACACCGTCTATTGCTCCTGCCGCTGCGCGAACGCCGACGGTAAGACCGACGACGGCGCGAACTACTGCACCTGCCCGGACGGCTTCAGCTGCGCGCAGCTCGTCAATCCGGTCGGCGTGACCGACGTCGGCTTGACGGGCGCGTACTGCATCAAGAAGGGCACCGACTACCAGAGCTTCGGCTCGTGCGAGTCGCCCTGCGATCCGAGCCAGCCGACTCAGAACTGCGCCGGCCCGGCGATTCGCTGAAAACACGCGCCGACCTCGGACGCGACGCGGAGCGCGCCGCCGAAGAGCACCTCGTCGCGCGCGGCTATCGCGTGCTCGAGCGAAATCTCCACGTCGGCCGCAGCGAAATCGATTTGCTCGTGCAGCACGGCGACGTCGTCGCGATCGTCGAGGTGCGGATGCGCGGCGCGGGCGCGTTCGCAGGCCCGCTCGCGAGCGTCGACGCGAAGAAGCGCGCGTTTTTGATCCGCGCCGCCGAACGGCTCTGGCGCGAACGGTGGAAGAACGACCCCACGCCGCCGAAAATCCGATTCGACGTGGTCGGCGTGCGCGTGGGTGACGATGGGATTCACCACGTCGAGCACATCGCCGGCGCGTTCACTGCCTGAACGCCTCACTCCGCGAGTGACGCCTTCATCTCCTCGTGCACGGCGACGATCTTCGCGAGCGCGTCCTCCGAGACGCCTGCGCTCTTGGCCGCGGCGATGCCGGCCTCGAGCAGCTCGACCTCGTTTTGTTGTCGCGCTTTGAGGTCGTCGGCCATCTTCAAGAACGAGTCGAAGAAGTGCTGCAGCTCGTCGCCTTTGCGGAGGCCTCGTCTCGGAAAGTTCAGCTTGCCTTGGGCGACCTGCTTCAAGAGCTGCTTCATCTTGAAGACCGGGCCGGCGATCTTGTGCGTGATGTAGATGCCGAGCAATCCGATGAGAATGACGAGCAGCGAGAGCCCGCCGACGACGGACCAGAGCATCTGTCGCTGCTGCGACGCGACGCGGTCTTGCTGAAGCTGCACTTTGTTGTCCGAGTCGGACGACGACTCGTTGAACGACTTCATCAGCTCGGGGTTGTCGCCGTAGATCGGGTCGTTCTTCATCGACATCTTGACGACGTCGGAGACCTTCTTGCTCTCCTCGACGACTTGGTCGCTCTCTTGGACGACCTTTCGACTCGTCGAGTACAAGAAGACGCCGAGGACGACGCTGATGACGAGGGCGACGCCGACGAGATAGGCCGTGTATTTGAGCTGAAACGGCGCGTCGAGCAGGTAGTTCTTGATGCTGCGCTGGTGGCGGCCGGTCTTCGCAGGTGCTGAGGCGGAAGGGGTCATCGGCGTTCCGAAGATGGTGGTCTGTTGCGTGTAAAATGCAAAGTATCCGTCACTGGAAATTCTGGCTGAACTGCTCGACCGCGCGCTCGGCGACGGCCGTGAGGAGCTGATCCTCGGTGCCCGTGTCGCCGCGGCGGACGCCTTGCGCGATCGCGTACGGAGCGACCTCGCCGCGCAGATCGCGCTCGGGGTAGCTGAAGACGGCGATGCGGACGAGCGCTTTGAGGCCTTGGCTCGTGTCGCTGAGCGAAGCGCTCACGGCGAGGTAATAGCCTTTGAGGTTGCGGCGCGAGATGACGCCGCGCGCGGCGGCGGGCGACTCCGATTGCGGCGCGATTTGGTAGCCGCCGAGCGAGCCGAGCTTGCTCGTGATCGTGCTGAGAATTTTTCCGCCGTCGTGGCCGGTCGAGTTGTTGCTCACGGCGACCGAGACGTAGAATTTCGCGTTCGCGACGCTGCCACCTCCGCCGCCCGATTGGAGCGCACCGATCGCGCGGGTCAGCTGGAGCTTCACGTTGGCGCTTCCCTCGACGGCGAGGCGCGCTTGGAGACAACCGACGGCCGACGATTTTCCGAGACGGTTGAGCGCGGCGGCGGCGGCTTGGCGCACCGTCTCGTTTCCGTCGTTGACGGCGCCGCAGAGCGGCTGCACGGCGTCGTCGTCGTGCGTGGCGCCGAGCGCCAGCGCGGCGTTGGTTCGCACGCGGAAGTCGTCGCTCCGCAGGCGCGAGATCAAAAACGCGGTGCGTGACTGTGCGTCCGCGATCGCGGCGAAGACGACCACCCCGACTGCGAGGAGCATCGCAACGACTGTCGTCCCAGCGCGGCGCGCCGACCGACGCGCGAGGTGGCACTTCGCCATCTTGCGACTCATCCTAACACCAACGACCCGAATCGTTCGACGATGAAGATCCGCGCGCGACGCATCGGTTATCATCGCGCCGTGCGCTTTCCGTCGCTGGGCGTTTTTTTTCTCGCCCTATGTGGGATGGCCGCGCCAGTCCATGCGGCGCGGATCCTCCGCGTGCACGGCGCCGCGCGCATCGACGGTCACGCGGGACGAAGCCACGGGCGCGTGCTCGTCGAAGGGCGCGTGCTCGACGACGCGGGCTCGCCGGTGCCGAGCGAGAGCCTCGCGGTCGCGCTCGCGCCGCCGGCGGATCCCGCCATCGTCACGGCGTGTGGGGACGACCATCCGCTCGCGGCGCTCCGCACCGACGAGAGCGGGAGGTTTTGTTTTTGGATCCCCGCGCCCGTCATCGGAGCCGCGTACCGCGTGAACGTCACCGCCGCCGCGACGCAGTGGCTCGCCGCAGGCACCGCGAAATACGCGGTCGATCTGTCGAAGCGCTCGGTGCAGCTCCGATTCGATCCGGAGCCGCGCATCGTCGCGATCGACGGCGCCGAGACCTCGCTCGACGTGGTCGCGACGTCGGACGACGACGATCACGCGGGGGCGTCGAGCTTGCTGCTGACGCTCGTCACCGAGCGCGGCGCGGTCCTCGCTCACGCGACGACCGGCGCGGGCGGGCGCGCGACCTTCGCGTTCAATGCGCACGATCTCGGCGAGCCGGGTCGAGGTGCGCTCGTCGTCCGCTTCGACGGTGACGAGATTACGATGCCGAGCGAGCACATCGCACCGATCGAGCGCGACGCGCGCGTCACGCTCACGCTCGCGAAAAATGTCGAGCCGAGCGCGCCGGAGGACGGCGTCGACGTCGACGTGATCGCGCAGCTCGCGCACGGCGGCGTCGTACCGAGCGGCACCGTCGAAGCGCGGCTCGCCGAGGCCGCAGGCGGCGCGATGCTCGTCGGCGCCGCGCCTCTTTCGGGCGGGCGCGCGACGATTCACGCGACGTTCGTTCCGCCGCGCGGAGCCAAGACCGTCGCGCTGCAGATTCGTTACGTGCCCGACGCGCCGTGGCTCCAGCCGACCGCGGACCTCACCGCGAGCGTGCCGATTCGCGGGCCGAGCCCGCTCCGGCAGGTCCCCCTCGCGATCGGCGCGATCGCGATCGGCGCGTGGCTGCTCCTCGGACGAAACGCGCGACGCCATCGGCTCGATCGCACGGTCGTCATGACCAGGCCGCCGAGCCACGAGGGCACCGCGGGCATCGCGGTCGTTCACTCCTCGCGCAGCCGGACCGGCGTGTACCGCGGACGCGTCGTCGACGCGCACGACGGCGGGCCGGTCGCGCGCGCGCGCATTTCGGTGCAGATGCCGTCGTTCGCAGCCGCGCCGCCCGTGGCGAGCGTGTTCGCGAACGACGAAGGCGAGTTCTCGCTCGAGCTCGAGGTCGCCCCGCAAGACGCGGAGCTCGTCGTCGAAGCACCGCTCCACGCCGATTTGAGACAGAAGCTCCCCGGCGCCGGCGTCCTCGAGATCGCGCTCGTCTCGCGGCGCCGCAAGCTGCTCGAACGGCTCGTTCAGTGGGCGAAGCGCCGCGGCCCGCCCTTCGACGTGCGCCCCGAGCCGACGCCCGCGCAAGTGCGCCGCGCGGCCGAAGGCTCGATGCCGGCCGCCGTTCCCTGGGCGGAGGCGATCGAGCAAGCGGCCTTCGATCGAGGCGACGTCGACGCGCGCGTCGAGGCGGAGGTGACGGCGCTCGAGCCCGCGCCCGGCGCGCCGCCGCCGCGACGTTGAACGAGTGCGCGGTTGAATGGGGGCGTTGACCTGGGCGCTCCGCGGTTCTTATAGTCCCCGTCCCGCGCCGTGCGGGCCACGGGAGCGCCATGACCGTCGTCATCATCTTGATCGTTGTCGCGGTGGCCGCCGCGGGCGCGTACTTCGCGTTCGCGCGGAGGCCGCAGCTTCCGCCCGCGCCCGAGCACAAGGCCCTGCCGGAAAAGACGGAGAAAAAGAAAGAGGAGCCGGCCGACCGCCGCGAAGAGGCGAAGCCCGCGGAGAAAAAAGCGGCCCCTGCGCGAGCAGAAGAAGAAGAGATCGAGGCGCCGATCGAAGAAGAAGCGCCCGTACAGCCTTCGGCCCCGCCGCGCGCGAAACGCGACGTCTCCGCGCTGCGCAAAGGCCTCGCCGCCTCGCGCGGCGGCTTCATCGCCAAGCTCCGCGCGCTCGTCTCCGGCAAGAAAGAGATCGATCCGGCCATTCTCGAGCAGATGGAAGAAGTGATGCTCTCGAGCGACGTCGGCGTGCAGACGACGCACGCGATCCTCGGCCGACTCCGCGAGCGTCTCGAAAAGCACGAGCTCTCGGACGAAAACGCAGTTTGGGAAGCGCTCCGCACCGAAGCCACCGAGATCCTCAAGGTCGGCCATCACGGCGCCATCAAGAACGCCGGCAAGCCCACCGTGATCCTCATGGTCGGCGTCAACGGCGTGGGCAAGACGACGACGATCGGCAAGCTCGCGACGCGCGCGCGCGACGAGGGCAAGTCCGTGCTGCTCGGCGCGGGCGACACGTTCCGCGCGGCCGCGGTGCAGCAGCTCGAGGTCTGGGGCAAGCGCGTCTCGGCCGACGTCGTCAAAGGCAAAGAAGGATCGGACCCGGGCGCCGTCGCCTACGAGGCGACGAGCAAAGCCAAAGAAGCCGGCGTCGATCTTCTCTTCGTCGACACCGCGGGCCGTCTTCACACGAAGACGCCGCTCATGGACGAAATCAAAAAAGTTCGGAAGACGATCGACAAAGCGCTGAACGGCGCGCCGCACGAGACACTCCTCGTGCTCGACGCGACGACGGGTCAGAACGCGCTCGCTCAAGCGACGCAGTTCAAAGAAGCCGTCGACCTCACGGGCATCGTCTTGACGAAGCTCGACGGCACCGCGAAGGGCGGCATCGTCCTCGGCGTGTGCGACGCGCTCAAAGTTCCTGTTCGATACATCGGCCTCGGCGAGCGGGCAGAAGACCTGCGCGTGTTCGACGCCGAAGATTTCGTCGAAGCCTTGTTCGGTCGCGAAGACGAAGCGGTCGCAGCCGAGTGATCCAGATCATTGCAGAATGCACTTACTCATCCTTTTCAATTGCTCGGCTGAAATTGTGCGTGTTATAGTCCCAGGCCGCTTTTGCCGTACGCCTGATTCCCTAATTTTCTTCAGCAGTTAGGCCTACCGCGTCCGTACCGGAGTCTGTTAGCGTCGCAACCATGCGGCGGCTCTGGTGTGGAGCATCCCAAAAAGGGTTAGCGATGAAGCAAGCTCACTGGCTTCTTTTTGCAGCGGCGCTCGCGCTCGTGCCAAGCACGGCGTTCGCGCAGAAGGGCAAGAAGCCGAAAGGCGGTGGCACGACCACCACGGCGCCGGCGGGCGGGGCCGCAGGCGGCGGCGAGATCGATCTCGATCAACCGCAAGCCGGTCAGCAACCGCAGCAGCCCGACCAGGGCGCTCAGCAGCCGCAGCAGCCGACAGGCGCGACTCCGGCCGCTGGCGGCGGTGAAGGCGGCATCTGCGAGATCGATCCGACCGCGTGCCCAAAGATGGAAAACATCGCCGAGGCCGCGAAGAAAAAATACAAACAGGACATCTACGCGGTCCAGCAGATCTACGTTCTGCGTTACCACCGCGTCGAGCTCACGCCGTACTGGGGCTTCACGCTGAACGACCAATTCGTCAGCCACTCCGGCCCCGGCCTCAACGCGAACTTCTACATCACGAACGTGTTCGCCATCGGGCTCAACGGCAACTTCTACAGCGGCCTCAACTCGGACTCGGACTTCAACTTCCAGACGCGCCGCGCGACGCGCGTCGCCGTGCCGCTGAACGAGTACTCGTGGAGCGCCGCGCTGAACTTCACGTACGTTCCGGTCTACGGAAAGTTCGCCGGGTTCGGCAGCTTCATCTTCAGCTACGACCTCTACGCGACCGGCGGCGTCGGCGCGATTTCGACGCGGCCGATTCCGGTCATCGACCCGGACAACCGCAAGTTCGATTTCGATCCGAAGGTCTGCTTCAACCTCGGCATCGGCCTCCGCGTCTTCGTCACGCGCTGGCTCGCCATCACCGCCGAGATTCGCGACTACATCTATCCCGAGAAGCTCGAGAAGCTCACCATCGCGAACGGCCCGATCGGTAACCCGAACGATCCGAACTCGCCGTCGAACCCGAAGACGTGGCTCGAAGACGGCGTCGACATCACCAACAACTTCCAGGCGAACGTGGGGCTCAGCTTCTTCCTGCCGTTCAGCTTCGAGTACAGGCTGCCGAAATGAGGACGACCATGCGAACCCTCACCTCCGCAACCCTCGCGTTCCTCACCGCGGCGGGCCTCTTTGCTGCGAGCGAGAAGCCGGCGCACGCGCAAGAAATCGTGCTGTCCGGTCCGCTCAAGGGCGCGCCCCCGGTCATCAAGCTGCGTCTCTATCGCGAAGGTCGCTTCGAGATCGCGCCGATGGCGGCGTTCACGCTGCTCGACGAGTACCAGCACTCGTATTTGTTCGGCGCGCGGCTCACGTACTACTTCACCGACTGGCTCGGCGCCGGGTTCTGGGGAGGCGTCGGCGTCAACACCGACACCGACCTCACGAGCCAGATCGATCAGGTCGCGCCGCGCGACACGCTCACGGCGACCAACGTCGCGCCGTGCGTGCCGACCAACTCGAAGTCGGCGGCTTCGTCGACTTGTCCGGGCGGCGCGCACCCGTCGTTCACGGATCAAACCGCGAAGATGACGTGGGCGGTCTTCGCTCAGCTCACGGCGGTGCCATTCCGCGGCAAGCTCGCCTTGTTCCAGGCGCTCTTCGTCGACACCGAGGCGTACGTCTTCGCGGGCGGCGGCGTCGTCGGCGTGGACGAGCGCGCCAACTGCGGCAGCTCGGGCGACAAGTTCGCGTCCTGCACCGACCCGGCGAGCTTCTCGCTCTCGAGTCAGATCAAGGGCGCGCCGACGTTCGGCCTCGGGCTCACGTTCTTCATGAACGACATCGTCAACCTCGGCGTCGAGTACCGCGCGATTCCATTCTCGTGGAACCGCGGCGGCTTCGACTCGCGCGGCCTTGGCCCGAACAACAACTTCCCCGACGGGCGAATCAACGGCGACGACGAGACCTTCAAGTTCAATCAGGTCATCGGGATTTCCGTCGGCGTGATGCTCGGAAGCCGCAAAATAAGCCAGTGACCAGCAAGAGCGCGTAGAGGCCCGAGCCCGTCGTTCGCGGCGCAAGGTTGCAGCTGCAACCAGTTGCGGGCGACTCGGGCTCGGCGCCGATCGGGCTCGCGTCTTTCGGTGCGCTCGCGTCTTGCGGCGGCGGCGGCGTGCCTCCGTCGCTGCCGACCGAGATGTCCGCGCAGTGATGGTAGAAGCAGCCGCCCGGGTTGTTCAGCCCGTGGTCGGACATGAACTCGATGACTTGCAGCGTGCAATGATCGCAGCTCACGTTCGGCGGGAGCGTGACGGTCGTCGTTTGGGGGCTCGTGAAGGGCTGCGTGTGATCGAACACGTCGTCGGCGATCACCGGGAAAACGGGGGGATTTTCGATCACGGCGCTGCCGCAGGGGAAGCTCGCGCCGGCGTCGACCGCGGGCTCGGCGGGCAAGTCGCCCGGCCCGTTCATCCCGAGCGCGACGCGGTAGTGACCCGGGTGGAAGACTTTCTCGTCGATCGTGATCGTGATCGTGTCGCCGACTTTGTACGCGGTGACGATGCCCGACGGCGTGGCCGCGTCGGTTCCGTCGAGCTCGTCGCCGCACGGGCCGAGCTTTTGCGGCGAGCCGACCGGGTCTTGCGACATCCACGACGCCGGCGCGACCAGCTCGAAGTGGGCATCCGACGAGCGCGCGACGACGAACACCGCCGCCAGCGCGAAACCGAACACGAGCGCGCGTCTCATGCGCTCGAGCGTATCAGCGATCAGGCTTTGCGGCGGATCTTGCCCTCGCCGTCGATCGAATATTCCGACGGGAGAGATTTGCGCATGTCGGCGCGACGATCTTCCGGCACGGACCAGCCGCGCTGGACGAAGCCTTCGCACACGCGGTTGCGCGTGCGGAGCGACTCTTCGTCGATGAACATGTCGATGAGCAGCGGAACCGCCGCGTCGTCTTGTTGCGCAAGCGCGACGCCCACGGCGTGGAAGCGCGAGGTCTCGTTGACGTCGAGGAGAAAATCTTTCGTCGCTTCGAGGATGCGCGGGTCTTTGTGCTCTTCGAGCTCGACCAAGAGCTGCACCTTGGGGTCGACGAATTTGGCGTACTCGGTGTCCCACTTGGCGAGCCACGCGAGGAGCTCGCTCACGATCGCCTCTTCATCGTCGCCGAACGCCGACTTGAGGATTTTGATCGGCCAGGAGAGGCTCTCGGCCTTCGCCGCGTAGGCGCGGAGCGGCTCGATGATCTTCGGCCCGACGGCCTGAATTCCCTCGAAGGCGACTTGCTTCTCTTCTTGGTCGGTGATGGTCGGGTCCATGACGAAGTCGAAGCGTTTGAGCAGCGCGCCGGCGGCTTCGATGCGCGTCGCCTCGTGCTCCTCGAGCTGGGCTCGGCCTTTTTCGGACTGCTGGAGCTGCGCTTCGTTGTCGGCCGGCTGAGCGAGGTTCGAGAGCTCGACGATCGCCTCCATCCGGTCGTAGTTCTGCGCGCGCTTCTTGCCGACCGTTTCGGCGTAGCGCGCGACTTCGCGGCGAAGCTGCGGGGGCTTCTGCCTGACCTTTTCGGACTTGTTGTCGGTTTTTTTGAAGAAGTCGAAGATGCCCACGTGGACCCCGCCCTATAGCACGCGAGAGGGCCCGTTGCTTCCTCGGCCTCAACCAATCGGAACGGCCAGAAACACGACCTCGCGGCCGTTGCTCTGGATTTTGTAGCGGACCGGCTTGCCCTTTTGGGCCGAGTCGGACTCCATCGACTGAATCCGCGACTGGAAGGCTTGCTCGGTGATTTGGTCCACCGGCTGGCCGATCGCTTTCCGGGCCGCGATGTATTCGCGGTAGATGCGCGCGTAGTACTGCGGGGCCGGCTCGCTCTTCAGCGCGGCGACTTCGTTCGCGTCGAAGGGTGCGGCTGCTGCCGGTGCTGCGCCGCCCTCGTCGCCGACCGCGGCTTCCATCGCCGCGGCGCTCGGCGCGCGCGAGATGCGGCCTTCTTCGTCGCTCGTGTCTTCTTCGACGCCGAGGAGCTGGTTCAAGAGCTGATCGATGCGGAACGAGAGACCGCCGAGCTCGGCGTGCTCGAGCTGGAAGCGCTTGTCGGTCTGGCCGTTGATGATGGCGAGCAAGCCTTCTTCGAGGCGCGCGATCGGCGCCGAAATGTAGCTGCCGAGGAGCCAGCCGCCGATGACGACGAGTATGATGCCGAGCGCCATGACGCCGAGGATGGGCGTCGCGAGGCTGCCGGCGTCGGCGATGAGGACGTTGGGGGAGCTCGCGACGATCGCTTTGCTCTTTCCGTCGCCGAGGCTCTCGAGCGGGGCGGCGCCGAGCATGATGTCGCCGGCGGGCGCGGCTTCGGCGTGGCCTTTGTCGATGACGGCGCGGACCGTGTCCATCGCGCCCTTGGTCGCCGCGGTGTCGAGCGCGCTCGTGTCGGCGCTCGAGCGGGCGAGGACTTCGACTGCGTCCTTGTTTTCTGCGGCGAGGACGAGCGGGCGGCCCGTCGTCGAGTCGGCCACGCGACCGAGCTCGTCGCCGAGCTGGATGCCGATAACGAGCGCGCCGACGACTTGGCCTTTGTCGTTTTTGACGGGCGCGTACGACGCGAGCACTTGATCGACTTTGTTCGACCAGACGTCGCTGCCGGCTTGTCCTTTTTGAATCGCAGCCTTGAAGACCGGATAGGTCGCGCCGAGATCGTCTTTGCGGCGAAGGTCGGAGCCGTTGCGACCGATGGTGATGCCGTTGGCGTCGGTGAGGAGCACGAGCGACGGGACGCGGCCTTCGAAATCGGGAGCGGTCTTCGCGGCGCCGACGATGGCATCGCAGAGCTGGGTCGCGGCGGCGCCGGCGGCGGTCGGGTCGGCTTTGTTGAGCGGATCGGCGGCGGCCGGCTCGGCCGCTTTCACCGTGAGCCAACGCTCGACTTTCAAACCGTCGACCTGCAGCCGCGCGCTCGCGCCGAGGGCGCTGTGCTTGGCCGTGTCGAGCAGCGCCTGCGTGTTCGACGCGGCCGACGTGATGGACGCGCGCATCATGACGAATGCGAGCACGCCGACGATCGCGACGATGATGGCGTTGACGACGATGATCTTATTTCGCATGGCCGAGCTGGCCCTCCCGTGCGGAAACGACGCTACCATCGGCGCGCAAGATTCGGCAACATGCGGTGATGCCGATAGGCGCAAAGCCCCGCGCGCTCTTGGTCGACGACGCGACGTTCGACCAGCACGAGCCCATCGGCTATCACCCGGAGCGGCCGGAGCGGCTGATCGCAGCGCGCGCGGCGGTGGCTCACGCGGGCGGCGACCTCGAACGCATCGCGGCGCGCGAGGCGTCGGCCGAGGTCTTGGAACGCGTGCATGATGCACGTTTCGTCGAAGCGCTCGAGTCGCTGCGCGGAAAGCGCGGGATGCTCGATCCCGACACGTTCGTGAGCGAGAAGAGCATCGAAGCGGCGAAGCGCGCGGCGGGCGGCGCGGCGGAGATGGCGACCCGCATCGCGCGAAAAGATGCGACGAGCGGCGTTGCGCTGCTCCGTCCCCCCGGGCACCACGCGCGTCCGGCGCACGCGATGGGATTTTGTCTGATCAACAACGTGGCCGTCGCGGCGGCGGCGGCGCGCGCGGCGGGCCTCGAGCGCGTCGCGATCGTCGACTACGACGTGCACCACGGAAACGGCACGCAAGAAATGTTCTGGCGCGATCCGCACGTGCTCTACGTGTCGCTGCATCAGTTTCCGTTTTATCCGGGGACCGGCGCGCTCGAGGACGTCGGCGAGGGCGAAGGGCGCGGCTTCACGGTGAACGTTCCGCTCGCGGCGGGCGGCGGCGACGCGGTTTATCGCGCGGCGTTCGATCGCGTCGTCTCGCCGGTGCTCGAACAGTACGCGCCCGAGCTCGTGCTCGTGAGCGCCGGTTTCGATGCCGCGACGCGCGACCCGCTCGCCGAAATGCACGTCTCGAATCGCGGCTACGGATACATGACGCAGCGTCTCGCCGAGCAAGCGCGCAAGTCGGCGGGCGGCCGCGTCGCGCTCTTGCTCGAGGGCGGCTACGACTTGCCGTCGCTCGAGGGCGGGCTCGAAGAGGCGCTCGGCGCGACGCTCGAAGGCCGAACCTACGACGAGCTTCCGTCCGACCCCGACGCCCCCGACGTCGAGCGCGCGGCGCGTGCGGCGAGCGCCTATTGGAAGGTTTCATGACGTCAGAGCGCACCTCCTCGAAGCGTCCGTTGGCATTGGCCGCGCCGAGCGCTATGCTCCGCGCCGTTTCGGTGGCCGTAGCTCAGTCAGGTAGAGCGCTGGATTGTGGCTCCAGCTGTCGCGGGTTCGATCCCCGTCGGTCACCCCACTCGCGGCGATGATGAAAACGATCTGGGTCGCGGCGGGGGGCGCCGCCGCGATGGTCGTGGCGTTCATCGCGTGGATCGCCGTTCCCGCCGGCGCGGACGAGCCTGCGGCTCCCGGCATCGAGGCGGGGCCCGTCGCCACATGGTGCGCTTCGTCGCTCGAGCGGCTCGAGGGCGACGCGTGCTTCGCGCAGCCGCGCGACCCGGGCGGGCCGGTGCCGCTCGTCGTCTACTTGCACGGCCGGTACGACGACGCGACCGCGAACGAGGAGCTCGATCGTCAAGCGCGCCTGGCCAAGCTCGCGACGTCGCGCGGCTTCGCGGTGCTCGCGCTTCACGGCGTGCGCGGCGAGTGCAGCTCCGCCGACTACAAAGATTATTTCTGCTGGCCCAGCAACGAGCACAACGAGGCCGACGCGCCGGCGTTCGCCGCGCGCGCCGCCGATGCCATCGCGCGCGTTCGCGAACGGCTCGGCGATGGGCCGAACGTCTTGCTCGGTTTTTCGAACGGCGGTTATTTCGCGTCGCTCATCGCGGCGCGGGGTCTCGGGTCGTTCCGCGCGATCGCGGTCGCGCACGGCGGTCCCGCGGGTGAGCTCGTCGGCGGCGGCCCGCCCATGCTGCTCGTGACGGCGGACGACGACGCCGCGGATCCCGAAATGCGAAAGCTCGACGCCGAGCTCTCGACGGCCGGTTGGCCGCACGTCCTCGTCGCGCGCGAAGGCGGGCACGCGCTGCCGGATTGGGACCTCGACGTCGTGCTGACTTTTTTTCAGCGCACGCTCGCGAAGGGTTTTCCGTTCACGCCGGCGCTCGGAATTCGATCCGAGCGGCTAATACGTGACGCCGGCGCCGAAGTCGCCGCTGATGGTGGCGTCGATCTTGGAGACTTCGGAGACGGTGGCGACGATTAGGCCGAGCTCGCGGTTCGAGTCGAGCGAGTTCGCCGTGAAGTTTTCGGAGCCGACGTACGCGAGCGTTCCGTCGGCGACGATCGTCTTGGCGTGCACGTAAGGCGTCGAGAGCTTGCGCACGTCGATGCCGTCGGCTTCGAGCGTTTGGACCGCGTTCGCTTGCGCCGACGTCGGCGAGTCGTCGGAGAGGACGACGCGCACAGTGACGCCGCGGTCGTGCGCCGCGACCATCGCCGAGACGATCGCCGAGTCGCTCAGCTCTTCGCCCTCGACGTCGAGCGACGTCGTCGCGCCGTTCACGAGCGTGAGAAGGGCATCCCGCGCGCCGTCCGGCGCGACGACGAGCTTGCCCGCCGGCGTGACCGCGGTGTTCGCGAAATCGGCCTCGAAGATTTGCTCCGCCTCGGCGACGTCGTCGGCGTCGGTGTCGAGCGCGAGGTACTCGCGGTTCGCGCTCGGCGACGAGAACGTCACGTTCATCGTCATGATCCACGCCGACGTACCGTCGACGATCACGGCCTTTTCGTGCGTGTACGTGAACTGCGGCGGCGCCCACACGACGTCGACGCCGCCGGCTTGGAGCTGGCTGAAGACCGTCGCGTTCGATTGATCCGGCGTCGGAAAATTTTGGTTGAGGACGACCTTCACGTCGAGCCCGGCTTTTTTCTTCGCGATGAGCGCGGTCACGTAGCTGTTCGACGTGAGCAGGTACATCGTCATGTGAATCGACGACGTCGCGCCTTGAATCGAATCGAGGAGCGGCTTGGCGTTGTCGCCCGGCTCGACGAACACGGTCACCGCGGTCGTCGCGGTCGAAGGCTCGTCCGCGCCCGAGTCGCCCGGGTCGGCGTCCGGCACGTCCGCCGGCGCCTTGCAGGCGAGCGCAGCCAGCACGCACAAGAAAGGCAGACCGCGCGACATCATCCAACAACGTAACACGCGATGCTGTGCTAACGCGAGGCACCATGAGCACGAAGATCGACACGCTCTGCATCCACGCCGGCCAAGAGCCGGACCCGTCGTCGGGCGCGGTGATGACGCCCATCGTTCTTTCGAGCACGTTTCAACAAGACGGGCCGGGCAACCACAAGGGCTACGATTATTCGCGCGCCGGCAACCCGACGCGCACCGCGCTCGAAGGATGTCTCGCGGCGCTCGAAGGCGGAAAGCACGCCATCGCCTTCGGCAGCGGTTGCGCGGCGACGACGACGATCCTGCTCACGCTGAAAGCGGGCGATCACGTCGTCGCGTCGGACGACGTCTACGGCGGCACGTTCCGCATCTTCGACAAGGTCGTCAAAGATTTCGGCGTCGAGGCGACCTTCGTCGACATGACCGATCCGGCGCGCGTCCGCGCCGCGATGAAGAAGAACACGAAGATGATCTGGCTCGAGACTCCCTCGAACCCGATGCTCAAGATCATCGACATCGCCGCCATCGCCGAGATCGCGCGCGGCGGCCGCGCGGAGCTTTGCGTCGACAACACCTTCGCGACGCCGATTTTGCAAAGGCCGCTCGAGCTCGGCGCGACGATGGTCGTGCACTCGATGACGAAATATCTCAACGGCCACTCCGACGTCGTCGCCGGGTGCGTGATGACGAGCGACGACGCGCTCGGCGAGCGACTCCATTTTTTGCAAAAAGCCGTCGGCGCGGTGCCGAGCCCGTTCGATTGTTATCTCGTCCTGCGCGGCCTCAAGACGCTCGCGGTGCGCGTCGAGCGACACGTGCAGAATGCAACCAAAATTGCGCGCTGGCTCGCGTCGCACGCGCAGGTCGAGCGCGTGCTCTTTCCGGGGCTCGACACGCATCCGGGCGCGGCGCTCGCGAAGCGGCAGATGAAAGGGCCCGGCGGGATGATCAGCTTCGAGCTCCGCGGCGGTCTCCCGGCGTCGATGGCATTTCTCGGGGCGCTCCGCATTTTCGCGTGCGCCGAGAGCCTCGGCGGCGTCGAGTCGCTCGCCGAGCACCCCGCGATCATGACGCACGCCAGCCTCACCGCCGAAGCGCGCCGCGCCCTCGGAATCGGCGACGGCCTGATTCGCCTCTCGATCGGCATCGAGGACGAGAGCGATCTCCGCGAAGATCTCGAACGCGGCTTCTCGGCGGCGAAAGAGAAGGCGAAGTAAAGTTCGCCTCGTTTTTGGCAGCGCGCTATCCTTCTCGTCGCTGCTTCACCTCGTTTCACTTGGTCCTGGAGGGTTCATGCGCTCGGTCGCCAAATACGTCGTCTCCGCCGTCGTCGTCGGGATCAGCGCGCTCGCGTGCAACAACACGCCGGCGCCCGAGCAAGCGATCGTCGCTTCGAACGTACAGCCCGGCGCGGGCGGCGGCGGCACCTGCAACAGCCCAGAGCAGTTCATTTACCTGCCGCAGACCGCGCCCGTCCCCGGACCGGACACGAACGACGACAAGAACATCACGCCCAACTTGACGGGCGACGTCGCGATTACGTGTAAAGTACAACCAAACGGCAACGGCTACGACGTCGTGCTGCAGGCACAAATCACGGGCGGCACGTCGCCCGGAACGATGACGGTGTCCGGCACGTTCACGCCGCGCGTGCGAGACCCGAACGGCAACGCGACGGCAACCGGCGACGCGACGGTCATCCCGAACATCAAGGTCGACATGCTCGACGCGACCAAGCACCTCGAGCAGACGGACTGCACCGCGCAGTACGTTCTCGCCGACAACGGCGGGCCGGGCGCGTCGTTGCCGAACAACGCGGACGTGTTCGCCGACGATCACGGCGGACGCATTTGGGCGAGCGTCTTCTGTCCGAAGCCGACGAACCTCGACGAGTCGCAGAAGCCGGGCAACGCGGGCTGCGAGATGAGCGCGACCTTCCGCTTCGAGAACTGCACGAACAAGTAGTGGCGCGCCGCGGACTCGGGCTGCTCGCGCTCGCCGCCGCCGGGCTCTGGGCGGCGATCGCGGCGGGCCTCGCGAAGGCGCACGTGCGGCCGGACATGCTCGGCTGGGACCTCGGCGTCTTTCGCGACGCGAGCCGGCTCCTGCTCGAAAAAAAGCCGCTCTACGATTTCGCGGCGCAAGCCGAAGCGCATCACAGCGCGTTCGGGCGGTCGTTCGCGGTTTTTTATCCGTATGCGTATCCGCCGATTTTCGCGATCGAGACGGTGCCGCTCGCGCTCGCGTCGCAGGTCGCGGCGTTCGCGATCGTCGCGGCGTTGAGCGTCGCGCTCGCCGTGTGGGCGGCGCGTCGCACGACCGGGAGCTCCGTGAGCGCGCTGTGGCTCGCGGTGTCGTATCCGGCGGTCTACGGTTTGCTCGCCGGCCAGCTCGTGTTCGTCGCGCTCGCGCTCTTCACGGCGACGTGGGCGCTGCTCGATCACGATCGGCCGATCGCCGCCGGCCTCGTGCTTTCGCTCTGCGCGTACAAACCGCAGCTCCTCGTCGCGATGCCGATCGCGCTCCTCGTCATGCCGCGTGCGCGTCGCGGGCTCGTCGGGCTCGCCGCGGGCGGCGTCGCGCAGCTCGCGCTGAGCTTCGCGATCGCGCCGCGCGCGACGCTCGAGTTTCCATCGGCGGTGCGGCACATGGCCGCGTATGCCGACACGCATTTCAACGAGTCGCTCGGGTTCACGTGGCGCGCGTTCTTCGTCGCGCTCTTACCGGGGCATCGCGCGGTCGCGGTCGTTTTCGCCGCCGTCGCGATCGCGGCGTGCGGAGTGCTCGCGATCGTCGAGATGATCCGCGCGAAACGCGACGCCACGCTCGTCGTGTCCATCGCGACGCTCGCGACGCTCACATGCGCGTGGCACTGCGCGCCGTACGAGTGGGTCATGCTCGCGCTCCCCGCGTGGCTCCTCGTGCCGCGCGCGCGTCCGTCCCCGCTCGCGACGCGCGCGCTCGTCTTCGCGCTCATGGCGACGTGGGCGCTCGTCGCGTCGGTCGATGCGCAGACGCGCGCGTTCGGCTTCGCCTTCCACCCTGCCCTGCCGCTCTTGTGCGCGTTTTCGGTTTGGCTCGTCGCGCGAGCGCGTCAGTTCGCGGCGCCTTCTTGACCGAGCCTCGCGAGGATCGCGCGCACCTCGACGGCGACCTCGAGCTCCGGCTTCGTCGCGAGAAACGCCTCGAGATATTTTCGCGCGGCCGTGTCGTCGCCGCGTTCGAGATACGCGAGCCCGACGGCGTGCAGCGCCTCGCCATCGCCCGGCGCTTGCGTGAGCGCGCGCGAGCCTTCTTTGATCGCTTCTTTCGCGTCACCGAGCTGACGCAGCACGTGGCTGAGCGCGACGCGAGCGCCGAGATGCTCGGGCGCGAGCTTCAAACACGCGCGATACGCGTCGCGCGCCGCCTCGATTTCGCCGACCTCGTAGAGCCCGATGCCCATGAAATAGTACGCATACGGATTCTGCGGCGCCTTCTGGACGACCTCACGGAGCGCGCTGAGCGCCTCGCGGAATCGCTCTTCGTGGAGGAGCTCGGTTGCCTCTTCCACGGCGTCCCAGTAGGCCTTGTCGTCGTTTTCGGAGATGGGCATCGAACGAGGCATAAGTCCCGCCGGCCGCGCTGACAACGGGACTCTGCGTTTTGCGGCGTTCGCCGTCGTGGCGACGGGCGTCGCCGCGGCCGCGTTCTACGTGCCGGGCGTGCGCGCTTGCCACGGCGATTTTCCGGTGCCGCTCGACGACGTCTTCATCCATTTCGATTTCGCGCGCTCGCTCTGCCGCGGGCATCCATTCGCATGGATCGCCGGCCAAGGTTACAGCTCGGGCGAGACGTCGCCGCTCTACGCCGTCGTCCTCGCGATCGGCTGGGCCGTCGGTTTCCGCGGGGGCGCGCTCGCGATCTTCGCGGCACTCATCGCGTGCGCGTCGATCGTCTGGGCGATGCTCTCGCTCCGCGAGCTCTTCCAAGGTCGCGCGCTCGTCGCCGGCGCCGTGGCGACATTTCTCGTGGCGATCGGCGCGCTCGATTTCGCACTTTTTTCCGGCATGGAGGTCGCGCTCTTCGTCGCGCTGCTCTTTCGCGCTTTCGTCCTCGCCGATCGCGTCGTACGCGCGCCGCCGCATCTTCGCAGCGGCCGGCAATGGAAGCTCGGCGCGATCGGAGCGGCCCTCGTTTGGACGCGTCCCGAAGCCGCGGTCGTCGTCGCCGTGCTCGCCGTCCTCGCTGCGCGCCACGCGCGATCGCAGTCGCCGCTCGCTGCGCTCGTTCGTGTCGCATCGCCCGGCGCCCTCGCGACGCTCGCGATCGCCGCGCTCAACTGGGCCATGACCGGCGACTACGCGTCCGCCGGCGCGCGCCTCAAGCTCCTCTCGTCGAACCCGTACTTGAGCGATCTCGATCGCGCGCGCGAGCTCGTCCTCAACTTGCTCCACTTCGAGTGGCGCGTTCTCGAGTCGAGCGTCGTCGCGCGGCCCGCGTGGCTCCTCGCGCTCGCGCTTTGTGCGCTCGCGTCGCTCGCGTCTCGCCGCACGCGCGCGATCGGAGGCGCGGTGCTCGCATCGGCGCTCCTCTTCACGCTCCTCGTCTCGTTCAACGGCGCCGCGCGCTATCAAGGCTTTCGCTACTACGCGCCCGCCCTCGCGATGCTCGTCCTCGCAGTCGGCCTCGGCGTCTCGGCGATCGCGCGTCGCGCCGGTTCGCCGCTCGCGTTCGCGGTCGCGATCTTCTTCGCCGTGGGTGCCGCTTGGCGCATCCAGCCGCAGATCGGTTTCTTTCGCGGCGCGAGCGAGAACATCCACGACCAACAAGCGCGCGTCGGCAAAATGCTCCGAACGCTGGGTCCCCCCGGTGCGCGCGTGCTCCTCGGCGACGCCGGCGCGATCCCGTATTTCTCCGATCGCGGCGCGATCGACGCGCTCGGGCTCGGCGGCTTCCGCGAGATGCCTTTCACGCGCGCCGCGCTGAGCGGCGAAGCGTCGACGCTCGAGCTCATTCAACGATTGTCACCCGCCGAGCGCCCCGCGCTCGTCGCGCTCTACCCGAATTGGTTCCCGATCATCACGTCTCGCTTCGCCCGCGAGATCACCCACGTCACGATCGAGCACAACGTCATCTGCGGCGGCTCGACCAAATTCGTCGGCGCCGCCGACTGGTCGGCCCTCGACGGTGATAGCGCGCCCGACGGCGCGATCGACGAGCTCGACGTGGCCGACGTCGAGAGCGAGCGCGCCCACCGCTACGCGTCACCGGCGCCGAACGGCGGATGGGCCGTCGCAAACGTCCTCGCGCGCGTCTTCGACGGCGGCCGCATCGTCCCCGCAGGCGAGCGCGAGTCGTTCACTGCGCGCGCCGCGTCGGACCGCGCCATCTTCGTCTTGCGGAGCGACGAAGCGATCGACGCGCGCGTGGAAATCGGCAGCGCGTCAGTCGACCTCGTCGCACCGCGCGCGCGTGACGCGTGGACCGAAGCACGCTCGAGCGCGATCGCGGTTCACGCCGGCGCTCGCGTCGCGATCCTCGCGCGCACGCCGCTCCGCGACTTCCACGTTTGGATCACTCGGTGAGCGCGCGCTTCTTCCGACGCTCGAATCCGAACGCGTCGTAGATCTCGTCGGGAATGCGCATCGGCCGGCCCGTTCGCACGTCGACGAAACCCCAAACCGTGACCGCGCGCGCGAGCACGACTTCATCGACGAGTCGCACAAGCTCGTACTTTCGCTCCGACTTCGCGGCCATCACGGTGTCGACGTGCGTACGCACTTCGAGCTCGTCTCCGCGTAACGCCGAACGCAGATAATCGATCTCGTGACGCCGAACGACGAACACACCGCCGAGCTCGACGTAGCGTTGAAACCCGAGCCCCACGGCGTTCGAGTGAGCCACGGCCGCGTCCTGAAGCCAGCGTAGATAGCCGATGTTGTTCGCGTGACCGAGCTCGTCCAAGTCGCTCTCGGCGACGGTCACGCGGTGCCGATAAATCATCCTCGCTCCGCCGTGAGCGCTGTTAGCACGAATCGTGCATCGCTGTGACACGATGGCGTCTTGGTCGATGGGGATGCCCGCAGAGGCGCTCGCGACGTTGCGAGAAGTCATGCTGATGCCGCGCGATCTCGCGGACGTGGTCCCGCGTTGCCGCAAAGACGAGCGCGTACACGACGTCGTCGTGCTCGTTCACGGGTTTCTCGCGAGCGCCGGAGTCTTTCGTCCGCTTCGCAAGCGGCTCGAACGCGAATGCGGAACCGCAGTCGCGAGCTTCTCGCACGTGCCCGGCGCGACGGTGCCCAGCATCGCGTTCTCGCTCGGCAAGCTCGTCGCGCGTTTGCCGAAGGCGGCGCGCGTTCACGTCGTCGGGCACAGCCTCGGCGGCGTCGTCGCGCGTTATTACGTGCAAGAGCTCGGCGGCCACGCGCGCGTCGCGCAAACGATCGCGCTCGGAGCTCCGTTCGGCGGCGCGCCGATCGCGGCGCACATTCCGGTCTTCGTCGGTCGCGATCTTCGTCCGAAGAGCGCGCTCCTCTCGCGTT
Source organism: Polyangiaceae bacterium (assembly GCA_036488725.1). GTDB lineage: Bacteria > Myxococcota_A > Polyangia > Polyangiales > Polyangiaceae > DASXHD01. The sequence goes on along the minus strand of DASXHD010000021.1, from coordinate 52,723 downwards.
TGCGCGAGCGCGCGCACGAGCACGCGATCCCGCACGTCTCGATCGCAGGCACCGCGGATCGCACGGTGCCGCACGATCAAGCCCTCGCGTTTCCGTGGGGCGAGCGAATCAGCCTCGAAGGACGCGGACACAACGGCCTGCTCTTCGACGACGAGGTCGCGCGCATCGTCGTCGACCGCGTTCGCGCGCTGAAGAAAATCTAACCGACGCGACGCTTCGTCGTCGTGCGCGTTGCTGCGGGCTGCGCTTGCGCCAGCACGTCGAGACCGAGCCCGAGCGCTTCGGCGATTCGCATCGCGACGAAGAGCGAAGCGCCGAGCTCGCCGCGCTCGAGCCGCGCGACGTAGTTGCTCGACAGCCCTGCTGCTTCAGCCAACTCGACTTGAGTCCATCCACGCTGCTGACGCGCCACGCGGATGCGCTCGCCCACGGTCGACGCGAACTCGTGCGAGTCCGCTTCGCCCGTCCACCCCGCGTCCGTCCTCAGCCGCTTTCCTGTTTGGGCAGCCACGACTCGAAGATAGCAGACGAAGCGCGAGGGAGGTAGGGTTCGGGTGTGAAGGAAATCGACGTCGGCCAGATCATCGGGAACAAGTACGTTCTCGTGAGGCTGATCGGCGCCGGCGCGATGGGGCAGGTGTGGGTTGCACGTCACCAAGCCCTCCAGCAGCCCTTTGCGCTGAAGCTCATGACGCCGCCGGCGAGCCAGGACGCCGTCCAGGCGTTCGAGGGCGTCGAGACGTCGCTGCGGCGCTTCCAGAACGAGGCTCAAATCGCGGCGGCGCTGTCGCGAAAGAGCCGGCACATCGCGCAAGTCACCGATTACGGCATCGAGGACGGGACCGCCTACCTCGTGATGGAGCTGCTCGAGGGCGAGGGGCTCGATCGACGGATTGGCCAGGGCCGCCGGCTCGAGCCTGCCGAGGTGAGCGCGGTCGTGTCGCAGATCGCCAAAGGCCTCGCAGCGGCGCACGCCGAAGGCGTCACGCATCGCGATCTCAAGCCTGCCAACGTGTTTCTCGCGAAAACCGAAGAAGGCGACTTGCTCGTGAAGCTGCTCGATTTTGGAATCGCGCAAATGGCGCGTCGGATCGTGCGAGCCAAGGGCGACACGCAGCGCGCGCCCACGCGCCTCACCATGAAGGGGCTCGTGCTCGGAAGCCCGGCGTACATGTCGCCCGAGCAAGCGATGGCCGAGTCGCCGGACGCGCGCGCCGACGTGTGGGCCCTCGCCGTGCTCGCGTTCGAAGCGCTCGCCGGCGTCTCGCCGTTTCACGCGACGACGGCCGACGAGACGATCCTTCGAATCTGCAACTTTCAGCCGACGCACCTCCGCGACGTGTGGAGCGACGCGACGCCCGAGCTCGAAGCCGTGTTCGCGCGCGCGTTCGAGGACAAGATCGATCAGCGGTTTCAGGGTCCCGTCGAGCTCGCGGACGCGCTCGCCGCGGCGCTGCCCTCGCCCGCGCGCGTTTTGTCGGCGCGACCGCCCGCGCCAGCGGGGGCCGTGTCTGCGGCGGTCGAGGAAGGCGGCGTGTCGCTTCGCGTGCCGATGCGATCGCGCCGCGTGCTGCCGGCGATTGCAGCGGGCGTGGGCGGCGCGATCGTGATCGCCGGCGCCGTCTACGCGATGCGCGGCCCGAGCCGCGCGCCAACGACGCAACCGCAAGCGACGGCGAGCGTGGAGCCGGCGGCGATCCCTTCGAGCATTCCCGCGCCCGAGACGGCGGCGCCGGAGCCGAGCGAGCCGAGCGAGCCGAGCGAGCCGACGGGCAGACCGCGCTTGCGCATTCACCGGCCCCCGACTTTGCACCATTCTGCCACATCGACGCCGACGGCGGCCCCCGCGCCGACTCCAACGAGCAAGACGGTGGATAAAAGCGCCGTGTTCTGATTACGATCGGATGATGTCGCCTTTGCGATGCGCGGCGATGGGGGTCCTCGCCGCTTCGGTCTTCGTCGCGCCGTGTGCGCGCGCCGACGCGGAGTCCGACGCGAAGGATCTCTTCGAGCGCGGGCGCGAGCTACGCGCGGCGGGCAACTGCGCGGCGGCCGCGCCGCTCTTCGAAAAGGCGTACGAGATTTATCCGTCGGGCCTCGGCACGCTGCGCAACGCCGCGGAGTGCGAGGAGCAGCTCGGGAAGTGGGCGACCGCGCGGCGATCGTGGCTCGAGCTCAAACGCGCGCTGCTCTTCGCACACGACGCGAAATACGGCGGCTGGCAATCGGACGCGGACGGCGCGGCCGCGCGACTCGCGCCGCGCGTTTCGCATCTGACGATCGAAGTGACCGGCGGCAGTGAAGCGCCGAGCGTGACGGTCGACGGCGAGCCGATCAAACCGGAGCTCGTCGGAACGGCGCTCGATCGCGATCCGGGGCACTACGCGATCGTCGCGCACATCGGCGTGCGCGAGGCGCGCGCGACGGTCGACTTGGTGACCGGTGAGTCGCAGACGGTGCGGCTCGATTTCACGGCGCCGCTCGGCGAGGCGAAAGTCTCGGTGCACGCGACGCCGAAGGCGCACGCTTCGTCGTCGCCGTGGATGCCGGCGGGATGGGTGACGCTCGCGATTGGCGTCGCCGCGCTCGCGGGAATGGGCGTCGCGATCGGCGTGCGCCAAGACGCGCTCTCGACGGTCGAGTCGCAATGCACCAAAGAATTCGTCTGTCCCGACAGCTTGCGGGGCACGGTCGATCGCGGCAACGCGGCGAGCACCGCGGCGACCGCGCTCGCGATCGCGGGCAGCGTGCTCGCGGGCGCCGGGATGATCTTGCTCGTCGTCGGCATCGCGACGCCGTCGCACGAGGTTGCGTTCCACGTCTCGCCGTTCGGCGCTTCGCTCGAAGGGAGGTTCTGACGTGCGCGCGCTCGTAGCTCTCGGATTGATACTTGTATCTTGCACATTTCCCGACGTGACCTACTCGGACGCGTCCACGCCGGACGCAAGCGAGGAGACGACGCTCGTCGACGTCGCCGACGAGCCGCCTCCGCCGCCCGGCGACGCGGGAGACGACGGCTTCGACCCGTGCGATCAGGACCACGACATGCACCGCGCGAAAGGCGCGTGCGGCGGAGACGACTGCAACGACAACGACCCGCGCGTCCATCCCGGGCTCACGCAGTTCGTCACCGACGTCCCCGACGCCGCGCCGTTCGGCGACTGGAACTGCGACGGCACCGTGCAGTACCAATACCCGGCGGTGACCTGCGCGGTCACGTGCAGCACGAGCGAAGGCTTTCCTTCGCCCGGCCCGGGGTGCGGGTTCAGCGCGGAGTACGTCGACTGCACCAACGTCACGTGCGCGCTCGCCGACGCGGGGATCCGCGTACAAGGTTGTTTGTGATCAGTTCGTCGACGCCTGGAACGTCGCTTGCGCGACGCCGTCGATTCCGTCGTTGACGCCCGCGGCGCCGCCGGCGCCTTTGGTCGCCGGCGATGCGGGGACGACGATGTTCGTTGCTTGATCGATCGCGGGCTTGTTGCCCGCGTAGAGGACGCCGACCGAGCTGCCGCCGGCGCCGCCGCCACCCGCGCCGCCCGTGGCGCCCGTGCCGCCGACGCCGCCCGCGCAGCCGCCGTTTGCGGTTCCGGCGTAGCCGCCGAGCTGGCCGTCCTGACCGCTGCTGCCCGCGCCGCCCGCGCCGCCAGCGAGCGTGACGATGTCGCACGCGACGAGCGTCACTTTGCTCGCGCTGACCGCGAGTCCGATGCTCGCGCCGCCGCCGCCGCCGCCCTTCCCGCCCGCGCCGCCGCAGCCGCCGCAGCCTCCGCCCGCGCCCGCGCCGCTGTTGATCGCCAAGTTCGTGCCGCCGCCGCCGCCGCCGCCCTGACCGGGGCCGCCGTTCGGACCGTCGCTGCCGGGCGTGGGGACCCAGCCGGCCGTCGTCAGCTTGCCCACGACGGCCGCGCCGGGGGCCGCGGTCGCCGCCGACGCGTTCGCGCCGTTGTCGCCCGCTTTGCACCCGCTCGCTCCGCCGGCGCCGTCATCGGGCGCGTTCGCACTGAGGTTCGGTTTTCCGTTGTTGCCGCCGGTCGCGCCCGCGAGGCCGCCGTTGCCGCCGCCGCCACCGGTGCTGTTCACGCTGTCCATGCAGATGCTGCAAGCGTGGTCCGCTCCGCCGGTCGCGCCGCTCGCGCTCTTGCCCGCGATGCTCGGGTCGTCCTGCGCGACCGTCGTCCAGTTCGCGCCGGTCGTCCCCGCTGCGCCGTCTTTGCCCGCGCCCGGACGGAGCTTCACGCGCCGCAAGGTAACGTCGGTGCTCGCGTTGACGAGCGCCGCGATGCTCGAGTCTCCGGCGTTCGCGCCCGCGGCCGCTTGGAACGTCACGTCCGAAATCACGATCGGTTTCGTGACGCCGTCGGCGTGAAGCGCGAGCGACGATTTGCCGACGACGGGCTGACTGCCGTCGTACGTCCAGTCCGCGCACTTGAGGCCACCGAAGATGCCGACCGCGTTCGTCTGCGTCAGCGAGACGTCCTCGGCGTACGTGCCCGCGCAGACGTAGATGCGCGGCTTCGCGCCGACCGCGCCGAGCGCTTTGGCGATCGTCTTGAACGGGCTCGCCTTCGTGCCCAGGCCCGTGTCGTTGCCGTTCGTCGCGTCCACGAAGACGCCGATGCCGTCGTCGATGCACGCGGGGCTGGCGGTGATGTCCGCGCCGAGATCGCAGTTCTGCGGAACGACGACGTCGCTCCCCGCGTCTGCGGCGTCGCTCGAAGCGTCACCGCCGTCAGGCGAGAGACAGCTCCCGTTCGCGCAGTCGTCACCCGAGCACCCGCTCGCCAAAACGCCCACGATCAAAGCCACCGACGAAACGACCAAAGCGCGCATGAACCGCCTCCTGAAAGCTTGGAGGTCAACTATACGCTTTGGGATAAGCGTCGTCCATCCCAATCGGGATAGTCAGGGCGAGGCGCCGTCTTTCGCTTCCGGCTGCTTCGCGGGGGCCGAGAGCTGGTCGTGTTTGATGGTGTAGCGGACGAGCGCGCGGAGGATGTCGTTGCGCTCGGTGTTGCCGAGGAGCGCCTTGAGGTCGTCGTAGACGCTCGGGTCGACGAGGAGCGCGCCGAGCGTGCCCTTGCCTTGCCGCATGCCCGAAACGATCACGCGGAGATCGTCGCTCATCGCGTTGACGTTGGTCATGAGGTGCTGCGAGTCGGTGTCGCCGTAGACCAGCGAATGAACCAAGCCGTTGCCTTTTCGGATTTGCTCGAGGTCTTTGTGCACCTCTTCGAGCGAGCCCGAGGCGTTGGCGGAGAGATCGCCGTCGTAGACGACCGCGTGCGCGATGCCCGGTCCGGTGCGCACGTGCGTCGTCACGTCGTGCAAGTCGGCGAGCGTGCCTTGGAGCTGCGCGGTGTCGTTCTGCGTGTTCTCGAGGATGCCGTCGATGCGGTTCGCGTCGTTCGTGTCGAAGATCATCCGGTGCGCGAAGCCGTCTTTGTGCGCGATGCCGTCGGTGATGTCGTGGATCGACGAGACCGTGCCCTTCAGGTCTTGCGTGAATTTCGGATCCGAGAACGCGCCGGTCGCTTCTTGCAGGTTTTGGAGCACGGCGTTCGCGCGCGCGACGATGTCGTCGACCTTCGCGACGTACGTCGAGAGATCGAGCGGCTCGTCGGTCGCGAGCGGCCCGGGCGGCTCGAGCAGCGGCGTGCCCGGATCGGCCAGGCTCAAGTCGATCATCTTGTCGCCGAGGAGACCCTTGTTGATGATGCTCGCGACCGTGCCTTTGCGGAGGATCTTCTTGCCGCTCTCGTCGTAGACCGGTTTGCGGATGCGCTCGGCTTGCGAGCGCACGACATCGAGCGTGACGTAGATGTGCGGATCGCGCGGGTCCTCCGAGTATTTCACGCGCGAGACGGTGCCGACGTTGACGCCGCCCATCGCGACCGGCGAGCCGGGGACGAGGCCCGCGACGTTCGAGTACACGGCCGTGTAGCTCACCTTGCGCTGCCAGAACTTCCGGTTTTCGCCGATGAGGAAAATCGCGAGCCCCAAGATCGCGAGGCCCACGACGACGAAAATTCCGACCTTCTTTTCTTTGGTCATGAGGATGCCAGAAGCGATGCCACGTCTTCGGTTTCGGGCGCGCGGCCCTCGATGAAGTCTCGCACGAACTTGTCGCGCGTGTTTTTGAGCTCTTCGAGCGTGCCGATGAAGCGCACGCGGCCGCGGTGGAGCATCGCGACTCGGTCGGACACGGCGAACGCGGTGCCCAAGTCGTGCGTGACGACGATGCTCGTCAGCTTGAGCGCGCGTTTGATGCCGTTGATCAGGTGGTTGATGCGCGCCGTGTTGATCGGGTCGAGGCCGGTCGTCGGCTCGTCGTAGAGAATGACCTCGGGCTGGAGCGCGAGCGTTCGCGCGAGGGCGACGCGTTTGCGCATGCCGCCGGAGAGATCGCTCGGGCGCATCGTCTCGATGCCGGGGAGGCCGACGAGCTCGAGCGACTGGGCGACGCGCCCCTGGATTTCGTCTTCGCTCATCTTGTTCCAGAACTGCTCGCGCAATCCGTAGGCGACGTTCTCGCCGACGTCGAGCGAGTCGAACAGCGCGGCGCCCTGAAAGAGGTACGCGATGCGCCTGCGTACGTCGACGAACTCGCGCTCGGGCACTTCTTGGATCTCGACCCCATCGAACCAGATCTTGCCCGCGTCGACCGGGAGGAGCCCGATGAGCATCTTCAAGAGGACGCTCTTGCCGACGCCGGACGGGCCCATCACCGTGAGGACCTCGCCGCGGCGAATGTCGAGCGTGAGATCGGTGTAGATGACCTTCGGGCCGAAGGCCTTCTGCACGTTCGTGAACTCGATGAGCTTCTCGCCGGGACCGACGGTCACGCGGGCGATCTTAACATCGATCGTCAGTGCGCGCTGTCGACGCGAATCGTCATCCACACGTCGTCGAGCGCGAGCTCGGCGCGCGCGTTTTCGGTGACGTGGAGGTCGCTGGGACGCCCCGGGTGACCGTCGACGATGATGCGCGTGCGCGTCGGGTCGACGCGGCCGGTCACGCAAGCGCGCTGACCCGCGAGCGGCGAGATGGTGACGTTCGCCGGATCGACCGACGTGATGATCCCGCGGATGCGCCGCTGCGTCGTCCCGTAGGCGATGGATGCGAACGCCGCGACGCCGAGCGCCGTCGACATCGCCAAAAGTTGAAAGCGACGCATGAGCCGAACCTCAGGCGTTGCTTAACCCGTTCGGCCGAGCTTGTAAAGAATCAGGTCTCGACCGCGTGGTCCGCAGCCCGCGAATCAGGCTTTGGCGGCGTCGTGATGCGCGATGCGCTTGGCGCCGCCGCGTTTGGCCAGCTGGTGATCGATCCACTCGGTGAGCGGCGCAGCGACGTAGATGCTCGAGTACGTGCCGGCGACGATGCCGACGACCATCGCGAACGCGAAGTCCTTGATGATGCCCGTGCCCCAGATGAAGAACGCGATCATCGAGAGCATCGTGGCGCCCGACGTGAGCACCGTGCGCGACAGCGTCTCGCTCACGCTCAGGTTGATGATCTGCGCGAACGACTGCCCGCGGTGCTTGCTGAGGTTCTCGCGGATGCGGTCATAGACGACGACTGTGTCGTTCATCGAATAACCGACCACGGTGAGAACCGCCGCGATCGTCGAGAGCGTCACCTCCTTCTTCGTGAGGACGAAGACGCCGAGGACGACCATCGCGTCGTGGATGCAAGCGATGACGACGCCGGGCGCGAACCGCAAATCGAAGCGGAACGCGAGGTAGAGCATGATGAAGACGATCGCGATCGCGACTGCGTTACGCGCGCTGTCGCGGAGCTGCTTGCCGGCTTTCGGGCCGACCCACTCGACGCGGAGCGCCTTGTCCGGAACGACCTCCGGGCCGAGCTGTTTCTGGAGCGACTGAATCAGCTGGTCGCCTTTGCTCTGGAGCTGAATCTCGACGTGATGGTCGCGCGCGCTGAGCAAGTGCGGATTGCACGTGTCGTTGGCTTGGCAGTTCGGCGGGCTCGGACGGAGAACGACGCCGGTGACGCTGCCGAGCTGTTGCGCGACTTTCGCGAGGTCCGGATCGGCGTCGTAGCGCGTGTCGATTTTGTCGCCGCCCGCGCTGAACTTCACCTCGGTGGCGCGAACGTCCGGCGGGCAGCGCGCGGCGTCCGGCTGCTGGCCTTCGGGCGTGTAGCAGAGCGCGTTCTTGACGGACTCTTTCTCTTTTTCGCTGATCGACGTGACCTCTTGGACGCGGATCAAGAAGTGATACGGGTTCGACTTGTCGACGACCTGGACGATGTCCGGCGTCGCGAAGCCGGCCTTTTGCACGTCTTTGCGGAGATCGCCGGCGTCGACCGGCTTGAGGAACGCGATCTCGACCTCGGTGCCGCCGCGGAAGTCGGTGCCGTAGTTCGGGCCCGGATAAAAGACGGAGATCGTCGAGGCGACGACGAGGATGATCGAGAGCGCGATCCACCATTTGCGGACGCGCATGAAGTCGTAGACCCGGCCCGGTTTGAAAAACTCCATGGCCTAGAACTCCGCTCCGACCGAGAGACGCTTCACCTTGGCGCCGCGCACCCAGTAGTCGAAGACCAAACGCGTGCAGAATACACCCGTGTAGAGCGACGCGATGATGCCGACGATGAGCGCGACGGCGAAGCCCTTGACCGGGCCGGTGCCGTACTGCGCGAGGATGAGGCCCGAGATGAGGACCGTGATGTGGCCGTCGATGATCGACGGGAACGCTTTTTCGTAGCCCGCTTCGACCGCCGCGCGCACGCCGCGACCGCCGCGAAGCTCTTCGCGGATTCGCTCGTTGATGAGCACGTTCGCGTCGACCGCCATGCCGATGGTGAGCGCGAGGCCCGCGATGCCGGGCAAGGTCATCGTCGCCGAGAACGACGCGAGGATCGCCATCTGCAGGCCGAGGTTGAAGAGCACCGCGATGTCGGCGACGACGCCGGACTTGCGATAGTAGAAAATCATGAAGAGGAGGACGAGGCTGACGCCGATGACCATCCCCTTCACGCCTTCGTGGATCGCGTCTTTGCCGAGCGACGGGCCGATGAGCGACTCGTTGCTCGGGCTGATCGGCGCGGGGAGCGCGCCGGAGCGAAGGACGAGCTCGAGCTTGCGCGCTTTGGCGAGCTGAACGTCCGGGTCGCCTTCGCCGAGCGTGATGGTCGCGCGGCCGCCGCCGATTTTCGTGCGGATGACCGGGAGCGAGTCGATCACGTCGTCGAGGATGATCGCGAAGCGCCGCCCGACGTTCGCGCCGGTGACCTCTTCGAACCGATCGGCGCCCACGTTGTTGAACGCGATGGCGACGAGGTAGCCGCCCATGTGCTCTTGGTCCTGGTTCACCTGCGCGTCGGTGATGAGGTCACCGGTGATGTCCGCGCGGCGATAGAGGAGCCACGTGCGCCAACCTTTTTCGTCGGTCTTCAGCGTGTCCGGGTCGTAGTCGATGTCTTCTTGGAAGCCGATTTCCTTGTCGTCGTCGACTTGCTGCGCCGCGGCCCATTTCTTCAGGCGCTCGTAGCAAGCTTGCTGCGTCTCGTTGGGCTGACGCTGCACGTGGATGAACGACGTCTTCACGCTCTTGCCCGGGCCGTCGGGCTCGTCGGACTCGAAGACGGCGAAGCCTTCGTTCGGCGGGAGGCAGTTGGCGTCGCCCGCGCGGCAGTTGTCGGCCTCTTTGTACTTGCCGAAGAAGTCGTGCATGTCCGCGACGTCGACCATCTTGAACTCGAGGCGCGCGGTCCTTCGGATGATGTCTTTGATTTCTTCGAAGGCCTTCTGATTTTCGCCGGGGACCTCGACGATGATGTCTTCGTCGCGCGTCGTGACGCTCGCTTCGCGCAGGCCGAGCTCGTCGACGCGCTTCGAGATCGTGTCCTTCGCTTGCGTGACCGCTTTGTCGCGGATCGAAGTCTCGACCTCGGTGCGGATTTTGAACGTCACCGTCGAGACGCCCGGGCCGCGCTGCTCGAGGAGCTCGTTCGCGAACTTCTTTTGATAGCGCTCGTCGAGCTTGCTGACGTCGTTCGGGTCTTTGAAGATGACACGGATGACGTTCGACTCTTCGCCGCCCGGCGTCGAGACGTGGACCTTGCCCTCGAGCTTGTCGAGCTCGTCGCGCGTGACGACGCCTTCGCCCGAGTGGAAGCCGAAGATCGTCGCGAGCTCGGTGCGCATGTCGTCGGCGTAGTGGTCGCGCTTGTCGCGGATCGCTTCGCCGACTTCGACGGTGTAGACGAGACGCAACCCGCCGCGGAGGTCGAGGCCGGGCGCGATGCCGAAGGTGATGTGGTTTTTGACGTACGCGGGACAGTGGATCGTGCCGTTCGTCGCGCCGTCGAGCGTCGGCCAGAGCGCGACGAAGCCCGCCGCGAACGTCACCGCCACGAAGCCGACCTTCAAACGCCACGAGGCGTCCATCGTCGGGAGCATCGTGACGAGGGCCCAGAGCGCGATGAGCGCGCAACAAATCACGCCCCAGAAATTGTCGGCGCCGCGATGGAAGGCCCAAGCCCCGGCGATGCACAGGGCGATGACGATCAGCGCGTTTCGGCGCGACGGCGTCATTTACCCTCTTTGACTTTTTCTTGTTTCGCCTTGGCCGCGTCCTTCATGCTGTCGGCGGCTTTGGCCGACGCGTCCTCGAAGACGCTGAGCGCGGTGGTGAGCACCTGGACGTTGACGCCCGGCGCGATCTTCACCTTGGCGACGCGCTCGTCCATGTCGGTGATCTCGCCGATGAGACCGCCGGCGATGACTTTGTCGCCCTTCTTCAGCTTGGAGCGCGCCTCGTTCTCCTTTTTGTTGCGCCGCCACATCAAGAAGATGAAGGGCACGAACAGGAGCATCAGGAACAGCGGCGAGCCGAGCAGGCCCATCGAGGGCGGAGGCTGCTGCGGCGCTCCGCCGGCGGGTGCCGGCTGAGACGTTTGCGTCTGTTCTGCAGGCGCGGGAGAGCCCGCTTTGGGGGCGGCGGGTTGGAGCATGAGGAGGTTCGTGGTTTCCACGGGAAAAGCCCGCGAGGGATAGACTTTCGGGCCGCCGCAGTCAACTCGCGTGCGGGCCCGGCCATTCCTTCTAGTCCTTTTTAAGGGTCGCGTGCGCAGCGGAAGCCGACGTTCGGTCCGGCTTCGACCGACGAGCCCCAGTTGCGCGCGGTCGTGCGCGCGTCGATCGGCCGCGACATCCAGCCGCCGCCGCGAAGGACGTGGCTCGCGCCGGAGGTCGGACGCGCGCCCGACGCGGTGTGCTCGACGTACCAGCTCGCGGTCCACTCTTCGACGTTGCCGGCCATGTCGAGCGCGCCGAACGGCGAGACGTTCGCGGCGTAGCTCCCGACGCGCGCGGGGCGCTTGCCGGTGCACGAGCGTCCGGTGCCGTCGTGGAGGAGCGTCGCGGCGGCGAGGCACGAGCTCGCGCCGTTGCCCCACGGATATTTGAGCGCGCCGCCACCGCGCGCGGCGAGCTCCCACTCGGTCTCTTTCGGCAATCGCTCGTGCGCCGCGCGGCAGAACGTGTCGGCGTCCTGCCAGCGCACGCAATTGACAGGGAGCCTGTCATCACCCATCTCATACGTGCACGAAGGGCTCGTTTTCTGCGGCGCTTCGCACGCGCCGACCGCGACGCACGCGCGATAATCGGCGACGGTCACTTCGGTGCGATCGATCCAGAACGACTCGACCGTCGCCTCGTGGACGGGCTTTTCGTTCGGCGCGGCCTTCGGCGCGTTCGAGCCCATCGTGAAGCGGCCGCCGGTGACGAGGACCATCCCGTCTTTTTGCACGACCGCGTGCGGCGCGACGACCGGAGGAGGCAGCACGCTCGCGCTGGCGCTCGGTTCTTCTTCGTCGGTGCCGTCGTCGTGCTGCGCCTGCGTCTGGGCGAGCGCGAGCGGCGCGAGCGCAAAGACGACGAGCGCGGGCCACTTCCGCATGCCTCAGCGTACCACTCAACGCGGCGCGATTTGCTCGATCACGAGCGGGTCGTCGGCCGCGACGAAGAGGCTCGCGCCGTCGATCGCGAGCGCGCGCGGCTCGTGCGGCGTGGCGAGCGGCGCGCGGGCGCCGAGCTTCGACACGGTGCCGCCCGCGGTGCTCGTCCAATAAACGCTCGCGCCGGAGACTGCGAGATCGTCCGCGCCTTCGGACGCGAGCGTCGTCCACGCGCGGCCGTTCGACGTGAGCTTCACGATCGCTCGATCCGTCGCGACGTAGACGGCGCCGCGATCGACGAACAGCCGGCGCACGTGGCCGGCGACGGTCGGGCCGACGGTCTTGGCGCCGGTCGCGATCGACGCGCGAAGGAGCGTGCCGGCGTCGATCCAATAAATCGTGGTCGCGTCGACGACGACGTGCTCGACGGTGACGGCGGTCGGGAACGAACGCGACTGACCGTTCCACTGCATCACGCGGAGCTCGGGCTGTTCTCCGCGCGCGCGAAACGACCAAGCGATCGCCGACGACGAGACGCCGAACCCCTCGACCACCGCGTCCACGGCTTCGACCATGCGCTGCACGCCGGCCCCGCTCGCAAGCGGCACGCGACACAAACGAGCGTGATCGGCGAGCACATAGACGTACGCGCCGACGACCGCGATGTCGCCGATGACCGTCCCACAATGCGCGAGGGAACGCGAGCTGCCCGTCACGAGATCGAGCGTGTGAACGCCGATGAAGCTCGGCCAAACGAGCTCATGACCGGCGAGGATCATCCGGTGCGAGCCGATCGCCGCGCTCGACATCGGCAAGCCGATCGGCGTCACGCACGGTCTGGACTCGGTGCAGACCTGCGCGTGCGCGCGTGTGCCGAGGCCCACGAGCAGAATCGCGCCGAGCGCTCGAAGACCGCGCACCTCGGAAATCTAGCGCTACCGAGCGAGCGCGTCGAACGTGAAGTCGCTCGGGAAGAGCACCCCCACGATGAGCAGCCGCCGCTTCAAAGCAGATTCGCCGCGAGCTCCGCGAGGTCGCTGCGCTCGCCTTTGGCCAGCACGATGTTGCCGGCGAGCTTCTCGCCGCGGAATTTATCGGCGGCGATCGTGAGGCCGTTCGACGCGCTGTCGACGTACGGGTTGTCGATCTGTTGCGGGTCGCCCGTGAGCACGATCTTGGTGCCGTCGCCCGAGCGCGTGATGATCGTCTTCACCTCGTGCGGCGTGAGGTTCTGCGCCTCGTCGACGATGATGAACTGCTGCGGGAGCGAGCGACCGCGGATGTACGTGAGCGGCTCGACTTGAATCTGCCCGCTCTCGAGGAGCTCGGCGTACGCGCGCGGCCCGCGACGCGACCCCGTCGAAAAGAGAAATTCGAGGTTGTCGAAGATCGGCTGCATCCACGGATTGAGCTTCTCGTCGACGTCGCCCGGCAAGTAACCGATGTCGCGGCCGAGCGGCATGACCGGGCGCGAGACGAGCATGCGCGTGTACGTGCCGTCCTCGATCGTCTTCTTGAGACCCGCGGCGATCGCGAGGAGCGTCTTGCCGGTGCCGGCTTTGCCGACGAGCGTCACGATTCGCACCGTCTCGTCGAGGAGGAGATCGATCGCGAAGCTTTGTTCTTTGTTGCGCGGGCGCACGCCGACCACGCCCTCGCGCGGCGTGCGGAGCGCGACGACCTCGCGGCGCGTGGCGTCGTAGCGGCCGAGCGCGGTGTGCGACGGGCTCTCGCGGTCGCGGAGGAGCACGCACAAATTCGCGTGCACGCCGTCGCTCGGGATCGCGATGCGTCCCTCTTGGAAGAAGACGTCGATCTCGCGGCCGTCGACGTCGACCTCTTTGATGCCGCTGTCGAGACGCTCGGCCTCGACGCGCATGTTCTCGTAATTTTCGGCGACCATCCCCAGCGCGTCGGCGCGGATGCGGAGGTTCGTGTCCATCGTGACGAACACGGTCGGCTTGCCGCCGTCCTGCTCGCGCGCGTCGAACGCCGTTTGCAAAATTGCCGCATCCATCGCGGCGTGGTCGATCGTGCTCGGCAGCTCGGGCCGCTTCGTGGGCACGGCGACGCGCAAGCTCCCGCCCGACGCGAGCGGCACGCCGCTCGCCAAGGACCCGCCCTTGTCGCGAAGATCGTCGAGGAGGCGCGCGATGGTTCGCGCATTTCGACCGCGCTCGGTGCCTTCGCGCTTGAACTGATCGACTTCTTCGATCACGTAAATCGGGATGATGACGTCGTTGTCCTCGAACCGAAAAATGGCGCGCGGGTCGTGCAAGAGCACGTTGGTGTCGAGGACGTAGTTTTTCTTCACTCGAGATGTGTTTACTGTGAGCCAGGAGCTAGGACAAGGGCACCGTTGATGAACGCGGCGGAACGTCTTTCGGCGCTTTGTAGGGCGATGCGCGCGGTCCGGCTCATCGGCGCGGCGAGCCCTGTGAACGCCGACGCCGAAACCGAGCGGCTCGCGGCCGAGCTCGGCGCAGGGCGGCCGTGCGTGCCTGCTTGGGCCTACCGCGCGCACGACCTCGGGGGCGCGTCCGAGACGCTCGCGTCGCTCGCGCGCGCGTTTCGCGGTGAGCCGTTCGCACAGTTGTATTCTGCACGCATCGAGGAGCTCCGCCTCGAGGCAGCGATGGTAGAGGCGGTCGGAACGGCGCGGTTCGGCGAGCTCGCCGCGCTTCGGTTTCGGCAGACGCCGCGCGCCGTTCGCGCCGCCGACGCGATGGCCACCGCGTGGGCACCACTGCCGTCGCGCGACGACGATGAGAGAGTGCCGACCGACTCGGGCGATCCGCGATCGCTCCTTTCGCGCGTGCGCGCCGCGATTGGCCGGCATCGCGCGCCGTTTTCGGTTCGCGTCGCGCCGTCGCTCGGCACGCTCGCGGCGACCGGCGAGCGCACGGTGTACGTCGCGGCGGGTCGCTCGCTCGGCGAGCGCGCGGCGCGCCGCATCGCGCTCCACGAGGTCGAAGGTCACGTGATGCCGCGCGTCCGCGCACGGAGCGCGCACCCGATCTTCGCGCTCGGCACCGCGCGCGGCACCGACGATCAAGAAGGCCTCGCCCTCTTCTACGAGGAGCGCGCCGGCATGCTCGACGCCGCCCGCCGCGTCGAGCTCGCGCGCCGTCACCTCGCCGCGCGCGCGATGCAAGCGGGCGCCGATTTCGTCGAGGTCGCGCGAGGCCTCGTGGACCTCGGCGCCGACGCCCGCGAGGCCGTCGTCATCGCGTCACGCGCGTTCCGCGGCTCGGACGGTCGCTCGCCCGGTCTCGGTCGCGAGTGCGTGTATATTACATGTTTTCTCCGCGTGCGCGATCTCGTGCGGGAGGACCCAGGCGCCGAGCGCGTCCTCGCGTCGGGCCAAGTCGCGCTCGACGCGATCGCTCAGTTGGTCGCGGGCAGGCACGCGAGCCCGGAGCCGCCGGCGACGAGCCCGACGCTCTGACAGACGTAGCCTTGCCGGCACGGGTTCGTGGTGCAGTCGAAGAGACAAAACGCGCCGGACGCGCCGAAGCTCGAGCAGAGCGAGCTTCGACCTTCGCTCATCGGACAGTCCGCTTGCGTCGTGCACGACGCGCTGCACATGCCGTTCGGATAATTCACGACGCATAAGCCGTTCGGGTAACCCGAGCACGCCGACGCTCCGCAGCACGGGTCGCCGACCCACGCGTCCTCGTACGCGCCCGGATACGCGATCGTGCTCGCGTAGAGTTGGTACACGTTCCAAAAAAACCAATTGCCGCCCGGCTGGTTCACGAGAACGAGCGGCGCGTATTGATAGAGCGCGGCGGTGCCCTCGTTGGCCGGCGTGACGTCGACGCCGTCGATCGTCGTCGCGGTCACGTTCGTCGCCCAGCCGCCTTGCGTCACTTGCGCGGTTCCGCAGACCGCGTCGAGGTAGCTCCGCATCGTCCGCGCGAGACAGTCGACTTGCTTGTCGAACCCCGCGAGCGCGGGGTCGCATCGCGGCGTCGGGTTCGCGGGCGAAGGCACCTCGTCACATCCGCACCCGAACGCGTATTCGACGCGCGCGGCCGGCGTCGGATACGTCGTCTGCGAGAGGAGCGCTTGGTCGACCTCGGCGCGCACGAGAAAGAGGAGCGGGTTCAACTGAAACGTCGCCGACGCGTTGGCGATCGCGGTCGACGCGCTGACGCCGTTCGACGCGTACGTCGCGAGGAAGCTCTCGGTGCCGTACGGCGTCTGCGCGAGAAATCCCTGGATGCTCGGCTGATCCGGAAGCGCCGTCGGATCCGTGAGCGACGCCGTCTGATCGATGAGCGTGTTCGGATCGAACGGCACGCTCTCGTCCTGCAGCGCGAAATCGTCCGGCGGCCACACCCAATTGGGCCCGCTCGAGCACGCCGCGACCACCGCCGCCGCGAAAGCAAGCACCCTAAGCTTCACGAGGTGAATCTTATCACTTCACGAAAACGGGAAAGTCGACCCAGCTCGCCCCGTTCCGATTGTCGTGCACGACGATGTAGATGTGGCCCTGACCCGGCGCGCTCGGCGCCGCCCACGCGTTGTCGCTTCCTGGCACGCGTCCGGTCCGCGTGTCGAAGAGGAGCTTGCCGTCGGAGTCGAGATCGCCGAGCGTCTCGTAATAGTCGGCCCAAATTTCTTCGTGCAGCTGGGTCCCGTCGGGCTCGAGCGGAACGCCGGTCGCGATCTCCCACGCCGAGTCGGGCACCGTCAGGTTGATCGCGTGGGTGTCGCACGAGCCGGCGACGTTCGGATCGCAATGCGGCACGACGACGCCTTGCGCCGCGTCGATCGTCTGCCCGTCGAACGTGACGCCGTCGATCTCCGGGTTCGCGTTGGTCACGTCGTCGTACGCGTAGACGCGCATGTACGTGAAGACGTAGCTGTCGGGCCCGAGCTGATTGCCCTGATCGTCGAAGCACCCGAGCGGCACGCTCTGTCCGTTGCCCGCCGAGGGATCGATCGGCAGCGTCCGCACGCGGCCCGCGCAGGCCATCGCGAACCAGAAGACGACGCCGTACGGCGAGGTCGAGCCCGCGACGACCGGGTGCTTCGCGATGACGTCGCTCGGCATCGTGAAGGTCATCTTCGGCCCTTGCGGGAGCAGATCGGTCACGTCGAGGTTCGGCGGAAACGCGCCGCCCGTGGGCGCGCCCGCGTCGCCGGTTCCGGCCGAAATGAAATTCGCGAAACATGCATAATACAAGTCGCTCGCCGGGTCCTCGCATTGGAACGGCAGCCAATAAATCGTCATCGATCCGGGACTGCCGCTCGGGCGACCGTCGACCGCGTCGAGCGTGAGCGTCACGGTGTCGCCCGGCTTCGCGTAGGGCTCGTCGGCCGACGCCGCGAGCACGCGCACGCCTTCGATTTTGGAAATCGCATCGAACCCGGCGGGCCCGCACGACGCCGCGAGCACGACGACCAAAAAGAAAAGCGCGCGAAGCTTCACAGCTCACCTCGAACGCCGATGCTCGGCAAAATGGGAATGCCCGTGACGTAACTCTGCTGCGTGTAGTTGAAGTTGTATTGCACGCCCTCGACGTTGCCGGCGTTGTAGACGTTCTGCACGTCGGCGTAGACGCCGAGCTGCCACTCTTTGAACTTCCAAGTCTTGTCGACGCGGATGTCGAGCTGCGTGAAGAGCGGCAAGCGCGAGTTGTTCGGCGGAAAGCTCGTGAGCGGCAAGTAGACGCCCGAGTTCGCGTCGTAGAAGCCGTACGCGTTCGGCGTGTACGGGTTGCCGCTGACGAGCCGAAAGCGCGCGCCGACCTCCCACCCGTGCCCGAGCTTGTAGCTCCCGAGGACCGTCAAGATGTGCGTTTGATCGAACGCCGCCGGCCGCACCGGCGACGTGGGCGTGTCTTTGCGGAGCGACTGCGAGAGCGTGTAGGCGATCCAACCGAAAAAATGTTTGTCGGGCTTGTAGCGAATCAAGGTCTCGAGCCCGTAGACCCAGCCCTGCCCCGAGTTTCCGTTTTGCGAGATGACGAAGTCGTCGAGCTGTTTGTAAAAGCCGTCGAGCGTCGCTTCGAGGTTCTTGGTGAACTCGCGCTCGATGCCGACGTCGTATTGAATCGCGCGCTCGGAGACCAAGTTCGGCTGGCCGAAGACCGCGTCGGTGTCCTGCGGTTGCGGCGGCTCGTAAAAGACGCCGACGCCCGCTTTGAGCGTCGTGCGCGGAAACGTGGGGCCGACGTCTTGTCGAAAGACGAAGCGCGGAGCGAGGTCCCAGCGTCCGGTCGTCTTCGTGTAATCGAGGCGCACGCCCGGCACGATGCGCGCGCCCTTCCACGGCGTGAGCTCGAGCTCGGCGTACGCGGCCGGGAGATAATTCGATCCGTTCTCGTTCGCTTGGATCGGCGGCGTGCTGCCGAACGGACCGCCCGAGGGCTGTCCCGGGGGCGGCGGCGCGGGGAGCTGCGCGTTCACCGTGTAAGGCGTCCACGTGACGTCGAAGCCGACGTTCGCCGTGATGCCGGTCACGATTTTGCGCGAGAGCTCGGCCCGCCCGCTCAACGGAAACGTGTCGAGCGTGAAGTAAATGTTACCGAGGTAAAATTCTACCTTGTCCTCGCCGAAGGCCGCGAGGAGCTTGATGTCGGTGTTCTTGTCGAGCTTTTGTTTGTAGCGAGCCTGCAAGCGCCAGAACGCCGTGTGCAAGCTGATGTCGCCGACGAGCGTCGGCTGCGCCGCGCTCGTGTCCTTCGTGAGGATGTCGACCTTGTCGTCGCTGCCGATGAAGAGCAGACGAAATTGTTGGTTCTTGTTCCAATCTTTTTGGATGAGCGCTTGGCCGTCGTAATAAACGGGCGCGGCGGTGACGCCGGCGCCGAGCGCGGTCAGCACCGGGCCGAGCCAGGTGTCGAGCCACGAGCGCCGCGCGCCGACGGCGAAGCTCCAGCCTTTGCCGATGGGACCTTCGGCGAGCGCGCGCGCGTCGATCGCGTCGAACTGCGCGAGGCCGTGGATGCCACAGGTCTCGCCCGGCGTCGTGTCGGTGACGGTTCCTTTGCGATGCTCGCCGGGTTTGCACGGCGGCGACGGATCGCGAATCCCGACGTCGATGATGCCGCCCGTCGCGCGCCCGTACTGCGTGCTGAAGTTGCCCGGATAAAAATCGATTCGATCGAGCATCTCGGTGGGGATGACCGAGGAGAGCCCGCCGAAGTGATAGACGAGCGGGATGTTCGTGCCGTCGACGAAGATGAGCGTGTCTTGCGGCGACGAGCCGCGCACGATGAGCAGGCCCGCGATGCCCGGCGGCCGCGCGACGCCCGGAAGGTTCTCGAGCGCGCGGAGCGCGTCGCCGTTGCTCCCGGGAACGCGCAAGAGCTCGCGTTCGTCGAGCGTGCGCTTGGTGACCTCGCGCGCCGGCTTCTCGCCGTGGACGACGACGTCTTCGATCTCGTCGCCCTTCGGCGCGCCCGCGTCGCGCTTCACCACGACCGGCACCGGATCGAGCCGCACCGTCTCGCTCACTTCCTGTCCGGGCGCGATCGACTCGCTCGACTCGGCGTCGACGAACCCGTCCGCGTGAACGTGGAGGCGCCAATCGCCGAACGGAACGTCGTCGAACCGAAACGCGCCGCTCGCGTCGGTCGTCGCCGTTCGCTCGGCGTTCGACGGATCGCGCAGAACGATCGACGCGCCCGCGATCGCGCGATCTCCGCGCCGCGAAATCACGCGGCCGACGAAGCGCCCGGCCGGCGGCGGGAACGTGTACGCGTACTTGAACCGCGACGGCATCGGCTTGCCGTCTTTGGTGGCCGGCACGAACACGAGATTGCTCGCCGCCGCGACCGCGGCCTCGTCGAACCCGTGTCCGCGCGGCGTGTCGACCTTCACGTCGCCGACTTTTCCGGTCGCGTCGACCGTGAGGATCAACGTCACCGTCACCGTGTCGCGCACGCCGTCGGTGAGCGCTTGCGCCGGATACGTCGCCGGCGAGTCGACCCTCATCGACGGCGGCGTGATGACCGGTCGATGCGGCGCCCCCGCGTCTTGTGCGTGCGCGCCGCGCGCGACGAGCAGCGCGAGCACGCCGACCGCGAGCGCGAATAGAAAACGCATCGCGCGAGCACGGCACTTGACCATCGGCGCCGCGCGGACGTTACTCCGCGGCGCGCTGTCGCTCAAGCGCGCCCGCGACCGCCGGCAGAACGAGCGCGGCGAAAATGCGCGCCGCCGCTTCGTCGTCGGTCACCGCCTTGGCCGCCGCGAGCACGAATCGGCTCGCCGCCGGCCCGCCGAAGTGCTCGCGCGGATCGGCGCCGCGCGCCTCGGCGATCACCTCGCACCCCGAACGAGCGAGCTCCCAGCGCGCCTCCGACGGCCCGACGCCGCCTTTTTTCTCCATGCGATCGCGCAGCGCGATCATTTCGCCGGCCTGCCCCGTGGCCGCCATCTCGAGGAGCTCGGCCGCGATCGCCGGCCGTGGCTCCGGCCACGCCGTCTCGACGACGAGCGCGACCCAGTGCGGAATCGCCCCCTTCGGAATCCTCCGCGCGAGCTCCGCCGCGAACCGCACGTTGCCGTCGCGCCATCGCGCGCGCGCCGCCTCGTCGAACGCCCCCGCCGAGCGCCGCTCGGCCGAAACCGTCGCCGCCGCGTGATACACGAGCCACACCGCGAGCGCCGCCTGCGTCCAGCCCACGTCGCGCACGACCCGCGCCGCCGCCACCGCGCTGTCGTTCGCCGCGAGCACCATCATGAGCCCGAGCACGAACGTCGTGACCGCGACGAGCACCGACGGCGCCGTCGAACGCACCGGGACGACCGCGAGCATCATCAAGAGCGCGCTCGCGATCCCCACCGTCGGCGAGAGATCGCCCATGTGCATCGCATAGACGCCGCCGGACGTGAGCCCGAGCACGACGACCGCCGTCTTCACCACACCCGCCGCGCCGCTCATCGATCAGTTGATGGTATACGACGCGCGTGCGCGCGCAGTTTCGACGAACCGAAGGCGCCCTCTGGGTCCTCTGGGCGGCCGTGTGCACCATCGCTTCGGCTCGGCAGTTCTACGGCTACATGATGATGCAGACCGGCGGCCACTGGAGCGCGCCGCTCGACGACGTCTTCATCCACTTCGATTACGCGCGCGCCGCCGCCGAAGGTCATCCCTTCGAGTGGTTCTCCGGCAACGGCTACTCGTCGGGCAACACGAGCCTCCTCTATCCATTCGTGCTCGCCATCGGCTGGCTCGGCGGCTTCCGCGAGGTCGCGATCATGAAGTGGGCCGCGATCGTCGCGATGACGTCGTGCTTCGTGACGCTCTGGATCGCGCGCGGCCTCGTCACGCGCACGCTCCGCTCACGCGCAGCGTCGTACTTGCTCCCGCCGATGTTCTACGCAATCGGCGCGCTCGATTGGTCGCTCTGGAGCGGCATGGAGGTCGCGTTCTTCCTCCTCACGTGGGCCGCCGGCCTCGCCGCGCTCTTCGCGTTCGACGACGCGCGCACCGATCGCGAGCGCGTCCGCGCCGGCTGGCTCCTGGGCATCGCCGGTTTCTTCATCGTGACGACGCGACCCGAGGGCGCGACCACGATCGCCGGCTTCGGTCTCGCCGCCGCGCTCGCCCGCGGCCTCTCATCGCGCGCGCGCATGGTGACCCTCCTCCGCGCGGGAGGCCCCGCGTGCGCCGCGCTCGCCGCGCAATCGATCGCCAACCGCATCTTCACCGGCGAAGCGAGCGCGAGCGGCGCGATCGTGAAGCTCGCGATCAACAACCCGTTCCTCACGGTCGACGAGAAGATTGCGGACTACACGCAAAATCTGAGGTACGCGATCTTCCGCAACCTCGAGTACCACTTCACCGACTGGGTCTTCGTCGACTGCATCTTGCCCGTGCTCGCGCTCCTCGCCCTCGCGATGCCCGAGACGCGCCGCTACGCCGCGATCCTCGTCTTCCAAATCGTCTCGTGGATGATGCTCGTCGCGCTGAACGGCCAAGTGCGCTGGCAGAACGAGCGTTACACGATGCCCGCGGTCGCGTGGCTTCTCATCCTCGGCGCGCTCGCCGCGTGCGCTCTCTTGCGACGCGCCGCGCGCCCGTCGATCGCGTGGGCCACGATCGCCGGCGCCGTCGGCGCGCACGTCTTCGCCATCACGCTGCGCCCGCCGAACACGATCCCCACGCTCCGCCTCTCGTGGACGATCGCCCTCGCGTGCGGCGCGGGCCTCGCGCTCCTCATGCGCGCGTGGGTCCTCCGCGCGCCCATCGTCGCCGCCGCGCTCCTCGTCGCCAACGACCACGAGGTCGCCAAAGTCCGCGAGCAAAAATGGTTCTTCGGCCGCGCGTCGCGCAACATCCGCGATCAACACTTGCGCGCCGGCGCGTTCCTCGCCGAGCTCAAGCCGCATCGCGTGCTCGTCGGCGACGCTGGCGCGCTCATCTACGCCTCCGACCGCCCTGGCCTCGACATCATCGGCCTCGGCGGCTACCACGACTTGCCCTTCGCGCGCGCCGGCGTGAACGGCCTCGCCGCGAGCCTCGAGCTCATCGAGCGCATGCCGGAGAGCGATCGTCCCGACATGCTCGCGATCTATCCGTCGTGGTGGGGCACGCTCCCAGTTTGGTTCGGCCACGAGATCGCCCGCGTTCCCGCGCCCGGCAACGTCATCTGCGGCGGATACGAAGACGTCCTCTACCAAGCCGACTGGCATCTCCTCGGCACAGGCGAGCAGCCACGCGTCCCGCTCGGACGTCTCCGCGACACGCTCGACCTCGCGGATCTCGTCAGCGAAAAAGATCACGCCTACTCGTTCTCGCGCGGCAGCGGCTGGACCGACATGAAGATCCTCCCGGACCTCGCCGACCCGAGCCGCGACGTCTTCGACGGCGGCCGCATCCTTTACGCGCACGCGAGCGAACGCTTCACGCTCGGCAACCTCGAGACGCATCGCGCCGCGATCCTCGCCTTCCGAAGCGCGCCCGCCGGTGAATCGCACTTCCACGTGCGCGTCGGCGGCGCCGAAATCGAGCGCGTCGATCTCGCACCACGCGACGGTTGGGACGAGCGCACGCTCACGATTCCGCCCGAGCGCGTCGAAAAGACGATCGACGTCGTCATCGAAAACGACGGGCCCGGCGAGCTCCCGCTCTTCCACGTGTGGATCGGACAATGACCGCGGCGCCGAAGCTCGCGGTCCTCGTGGGCCGTTGGGGCGCGCCGCCCGACGACGTCGCGTGGGTCGCGTTCGCGCTCGGCCTCGGCGCCGTGCTCGCGGTGCTCGCGTCGCGCGACGTGCTCGAAGGCATCCGCAGCCAGTCGCGCGCCCGCTTCCTCATCGGCGCGTCGATGCTCGCGTCCTTTCTGACGCTCGGCTTCGCGGCGCACTACCTCCGCGGCGGCCCGCGCATCATCGACGCGACCGCCTACGCGCTCCAAGCCAAAGCCCTCGCGCACCGCGAGCTCGCGTGGCACGTGCCCTGGCCGAGCGCGAGCTTCCGCGGCCGATTCCTCCTCTGCACGTCGCCCGATCGTCTCGCCGGAATCTTTCCGCCCGGGTGGCCTCTCCTCCTCTCGATCGGTTACGTCCTCGGCGCCCCGATGCTCGTGGGCATCGCGCTCGCCGCCGCGCTCGTCGTCGCGACCTACGCGCTCGTCCTCGAGCTCCTCCACGACTCGCCGCTCCGCGAAGATGCCGCGCGCCTCGGCGCGCTCCTCTCGGTCGCCTGCGCCGCGCTCCGTTACCAAACCGCCGACCCGATGTCGCACGCCGCGACCGCGCTCGCCGTCGCCCTCGCGTTCCTCCTGGCGCTTCGCATCGCGCGCGGCGCATCGCGACGAAGAACCTTCGTCGCGCTCGGCTTCCTCCTCGGCGCGACCGTCTGCACGCGCCCCATCTCGACGCTCCCCATCCTCGTCGTCGCCCTTCTGCTCGTGAGAAAATCGCGCCCGAGCGACGCCCTCTTCGCCGCGGTCGCCACCCTCCC
Organism: Polyangiaceae bacterium; assembly: GCA_036488725.1. Classification (GTDB taxonomy): domain Bacteria; phylum Myxococcota_A; class Polyangia; order Polyangiales; family Polyangiaceae; genus DASXHD01. Next base: position 28,863 of record DASXHD010000021.1, on the reverse strand, counting down.
CGGCCTCGCGCTTCTCCTCGCCGCGCAGCACGCCGCGACCGGAAGCTTCTTCGCTTCGACGCAACAGGCGTACTACGCGACCTCCGACGGCCCGCCGGGTTGCTTCCGCTATGGCTTCGGCGCGGGGATCGGTTGCCTCCACGAGCACGGCGATTTCGTGCGCGCGCGTCTGTCGAACGGCTTCGGTCTCGTCGCCGCCGCGGGCACCACGCTTCGACGTCTCCACGTGCACCTCTCCGACGCGCTCGACGCATGGCCGGTCACGTTCCTCGCGCTGCCCGCGTGCGTCGCCGGCGCGCGACGCCACCGCACGCTGCGCTTCGCGTGGCTCGTGGTCGCGCTCCAAATTCTCGCCTACGCGCCCTTCTATTTCGACGGCGACTACCCCGGCGCCGGCGCGCGTTTCTTCGCCGACGTCCTGCCCATCGAGCACGCCGCGATCGCCGTCTCGCTCGCGCTTTTCCTTCCGCGCGTCGCCTTCGCCAAAAAAGCCGCGCTCCTCCTCGGCCTCACCGCCATCGGCTTCGCGCTCCACGGCGCATACGACGATCTCTCGCTCGCCAACCGCGACGGCGGCCGCCCGATGTTCGAGCCCGAACGCCTCCAAGAAAACCACGTCGACACGGGCCTCCTCTTCATCGACACCGATCACGGCTTCGACCTCGCCTACGATCCCGCCGTCACCGACCCCACGCGCGGCGTCGTCGTCGCGCGCCTCCGCAACGACTCTCACGATCGCCTCCTTTACGAGAAGCTCGGCCGCCCGCGTACGTGGGCGTACCGCTTCGGCGCCATCCACGACGATCGCCTCGCCGAACCGACGCTTCTCCCTTTCACGCCGCCCTCCGCCGAGGTCGCCGGCCGCGAGCTCTGGCGTTTCGAGTCCGAAGTCGATTGGCCGCCGATCTCGCAAAACGGCGCGTGGGCCGAGCCCGCTTACACCAGCGGGGCCCGCCAAGGTTGTCCCTCGGCCGGCGAAGTCCTGATCGTCCACCCCCCGGGGACGATCCGGATCGCGATTCCAGTTCCTCGCGCAGCAAAGTGGACGATCCGCCCGTTCATCCTCGCGCGCCCTGGCGACGGCCCGGTAGATCTCGCGCTCGGCGCGACGCACTGGACGAGCCCCGCACCGAGCGCCGCCACCGCCGAATGCCGCGATCTCGGAGCCCAAACACTCGAGCTCGGCGAAGGCGAGGTCCCGCTCGAAATCCGCGTTTCGAGCGGCCCGGTCGCGCTCGATCGCGTCGAGCTGAGTAATCGTTGACTGAGGCCGCGATTTACCTCATCTTTTCGGGCTAAGGCCGATTGCCTGGGGAGGCCCGACCATGACGAAAAGCGAGCTCATCGATGCGATGGCAGCGCGAGCCAACTTGACGAAGGCCCGCGCGGAGCTCGTCGTCAACTGCATCTTCGACGCGATGACCGAAGCGCTCGAGCGCGGCGAAGGCATCGAGATCCGCGGCTTCGGCAGCTTCACCGTCCGCCCGTACAAGGCTTATTCGGGCAGAAACCCGCGCACCGGCGAGCCCGTGAGCGTCCCCGCCAAGCGTCTACCGTTCTTCAAAGTCGGCAAAGAGCTGAAAGAGCTCGTCAACGGCAGCCGCCACCTCCCGATCACCGGCGGCTCCGACAAAGACGACGACGACGAGGACGAGACCGGCGACGACACGTGAACGCCGCCGAACAGCTCGCGCTCCTCACGCGCGGCATCGTCGATCTCCACGTCCGCGCCGAGCTCGAAGAGCGCCTCGCATCGGGGCGCCCGCTCAAAATCAAAGCCGGCTTCGACCCGACGCGCCCGGATCTGCACATCGGCCACGCCGTCGTGCTCGCGAAAATGCGGCAGTTCCAGCAGCTCGGCCATCACGTCGTCCTCCTCGTCGGCAACTTCACCGCGATGGTCGGCGACCCGACGGGCGTCAACGAGCTCCGCCCTCGTCTCACGCGCGAGCAGGTGCAAGACGCCGCCAAAACGTACACGCACCAAGCCTTCAAAATCCTCGATCCGAAGACGACCGAGGTCCGCTTCAACTCCGAATGGCTCGACGCGCTCAAGCCGAGCGACATCGTCGAGCTCATGGCGAAGACCACCGTCGCGCGCATGCTCGAGCGGAGCGACTTCGCGAAGCGCTTCGCCGAAAACCGCCCGATCCATCAGCACGAATTTCTCTACCCGCTGCTCCAAGGTTACGACTCGGTCGCGCTCGAATCCGACGTCGAGCTCGGCGGCACCGACCAGCTCTTCAACCTCCTCGTCGGCCGCGACCTCATGCCGAAGTACGGTAAGCGCGGGCAGATCGTCATGACGACGCCGCTCCTCGAGGGCATCGACGCCCGGATGGAAAACGGTCAGGTCGTCGGCAAAAAAATGTCGAAGAGCGCCGACAATTACATCGGCCTCACCGAAGACCCGCTCGTCATGTTCCGCAAGTCGATGCAAATCGACGACGACGTCGTCTTCCGCTACTTCGAGCTCCTGTCGGATCGCACGAACGCCGAAATCGCCGCGCTGCGCGAAGAAAAACGCGCCGGCAAGAGCCCGATGGAAATCAAAGCGCTCTTCGCGCGCGAGCTCGTGACCCGCTTCCACGACGCCGAGGCCGCCGAAAAAGCCGCCCGCGACTTCGCCGGCATCTACTCGCGCGACGCCGTCCCCGACGCCGTCCCCGAGCACGAAATCAAAACCGACGGCGACACGCTCTGGATCGCAAAAGCTCTCTCCGGCGCCGGCCTCGTGAAATCGACCAGCGAGGGCCGCCGCCTGGTCGAGCAAGGCGGCGTCGAGGTCGACCAAAAACAAACCCGCGACCCGCAGCTGCAGCTCCCGGTCGGCGGCCGCTACTTGCTCCGAGTGGGCTCGAAGAACAGGCGCTTCGCTTGGGTCAAAGTCGTTCGCTGACGATCGTTCGGATCCGAACGATCTCCCTCTTCGTGCTGGTTTCCTGCGGGTCTCCGGCGACGCCGCTCCCGCCCGAAAAACCGATCGAGCTCCCGGCGCTGGTCGATCTCGCGCCCGCCGCCGGCCTCGACTCACTCGTGGAAGCGCGCCCCCGCGAGCTCCTCGCGCACCCGGAGCTGCTCCCGCTCGTCTACGAAGTCGTCCCCCAAACGCAGCTCGAAACCTTCGCCCGCCGTCACGGCGGCGTCGATCCGCTCAAACTCGAAGATCTCGTCGTCGCAAGCTACGGCGCCTCCACGTTGGCGCTCGCGGAAGGTGACTTCGACCCAGCCCGGATCGAGCAAGCCTTCAGCGACCGAACGACACGGGTCACCGGGCGCTTCATCGACTCTCGGGGAGGTCCCCTGTCGACGGTCGTTCGGCTCGAGGGCGACGCCGCCGACGGCCACCTCGCGCTCGTCTTGTTCGGCCGCCGCGCCGTCGGCGTCGAAACGCACGCGGTCCCCGGCCGCGCCGGCCCCCTCCGGGCGAGCGAGCTCTTTGCGCTCCACAAGCTCGCCCGCGCCCGCCCCGCGCTCCGCTCGGCACCGCTCGAGGCCGCCGCACAAGCGCTCGGCGACGCCCCCGTTCGCATCTTCTACCCGGGCCCGTTCGAGGGCGAATCGGCCAAAGGTCTCGCCGGTCTCCTGCAAGCCGCAACCGCCGTCGCCATCGCGATCCGCCCACATTTCAGCGGTTCGGATGGAGATCGTTCGGCTCCGAACGATCCCCACGGCCGGGCCGCCTTGGACGTCACCATTGATCTCCTCGGCGCCTGGAACGACGACGCCTCCTCCGCCGGCCAACGCTTCGCCGCCGCCGCGGAACGAATCGCCGAAAGCGACCTCGGCCGCCTCTGCGGCCTCAACGTCCCAATCCGCGGCCCAATCCTCAAAACCAGCCCGACCGTCCTCTCGCTTTTCGCCGTGATCGACGCAGAGCGTCTCGCCTCAGGAGCTCACTCGGCGACGGGCTCGCAAATAGATGAGATCATGAAATAATACGCCGCCATTGACGCGCGGCCCTCGGGAATGTTAGGGCACGCCACCTCGTTGAGGGCCCATAGCCTCCAACCCGAGGCCCCTCTACCCAAACCGCCCGGCGGCCCCTAACTGACCGCGCCGGCGCCAAACCGAAGGTTCCCCAACCTCATGTCCCTCCGTTCAGCTCGCGCCCGCACGGCGCGCCCCGCAGCTACCCCCGTGAAATCCGCCAGGAAAGTGGCCAAAGCCGCGACGCGCTCGACGCGTCCCTCGGCCGCCCCGGCTCGCCCGCACCCCGTCTCGACGCCCCCCGCCGGCCGCCCCAAGGCAACAGCGGTCGCCGTGCCGAAGCCGCTGCCGCCTCCGACGGTCCTCCCGACCGTCGCGGTCCGCGCCGCCGCTCCGACCAAGATGCAATTCAAGCTCGGCGACAAGGCGGTCCACCCGAAGCACGGCGTCGGCGAAATCACGGCGGTCGACGAGCGCGAGCTCGGCGGCACGCGCGCGATCTTCTACGTCCTCAAGATCCTCGACAACGGCATGAAGGTCATGGTCCCGGCGAACGCCGCGGCCGCGGGCGGCCTCCGCTCGATCATGAGCTCGAAAGAAGCCGACGCAGTCCTCGACACGATGCGCGCCCGTGAAGTCGCCGTCGACGTCCAGCCGTGGAGCCGCCGCTTCCGCGCCTACACGGAAATGGTCCAGAGCGGCTTGCCCCACGAAGTCGCGAAAGTCCTCCGCGACATGCACCGCCTGAAGTTCGACAAAGACCTCTCGTTCGGCGAGCGCCATCTGCTCGACCGCGCGAAGAGCCTCCTCATGAAGGAGCTCGCCTTCGCCAAGAAGGTGCCGGAAGAGAAGCTCGCCGCCGAAGTGGCCAGCATCTTCCAAGCGTGACGATGTAAGCGCAGCGGCGTTCCCCTCCTAGCCAAACCGCAGCGCGAAACGCGGAAAGTCCGGAAACGGGCTTTCCGCGTTGTTTTTTTTGTGCGCAACCGCGACCGCGCATCGCCCGATGGGCCGGTGAACGGAGGTCCGCGATGGACGCACGAAGTTTCCGCGAAGAACTGGAACGCCAAAACAAGCAATTCGAAGCCGCGATGAAGCAGCTCGAGTCGCTCGGAAACATCGGCATCTCCATCCCGGAGGAAACCCTCCGCTCAATCGACGAAGCGTGCACGGTGCGCGCCCCCGTCGTGCCGTTCACCGCCGGCATTCGCGTGTGAAGGAGGTCGCCATGAAAGATTTCAACTCGATCAACCAGGGCAATACCGTGCAGATGAACATGCAAACGTTCGTTCTGCAGGGCGAGTTCAATGCCCTCGTTCAAACCGATAGCACGCAGGGCTGCGCCTATCTCACGCCCGAATCGCTCATGGCCTATTGCCAGTCGCGCCTTCAGGGAATCGATACGCAAGTCAACGAAGCGTTCGCGCAACAGCAGCAATCGAACTACGCGCAACAGATTCTCGGACAGCTCGCGTCCTCCCCCGCGTTCCAGGTTCCCACCGACAAGATCGGCGGGGGCGACGATGCGGCAGCAGCGGTTCAGGCCGTAAAAGATGCGATCGAAGCCGCGAAGTCGAAGCTCGACCCCAACAGCCCCGCGTACGCCTCATTGGACAGCTACGAGAAGAACACGATCGACGCGATCGACACCTCTAAGGACATCTCGCCCGATACGTTCAACAACACAATTGTTGGCGGTCTCAGCACGGTACAGAAAGACCTGAATTCGTCGTCCGAGCTGTCGATGATCGGGCTTCAATCGCTGATGTCGCAGCGCCAGTCTGCGATTCAGATGTGCACCAATTTGATTCAGTCCCTCGGCGATCAGCTGAACAAGATCGCCGAAAACATCGGCCACTGAGGATGCCATGACGACGACAATCGATCGCGAAACGACCGTTCAGGCCATCGAGGCCCTTTACGCAACCGGCCACTGGCTGCTCGGACAAGAGCGGTTCAAGGACGCAGCGGACGTCTTCCGCGCGATGGCTACCGCGCAGCCGGAGGACGAGCGCAGTTGGCTCGGCCTCGGCCAAGCGCACGAAGCTGCGAAGCAGCGGGTGATTGCCAAGGAGATATATCTGACGGGCGTCACGCTTGCGCATGGTGGGCGATGTGCAATTGCGCTCGCCCGCCTGCTCCGAGAGATGGGAAACGATGCTGACGCCGCCGAGGCGATCGATTTCGCCGAGGGGGTCGCTCGCGACAACGATGACGAGACGCTTGCCGCGCTCGTCACGTACGAGAGGGGTTTGTCATGAATACGTGGAGCATCACAACGATTCAGAACGAGCGTGTATGGAACCCGGCAACGACCAGGGTCGCGACCGCCGGTCCGTCGCTGATGCCGGAGCCGCAAACGCCGCCTTCGGTCGGCGGAGACGCAATGTCGATGTTGTACGAATTGCTGTCGAAGCAACGCAACAACGACATGGAAAGCGGCAAGGCGGGAATCGATCACAACCGGGAGCTTCAGAAGGCGCAGCAGCTGAAGGAACAGGCCGACTTCAAAAAACAGGAGGACGCCAAGGCCAGCGCCGCGGCGTGGGGCATCTTCGGAAAAATCGCGTCGGCCATCGCGATCGCAGTCTCCGCGGTAGCCGCCGTCTGCTCCTGCGGTGCAGCGTCGGCACTCTGCGTCGGGGCCTGTGTGCTTTCGGCGGCCGCCTTCGCGGACGGCGAAACGCAGTGTCTGAGCAAGCTGACCGGTGACCCAGACGCCAGCAAGTGGTTCGACATGGGCTGCGGAATCGGTGCAGCACTATGCACCGGCGGCGCTGGGATCGCGGCGAGCGGAATTAGTGTGGGCGCAAAGGTGCTCGAGGTCGCCGGTTCGGCATGCAAGATCGCTCAACAAGTCATCTCGAACTCGACGAACGATCAAGGTTGGCAATATGCAGCGATGGGCCTCGGCGCCGCTGGCGCCATCGGCGACGTGAGCATGTGCTTCGGCGGGGCGGCGAAGGCCGCGTCGACGATCTTCGGGACGGCGACGAAGACCGTGAAGGCCGTCGCGGGCGCGACTGACGCAGTCATGGCCGCGGGTGAGGGCGTCGCAACGATCGGATCGAGTCAGTTCGAGGCTGATGCGATCGACGACGGAGCCGACGCCAAACAAGCTTCGATGCAGCTCGCACATCTTCAGCAACTCGTGGATTGGGCGGTCGATGGCATCAAGGACACGGACAAATCGCACGAGCGCGCGCTTCAGACGCTCAGCGGCGCGATGCAGACTCAAGCTCAAACTCTCGTGATCGCCTCGGCAAAGGTGTAGCCATGACCATCCAATTCGAACGCACTCACTCGACTCTCACGATCGACCCGTCGCTGCCCACGCCTTCCGGGGCGACAGCAGCACCTGCTGAGACGCCGGACCTTTTGCCCGGCGTGAGCCAGCTCGCGTGCAGCGGCGACCCCGGGGCCATGTTGGCCGCTCTCACGATGCAGACCGCCCACAGCGAAGAAAAAGTTTCACGCATGCAGCGCGACGCATGCGAACGCGCGGAGGAGAACGATGAGGCGGCTGAGATCAAAGACCTCCGAGAAAAAGCCGACCTGACACGTCTCCAGGGAATCGTGGGCGGAGCGCTGCAGCTCACGCAGGCCGCCATGCAATTCGGTTCGTCGATGAAGAGCTTGTCAGCGGACAACCTGAAGCAAGACGCAGCGGATGCATCGGCCGACGCAAAAGGCGAGCGCGCCGACGCGCAGAATTTCGCGAAGGGCCTCAATGACGGTCAAGCGGGCGCCATGGAGGACTACGCCAAGCAGTGCGACGGCCAGGCCGCTGCGCTCACACACCAGGCCAATGGCGTGCAGGCGACCGCGAGCTGGTACTCTGGCGGCGCGAGCCTCGCTGGCGCTACCAAGACGCTCGCGGATGGACTCTTCGGCGGCGCGATTACCGACAAAGACACCGACGCCAAGCAGCACGACATCGCGGCCCAGTCGTTCAAACAGATGGCCGACGACGCGCATGACGACGAGAAGGACGCCAAGGATCTTCTGAGCAAGGCGCTCGACTTTTACAAAGAGTACGTCGACACCAAGAATCAGACGACGATGGCTGCGATTCATCGCGCGTGATAACTCGGGCGCGTGAAGATTTATACGAAGACGGGGGATGACGGGACGACCGGGTTGTTCGGCGGCGGGCGCGTTCGGAAGGACGACGCCCGCGTCGAGTCTTACGGGAATGTCGACGAGCTCAATGCGGTGCTCGGGGTTGCGCGGGCGACGGGACTCTCGGCGCCGTGCGACCAAGTCCTCGCGCGGGCGCAGGTGGATTTGTTCGCGCTCGGGGCGGAGCTTGCGACGGCGCCGGGGAAAGAAGAGAAGCTGCCAATGGCGCGGCTTCAGTCTGGGGACGCGGAGCGGCTCGAGCATGCGATCGACGCGGCGGAAGAAGGGCTACCGGCGCTCACGAATTTCATTTTGCCGGGCGGGTCTCCGCAGGCGGCGACGCTGCATCTCGCGCGCACCGTGTGTCGGCGCGCGGAGCGGGCGGTGATCGGGCTCGGCGGCGTGCGCGACGAGCTCGTGATTTATTTGAATCGCTTGAGCGATCTTTTGTTCGTGCTCGCGCGGCGGGAGAATTTCGAGCGCGGGGTCGCGGACGTGCCCTGGGCGCCGCGCGAGTAGCAACCGCGTCGAGCGCCGGCCGATGGGCGGCATGACGTCGATCGACGACCGCCGCTCGAACGCTGCGAGCCAGGTTCAAAACAGTCAGCCTCTCGTGCAGCCCGCGCCGCTGACGCGGGCGCTCATCGATTCGCTCCCCGACATTCGGGGCGCGCACATCGATTACGGCGAGATCGCGACGGCGATGTCGATGTCGCCCGATCAAGCGCGCGAGGCCCGTTTTGGAGAAGCGCTCGATCAAACGCGCGACGCGTTCATGGGTCCTTATTCGGTCGGCGGAAAAACGGTGTTCGCGCAGCCTCAGTTTCGTATGAAGGAAGGATACGAAGCCGCGCACGGGACTTTTCAAGTGACGGCCAAGGGGGACTTCGTCGCCGACCCGACGAAAACCGTCGATGGATTTCATCGGGCACTGACCGCGAAGGGGCGCCAGCTCGTTGGGATCCTCGCACGCGCGGGCGAGCCCAATCCGGGCGGCGCGATGCTTGGATATCCGTCGCCTCGGCAGCTCGTGCGAGCGACGCAGGCGTTGATCGACGCGGGCAAGCTGCCGTCCCTGCCGCCGCCCGCCACCACGTCCGATTGCATTCGCAAGATGCAGTGGGACTGGGGGATCGGAATCGATTGCGTCGACTGGTGCATGAACGGGCTCGCGCGCGTCACGGGGCGCTCGGTCGAAAGCATGGGCCTCCAGCGTGGGACGGATCCGTTCGGGACCACGGGCGAGACGACGCCGCGCGGGTTCGCGCGCGTTGGCGCGACGAGCGCGCGCGCAGGCGACATCGTGACGCTGTACAATCCGAACGATCCTCCGGGGCATCGCGTGATCGTGCGCGATCGTTCCGTCGTCACGGCGAACGATCCGAAGGCGCGCGAGGTCGTCGCGCGATGGGGCGCGACTGCGAGCGACTTTTTTCGCGGGTCGGGGCCGTTCCGCATCATGCACGTCGACTCGTCATGGGGTGCGGAAGACGGCAAGGCGTTCGGTGGCTATCGGCGCGACACTTGGGTGTTCGACGAAGGCAGCAAGAGCTGGATGTCGTACAGCCCGCACAGCGGCGAGGTCGGCGTTCACGTGAGTGGGGCGGGTCCCGCGGGCGAAGCGCTCGAGGGCGTTTACCGATGGAGCGGGTCGTGAGGCCCGCGCTCTTTTGTTTGGCGCTCGTCGCGTGTGCGCACGCCACGGTCGAGCGACCGCGTGCCATCGCGCCGACGGCGCACGTGAACGTACGCGCCGAAGTCGCAGCCGCGCCGCCGGTGCCGGGCGAGCGGCGCATCGATTTGCCGATCGTCTTTGTGCTCGAGGGAAAAGAGCCCAGCGCGCAGCACACGGGCGGAACGCTCATCGTCGTGCGAGTCGAGCAAGAGCGATATTGGCTCGAAGAGCTCGACGTCGCGACGATGCGCGCTTTTCATTCGAGAGATCTGGGCCACGAGAGCCCCGTCGATTTGAAAGCTGGGAGAGACGTCCTCTACGTGCTCGCGAACGACGGCGAAACGCACACGCTGAGCGCGCTCGACATGAACGGGTTCGACGAGGTCGCGGTCTCGCGCGTTGCGCGCGCGGTGCCGGGCCGCTTTCAGGATCACGCGGTGACGACGGGGCTCACGGTTGGCACGCGCGGGGTGCTCGTGACTTATCGCAGCCAATGTCCGAAAGGGACGCCGGAATCCGAAGACGGTTGCGTCTATTACGAAACGCATCGGCTCGGCGATCTCGCGGTCGTCAAAACGCGTCGCTACGCGTTCGACCGGATGTGGGATTTCAGTCGACCGCAGATTCACGTGCCGGACGATTGCGGCGAGATCCCGGCCGGCCCGGAGGAGAAGGGCCCGCCTGAAGCGTCATGTCCGTTTCACGGGACGATCATGCTCGGCAGCGCACGCGTCGGTGACCACTACTTCATGGCGACGAGCGGTTGTTGCGGCGGGCCGCAGGGCGGGTTCTTCGAGTGCGACGCGCCGAAGTGATCAAGCGGCTTCGCGCATTTGTTCGGCGAGGAGCTTTCGGCCGCGGTGGAGGCGGCTCATGACGGTGCCGACGGGAATCGCGAGGCGCTCGGCGGCTTCGCGGTAGCTGCGTTCTTCGAGATCGACGAGCTCGATGACCGTGCGGAAAGTTTCGGGCATCGCGTCGAGCTTGCTGCGCGTCTTGCGCGTGAGACCGAAGTCGCTCGGCGCGAGGTCGGCGCCGGGGCGCGTCCACGCGTTCGGGTCGGTGCCGAGATCGCGGAGGGCGTTTTTCTCGCGGCGGCAGCGGCGGTAGCGGGTGACGAAGACGCTGAATAGAATTTGGTAGGCCCACGCGCGGAGGTTCGTGCCGCGTTCGTATTGCGCGCGGAAGCGGAGGGCGCGCTCGATGGTGTCTTGCACGAGGTCGTCGGCGGTCGCCGTGTTGCCGCAAAGCCGCAGGGCGCGACCGCGGAGCTCGGGGACGAGGCGGACGAGGATGGCGTCGAAGGATTTGGAATCGTGGGCGGCGATGGCGGGCATGACACGCTCTTGAGCAACGGCGGGGCCGCGGAGTTGCGGCAAGGATTTCCAGCACTTCGGCGTCAGGCGCGGGTCCGCGCAGCCACGAGACGTGGGCGGCCGCCCACGAAACATTCGAACGGCTTGGTTCGATTGGCTGCATCACCGACCCCGTTCGCGAAGCGTCACATGGGCAAACGTTCATGGACGACACGACGCGCGCAGCGATGGAGGGCGCCGTGAAGTGGGCGGCGGTCGCGATGTTCGTGGCGGCTTGTTCGCGTCAGGCGTCACCGGCCTCGGTGCACGAGAATGCGGAGGCGCGGGGCGAAGTGCCTGCGGTGTTCGATGCCGGCGCACCGAGCGGGCTCGTCGCGCCGGACCCCGCGTGCACCTGTGCGAGCCCCGAGAGCTCGCCTGCGCCGACGCCGTTCGAGGTGGAGTGCGAGGGGTGGTTGGCCGATTGCGAAGACTTGCATTATGCATCGTTCGATGCGCGCGCCGGTCGCGCCTCGAAAGGCGTGCTGCTCGCGACGCACGAGGTGGAGAGCAAGGTGTACGACGCGACGATTTCTTTTTCGACGCGCGGCGCGGATTCGACGATGCGCGTGTCGATCGGCGATTTGATTCCGACGCCGCGCGGCGTCGCGCGCGTCGTTCGAGGTGCATCGCTCGTTCGTTTCGAATTGGGACGATGGGCGCGTGACCTTGCGCTTTTTGGAGCATCGCCCGCAGAAAGCCTCGCTCCTTCACGTGAGCTCGGGGGCTCCGTCGCATTTCGGCGGCGGCGCGCTGACGCTGACGCGCGCAGCGAGAGGGATGGCGTCGGTCGTGGTCAGCGACGGCACGGGGCAGCGGACCGTCGCGCTGAGGAAGGGCGATTCACTCCGGATTTCGGGGCGCGAGCTTCCGGTCGTCGACGTGGTCGACGGGGTGCGCGGCGGCGCAATCGGGTGGGTGACTTTGGATACGTCGGACTAGCGGCCGAGCGCGGCGAGGACGTCGGGAAGTTGGTCGGCGATTTCGGATGCGAGGAGGCCGCGGTGACGACCGGTGCCGGCCCAGCGATCGCTGGCCGCGGCGTGAAGATGCACGCCGGCGCAGGCTGCGTCGAATGGTTGTAGATTGCACGCGTTTGCGCCGATGATTCCCGCGAGGACGTCGCCGGCGCCGGCGGTGGCGAGCGATGGGTTACCGGCGCCGCAGATGGCGAGGCGACCGTCGGGCGACGCGATGATCGTGTGGGCGCCTTTGAGGACGACGACTGCGCGAGTTTTCGAGGAGAGGGTGCGCGCGGCGGTAAAGCGGTCCGATTCGATCGCGTCGGAGGTGGTCGCGAGGAGGCGCGCGGCTTCGCCGGCGTGGGGCGTGAGGATCAGCTTCGCGCGCGCGGACGCGAGCTCGGCGGGGCGCGCTGCATAGAGCGTCAGCGCGTCGGCGTCGAGCACGACGTTGCCGTCGTAGCCGACGAGGAGCGCGCGAATCGCAGTCGCGGCGCGTTCGTCGGTGCCGAAGCCGGGGCCGGCGACGATCGCGCGTTTTGCGGAAGCGAAGGAGGCGGCGACTTCGATGAGCGGTTTGTCGAGCTCGTCGAGCGACGCGGTCATCACTTCGAGCTGGCGGGCTTGGAGGCTCGGGAGGGCGTCGCGCCAGGTGGCGACGGTGACTGCGCCGGCGCCGGCGCGGAGGGCGCCGCGCGCGACGAGCAATGCGGCGCCGGTTTTTCCGGGCGAGCCGGCGAGGATGCCGACGTGGCCGGCGCGGAACTTGTGCGTGTCTGGCGTGCGCGGCGCGATGAGGCGCGCGATGTCGCTCGGCTCGAGGAGCGCGGCGTCGTGGCCGACGTGATCCACGAGCGACGCCGGGACGCCGATGTCGACGACATGGATTTTTCCGGCGTATGTCGCGCCGCTCGGCGTGAGGAGGCCGAGCTTGTAGTGCGCGAACGTCGCGGTGTGCGAGGCGTGAACGGCGGCGCCGAGGATGGCGCCAGTTTGTGCGTCGAGACCGGACGGGATGTCGACGGCGAAGACGCGCTCGCGAACGGTCGAGATTTTTTCGACGACGTCGCGTGCGAGGCCTTCGAGCGGTCGATCGAGGCCGGTGCCGAAGAGGGCGTCGACGACGGCGTCGGTTTCGTCGAGCGATGGGGGCGCCGTGAGCGTTTCGATCGTGCCCCCGAGGCCGCTCCATGCGCTCGCGTTCGTTTTGGCGTCGGCGGAGAGCTTGGAGCGGTCGCCCACGAGGGCGACTTGGACGCGGGCGCCGCGGACGAGGAGTTGGCGCGCGATGACGAAGCCGTCGCCGCCGTTGTTGCCGGTGCCGCAGACGACGAGGACACGCTTGGCGCGCGCGGAGGACGCGAGGAGCTCGCGCTCGAGGACGTCGGTCGCGTTGCGGCCGGCGTTTTCCATGAGGACGAGGCTCGGCACCGCGCGCTCGATGGCTGCGCGATCGAAGGCTCGGATTTGATCGCGCGAAAGAACCGGCTTCATGGTTTCAGGATTCGAGGATCACGACGGCCGCAGCGATGCCCGCGTCGTGCGTGATGCTGAGGTGCCATCGTAGCGCGCCCGCGTCGAGCGCGACGGTGCGCGCGAGACCGACGAGCGTCATTTGCGGGCGGCCGGTTGGACCGCGACGGATGACGACCTCGTGCCAGCCGACGCCGGGGGCGCCGTCGAGAGCTTTGGCGAAGGCTTCTTTTGCCGCGAATCGGCCCGCGAGCATTTGCGCGCGGTCGGCGAGCTGCGCGAAGTCGGCGCGCTCTTGTTCGCTGCAGATGCGGTGGAAAAAGCGATCGCCGTGGCGCTCGAGCGCTTTGCGCATGCGGTCGATCGAGCAGACGTCGATGCCCATGCCGACGATCATGATCAGGTGTCGAGCGTACGACGATTTTCGCCGATGACCGAGAGCATCGCGCGGACGGAGCCGGCCATCGAGAGGAAGAGGGCGTCGGCGATCATCGCGTGGCCGATGTTGAGCTCGACGAGCTCTGGGATCGCGACGAGCGCGCCGACGTTGTCGCGCGTGAGGCCGTGACCGGCGGCGACCTCGAGGCCGAGCGCGCCGGCGACGTGCGCGGCCTCGGCGAGGCGGGCGCGCTCTTTCGTTTCGGCGGGCGTGCCGAAGGCGTGCGCGTATTCACCGGTGTGGAGCTCGATTTGTTGGGCGCCGAGATTTTTCGACGCGCGGATCTGCTCGGCGTCTGGGGCGATGAAGAGGCTCACTTTGAGCTTCGCGTCGACGAGCGTGCGCACGCGCGAGGCGAGCGTCGCGCCGCCACCGAGAACGTCGAGACCCCCTTCGGTCGTACGCTCTTCGCGGCGCTCGGGGACGAGCGTCACGCAGTCGGGGCGGAGCCGCTGCGCGATGCCGATCATTTCGTCGGTCGCGGCGCACTCCATGTTGAGGATGCTCGGGAGCGTGACGATCTCGCGCAGGCGAACCATGTCGTCGTCGACCATGTGACGGCGGTCTTCGCGGAGGTGCGCGGTGATGCCGCTCGCGCCGGCCTCGAGACAGATGCGTGCAGCATGCACGGGATCGGGATACGTCGTGCCGCGCGCGTTGCGGACGGTCGCGACGTGGTCGACGTTCACGTTCAGCCGCATCGAGCGCATCACTCGTTCGATGCGTTGTTGTTTTCGGCGAGATCGTCTTCGGTCTTCGGCGACGCGAGGAGCTCGCCATTCGGGCCGTCTTTGCGGATGATGAAGACCTTGCGCGACGTCGTGTCGGGCGTCTCGCGCGCCCAGATGCTGACGACGTTCGAGCCGGGGCGGAGCGGCAGATCGGCCTCGAAGGACATTTTCTTCGGGTCGGAGCCGTTTCGGTTCGAGTGGTAGTAGACCTTGCGCGCGCCGACGAAGACGTACGCGTCGAGCAGACGCTCGCCGTCGAGGGCCTCGCCGGAGATCTTGATGTGCGACTCCCGCGTCGCGAGGACCGGCGGCGTCGCTTCGATCGACGGAGGCGCGTGGAGCATGATGTCGTCGAACGCGACGGTCGCGCTCGGCGCGCCGCCGGCCGAGAGATCCGCCGGCTTCGCGAAGGCGAAGCGCGTCGGGCCGAGACTCACTTTGAGGTAGCCGGCGACTTCGGCGATGACGTTGACCGCGGTGTTCGGCGCGAGCTTGGCGAAGGCGCGCGCGTTCGCGTCGGGCGAGCCGTAGAGGAGCGCGCCTTGCGCGCCGGCTTTCATCGCCATCGACTTCGGCGTGATCGTCGCGGGCGACTCGATCGGGATGCGAACTTTTTCGGAGACCGACTCGTTCAGATCTTGGTCGATGATCGAGAGCTCGACCTTCGCTTCCGGATCGGTGAGCTCGGGGCGCACGTCGAACGTGAACGCGAATCGCTTTTCGTCGCCGGGGTTCATGTTCGAGACGTCGTTGAAGCGACCGTCGCGGAGCAAGATGCCGGAGCCGGAAAGATCATGCAGGTTCGCTTGCGCGTCGAACGAGCGGCCTTTGCCGGTGTTCTTCACGGTCATGTACATCGTCATCTCTTCGCCGCGCTGGAGACGGCCGTCGCCGTTGCCGTGACGGTTGTCGACGATTTGGTACGAGTACGAGAACGTCGGGCGCTCGAGCGCCTTCGTGGTGACGCGGACTTCAGGCTCGGGGAAGGTGAAGTTGCTCCGCGCTTCTTGGAAGTGGAGCTTGATGCCGTCGGCGCGCGTGAGGCCGCTCCGCGGGATGCGGCAGACGCGCGGCGCGTCTTTCGGAAGCGGCGCGGTCGAGCCGACTTTGTGCCCTTCGACGTCGCACCAGCCGAGCGGCGCGCTCGCGGTCTTCGACTTGCCCGGGTCGAGCTTGCCGATGATGAGCTCTTTGTTTTCGAACATGCCGTTGTCGCTCTTGGTCGTCGCGTAGAGGCGATAGAGCGGCGTCGTGCCTTTGTTCGTGACGGTGACTTTGAGGTTCATCGGGTCGCCGGCGTTCACCTCGTTGCTCGCGCGATCGGTCTCGACTTTGACGTCGAGCGGCGGCGCGACTTGCGCGTTGTCGTTCGCCGGGGCGCCGGACCAATCGACGCCGAGCTTCTGGAGCTCCGCGCCGACTTTCGTCAGCTCGGCGGCCGCGGTCGATTCGATGAGCGGCTTGGCCGCGTGCACTTGATCGGGACGCGTGCCTTGCGGGACGTGCGCGACGAGATCGCGCGCGAACTTGATCGGGAAGTCCATCGAGAAGACTTCGTCCGGATCGCCGCCGCGCTCGCGGAGCTCTTGGCGATCTTTTTCGGAAAGATCGTAGCGGAGGGTCTCGGTCGGGCGGCTGCCGTCGTGGGCGCGCGCGTTCGAGAGGCTGCGCGAGAGATCGCGCTCGTGAATCATCTGGCCGCCGTCGCCCGAGAGATCCATCTCGAGCGAGTCGACGGTCATCGGGTCGAGCTCGATGTCGGGCGTGATGCCGGTGCCTTGAATCGAGATGTCGCCCGGCTCGGTGAGGTATTGCGCGATGGTGAGCTTGAGCGCGGCCTTGTCGGGCATGTCGTTGAAGACGAGCTGCACGCTGCCTTTGCCGAAGCTCGTTTGGCCGACGATCATCGCGCGGTCGTGGTTCTTCATCGCGCCGGCGACGATCTCGCTCGCGCTCGCGGAGCTGCCGTTCACGAGGAGCGCGATCGGATAGTTCGGCTCGGTGTCTTGCGCGTGGGCCGTTTTTTCGTCGCGGCCTTCGCTGTTGCCGACGGTCGCGACGATCGGGCCGCTCGTGAGGAACTTGTCGGCGACTTTGACGGCCTGCTCGAGGAGGCCGCCGGGGTTGCCGCGGAGATCGAGCACGAGGCCTTTGAGCTGGCCGTTGGCCTTCATCTCGTCGAGGGCTTTGTCGAGCTCGCTCGAGGTGCTCTGCGTCGGCGACGCGATGAACTGTTTGATGCGCACGTACCCGATGTTTCCGTCGAGGAGCTTGTGCTCGACGCTCGCGACGTGAATCGTCTCGCGCGTGAGCTCGAACGGACGCGAGCCGGTCCAGCCTTCGCTGCCGTCGCGGTGAATCCAAATCGTGACGTGCGAGCCGGGGATGCCACGCAAATGGTTGACGGCTTCGTTGAGGCCCATGTTGAGCGTCGACTCGCTGTCGATTTTGACGATGCGGTCGTAGCGCTTGATGCCCGCGCGGAAAGCGGGCGTGCCCGGCATCGGGTTGATGACGGTGAGCTGCTGATCGCGCAGCGAGATGACGATGCCGAGACCGCCGAATTGGCCGGTCGTCGACATGTTCATTTCTTTGTACGCGTCGGGCGAGAGCAGCACGCTGTGCGGGTCGAGCGTGTGGAGCATGCCGTTGCACGCGGCGTATTCGATCTCGCGGAGGTCGACGTCGGTGTTCTTCAGGTTGTCCTGCATGAACGCGAAGATCTCGCGGAGGCGCGCGGAGACGTCCCAAGGGCCTTGCACGTTGTCGACGCGGAACTCTTTCTCTTGCGTGTCGACGCGGACCTTCACGGTCGCCGCGCCCTCTTCGTGGAGCACGATGATCTGCGCGACGTCGCGCTGCACGAAGTTGAGCGCCGAGAGGAGCATGTCGCGCGGCTTCACGCGCTTGGGGTCGACGTACTTTTCGCGAATGATGCGGAGCGTCTCGTTGACGACTTTGAGCTGGGTGAGATCGTACGGTCCGGCTTGGTCGCCCGGGTTGGTCGCCGCGGCGACGGGCGTGAGGCCGTGCCAGAGGCCGCCCCCTCCGAGGCGCAACGCGAGGGCGCTCGACAAAGCGAACGCGAGGACGACTGCACCGAATTTAACGACTTTCTCGACGCTTCGGGAACGCATGCGGGCTTGAGTATAGACACGGACGCGCGAGCGCGCCGTTGGATCCTTTTTGTTCAGGCGGCTAAGCCCGCTTTCGCGCCACGACGACGTGAAAGCCCGCGAAGTACGCGGCCGGCGTGGGCGCGAGGCGTCTTTCGACGCGCGGAAGAATCGCGCGCAAACCGGGGACGCGCATCGCGAGCGCAGCGGGCGTGACGATGCGGACACCCCAGCGCGCTTCGATGTGCACGCCGGGCGGGAAGAGCGCTTCGATTTTCCACGGCGCGTCGAAGCGCGTGTACATCGCGCTCTCGCGCGTCTTGTGCGAGACGCGTCCGGCAGGTCCCAGGCGTTTCACGAGACCGCGAAGCGAGAGCGGGTTGTAGAACTCGGCGAGCACGACGCCGCCCGGCCGCGTGACGCGCGTCATCTCGGCGAGCGCCGCGCGGATGTCCTCGACGTGCGCGAGCACTTTGAACGAGCACGCGACGTCGAAGCTCGCGTCCGGAAATGGAATGTCGGTGACGCTCGCCTCGCGCACGTCGAGCCCGCGCGCGCGCGCTTTGTCGAGCATCCCCGGAGAAAGATCGATGCCCTGCGCGCGACGCGCGAACGACCGGATGCGCTCGAGCAAGAGCCCGGTGCCGCAGCCGCACTCGAGCACGTCTCGGCCCTGGCCGTAGCGCTCGACGACTTCGATTTCGAGATCGTCGACGAGCGCGTGGTAACCGTTCGGATCGTTCGGCCGGCGTCGCGCCTCGTACGCGGCGGAGAACTCGTCGTAATAGTCGCGGGCTTTGTCGAGGCTCATGGCGTTTCGCACGACATACGCGTCGCGTATGCGCCGGTCGAATCGGTGTACGCGAGGACGATGCCGTTTGCACCGTCGGCTTCGATCGCGACGTCGAGCGGATCGCCGGTCGTCGGCACGAGGCCGAGCGCGACGAACGTGCCCGACGCCACCGTGCCGAGCTCGAGGACGTGCGGCGATCCGAATTTTGCGGCGGATGGCCGAACGCGCGCGACGAATTGCTCGCTCGCGGCGACCGGCGCCGGGTCGAGCCCGTTCGGGTAGTCGCTCCACGTGACGTTCGCGTCGGTTTGTGGCTCGCCTTCGACCTTCACGAGCGCGAGACCGAAATTCAATTCGTGCGCGACCGGCAAGAGAACGAACGCGCTCCCGCCGTGCACGCCGAGCGCGACGCGCGTCGCAGGCTCGGCGCTCCCGGCGATGAAGAGGACGGCGTCCTTGCCGAGCGCCAATTTCGGGCTCGCGGTGAGCGTGCGCGCGTGGACCGGCGACATCGCGCGGCGCGCGTCGACGTACGTGGCGACCGCGCCCTGCCCGCGCGACGCCAGCGCGACCGTCGTCGCACCCGCGCCGTCCTCCGAGAGACGCAGCTCGGTGCCGTCGTCGCTCTCGACGAACGCTTCGCTCGTGCGACCTTCGGTCGTCATCTGATCGCGCAAGTACGCGACGATCGGGTGCCCGCCGGCCATCGCCGCCGCGAGTCGCGTGCCGGGGCGCGCGCGCGCGATGAAGTTATCCGACTCGAGCGTCGCCGAGCGAAACCGGCGGATTTCCCCCTCAGGATTCATGCAGAATACAAACGTTCCGGCCGCGGCGCAGGGCGGCTTTCCGACGTGCGTGGACGCGGCGCCGACGGGCGGCGGGTTTGCGATCGGCAGGCCCGGCCTCGGATCGACGTGCATCGAGCCGGCGAGAATGGGCTTGCCGTGGTCCTCTGCGTAAAAGTCGACGGCGCCCATTCGCGAGACGACCGTGAACGGCCCGACCCGCGCGAGCTTGGTCGGTCCATCGACCGTTCTGCACGCGCTCGGCCCCGCGTCGATCACTGCAAGGGGCGCGGCGGTCGCGAGCGCGGTGGCGGACGGCGTGACGACTGAAGCCGGCGGCGGCGCCGACGCGTCCGCTGCGGGCGGCTCGTGTTTGCACGCGGACGCGAGCACGAGAGCAAGCGCCGCGCGACGAAGCATGCACGCAGCATACACGCAGTGGGCGACGCCCGAATGCGCGCTCGAGCAGTCTTCACGCATGCAACAATCGCGAAAATTCGCGGCGGCGCGGCCGTCCCGCGACGTCGCGGCCCACGTCGAAGAGGATGCGGTCGACGCACTCCATCGCGCTCGCCGCGGCGAGCTCGGTGCCGACGCCGCGCGCGCCGGCGTTGCAACCCGCGAAGTAGAGGCCTGCGAGCGGCGCGTGCACCGGCGGCCGTTTTTTTCCGACTTGATCGGGCGTCTGCGCCGTCGACACCGCCGGCCCGAACTCTTTGCCGATCCATTTTTCGATGAACGCGACCGAGAAGCGATCGACGAACACGGTGTGCTCGTCGAGGCCCGGCACGACGCGACGGAGCGCGCGCATCATCGCCTCTTCCCACTCGTGCGCCGGATCGTCGAGCGCGACGTCGCTCGTCGGCGCGACCGCACACGCCGTGAGGAGCTGATGCCCCGGCGGTGCGAGTGACTCGTCGAAGTTGGTCGGCACCGGACAATAAAACGGCACGATCGGCGGCACGCGTCCTTGGGTGAGGGCATCGAACATCCGGCGAATGTCGGCATGCGAGACCGAAATCAAATCCGCGGCCTCGCCCCCATCGGCGACGCCGCCGCAAATCGCGCCCGGCCGAACGAGCTTCTTTCGCAAGCCGATCTTGGCCTGCACCGCGATGTACGAGCCGCGAATGCGCTCGACGCGCGCGACGTACTCGCTCGAAAAATGCGAAGGCCCGACGAGCCGCAGCACGGTCGTTCGAAGGCTCGACGTCGAGACGACGATCGTCGCCGGCAATACGGTTCCGTCTTCGAGCTCGACGCCGCGCACGCGTTCCCCCGCGACGTCGATGCGGCGCACGCCCGTCCCGGTCCGCAGCTCGGCGCCGAATTTTTTCGCGAGCTCGACGTACGTGCTCGGGATCGCGATGCTCCCGCCGCGCGGATACGAGAGCGCGTTGTCGAACGCCATCGCACGAAAACAGTGGAGCGCCTCGCCCGCCGAAATCTGCCAGTACGGCAGGATGAAATAGAGCCCGAGCAAGAACCCGAAGACCCCGAGCGTCGGCCCGTGATTCGTGTATTGTGCAACGAATTCGTCCAGGGTCCTCCCGTCCCACGCTTCGACCTCGGCGTCGCTCATCGTGAGGATGCGCGCGAAGAGGCGCGCGGCGCGCACGGCCTCGGCGGGCGGGAGCTGCATCGCGCGAGCGAGCCGCCACGCGAACGCCGGCATGCGGTGAAGCTCGGCGGGCACGGCGACGCCGATCACCTCGTCGGCGCGAGAAAAGCGAAGCTCCGCGATGTCGCGCGTGCGCCGAAAGTCGATCGCGCCCGCGTGCCCCACGCGCCGCAAGACCTCGCCGAGCGGCCCTTTGTCGCCGCGGCAAAACATGTGCGTCCCGATGTCGATGTGAAAGCCCTGCTTTTCGTAGCCGGAGCACGACCCGCCGATGCGTCGATTTTTTTCGACGAGCGTCGTCGGGATCCCCGCGTGCGCGAGCAGCATCGCCGCCGCCGACCCGCCGATCCCCGACCCGACGACGACCGCGCGGTGCATGCGCTGAGAATAGCGCCGCGTCTGCGCGTGGCTACGCGATGGTTGCAACTGCAATAAGCAAGCCGCGCGGAAAAATCCCTGCTCGGACGAAGCTGACGGCAACCGTGACCGCGAACGCGTCAAGCCGCGAAGAGATCACGGAGCGCGCGCGGCGATTTGATCGCCGCCTCGCACAAGTGGACGAGCTTCTTGGCGTCGAGCTGGCCGCCTTCGCCGGTCACTTTGTGGACGACCGCGATCACGTTCGGCGTCGACCCGCGCAGCCTCGTCATCAAAAATTCGTAGATGCCCTGTTCGGGAAACGCCGGCAGGTCCCCGGTGACTTCTTGATAATGCGCGTACATCGCGTCGAGAATTTTCGCGAGGTCGATGTCGAGCTTCTTCATCGGGTTGACGAGCTCGTAGCCGGCCGCGAGCAAGACGATCGTCGTCGCGAGGTTCTTCGCGAAGATGCGATGACGATTTTTTCTGAGCTGCGAATAGACCTCCGGAAAAAATCGCTGGCCGGCGGCGATGTGGCGCGACTCGTCTTTGCCGATGAGCGCGAGCACTTTGCGGACCGTCTCGTCTTTCGCGACGTGGTTGATCTGATGAAAAATCTGGTTCGCCAGATGCTCGCCGATGACGTTGATGCTCCCCATCATGAAGGCGACGTCGTCCGGGTCGACGACGCCGAACGAATAGAGCAAGCGGATCGCCGGGCTCGGCTCGCCGAGCGGCTTGCCCATGATTTTTCCGTAGAGCCTGCGGAGCGCGTCGAAGTGTTTCGCCTCTTCGAGCGCTTGCTCGACGAAATAGAATTTCGCTTCTTCCGACTGCACCGCGAGCGAGATCATCGACGCGCCGTGCACCGCGGTCTTCTCGCCGGGCGCGAGGAACGCGAGCATCGCGGCGATCGACTCGGCGTACTCGGGGTCCTCCCGCACCGGGATGCTCCAGTCGACCGCGGTCGGCACGGCCCAGAACGATTTCTGTCCGAGCTCGAAGATGTCCCAGCCCTTCTTGTTCGGGTGCTCGCCGGTGTTGTCGAACACGCCGCCGCCGAGCACGACGTGCTTGAGAGACATCGTCGCCGTGTCGCGCGCGACCTTGATGTTTTTCATTGAAGTAGTCTAGCGCCGATGGCCCAGCTGAAGCTCGTTCGAAAAAAACAGATCTCGAGCTTTCGCAAGCTCGCGATCGGCACGTGGCAAACTTCGTACGACCCGACCGTCTACGGATCGATGACCATCCGTATGGAGAAGGCGCTCGCGTACATCGAAAAATTCCGCGAGGTGCACGGCGTCCGACTCACCGTGACCCACCTCGTGGCAAAATCGGTCGCCGAAGCGCTGCACCGCTGCCCCGACGCGAACGCGATCCTCCGCTTCAACAAAATTTATCTACGGCAGAGCGTGACGATTTCGATTTTGGTCGTGCAAACCGATCAGGGGGACGGGAAGGTCGACCTCACCGCGGCGAAAATCGAAAACGCCGAAAACAAAACGCTCAAAGAGATGGCCGAAGAGCTCCAAGCGACCATCGACCGCGTGCGAAAGCGCAAAGAGCAGTCGCTCGAGAAGGGCAAAGGGCTCGTCGCGCTCGTGCCGTTCATGTTCATGAACGCGTTTCTCAAGCTGCTCTCCTTCTTCATGTACACGCTCAACTTGAACGTGCCCGGCGTCCCGCGCGACGCGTTCGGCGGCGCGACGATCACGAACGTCGGCTCGCTCGGGCTCGACATGGCGTTCGTGCCGCTCGTGCCTTACACGCGCGTGCCGATCTTCATCGCGCCGGGCGCGGTCACCGACGAGCCGGTCGTCGACGACGGCCGCGTCGTGCCGGGAAAAGTGATGCGCCTCTCCGCGACGTTCGACCATCGATTCATCGACGGCCTCCACGCGTCGGTGCTCGCCAAGACCGTGCGCGAGCTGCTCGAGAACCCGTTCGAGAAGCTCGATCGGTTGGAGTAGCAATCATTTTCGTGGGAGTTCGCTCCACACGTCGCACTCGCGGCGCAAAACGCGAACGGGCCGTTTTCCTTGCAGAATGCAAGCTTACATCCGCCGCGTGCGGCGGATAAGTGCGCGATCTCGTTACCTTTGAACCGTTGATTGGCTCGCCAGAGAGTGGATGATGAACGCTCGGAGGTCCTGCATGTCGCGCGTTCTTCTCACCGCCTCGGCGCTGCTCCTCGTCGCGTGCTCCGGCAACGGAACGGGCGGCACCGGCGACAGCGGGACCGGCAACGTGATCCCGTGCGACGGCGGCAGCATCACGCTCGACGTGACCGCGCCGGATTGTTTGTGGGCGCCGGATCACAAGATGGTCCTCTTCACGCTCGACGACATCCACGCGACGGTCACCGGCTCGTGCGGCGCGCCGACGCTCTCGATCGTTTCGGTGACGAGCAACCAGCCGGCGCTCGGCGGCGGTCAGGGCGCGGCGTCGCCGGATTATTCGTTCAACAGCAGCGGCGTGTGCTTGCGCTCGGAACGCGAAGGCACGTCGAGCGATCCGCGCGTCTACACGATCACCGTCGCGGCGAGCGACGGCAACGTCACGGTGCAGCAGAGCGTCGAGGTGACGGTCGCGCACGATCAGAGCGACCCGAAGTGCCCGGCGGTCGACTCGTCGCGCGTCGTCGACGACGGCGACCCGCGCTGCAACTGAATCAGTCCGCTGGCGCGTCGGTCGCGGCGTCGTCGGGCGAGTCGGTCGCGGCGTCGCTCGGCGCGTCGGTGCCCGCGTCCTGCGGGGGCGCGCAGGCGGGCGGAACGCACATCTTCCCTTGCGACGTCGAGAGGCACGACGCGGCGCTGCCGCAGTCCGAGTCTTGCGAGCACGGATAGGTGCAGTACCAATCGTGCGCGCTCGTGCCCGAGAGATCGGCCGTGCAGATCCTCGGCGATCCACCGGGGCCTGACGCCGCGCACTGACCGCCGCCCGGGCTGCAGTAACCGCCGACGCCGCGATCGTCGTTGGCGGTCGCGGGCGCGACGCAGTTCGCCGGGTCAATGATCACGTCGGGTTTCACGTCGCTGCCGCTCGGTGCGTCGCTTCCGGCGTCGGCGGCGGCCCCGCTGTCGAAGCATCCGAAGAGCGCGAGCGAAAGGAGGAGAAAAATTCGTCGCAAAGCGAAGACATCGTAAACGAAAAGAATTTGGCTGACAGACGCAAATTCGGGGCTAGGCTGCCCGCGTTTCGGAGGGCTCGACCATGAAGTTGTCGCATGCGGTCGGGGGGGCTCTGGGAGTTTTGCTGTGCGGTTGGGGTTGCGATCCAGGCAACTCGCCGGTCACGAGCACCGGGCAATCGACCCAGTCGATGGAGTGGGTCGGGTTCCACGCGGAGGTGCCGTGGGCGGCGACCGACTTTCACGCGCTCGCCTCGGGGCTCGTGGGGGCCGACGCGCAAAAAGGTAACTTTGTAACAAAGACGAAAGTTACCGACGGCATCTACCTGAGCTCGAGCGCCGAGACGGCGACGAGCGCGCAGTCGCGGGTGGCGCTCACGTTCGACGACGGGTCGACGTCGCGCACGTTGGCGCTCGTGCCGGCGTCCTTCGCGGTGGGCAACGTGTTCGTGACGGCGGTCGACGCGGCGCTCGCGAAGATGCAAGCCGACAACGCGGCGAAGCCGGGGAGCGGCGAGGCGTTTCTCCTTCAGTACAAAGTGGTTTCGCCGATGGGCGGGACGTTCACGCTCGGCGTGCACGCCGACTCGGGCAACTACTCGCTCGTGGTGGACGTCGCGTCGCCGCCGACGAACCTCGCGCCAGGAAAAATCGGGACGCCGGTCGGGAACACCGATCCGTACGACACGGTCGCGGGCACGGTGTGGTTCCACTTGTCGAAGGACGACTTCGATTTCTTCGCGGGTCACGCGTACGGCATGGATGGCACCGGCGCGCAGAACTTCAACGACTTCGCGCTCGACCCGCACGACTGGCTGCATCTCACGGTCGAGCCGCACCTCGCGGATCAATACGTGAACGTCGGGTTCGACGTGCTCGGGCTCGACGGGAGCCGCACGCGCGTCGCGAAGGCGCCGGCGTCGGTGCTCGCCGGCGGGCTCTTTCGCTCGATGGTCGATCGCAACATGACGACCATGCTCGCGCAGGAGCAGGCGAAGCCCGGGTCGTCGACGACGTGGCAGGTGCCGTTCTTCTACAACGCGCCGGTCGGCGGTGGCGTCGTTCAGGTCATCGCGCAAGGGACCGCGGGCGTGTTCGTGATCGCGTACGCGATCGAAGCGCCGCAGCACACGCTGGTCGACGTGCCGTTCAACGCGTATGCGCCGGTAAACATCACGCAGCCGGACCCGAGCTCGACGACGTCGTGCGATCAGCTGGGCAACCCGGGCATCGTCGCGGCGTCGCAGGGCGCATTTTCGATTTCGTTCACCGCGAGCGACGAGGTGAAGAACAGCACCGACTTGAAGAAGCCGCTCGTCGCCGACATCGACTGCAGCGTCTTTCACGCGAGCGACGTCAACATCGGCGGGCCGCTGCCGGGCGCGAAAGAGGTCGACGAGTGGGTCGTGCCGCACGCTGACCTCACGGGGACGGCGCCGGCGACGTATCTCACGCCGATTTATCCGGCCGGGGATTACCAGATCCTCTGCTCGATGGATTTGAACGGGACCGGCAACGCGGACGTCGGTGACCCGGTGACGCTGCCGATCGGGAGCTTTCCGATCGCGTGCAACATCAACCCGGTGACGGTTCAGTTCGCGCTGCTCAATCCGCAGTGAGACTTTTCATACCGCTTCTCGCGGCGCTTCCGCTTTTTCAGGGGTGCGACGCCGGGTCGACGGGCGCGGCGGGCAAAGGCTCGTCGAGCATCGCGGTGCTCGCGTCGGGCGAGGTCGCGGTCGTCAATCCGGATCAAGGGAGCGTGAGCTTTCTCGATCCCGAGACGCTCGCGGTGCGTGCGACGGTCGACGTCGGAGGCGAGCCGCATTCGCTGCTCGAGCTTCGATCGGGCGAGGTGCTCGTCGCCACGTATCGCGGGGGCGAAATCGTCGCGATCGATCCGAAGGCGGCGGCGGTCGTCGCGCGATCGAGCCCGTGCGCCGGGCCGTGGGGGCTCGCGGCGTCGGGTGATGGGGCGACCGTCGTCTTGGCGTGCGAATGGGATGGGTCGGTCGTGCGCGTCGACCCGGCGACGCTGACGACGACGACGATCGCGAGCGGGCTTCGACGGCCGCGCGCAGTCGCTGTCGCGCCGTCGGGGGACGTGTGGGTCGCCGATTGGGTCGGCGGGATGGTCCACGATTTCGACGCGGCGGGCGTCGACCACGCGAGCTCGCTCGTGCCGGACGACGCGCCGTCGCGGCCCGCGTTGACGAAGATGAGCGCGAACCTCGCGGCGGCGATCGTGCCTGCGTTCGGGAGCGTGTTCGTCGCGCACGTGCTCGAGAACAACACCGGCGACATGTCCGAGCCGGTCGCCGACGATTACGGGACGATCGACGGAACGAATCCGAAGATCAATCCGATCGTCACCGCGGTCGGCGGGGCCCAGCCGATTTCTTACGCGGTCTACGACGGCGGGTCGCGCGTCTACAGCGGGCCTTCGGCGATGGCCGCGTTCGGCGATCATGAGCTTCTCGTCGCGCACGTTTCGAGCGGAAATGTCGCGGTGATCGACACGAGCTCGCAGCGGGCGGTCGCGACGTACAAGGTCGGGTTCGGGCCTTCGGGCATCGCGGTC
The DNA here is from genome assembly GCA_036488725.1 of Polyangiaceae bacterium. Classification (GTDB taxonomy): domain Bacteria; phylum Myxococcota_A; class Polyangia; order Polyangiales; family Polyangiaceae; genus DASXHD01. The sequence continues at coordinate 1,787 of DASXHD010000021.1, read as the reverse complement.
GACGCCGCGCACCACGTGGCGTTCGTCGACGACGCGCTCGACGGATCCGTCTCGCGGATCGATTTGTCGAAGTCGACCGACGCGAGCGCTCCGAAGTACGACGCCGACGTCACGCTCGTGCGGCAGCTCCCCTCGCCTTTTTCGCCGGCTGCGCTGGCGGGGCGAAGATTTTTTTTCGACGCGACCGATCCGCACGTGACGCCCGCGGGCGTCGTCGCGTGCGCGAGCTGTCATCCGGGCGGGAGCGACGACGGGCTCGTGTGGCTCGAGCACACGTCGAACATTTCGCTGCGGCGGCGACGCACGAAGAACCTCGCGAACGCGAGGACGTCGATGGCGCCGTTTCACTGGGACGCGCAGTTTTCGGACATGAGCGCGCTCGCGGCGTTCACGATGACCAATTTGATGGGCGGCGACGGCCTGCTCGTCGACGTGAGCAACGTGCAGGCGTTCGTCGACGAGATCGTGAAGCCTGCGGTTCTCCTGCCGACCGATGCGGCCGCGGTCGGGCGTGGCGCGGCGCTTTTTCAGTCGTTCGGGTGCGTGACGTGTCACGCGGGCGCCGACTACACCGATCGCCTGACGCACGCGGTGCTCGTGCCCGAGTCGCTCACGAGCGACGACGCGTTCGCCGCAGCCGACACGCCGGGACTTCGCGGCATCTTCGCGAACGCGCCCTACTTTCATGACGGGCGCGCCGCCGATCTCGACGCCGTCCTCCACTCGGCGATGGGCAACGCCGACACGCTCACCGACGACCAGCGCGCCGACCTCGTCGCATTTTTGCGGAGTCTCTGAGACAATCGACCTTGATGCGTCTCGTCCGCTTGCTTCTGCTGTTGCCGCTCTGCGCGTGTGCGGACATTTTCGGATTCCAGGATCTGACAGGGAGCGACGCGGGCGTGCCCGACGCTGCGATCGACGCGTCGATCGACGCCGGCGCCGACGTATTCGACGCGCAGCCGGCCGACGCGCCGCTCGTCTGCGACGGCGGTAGCACCGTGGTCGCGTGCGGCGGGCAGTGCGTCGACATCGCCACGTCGCAGAGCAATTGCGGCGCGTGCAGCCACGATTGCGGCGGCGGGATGTGCACGCTCGGTGTTTGCCAGCCGTCGGTGCTCGAGGGCTCGCTGAGCAATCCGCTCTTCGACATCGACGCGACGAATTTTTATTTCAACGAGGACAGCCGCGTCCTCTCCTGCCCGCTCGCCGGCTGCAAGCTCCAGCCGACGCAAATCGAAGACACGCAGACCATCGTCTACGGCAGCGACGCGGCCGCGACGATCATGGTCGCCGACGGCAACGTGTTCTTCGTTTCCGACCCGATTCAGAACACGAGCCGGCCGACGCTCCACGTTTGCTCGATCGCTTCGTGCACGCCGACCGTCCTCTACAACGCGGGGCTCATGGGCGGATTCCCCGGCGGCTGGGCGCGCGGGGCGACGGCGGCGTATTGGTTCGTCTACCGCGAGCTCCAAGATTCGGAGTGCACCGGCGCGGGCGCGTGCTCGAATCCCGGGACGACGATCTTCAACGCCGGCATCACGTCGACGATCGTGAATCCGACGCCGATCGTCGCCGACGCGACGGGCGTTTATTTCGTGCATCCGACGACGAGCGCCTTGATGCATTGTCCGGCGACCGGCGCATGCTCGTCGCCCGACACGCTCGAAGCCACGACGAGCGGCGTCGCGGCGCTCGCGGTCTCGGGAACGACGCTCTACTTGCTGCACTCCGGCGTCGAGGGCGGCATCCCGAACGGCAGCATCACGACGTGTCCGACCACG
>DASXHD010000054.1:0-4463 GCA_036488725.1 Polyangiaceae bacterium | reverse complement strand
GAACGCGCGCGTTCGCTCGGCCGTCGTGCGCGCCGGCGACGACATCATCGTCTATGGCGATCTCAGCGGCGGCGGCGGCGGCGACGCTTATCGTGGCGCCGCGTCGTTCATGCTCGCGAGCCCTCGCCGCGGGCGCATGCTCGTCGCGACCGACGCGATCCGCGATCGCTACGGCGCGCGCATTCGTCATTCGTGGCGCGCCGGCATCGGCCTGGCGATAGCGTTCATCGTCTTCCACTCCATCTGCACCGCGCCGTTTCTCACCGCGATGCTCTTCGGCACGCGCGAGCAGGCGTTCGTGACGAGCGCGCGCACGTACACGGTCTCCGGAAAGCACGGTCCGGTTCGCCACTGGGCGCTCACCGCGCGCACCGACGACGGCTTCACGTTCTCCGGCGAGGTCGGTCCGACGGCGTACGCTCACACGCCGAGTGGGACGACGATCCCGGTTCTTCGCGTCGGCCATTCGCGCTGGGCGAGCTACCTCGGCAATGAGCCGACGACGCACATCACGACGTTTTTCTTCGGCGCATTCATCGCGATGATCCTCACGCTTCTCGCGCTCGGCTCGTACGATCGCTCGCTCGCTTGGTACGATCGAAAACGCGTGCTCGAGCCCGGCGGTCCCGGACATTGGACCGGTCCGCCGAGCAATCCCACGCGCAACTAACGCGCTTTGTCGCGCTCCGCGCGCGCGATATCGTCGAAGGATGAAGCGTTCGCGCGCAGAAGGTTCCAAGCTCTTCAAGGTCCTCGTGCTCGGCGGCTTGTCGATGGCAGTTCCGGCATGCTCGAGCGGAACGACCGGCGGCGGCGACGCAGGCACGAGCGACGCAGCAACGGCGAACGACGCGGCAAAAGATCAAGCCGCTCCGCAAGACGCGGCCCCGCAGCAAGACGCGGGCGTCGTCGACACCGGCTGCCCGCCCGATCAAAAGATTCAGTGCCCCGACTGCACGCACGGCCTCTGCGGGTGGTGATCGAGTCGCCGGAAGAAACGGCGGGAAAAGCGTGGGCGTTTCGGAACGCGGTCGAAACCGACGCGACGATGCGCTTCGGTCGCATGGCGCGCCGCCTCGAAAAGCTCGGCACGCCCGCGTCGCTCGTGAAGCTCGCCGAGCGCGCGTCGAGCGACGAGTCGCGCCACGCGGGCTACTGCGCCGAGATGGCCGAGCGTTATCGCGCACCGCTCCTGCGCGATCCGATCGTCGCGAGCGAGATCGCTCCGCCGAAGCTGCGCCCGCGCCAGCGCGTGCTCTACGAGGTCGCCGCGTCGTGCATGGCCGAATCCGAGAGCACGATGATGCTCGTCACGCTGATGGGCGCGGCGAAGGGCTCCGCGATGCGCAAGCTCCTGCGTGAGTTCTCGCGCGACGAGGTCGTGCATGCGCGCTTCGGTTGGGCGGTGCTCGCGAGTCACAAAGATCGCGACGACCTCTCGTTTCTCGCGAAGTGGATCCCGTGGATGCTCCGCACGACCGCAGGCGACGCGTTCGAAGCCGGCTCGAAAGGCCCCGAGGACGCGTCGCTCGTCGAGCACGGCGTCCTGCCTTATTCGGTGCGCAAACGCGTCTTCGTCCAAGCGCTCGACGAAGTGATTTTTCCGGGGCTCGAGGCGCTCGGCGTCGACGCGGGCCCGTCGCGGGCATGGCTCGCGCGCGCGACCGGCTGATGCGCGTTCATCACGTCGCGTTTCGGACGAAGAAGCTCGCCCGGCTCGCGCGGTTTTATCGCGAGGTCGTCGGGCTACGCGTCGTGCGCGAGACGCAGCGGAGCGTCTGGCTCGATGCCGGCGGGACGATCGTCATGCTCGAGCGCGCGGCGCGCGCGGAGCCGAGGGTGCCGCGCGCGTCGCTCGAGCTCGTTTGTTTCGCGGCGCGCTCGAAAAAAGATCTCGCCGCGCGACGCGCGCAGGTCGAACGGCACGCCCGCGTCGAGGGCGAGACCGACTACACGTTTTACTTTCGCGACCCCGACGGGCGCCGCGTCGGCTTCTCGCGCTACCGGCTCACTGCGCGTAGCGCACGGCCTCGTCGAACACCTGCGGATTGAACACGGTGCCGCGGAGACGCGCGCGCGTATCGGCGAACACTTTCTGCCACGCGGCGATGTCCGACCCATTCGGATCGTAAGTCGTCATGCGCGCCTTGAGCCGCGCGAACGCCGCGTCGTCCTCGCGACGGATGCGCGTCGTGAGCGCCGAGCCCGCGATGGCGCCGGTCTGAATGAGGACGTTCTGCGCGTCGGCCGGAAGGCTGCGAATCTTCGCCGACGAGAACACGAGCGCGCCGATGCCGACGCCCGCGACCGCGGTGTTGATGTTGTCGAGACGCGAGGCCCACTGGAGCTGCTCGGCGGCGAGCGCCGGCGCGACGACGACGTTGATCGAGCCGTTCGTGAGGCCGGGCAAAATCTCCGGCACGCCCATCTGGCGCGGCGTCACGTCGCCGATGAGCGAATAGAGCATCGGCTGGATCGGGTCGCCCGGAAGATAGAACGTGTTCTTGTGCTTCAAGTCGTCCGGCACGTGCACGCCGAAACCCTTGCTCAGCACATGCGCGCGACCGACGTCGCCCCAGCCGAGGATCTTGAAGCCCTGCTGGTCGAACTGCTGATCGAATCCCGCGCGCATTTGATTGCGTGCCGAGTCGAGCTTGCCCCAATCGGTGAAAAGCCCGGGGAGCTGCAGCACCAAAACCTGTTTGTAGATTTGCCCGAGGCCGACTGCGGTGATCGCCGCGCCATCGAGCTGGCCGGTGCGGATCTTCCCGACCATCGCGTTCTCGTCGCCCTGCGTGCCGTTCCAGAAAAACTGGAGCTGCAGGTTGCCGCCGCTGCGCTCTTCGACGGCGCGCTTCCAAACCTTGAACACCTGGCCCCACGGCGAATCGCCCGGCGCGAGCGTGCCGACCTTGAGATTGGTCGCATCGGCTTGCGCGTCACCGGCGGCGGAGAAAGCCGCGATGATGGCGGCGGCAGCTAAAACCAGGCGCTTGAACGACATCTAAAAACCCTCCGAACGGCGGTTTCAATAGCACACTTGGGCTAGAAACCGCAGTCCTCCGTGCGCGATTTCAGGAGCGCGCGACGGGCGCGGCGCTTGGCGATCATGTTGGTGAAGCGCTGCTGCGGGTCGGGGTCGTCCGCCGTGAGGACCTCGTTGATCATCTTTTCGTAGAGCGCGCGGTCGCCTTTGTTGCAGGCGTAGCGCGTCGCATAGTTGAGCTGGACGACGAGCGTCTTGTGCTGCGTCTTGGCGAGGGCGTCCTCGAAGAGCTGCTTGGATTGGTCCATCTCGCTCATCGCGGTGCGCGCGTGATACGCGGCGAGCGCGACCTCGCCCGAGTAATGATTGTACGAGGGGTCGAGCTGAACGGCCTTCTCGAGCATCGCGACGCCGACGAAGAGCTCCCCGACGAGCGCCGGATCGTCCTTGCCGATGTTGACGCGACCGAGCCACGCGTAACCGACCCAGAAGAGCGTCTCGGCGTCCTCTTTGTCGTCGAAGTGTTTGTCGAGCCACTTCTTGAACGTGTCTTCGTTCTTCTTCGCGGCGGTGAACCCGTCGGCCTGGTGCCCGAGGAGCTCGAGCCCGTAAAAGACCGCGCGTTCGTACGCCATGCGCGCGCGTTTCTTGTGATACGCGGCCATCTCGTCGTCGCCCTTGTCTTGCGCGGCCTCCATCTCGTCTTCGGCGAACGCGAAGCCGTAACCCGCCCAGCCCTTCGTGAGCAGGAAGAGCGCGTCGGTGTTGTCCGGCGCGAGGCGATGCATGCCTTCGAACTGAACGAGACCCGCGGCGGCCGCGGTCTTGCCGACCTCGAAATCGGCGATGGTGTCGAGCGCGCTCGACCCTTGGCGCGTCGCCGAGATCTGCCCGTTCGTGAGGATCGCTTTGATGCAACCCAGCGGCGAAAGACAGAGAGCCACGACCGCAGCGAAACCAAGAAGGCGCGTACGCATGAGGCGATGTAGAGGGCGCGTGCCCACCATGTCAACGCCCGTGGCCCGCGGCCGGCCCGCGCCTGGCCGGGCCACCCGCAGTTGCGGGCTTTCTCGGCGAATTCGCGCGGCACGCGCGGTGCTCACCGGCGCGGTGCGCGCGCGTTTTTTCATTTTCTCATCGACTCACAAGGAGGATGGATGCGTTGAAGGAGTTGGATTGCTAGGGCTTGCACAACGGGACAGAGACGGAGGCAAGCGGGCTCACGTGTGGGCGGGACCCACCATACCGGTCATCGGGCGGCCTTCGGCCGCGTGGCGCGCGAACAGAGCGCCTTTGCGAGGGCGACCTGCATGCTTCGAGGACCCCCATCGCTTCAATGCGAGCACGCGTGAGGGTGGAGTACGCGGAGTGGAGCAGGACCTGGCGCCTGAACGAGGGTGCCGCGTTACAAATTTGCTCGCAGTCGGCCAGGACTACCGTTTCTCAGCTTTGCGTTTTGCAAGTCGCCCGGTGGGGC
>DASXHD010000124.1:0-36350 GCA_036488725.1 Polyangiaceae bacterium | reverse complement strand
CTCCCCGCGAGCGCGACGGTCGATCCGTCGACGGGCTCGGTGGACCTCTCGCCGGCGGCGACGGGAATCACCGGCGCGAAGATCACCTTCACGGCGACGCAGCAGGGCGACCTCCTCCGCTTCTCGAACGTGATGCTCGTCGCGCCGGCCTCGACCGGCGTCCACATCGTGTCGCCGATCTTCGCGCAGATTCCTGCGACCGGGGCCGAAGTCGACAACACCGACTTCTCGACGACCGACCTCACCGCCGGCGCCGGCGCCTCCGCTCAAATCTCGCCGGTCTTTTACTTCCCGAGCTGGACGGCCGGCAGCAAGCTCAAGATCGAGTTCCAGACGATCGCCGCGTCGACCACGACGGGCGGCGACGCCGGCGCGGGCACGACCTGCAAAGACTTGACGGACTTCATGAACAGCGCCGCGCCGTCGATGAAGACGAACTGCGTGAGCTGCCACGGCGGCGGCAACGGAACGGCGACGGCTTCGATGGACCTGACCGCGCTCAACAGCAACGACTACGCGACCGCGTGCACGCAAGCGCGTACGCAGGTGAACCCGACGACCCCCGCGCAGAGCAACGTCCTGCTCGCGCCGCTTCAACAAGTCAATCATCCGGTGAAGGTGTTCGCCAGCAACACGTCGACCGGCTACGTGCAGATTCAAACGTGGGTGAACAAAGAATGAATGCGCAGACGAAAGGAAGGGAGACGACGATGGGCAAGCTCCTCGCTGCCACGGGCCTCATGATCGTTCTCTCGGCGTGCGGGAACGGGAACACCGGCACCCTGATGGGTGGGCCGAACGGCGACTCGCCGGGTTCGGCAAACGGCGGAAGCGATCCGGGATCGCCCGGTTCCGGCGGCACGCCGAATGGTCAACAGGGCAACGGTTCGGATCCGAACGCGAACTCGAACCCCAACATCGACCAGCGTCAGATCAACTACGGCGAAGCGCTCCGCACTGCGGCGCTCAAGCTCGTGGGCGACCTGCCGACGCTCGCCGACATCAACTCGGTCACCGACGCGACCTCGTACGGCGCGATGATCGACAAGTACCTCGCCGATCCGCGCTTCGTGACGCGCCAGATTCAATGGTGGCGCGACACGCTCAAGACGGGCCAGACCGGGATGAAGACCGGCAACGGCGCGCCGAGCTACGACACGGCGGCGACGTTCGCGGCGGAGGTGGTCGTCAACGACCGGCCGTTCACGGACATCCTGACCGCGTCGACCAACACGTGCCCGACCTTCGCGAGCGGCACGTTCACCGACGCGAGCTGCAACAACAACGCGCCGACCGCGGGCGTCCTCACCGACCCCGGCATCATGGCGCAGTACTACGCGAACATGGCGTTCCGCCGGGTTCGCTTCATCCAAGAGACCTTCGTCTGCTCCAAGTTCCCGGCCGAGTTCTCGGCGACGCCGCAAATCATGGGCTCGGGCGCTTACACGAGCCCCTGGCCGTTCAACAGCATCACCGGCGGGTCGACGGCGAAGATCAACTTCCAAGACACGTCGGCCGTCATCTGCGCCAACTGCCACACGACCGAAAATCACATGGCGCCGATGTTCGGTTACTTCGACATGAACGGACAGTACACGGCCGGCAAGTTCCAGGTGCAGGTGCCCTCGCAGGGTAACCCCACCGCGACGCTCGCCGACTGGCTGCCCGCGAGCGAAGGCTTCGCCTGGCGCAACGGCAAGCCGGTCAAGGACATCCCGAGCTTCGCCGCGGCGATGGCAGCGGACCCCGACGTCCAACGCTGCATCGTCACGCGCGAGTGGAACTACGCGATGTCGCGCGGAGACGTGGTCGACGATGTCGCCGGCGTCCCGAGCGTCGTCACCGATCCCCTGCTGCAGGACTTCACCGCCAACGGCATGAAGGTCAAGCGCCTGCTCCGTAACATCCTCACCTCCGACGACTTCGTGAAGTTCTGAGAGGCACCATCATGAACACGAAGACTCTCACCTCGATTCTCGCAATGGCCTCTGCCGCGGCTTTCGCAGCGGGATGCAGCACGGCTCCGAACGACGTGCTGCTCGGCGACATGGACCCGAACTCGCTCGCCGCGGACGGCAACACGCAGCACCACTTCCAAGATCCGAACAGCGGCGACAACGGCATCACGGATCCGAACTCGCAACAGGCGGAAGACCAAACCGTCGGCTCGCCGGAGGTCGTGGCTCGGCTGCACTCGTGCTCGAAGATCACGTACGCCGCGCTCGGCAACATCTTGAAGGAGCACGGCGTCAACACGGGGTCGACGCAGACGAACTCGGCCGGCATGCTCTACAAGGGCGGCGCTTCGGCGCTCGGAACCGCGAACTACGCGGGCCGCGTGCCGGAGATGATTCGGCCGTCGACCGCGGCGCTCTCGAAGGAATTCGACATCCTCGTCGCAGCTTCCCAAGAGATCCAAGCGGCCTCGAAAGGCGGTACACTGAGCATGACTTCGTGTACCGGAACGCAGCTCGTCGACTCGAGCGGCAACTTCACCAAAGATGGACTCACCTGCTTGATGGGCAAACCGGCCACGGCGGACCACATCAGCATCGCCAACGATGCCATCACCCAGGCGCAAGCCCAGGGCCTCACCAAAGACCAAGGGCAGCAGATCGCCATCGCGGCGATCCTCGAAGCTGCCGACACCTGTGAATGAAGGAGACGTGTCATGGCTGATCAGCGATTGAAGGACCTTCGCGGAAAGAGCAGGCGCGACTTCCTCCGGTGGAGCGCGACCCTCGCGGCCGTGCTCGGGCTCGAGCGCTCGCGATACTTGAACGTGCTCGGCGACTCCGCCGGGGTCGCGCTCGCGGATCAAGCCGCTTGCCCGACGACGATGCGGTCGATTCACCTCATCGCCGGAAACGGAGGGCTCGCGTGGTTCACGCAGCTCTTCCCGCAGACCGACGTTGCGATGAACGGAGGAGCGAACTCGGCGTTCTACGCGCTCGGCAAGGCGAAGAAGGCGTCGGGGACGGACAAGCCGCTCGTCTACGCGCCCGACTCGCCGTTCCAGACGCTGTCGCCGACGAAGCAAGTCTCGGCGTTCATGGCGGGTAACAACGAGACGCACACGTCGACGCCGCAGTCGGCAGCGACGATCGCGACGGGCACCGGCATGATCGCGGCGATCGCTGCGATTCAGCAGGCCAACCCGACGCTCTTGCCGGTCATCGGCATGAACCCGATCACGTTCGGCACGGCGCCGGGCGCTCCGGGCGTCGCCACGGTCGCGAACTCGGCCGGCCTCGTCGACCTCTTCAACAGCGCGGCCTCACGCACGCTCTTGCAGACGCCGGCGGCCTCCGCGCTGAACGACTCGTACTACCGCACGTTCCTCAGCCTGAACGCCGCTTCGGCGCGCGCCACGCTGACGACGCCGCAAAACGTCGGCAAGACGGCGGCGAACCTCCTCGGCAAGAACCTGAGCTCGGAGCTCACGCCTTCTGCCGCGGACCTCACGCGCTACGGTTTGACCGGCGTGCCGACGACCATCAGCGAAATCGGCAAGGCGATGTGCACCGCGGTCAAGGCGTTCAAGCTCGGTCTCACCTCGTCGGTCATCATCCCGGCGATGCGTGACGACCCGCACGGCGCGTTCAACGACATGGCGCAGCTCCAGACCAACGTCACCGCGCTCGGAAAAATCTTCGACGCGTTCATGGCCGACTGCGCGGGCATTCCGGACCCGTCGGGCTGCGGACAGAACCTCGACAAGGGCGTCGTCTTCACGATTCACGGCGACACCCCGAAAGATCCGACGAACCGCAACGGCTGGCCGGATGGCACGCCGAACAACTCGAACTGGCTCTACGTCTTCGGCAACGGCTTCTTGAAGACGGGTTGGTTCGGGAACGTGAGCGCGGCGCGCGTCGCGACGGGCTTCGACCCGACGACGGGCAACGATGTCGCCGGCCAGGGCAGCGGCGTGACCGCGGCTCCGGCGGCGGCTGCCGCGGCCTACGCGGTGGCGAAGGGCGACATGCGGCGTGTCCAGGACTTCTACCGAGGTCCGGCGCTCGACGGCATCATCAACGCACAGCAGATGTAATCGCCGAAACCAGAATTCGAGGCCCCCGAGTGTCGTAGCGCACTCGGGGGTTTCGTCTTTTTGTGGCAGAATCGCGGACCTGATGCGGCGAGCGTTTTTCTTCCTTTTGTTTGCGTCGGCGGCGATCGCGTGCGCGGCGCGCACGGAGATTTCGGATCTCGACGCCGACGACGAGGAGCCGGACTCGAGCTTCGCCGACGTGACGCCGCCGCCGCCCGACGACGTGTCGGTGCCGGACGTGAGCGTGCCCGACGTGACGCCGCCACCGCCGCCCGACGATGCGTCGGTCGACGTGATCGTGCTCGATGTTCAGCCGCCGCCGATCGACGCGCCCGACGACATCGAGGTCCCGTCGTGTCCGGACCCGTGCTTCTCGAATCATCAGTGCGAGAACGAGTGCTCGCCGGCGCTCGTCAGCGGCCGCTACTGCTGCGACGAGCAGACGAACACGTGTTACGCGTGGTCGGGCAAGCACTGCCCTATCGTGATCTTCGACGCGGGATTCGACTGACGCGTCACGAAACGGGCAAGACGACGCGGAAGCGCGTCTCGCGCGGACGGCTCGAGACGAGCTGGAGCGTGCCGCCGAGCGAGGCGACGATGTGCTGCGAGATCGAGAGCCCGAGGCCGGTGCCGCCGGCCGGCTTGGTCGTGAAGAACGGCTCGAAGATGCGCTGCGCGAGCTCGGGCTCGATGCCGACGCCGGTGTCGACGACGTCGATCGCGACGCCGCCGCTGTCGGTTGCGCGGCCCTCGATGCGGACCTCGTTCGACGCGACATCGCCCTCGGGGATCGCTTGCGCGGCGTTCACGAGCAAGTTGAGAAAGACTTGTCCGAGCCGCGCTTCGCTCCCCGAAATCGCGGGGAGCTCGCGGTAGTCTTGCACGAGGCGAGCGCGGTGCCGGACCTCGTGCGCCGCCATCGACGCCGCGCGGTCGAGCAAGCGCACGAGATCGATCGCGCCGTACGCCTCGGTGCGCTCGCGGCTGAAGACGCGCAGATCGTCGGCGACGAGACGAATGCGCTCGGCGCCTTCCTTCACGCTCGCGAGGAGCTCGCACATCGAGCGCGTCGACGACGCGTCGAGCTTGGCCATTTCGCGTTCGAGCAGCGTGATCGACGAGAGGGCGTACGCGAGCGGGTTGTTGATCTCGTGGCCGACCGCGGCCGCGAGACGACCGAGCGAGACCATGCGATCGGCGGTGATGAGCTGCGCTTCGAGCCGTTTTCGTTCTCGCAAATCGCGATAGACGGCGAGCGTGGCCGGCTGGCCGCGAAGCAAAACGGGAACGACGGTGACCTCGACCGGCACGCGCGTCCCGTTCTTGTGGAGCGCGTGGAGCTCGCGCGTCGCGGTTCCGGCGACGACCTCGCGCGGCTGCTCGAGTCGCCCGCCGACGTAAGCGCGGTCGGCCGGGTCGATGAGGTCGACCACTTTCTTGCCGACCACGTCCTCGTCGGCGTACCCGAACACGTCGCGAAACGACGCGTTCACGAGGGCGACGGCGCCGTCGCGATGCACGAGACCCGGGACCGGCATCGTGCGAACGAAGGTTTCGAAATTGGCTTCGGACCGCTCGAGCGCTTCTTGTGCTTGATGGCGCGCGGTGACGTCGTGAGAGTTCGACTGGAAGCCGGTGATGTTGCCGGCGGCGTCGCGCAAGACCTCCGTGCGGTATTCCATCCACACGTGCGTTCCGTCTTTGTGGCGCGCGAGGGTGACGGTGGTTCCGACGGCCGCGCCCTCGAGCGCGTGCTCGAAGTCGGCGCGCCGCGGCGCTTGCTCGGCCGCCGCGAGAAAGCCGTGCGCGACTTGCCCGACGAGCTCGCTCGGCTCGTAGCCGAGGATCTTTCGGACGGACGGCGAGACGTACGTGATGCGGCCGCTGGCGTCGATGCGCGAGATCATGTCGCGCGACCGGTTGGCGAGCTGCTCCCACGCGCGGAGCTCGGCGCGCGCGGCTTCGAGCTCCGTTTCCAGACGCGCGACTGTGTCCGCCAAATCGCTCACGGCTTCGGTGATATCCTAAACCGCGCATGCGCCTCTCGCCGATCGCTTTCGCCGGAGCGACCGCTTGCGCACTGTCGTGCGTCCTCTTCACGAACCTCGACGACCTCGGCCCGGCGCGCGGAGACGCCGGCGACCCGGAGGCGGGCGATGCGTTCGTCGACGCGCCCGTCGATGCGAGCGCCATCGCGGCACCGCGACCGCGCGCCCCACTCGCGGGCACGTACGCAACGTCGCAGAAGCCGATTTTTTCCTGGGTCCTCCCGCCTGGCGTCGACGGCGCCCACGTCGACATCTGCGCCGATCGCGCGTGCTCGATCATCGAGCAGCAGATCGATCAGTCCGGTTCGTCGGGGCAAGCGGCGCTGCTCGCGCACGGCGTCCATTACTGGCGCGTGCGCGGGCGCGTCGGATCGACAGTTGGAGTTGCAACCAGTGCGACGTGGGAGGTCGGCGTGCCTCGGCGCTCGGCGCCACACGACGCGAGCTACGGCGGGCTGAGCGACTTCGACGGCGACGGCTACTCGGACCTCGTCGCGAGCATCAACGCTTTTGCGCCGCACTCGCTCGCGTTTTTCGCCGGGTCGAAAGCTGGCATCGGAAGCGCGATCACGTTCGTCGATCCGAAAGACTCGGCGCACGACGACTACGCCCGGCTCACCGCGGGCGACGTCGACGGCGACGGCTTCGCCGATTTGATCGCGGCGGTGCCGCGCCAATCGGGCGACACGAGCGCGACGATCGGACGCGTCTCGATTTACGCGGGGAGCGACGCGGCGTTCGGGGCGAGCGCGACTCCGAAATACGAGATCGCCGCGCCCGCAGGCGCGGATCGATTCGGCGTCGACGTCGCCTATGCGGGAGATCTCGACGGGGACGGCTTCGGCGATCTCGCGGTCGCCGCCACGCTGCCGAGCAACGGCGGCATGCGCGTCTTCCTCTACTTCGGTCACGCGAACGGCCCGTCGGCCGCGCCCGACGTCGTGCTCGACACGCCGAAGCTCGGCGGCACGCTCGCGGCAAACGGCGATCTCGACGGCGACGGTCACTCGGATTTGTTCGTGTGGGGCGCGGCCGCGACCGCGACCGCGAGCGCCGTGTTCCTCGGCGCAGCAGGCGGCCCATCCGACGCGACGATGCATCCGCTCTCGACGCCGTCGGACGCGACGACCAACTTCGGAATCGGATCCGCATCGGTCGGCGATCTCGACGGCGACGGTCTCGTCGATTGGGTCGTCAGCGATCTCGTCGCGCCGCCTGCGATCACCGGTCTCCCCGGGCCCGGCACGGCGTACGTCTACTTCGGCGCGACGGACCCGCTCTCCGCGCTCCAGCCAGCGACGACGCTCGTCGGCGAAGGCGTCATGAACGAAAATTTCGGCGAATCGTCCGGCGTCGTCGGCGACGTCGACGGAGACGGTTACGACGATCTCGTCGTCGGCACCGTCTCCGCGCACAACGGCGCCGGACGCGCGTTCTTCTTTCCCGGCGGAACGTCGGGCCCGTCGAACGCGAGCCGCGTCGAGCTCACCGGCGACGGTCAATCGTTCGGCGTCGTCGGTCAAAACGTCGGCGACTTGAACGGCGACGGCTACGCGGACGTGGCCATCGGCGGGCTCGGCGCGCCGTACGTCCGCGTTTACTACGGCGGCGCGAGCGGCATCTCCGACACGTCGACCCCGCAGAACAAGCTCGCGCTCGGCGGCGATCTCTACGGCGTTCGCTGATTCATTTCGCCGCGAGCGTGTCGCAGATCGCGAGCACCTTGTCGGCGTCGGCGGGCGACGCGAGCCCCGAGAGCCCGTTGCTCTTGCAGACGTAGCTCTTGCCGCCGACCTTCTTCCACGAGAGCGCCATGTAACCCGTCTTGCCGTCGTTCGAGAATTCTTCGACCGCGCTCGTGTCGCCGTCCTTCACCCATTTTTTGAACGGAAAGAGCACGGTGTCGCCTTTGTATTCTTTCTTCAGCTCGGCGAATGATTTTTGCGCGGGCTCGGACACGTTGAAGCCGGCGTTGACCGCCTCGTAGCTGACCGAGACCGATTTGTTTTCGCCCATCGACATGTCCATCGCGATGGCCGACTCCTCGGCGGGCATTTTGACGGTGAGCGGGAGCGGCGCGAGATCGACCGACTTGTCCTTCGCCGCGGGCGCGGCGGCGGCGGTCGCGGCTGCGGTCGACGACGTGGTCGACGCGGCGCTCTCGTCCTTGTGGCAAGCGATGGCGGCAGTGAGCACGAACGCGATGACGATGACTGATTTGTTGAGCATGACCTGTCCTCTCGTCGGGGAAGACGAGGCGATCAGCGCGAGGTCGCGGTTTTTTTTCGGAGAGGCCAGAGCGTCGCGAGCGCGTAGATGGCCGCGGGCGTGCCGAAGCACGTGAGCGCGGCGACGGCCGAGTAAATGAGCGACGAGGTCACCGCCCATCGCCGTTTACGAAAGAGGCCATACGCGTTGATCGGCGCCCAAATCACGCCGGCCGGCGCCCACCCACTGAAGAAGAGAAGAACGAGCCAGCCGACGACGATCGTCCCGAGAATTTCGGTCGTCGGCGCGTACGGCTTGTGCGGGCCGGTCGTGTCGGCCGAGAAAAATGCCCACAAGAAGAGCGTCGTCACGCCGACGTGAAAAGGCACCATGACGAGCTGGAGGACGGCATTGATTGCATAATGCACGTTTGCGTCGAGCTGCTTGCGCATCCGCGCGGCGAGCTCTTTCATCGACGGCCAGCGGCGCGCGGGGTCGGGGTCGAGACCGCGCAGGGCGATCGGGAGGACCCAGCCCGGCGCGGCCGCCGGGAGCGCTTCGCGAAGCGCGAGGCAGAACGAAAACTGGTCGCTCGCGGGCGTCGCGCTCGCGCCGCGGAGCTGCTCGGGCGCCATGTACGCGGGCGTTCCGGCGATTTGCGGGGCGCGGTCGCTCGCGCCCGGCGCGTGGAATCGCGCGAGCCCGAAATCCATGACGAACGCGCGTCGGTCGTGCGCGACGATGACGTTGTCCGGCTTGAAGTCGCCGTGCACGACGCCTGCCGCGTGCGCCGCGGCGAGCGCTTCGGCCGCCTGAACGAAGACCTCGAGCACCTCGCGCCACGGTCGCGGATCGCGGAGCCACGCGCGCAGCGTCGCGCCGGCGACGAGCTCCATCGTCAAAAAGAGGCGGCCGTCTTCTTCGCCCACGTCGTAGATGGCGACGACATTCGGGTGCGAAAGTCGCGCGAGCGCTCGCCCCTCGCGAAGAATTCGTTCGCGCACGTCCGACAACTCGGTGACCGAGTGGTGCAGAACTTTGAGCGCGACGCGCCGGTCGAGCAGCGGATCGCGCGCGGCGTAAACGGTCCCCATGCCGCCGCGTCCGAGGCGCGCTTCGATTTGGTAGCGGCCGAACCTCGCGCCGGAGGGAAGGTCCTCGGGCTCGGCGAACGTACGAGCAATACCGACGACGAGCGACGCGCAAGTCGAGCAGCCGTGCATGTGGCTCTCGATTTCGCGGCGACGATCGGCGGGCAAGAGACCCTGCATGAGCTCCGCAATCGTGTTGTCGTCCGGACAGGCCATCCCAGCGCCCGAATGTTACGCCGAAGATCTCGCGCTGGCGCGTGCCTGCGCGACGGGCGATCGCGCCGCCATCGACGCGGTCGAATCGCGCTGCACGCTCGAGCTGCGCGCCACGCACGCGCGCATGCGAGGCGAAAAACCGCCGTTCGACGAGTTCGTGCAGACGATGCGGACCAAGCTCTTCGTGGGGCCCCCGCCGCGCATCGCCGAATACCGCGGCGCAGGCTCGCTCAAAGGTTTCGTGCGCGTCGTCGGCGCGCGCGTGCTCATCGAAGCTGCGCGACGCGCGAAACCGACCGAGCCGGTCGGCGAAATCGTCTCGAGCCAAAACGATCCCGAGGCCGAATATTTCAAGCGGCGCTACGCCGCCGATTTCAGCCGCGCGTTCGAGGACGCGGCGCGACGGCTCGACGCGGAGTCACGCGAGGTCCTGCGCGAGCACTACGTGCGCCGCATGGGCATCGACGCGATCGCCGAAGCGCACGGCGTTCACCGCGCGACGGCCGCGCGCCGCCTCGCGTCCGCGCGCGAGAACGTCTTGCGCGAGACGCGACAGCTCCTCATGGCGCGACTCGGCGTGCCGCGCGACGAGCTCGAGAGCATCGTTCGCATGCTCGAGAGCCGCATGCACGTGACCGTCGACCGGGTGCTCGCTTAGAAACCTGCAACCGCTTGGTTGCACGCGTTCTTGTCGAGCGCGTTGTCGATCCAGCTCGTGATGCACGTCTCGCCCGGGTCCCCGCTCGGCGCAAACGCTGGGCCGCCTTTGTGCGCTTCGAGCATGAGCGGCTTCTTCAAGATGAGGAGATCGCGCGGCACGTCTTCGCCGGCGATGACCCGCGTCATCTCTTCGGGCTCGAGGCCGATCACGGTGCGGTAGTTGGTCGTGATTTCGTCGGGCGTCGTCGCGGTCGTGCCCGGAAAATTTCCCGCGTCGTTCGGTAGACGAAGGCCGAGCCCGCTGTAGATGCGAAGCGGGCGACCCTCCTGGCCGTGGCAATCGAGGGTCCCGCAGCGGCGCTCGAACACCGGGCTCACGGTTTGGAATGCGGTCTGATCCGGCGCGAGGATCGTCGTCGCGCGAACGCCGCCGTCGGGCTCGTTGAAATCGATGCACGCCGACGTCGAGCTCATGATCGACACGAGCGCGCCGATCGCGGCGGCGGCGAGCACGGCTCCGAGCAAGCGCTTCACGGGCCCACCTGCGGCGGAACGGGGCACGTCGTCGACGGCGGCGGCGGGTTGTCCGTGTAAAGCGCGATGTGCCCGACGCTCGAAAAGATCTGCGACGAAGTCGGAAGAGGATCGTTGTGGCAGTTTGCGCAGCTTCGCTCGCGTCCGATTTGACCTTGCATCGTGCGCGAGACGCCGTTCTTGAAGATGCGCACGAAGATCGGAAACTGCGGGTCCCACGTCGCGCCCGGCACGCTGCTCCCGGGGCGCGGGATGAAGAAATTCCCGACGCAGTCGGTCGTCGTCGTGAAGCTCGAGCCGCTCGTGTCGGTGAACGCGACCGTCGCTTGGTCGACGCCGACCGCGTCGGTCGGATCGGCGAAGATGGTCCCGGCGACCGCGAACGACGCGTCGGCCGCGGGGCCTCCCGGTCCGTGACACAAGACGCACGGCTGCCCGGCGCGGTGATACTCGCCGACCGGAATGTTCGGATTCTCTCCCGGAAGCGCGCTGATCTGTCCGTCACGAACCGGATCGCTGCACGAAACGAGCGCGAGGATGGCGAGGATGGCGTGTCGCATCAATCGAACTCGAAGTCCATTCCGGCGGTTCCGTAGAACGCCGTACGGGTCGTCACGAAGAGCGCATCGAAGAATCGCGTGTACATGACGTCGGCCGCGATGTTGAGGCCTACTTGAGTCTTGGAGTCCGGCGCGGTCAGCGCAAGGCGAAATCCGCCGCCGCCGGTCACCGTGATGAGCGGTCCGAGCTCGCGGTCGTCGCTGCGGTAGAGCGGCACGGTGATGCTGCCGTCGGCGTTGAGGAGCGCCGAGTACGCGAGCTGATAGAAGCTCGCGCCGGTCTGCGCGTTGATGCGCAGATGCGGCCAGAAGCGGAAATATTTCCCGACGTCTTGGACCCAGCGACCGTCGGTGGTGGTCGAGGCGATGCCCCAGTCGTCGTAGTAGAGGCGCTGATCGAGACGCAGCGTCGCGTTGCGCGACGAGAAGCGCTTCGCGAGACGAATGCCGAGCGCGAAGCGATCGAGCGACGTCGGCAGCTGCTCGAGCGGCCGCATCGGCAGGCGATACTGGTTCACGAGATCGATCGTCGCGCCGACCGGCACGCGCGACGCGACGTCGGGCGCGAACATCGGGATGTAGCGATACGGCTTGGATTGATCGCCGCGCTCGAGCTGCGCGGTCAGCCCGAGGCTGAGGAGCGTCGTCGACGAGAGCACCATCGTGAGGCCGACGTCGAATTGGTGCGTGTCGAGATCGTGATGGAAGATGCTGAACGGCGTGCCGGTCCGCCCGATGATGTCGTGGTCGTAGTTGTACGAGATTCGCGGCGTCAAAAGCTTGTCGCGCAAGTCGGCGGTGAAGGCGACGCCGCCGCTGAACGAGTCATAATCATTTTCGATCGACGCGTTGCCGTTGGCCTGAACGCCGAATTTGCCCTTTTTGTAGCCGCCGGCGAGGCCGCCGGCCCATCGACGATCGCGAAACGCGGGCGACGCCTCGGACACGATGTCCGGCGACGCGGCGGTCACGACGTCGAGCAAAAAGTTGCCGCCGATGTTCCAACCCGCCGTCGGCGACTCGACCGACACGTTGAGCGAAGGCGTCACGACGTTGACCGAGTTCGTGTCGGTGTACGTGCTGAAGTCCCAGCCTGCTTTGACGACGAGGTTCTTCTCGTGCGCCGGGAGGCATTTGACGACCTCGTCTTGGCTCTTCGCGCCGAGCATGCATTTGAGCTGGCCGGGCGTGAGGTACTCCGAGCCCTTGGACTGCATGCGGATGGCGACCGTGAGGAGATCGCCGTCTTTCACGTCGTACGTGTCGTCGAAGGCGACCGGCAGGCCGCCCTGCGTGCCTTCGGCGTGAACCGTGTGTTTGCCAGGGTCGATCGAAAACTTTCGCGTGAGCGCGCTGTTCGGCACGGGGCGATCGTCGAAGGTGACCACGAGATCGGTGACGGCGGCCGGCGGCACGAAGGTGACGTGCGCGACGCGCGCGAGGAGCTCCTGAACGCGCTCGCGGGCGGCGCGCATGACGGGCAAATCGCGATGGCGAATCGCGTCCTCGAGCGCCTTCTGCGTGTCGCGCAGCGAGTCGATGACGTGGCCGCTCCGCCGCTCGCACGACGCCAGGTGAAGACGCGTGCGCGGCTGCTCTTCGAGCTCGAGCGATTTCTTGTCCTTCGAAATGCACTCGTCGAGGTTGCCGGCGAGATCGGCTTTGAGGCCCGCGCTCGCGTACTCGAAAGCTTCGGGGCTGTTCCAGCCGCGGACTTTTTGAGGGTGAGTGGGCGCGGGCTCCTCCTCGGCCGGCGGCGGCGGCGCGGGCGTGGCGACGACCGTCGGGGTCGGCGGCGGCGGTGGCGGCGGGGGTGGCGGCGGTGGCGCCGAGCTCACGCCGACCGTTTTTTGAGCGTCCGCGAACTGGGCGCGAATGTTCGGCGTGGTGCCGGACACCGGGAGCCGCGCATTCGGATTCGCCTGGAGCGCGGCGGCGAACTGCGCGCGAGCCTCGTCGCCGGCGCCGAGCTGGGAGGTCACCATGCCGAGCGACACCAGCACTTGGGCGCGCGTCGTCGCCGAGCAACGGCCGCGCTTGCACCGCTCGAGGGCCTCGGTGAGCTTGCGCTTGGCCTCGCCGAACCCGGCCGTCGGATAATCGTCCGACATGACCTGCTGGACGGTGGCCAGCACGCTGAGGTCCTCGCCCGCGGCGAGCGAGCTACGCACGCCGGCGAACATGAACGCGAGCACGACGAGGCCCACGTAGATTCGCCGCGCAGTCACGGGGGCCTACACTAGCGGAACCGTTGGTCCGTGTGGAATCAGTTACAACCGCAGCCGCCGCCGCCGCCGCCGAAGCCGCCGGTCGCGCCCTCCGAAACGGCGCGGACGTGCTCGTCGAAGCTGGTGGCCATGTCGTCGGGCGTCATCGACGGATGGGCGAGGGTGCCGCGCTCGTACGGAGCGACCGTCGCGCAACCCGTGGCCATCGAAAGGGCCACGGCGAGGAAACCGAGGAACACCATTTTGCGAGCGCTGTGCATCTCCGAGCCTCCTGCCTACGCCCCCTCCTTTTGCAGGTTGCGCGCCAGCCTGAAGCACGCGAAATAGGCCGAATTTTGCGGCCAAACTGGTTCCATCGGTCCCCGAGCCTGGATCGGCCGCACATCAGTCTGGGCTCGGAAATCGACCAGATCGTTCGGATCCGAACGATCGATGAGAAAGCTTGCGTCGGTATGGGGGGTGCTTTCAGAATCCCTCCATGCACGCTCGATTCGTGGCTTTCGGTTTGGTCGTCGTCGCTTCCGCCGGGGCGGCCTTCTTGGCGTGCGATCTCGAGGCCGACACACATTACGGCCAGCATAGCGGCTTGAACAAAAGCAACCTCCCGAACCCACCGCCGCCCGATGGCAGCACGACGGGCGGCGATGGCGGCGCAGCGTGCGGAACGCCGGTCGACGCGGGGACCTGCGCGGTGAGCTTCCAGAACGACATCTGGTCGAAGATGTCGACGACCTGGCACTGCAGCGACGCCAAGTGCCACGGCGGCACTTCTTATCAGCCTAAGCTCGACACGGCCGACGACGCGTACGACAACATGATGACGTACATGATCGGCACCAAACCCTACATCAATCCGTGCTCGATCGATCCCGACGCGTCGGCGTTCGTCTGCAACATCTCGAGCCCGCCCTGCGGCGCCGCGCAGATGCCCTTCCCGGACAACACGCTCATGTCGGGGCCGATGTCCGGGTCCGATCTCACGCTCGTGCAGACGTGGGTCGCGTGCGGAGCGCCGAAGAACTGAGCTGAGATGGAAAAATTGCTCGCGCGCCTCGAGCGCCGTTTCGGCCGCTTCGCCGTGCCGAACCTGACGTGGATCATCGTCTCCGGCATGGGGGCCGTCTTCGTGTTGTCGATGCTCAAGCCGGGCTTCGAGAGCGCGCTCGCGCTCGACCTCGGCGCGGTGAGGCACGGCCAGGTGTGGCGGCTCTTCACGTATTTGTTTTTGCCGCCGAGCACGGACATGTGCGGCCTGCCGCCCGTCATCGTGCTGCTCGTCACGCTTTATTTCATCTGGCTGATGGGCATCAACCTCGAGTCGGAGTGGGGCGCGTTCAAATACAATTTGTTTTGGATCGTCGGCATGATCGGCACGACCGTCGCGGCGGTCATCGCCGGCGGCGGCGCGACCAACGAGTACCTCGGGATGTCGCTGTTCCTCGCGTTCGCGACGCTGTTTCCGGATTACCAGGTGCTCTTCATGTTCATCATCCCGGTGAAGGTGAAGTGGCTCGGGCTGCTCGCCGCGGCCGGGCTCGTTTTTTCGTTCGTGATGGGCACGTGGATGGTGCGCGCGGCGATCGTCGCGGCGACCCTCAACTACGTTTTGTTCTTCGCCGGCCACTGGGGGAAATTTTTCAAGAGCCGCCGCGTCGAAGTGAGGCAGCGCGCGCGGCGCGCGGAGATGACCGAGCCGGCGAAACCGCAGACGAGCGGACGCAAGTGCGCCATCTGCGGCGCGAGCGAAGACGAGGGCGCGGACATTCGCGTCTGCTCTTGCGAAAAGTGCGGCGGCGTTCCGCGCAACTTGTGTTTACCGCACGCCCGCAATCACTGAACCTTCAAGACCAGCTTCCCGAACGTCTCGTTTTTTTGCATCGCCTCGTGCGCTTCGCGTGCGCGGGCGAGCGGGAGGACCCGGTCGATCACCGGCGTGAGCTTGCCGGCCGTGAAGAGCGGCGCGAGCTCGCGCTCGAGCATGCGCGCAGCTAGAATTTTTTCCTCGAGCGGGCGGGCGCGAAGGACGGTGCCGACGATCGTCGCGCGCTTCTGCAGCAGCGCGCCGAGCGCGACGTCGGCCGAGGCGCCGCCGACGAGACCGACGAGAACGATGCGCCCGCGCGGCGCGAGGCACGCGAGATCTTCGGAGACGTAAGCGCCCCCAACGAGCTCGATCACGACGTCGATCGCGCCGAAGTTTTTCGTGACCGCGTCGGCGAAGCGGCCGTTTTCCGGGACGACGCCGTCCGTGAGGCCGAGCGTTTTCGCGCGGGCGATTTTTTCCCGCGTGCGTGCGGTGCCGAAGGGTCGCGCGCCGAGCGCGGCGGCGATTTGCGCGGCCGCCGTGCCGACGCCGCTGCCGCACGCCGAGACCAGCACGCGCTCGCCGGGCCGAAGGTGCGCTTGAACGAACGCGTCGTACGCGGTGAGAAACGCTTCGGGGACGGCCGCGCCCTCTTCGAACGAAAGACGCTCGGGCATGCGCGCGACGGTGCGGGCCGGGAGCACGATTTTTTCGGCGTACGCGCCGCCGCCGGCGATGCCGAAGACGCGATCCCCCATCGCGAAATCGGTCACGCCCTCGCCGAGCGCGTCGACCACACCGCTGTACTCGAGACCTGGAATGTCCTTCGGCGACCCGGGCGGCGCGGGATACGCGCCCATGCGCTGCAACACGTCGGCGCGATTCACGGCGCTCGCGCGCACCGCGACGCGCACCTCGCCGCGCACGGGCTCGGGGTCGGGCACGTCGCGCAGCTCCAAAACGTCAGGGCCTCCCGGCTCGCGGATGACGATCGCCTTCATCGCTTCTTGCCTCCGAGCGTGACGCCGTGAAACGGAAAGTCTAGGTCGAAGTGCACGCCGATGAACGACGTCGGCGCGATCGAGATGGGCGCGCCGATGCGGCTGATGGCGTTGAGCGGCGAGCCGATGTTCGTCATCACGCCGAGGCTCGGTTGAAACCACCGCGTCGAGAGCGTGACGTGCGCGCCCACGGCGAAATACGGACGCGCGTCGTCGTCGAGGCCCGAGTCGAGACGGTAATATTCGATGAGGTCGACGCCCGCGCTGAAGAGCTTCGAGATGCGAACGGCGAAATAAAATGTGCCGACGGCGGCGAAACGAAAATTGAGATCGCCGAAGTCGGTCGCGATCTCCAGCGCCTGTCGATACTGGACGGTGATTGGGCCGGTGACGAGACGAACGTCGAGCGACGGGCGAAGCGTCGCGTTGTCGGGGTCGAAGAGCGCGCGATCCCAGCCGCGCGCCGCGATCGCGGCGTAGGCGGTCGTCGCGGCCGGATCGCTGAGCGCGTACGAGCCCGTCGGAATGACGAACGAGAAGCCGCCGCCGAACGAGAGTCCGTACGACGACGTCCACACGCCGCGGCCCCAGATTTCCGGGTTGCCGGAGACGAAACGCGCCGAGCCGTTTTCGTCTTGGCCGATCGCGGCGTCGTACGCCGCGCCGACATACCAACGTGAGCTCGCGATCGGCGCTTCGAACGAGAGACGTTCGACGCGCACGTACGTCGTGCCTTGGATCGCGCTGTCGTTGTACGTGACGGACGCGAGCATCGAGCTCTCGGCGAGCTCGGGCCATGGGTGCGTGAGATCGAAGCCGATCGACGGGCGCGCCGATTCGTCGTCGGCGCGCGCGCGCGCCGGGAAAAAAATCAGGAGCAGCGCGGCGAGCGCGAGGACGCCGAGCTCGAGCGCGCGAACGAACGCGCCGTGGTTTCGCGCGTGGCCGGGGCGCACGGCGCGCACATTTCCGCGTGGGGGGCCCCCGTGGAAATACGCGTCGCCGATGAAGTCGAGGAGCTTGTGACGCGCGGGCTCGTCGGGCGCGACCTCGCCCGCGCCGTGGATCGCGTCGCCGACGACGAGCACGCTTTCGCGTGACGCGTGACGCGCGAGGCCGCGTCGCTCGAGCTCGGCGAGATCGCGCTCGAGTGCGAAGGTGCGCGCCGGCGCGATGCGCCGAACGAAATCGTCCGCGTCGCCCGCCCAGCTCGCGTCGCTCGCGCAGCACGATGGAAGCTCGACCTCCACCGCAACGCGCGTCCCGTCGCCGGGCGCGAAAAAATATTCGGAGCCGTCGACCTCGATGCGCGCTTCGCGCGTCACGCGAAGCGGCGCGGGTCGAGCCGCGATGCCGAGCGCGGCGACGTCCTCGGCGAACGCGCGCGCGCCCCCGTCGAGAAGCGGAAGCTCGTCGCCCTGAACGACGATCCGCACGCCGTCGCGAACGCCGAGCCCGGCGAGCGCCGCGAAGAGATGCTCGACCGTGCCCACCGAAAACGCGTCGCACCCGACCGTCGTCGAGAACCGCGTGCCCAGCACCCGGAGCTCGGCGAGCGCGCAAATGACGCCTCCACGCTCGATCCGGACCGGCCCCGGCTCGGCCACGAGCAGGGCTACGGCCGGCTTTCCGCCGTGAAGACCGATGCCCGAACGAGCGTTTGGCGCCGACACGCGTGAGAGCTTGCCCAGCCTCGCGGGATTTGGCTAGTTTGCTCTACGCCGATGTCGATCAAGTGCGTTCACATCACGGTGCGGGGGCGCGTGACTGGGGTCTATTTCCGCGCGGCGACGCAGCGTGAAGCACGCCGTCTCGGCGTGACCGGCTGGGTGCGCAACCGCAACGACGCGAGCGTCGAAATCCTGGCCGAGGGCGAAGAAGATTCGATCAAAGAGCTCGTGAGCTGGACGCACCACGGCCCGTCGGCCGCGCGCGTCGAGAGCGTCGACGTTCGCTATCGCAGCTACAGCGGCGAGTATTCCGACTTCCGAATCGTCGAATAGTGCGGTTTCGCCGCGCGTTTCATTTTGCGATGCGCGGCTCCTGGTTATTGCTCGCGCTTCTCCTCGTTCCGGCGTTCGCGCGCGCGGAGGCGCCGGGCGATTGGGTCGCGAAGATGGCGCCAGGCGCGTCGGCGGACAGCGCGAAGGCGCTCGAAGACGGATCGTTTCCGGTCGACCAACTCGGCGCGGAGCTCGA
The DNA here is from genome assembly GCA_036488725.1 of Polyangiaceae bacterium. Classification (GTDB taxonomy): domain Bacteria; phylum Myxococcota_A; class Polyangia; order Polyangiales; family Polyangiaceae; genus DASXHD01. Next base: position 17,744 of record DASXHD010000124.1, on the reverse strand, counting down.
CCTTCTGGCGAACGTCGGCACGCCCGCGAAGATCGCCGAGACCCTCCAGGCGGTCCAAAAAGCATCCGGCCCGAAATATTGGAGCGAGAGCTTCGATCTCGTCGCGGGGCTCGTCGCGCTCCCGAGCGCCGACGCCGACGCGTATCGCGCGCTCCTCGGAACTGCGTGTATTCTACAATCGCTCGCGCGCGACGGCTCCGAAGCGGCGGTCTCGCGCATGATTCTGGTCGCGGCCGATCACGGCGGCATGTTGCGCTTCGAGGTGACCCGACGGGTGCGCGCGCTCGGCGACGCGGCGGTCGCCCCGCTGATCTTGGCGCGCGAGGACAGGCGCGTGCGCGGCTTCGCGTGGTCGACGCTCGACGCGATGCAGAAAAAAATTCCGGGCGACGCGGTGCAAGCCAAGAGCGACGCGGCGCTCTCGGCGATCCTCGCAGCGTACGGGAAGACCAAAGACATGGACGCGCTCGGCGCGGTCGCTTCGTTCATTTCGTCGGAGCGTGACGAGGTGCGCGCCGCGGCACGCGCGGCGGTGCTCGCGTACGGCGACGTCGCGCGCCCGAAGCTCGCCGAGACTTATGCGAACGTGATGAGCGCGCCGCCGCCGGCCGATTGGGATGCGTCGCGGATCGCGCACGCGATCTTCGACGCGTTCGACAAGCAGCGCACCGCCGATGTCGATGGGATGGTCGACGATGGCGTCGCCAAGTCCGCTTCGGGTGACGACGCAGCGGCGGTCGCAGCGTTCGACAAAGCGCTCGCACGGATGCCGTTTCATCCGCGCCGCGCGCTCATGGCGCCCGCGTATGCGCGTCGCGGCCAAGCGCTCGCAGCGACCGATCGCGCCGCCGCGCGCGCCGCGCTCCAAAAATCGCTCGAGCTCGACCCGGACGGCACGCGTGCGGGCGAAGCACGCGCCGAGCTCGCCGTGATGGACGGCCAAGACTTGGAATCGCGCGGCATCGAAGACCGCGCGCCGTTCGAGCGCGCCCTCTCGTTCGACCCGGGAAACGTCGCCGCGCGCGACGCGCTCGATCGCATCGACGCTCGGGCGCGCGAGAGCGAATCCCGCGCCCGCAAGTGGAAGTGGGCCGCCCTGTGCGGGGCCGCGTTCCTCGTCGTGCTCGTTTTGTTCGCCCGCATCCCGCGCCGTGGAAAGCGAGAATGAACAGGAAGGTCAGACGGTCAGAAGCGTGTTTTCAGTTTCGGCTGTGGGGGCTGCGCGTGACGGCGAGGGCGGCGCGGTGTCGCGACAAAGGGCGGATTTACGGCCCGTCGCGCGCCACACAAAAAGCATAGGGCCCGTCGTTGACGGTATGCGACGGATCCGCGAGGACTGTGTCGACGCCGGTCGCCAAATCCACTCGTCGAAGAGCGGGCGGGTGGGACGGATCAGGGGTCGCCATATAGACCAGCGCGCCGCCGTCGGGCGTGAACCCGACGCCGGAAATGAATCGCAGTTTGCTGTCGTCGAGCACCGCGGTCGCTTCGAGCGTGTCGAGCCGCACGATGCCGAGCTTGCAGAAATCGTCCCCGTATCCTTTTTTGCAGTCGGCGTACGCGAGTCGCGAGCCGTCGAAGCTGAACGACGGCGTCGCCGTCCCGAAGCGCCAGCGATTCCCAGGTCCGACGACGACGCGCTCGTCGGTCAGCTGCTCGCTCGCCGTTGCGAACGTGATGAACGTGTTGGTCGTAGCGGGGTCGTAGACCTCATGCGCCCAGAGGACGGTCTTGCCGTCGGGAGCGTACGTCGCCGCGCCCCAGGAATCCGCGCTCGTGTTGCCGCATCTCACGTCGGCGTACGTTCCATCGGCGTCGAGCGTGCCGACGCAGCCGTCATGCACGCCGGCGACGATCGCGCGCATCCCATCGGGTCTCAGCGCTTCGAGCCCGCCCTTCTGCGTGCGGACCACTTTGCCGCTCGCGTCGATCACATCGAAGCTCGTAACGTCGGGATTGTTCGCAGCCGCCATGAACCGGCCGTCGTACGTGCAGGACATCGCCTCGAAGTGTTCGCCTTCGGTGAGAAACCCACTGAGCGTCCCGGTCGTCGAGCGCCAAAGCTCGAAACCGGTGCCCGCGCCGGGCCCTTCGTACACGACTTTGTACGCGGTCGACTCGGACGCACTCGCACCTGCGCCCGCCTCGTTCGCGACGACCTCGCCGCGAAGCCCCGTCCGCCCGCCACACGCGGCAATCGCCAGCAGCACGAACGCCCGCTTCACGGCAAAAGACTGCCACGAACCTTCGACAAAAGAAAAAGGCCCGCGTCCGCTGGTCTGCGAACGCGAGCCCTTCTGATCGTGTGATCCGCCGTTTATTCTTCCGCGGTTTTTTCCGCGGTTTTTGCGGCCTTTTTGGCCTTCTTTTTCGGCTTCTCTTCTTCTTCGGAGGCCGCGCCTTCGACGAGCTCGATCGCGCTCATCTGGGCGCCGTCACCGCGGCGCGGACCGAACTTGATGATGCGCGTGTAGCCACCCGGACGATCCTTGAAGCGCTTGCCGAGATCGACGAGCACTTTCTCGACCAGGTTGACGCGCTTCTCGGTGCCGCCCTTTTCCGTCGCGGTGACGAACGTCGGGAGGTACGAAGCGAGCTGACGCTCGACCGCGAGGCGCCGCACGCGCGCCTTTTGGTCGAGCTTGTCGTTCGCGGTGTAGGCGGTCTCGCCGAGGCGGCGCGCCTTCGTGATGAGCTTCTCCGCGACGCGCCGGACTTCCTTCGCCTTCGCGTCGGTCGTCTCGATGCGTTCGTGGAGCACGAGGTTCGCCGTGAGCGCGCGGAGCGTCGCTTTGCGGTGAGACGTGTCGCGGTCGAACTTACGGCCTGAATTACGGTGTCGCATCGTCTTGTCTCAGTTCTGCGCCTGCTGCGCCTTCCAGCGCTCGAGGAGCTGCGGCCAGTTGTCGATCTTCATGCCGAGCGACAGGCCCATGTTCTGGAGGATTTCTTTGATCTCCTTGAGCGACTTCCTGCCGAAGTTCTTCGTCTTGAGCATGTCCTGCTCCGTCCGTTGAACGAGCTCGCCGATCAAGGTGATGTTTGCATTCTGCAAGCAGTTGGCCGAGCGCACCGAGAGCTCGAGCTCGTCGACCGAGCGGAACAAGTTCTCGTTGAGCGGCTCTTCTTCGCTGCCCGTCGCGTGGTAGCTCGTCTCTTCGGTCTCTTCGAAGTTGATGAAGATCGTGAGCTGCTCTTTCAGAATCTTCGCGGCGTACGCGACCGCGTCTTGCGGCTTCACGCTGCCGTTGGTCCACACTTCGAGCTGCAATTTGTCGAAGTCCGTCTGCTGGCCGACGCGCGCGTTGATGACGCTGTAGTTGACCTTGCGGATCGGCGAGTAGAGCGAGTCGATCGGGATGGTGCCGATCGGCATCGTCGCCGTCTTGTTGCGCTCGGCCGGGACGTAGCCGCGGCCGACGTTGACCGTGAGCTCCATCGAGAGCGGGCCCTTTTTGTCGAGCGTCGCGATGAGGTGGTCCGGGTTCAAGACCTGGAGACCGTCGACGAGTGCGATGTCGCGCGCGTAGACCGGGCCCGGGCCTTCTTTGTCGATGCGGACCGTGAAGGTCTTGGCCGTCGCGGCCTTGAGCACGACCTCTTTGAGGTTGAGGATGATGTCGGTCACGTCTTCGACGACGTCGCTGACGGTCGTGAACTCGTGCAGCGCGCCCTCGATGCGGATCGCGGTGATCGCCGCGCCCTGGAGCGAGCCGAGGAGAACGCGCCGAAGCGAGTTGCCGAGCGTGATGCCGTAGCCGCGCTCGAGCGGCTCGCACGTGAACTTGCCGTAGAAGTCGGTCAGCGTCTCTTGCTCGATGCTGATGCCGCGCGGACGGATGAGGTCTCGCCAGTTGCGGGTCATGACGTTCATGCTCATGCGATTCTCCTGATTCGAGTTCACGCGGCGATCCCAGCCCGATCACGAATCCGCTCGTGGGTTCGGGCCCGTCGCCAGGCCGTGGCCCCCTTTTTGGGGGAGCCGGTTTTTACGGCAATTTCAGCGAAAATCAAGTCCATCAGCTATGCTTCGTCTCATGCTGCGGCGAGTCGCCTTGCTTGCTCTCGTTTGCGCCTGCACGCAGAATTTCGATGCGTTCGATCCGATCGACGCAGCGCCCGCCGACGACGCGCCCGCGAGCGAAGCCGGGACCGACGCCGCGGCCGAGGCGGCGCCCACCGACGCGGCAGAAGACGTGGCGCCCGACGTCGCGCCGACCGACGCTGCGGCCGAGGCCGAAGCGGGCGTTCCCTGCACCGAAACCGGGTCGGTGGTTTACGCCGGGCACTGCTACTTCCCCATCGCGACGACGCAGAGCTTCAATACGGCCAAGGCCGGCTGCATTGCGGCTGGAGCTCATCTGGTGACGATCACGACCAGCGGAGAGCAGACGACCGTTCAGGCGCTCGGAACGGGCGAACGATGGATCGGCCTCTTCCGCAACGGCGGCCCGCCGAAGGATCAGAATTACTCCTGGATCACCGGCGAAGGCCGCAACGGTTTTTCCAAATGGTCGCCCGGCGAGCCGAGCGGCACCGGCCAGTGCGGCACCCTGCTCGGCACAGGCCTATGGAACGACCAGGACTGCACGCAATCGCTCGCGTCGATCTGCGAGCGCGAGTGAGCGATTATCGCGAGTAGTACTCGACGATGAGCTGCTCGCGGATGCCCGGCTCGTTGAGCTCTTCGCGGACCGGCGGCGACTTGAACGTGCCGGTGAAGTTCTCTTTGTCGAGCTCGATCCACGAGAGCATCGGGCGTTTTTCGGCAGACGCCATCGACGCGGCGATCGACGCGATTTTGCGGCTCGCTTCGGCGACCGAAACTTTGTCGCCCGGCTTCACGAGGAAGCTCGGGATGTCGACGCGCTTGCCGTTCACGAGAATGTGCCGGTGGCGGACGATCTGGCGCGCCTCGCTCCGCGTGAAGGCGAAGCCCATGCGGTGGACGACGTTGTCGAGGCGGCTCTCGAGGAGACCGAGCATCTGCTCGCCGGTGCGGCCCTTGCGGCGCGCGGCGTCGAAGTAATAGCTGCGGAACTGCTTCTCGAGGACGCCGTAGATGCGGCGGACTTTTTGTTTCTCGCGGAGGCGCACCGCGTATTCGGTGAGCTTCACGCGCGCGAGGCCGTGCTGGCCCGGCGGCTGCGGACGGCGCGTGTACGCGCACTTGTCCGTGTAGCAACGCTCTCCCTTGAGAAAGAGCTTCATTCCTTCGCGCCTGCAGAGCTTGCAGACGGGACCGATGTAACGAGCCATGAGTGAATCCTGCCTTCTGAGGTTTTCAGAACCGGTTTACGCGCGATGCGCTTCTTCCCGGAGGGAGGGCGTATTTACGCGATCCCCCGTGGATTGCAAGTACGCTCCCGCCGATGCGACGCGCGGTTGGGATGGTCCTTTTGCTCGGGTGCGGTGCAACGAATCCGGCGCCGATCTGCCCGGTTCAGACGAGATCGTTCGGATCCGAACGATCTGCCGTTTCTCCGGCGACGGTGGCCGAGCCGGCGTTTGCGGTGACCTTCGTCCCGACCCTTCAGTCCGTCGGCGTTCGCGTGCGGGCGGCGGCGCGGCATGGGCTCGAGCGCTGGGCGTCGGTGGCGCACGTCCAGCCGGACGGTGTGACCGCGAAAGACGCGGACGGTCCGATTTCGGGCGGGTGGAAGGGCGGCGTCTTCGAGCTCTCGCGCGCGCCGAAAGGCTTCGTCGAGATCGCCTACGCACTGCCGACGAAAAAAGAGGGCGACGTCGTCGCGTCGCCTTCCGGGTACGTGCGTTTTTACGGAGAGCCGCTCCTCGTCCCGGTCGACCTCGCGAACGAAAAAACGCACGTCGCGATCGACTTCGATTTTTCGAAGACGCCGTTCGAGTCGGCGGCGTCTTCGTTCGGGATCGGCAAGCACGTCGAGGCCGACGTCGCGCCGGTCGAGCTCTCGAAAGGCGCGTGGCTCGCGGGTGATGTGTATTCTGCACGTTTTCACGCGTTCGAAGGAAACGACGATTTCGCGTGGGTCGGTTACGCCGCGTTCGACCCGCGGTGGATCTCGGCCGAGATCGCGACGCTCCGCACGACCGTGTCCCAGTTCTTCGGCGACGGGCACCCGCCGCCGTTCACGATGCTCCTCACGATCGACAAGCGCGGGCCGATCGAGTCGACGCCGGTCTCGATTTATCCGCGGTGGCGCGGCGCGTTCGCGATCGCCGACGTCGACGCGCCGTGGGGAATCGGCGCGCGCATGGCGACGGCGCTCGCGCTCGTGTCGCGCTTCGTCGGCGGCCGCATCACGGGGACCGTGCCCGCGGTCTCCGGCCTCGCGCGTTACGCGGCGCGCGAAATTTTACTCGCGTCGGGGACGATGACGCCGCTCGAATACGCCGATGAAGTGAATGGCGAAATCGCCGCGACGCTCTTCGCCGACAAGAACCCCCGCGCCGCCGAGGTCGCACACGTCGCGCTCGACGCCAATCGCATCGGAAACAAAACGATGCGCGCGCGCTTGCACGATTGGGCCGTCGCCGGTCACGCGCTCACCGACGCCGACATCACCTTTCCCGCGGGGCCGCTCGCCGACGACGCCTTCGGAAAATGCTTCGCGCGCGGTCCGATGAAGTTCGCCGAGCTCGACCTCGGCTTCGACGAAGAAAAAACGCGCGCGACCAAGACGGTCGTCGGCGTGCACGGTGCGGCCAAAGCCGCGGGCCTTCGCGAAGGCGAGCCGCTCGTCTCGATTCGCTACGACGAAGGACAAGCCGAGCACCCGGTGCGCGTCGTCGTCTCGCGCGACGGAAAAAACTTCGAAGTGAAATATCGCCCGATCGGCCGCACCAAGACCGCGCAAGGGTTCCACGTCGTTCCGGGCGTCGACCCATCGAGCTGCGCGCGCTAAGTTCGGGCGCGATGCAATTCACACGTCTCGGGCGCACGGCGCTCAAAGTCAGCCGCGTCTGTCTCGGCACGATGAACTTCGGCCCGCACACGAGCGAGCCCGACTCGTTCGCGATCATGGACAAGGCGCTCGACCTCGGCATCAACTTCTTCGACACCGCCAACGTCTACGGCTGGAAAAAAGGCGAGGGCGTCACCGAGCAAATCGTCGGGCGCTGGCTCGCGCAAGGCGGCGGCCGGCGCGACAAAGTCGTGCTCGCGACGAAAGTCTACGGCGCGATGGGCGACTGGCCGAACGAGTCGCGACTCTCGGCGCTGCACATTCGCCGCGCCTGCGACGAATCGCTGCGTCGCATGAAGACCGATCACATCGACCTCTATCAAATGCACCACGTCGACCGCGACGCGCCGTGGGACGAAATCTGGCAAGCGATGGAGGTGCTGGTCGCGCAGGGAAAAATTCTGTACGTCGGGTCGTCCAACTTCGCCGGCTGGCACATCGCGCGCGCGTGCGAGAGCGCCAAGACGCGCCACGCGCTCGGGCTCGTGAGCGAGCAGTCGCTCTACAACTTGCTCGATCGCACGATCGAGCTCGAGGTCGCGCCGGCCTGCGCGGCGTACGGCCTCGGGCTGATTCCTTGGAGCCCGCTCAAAGGCGGCGTCCTCGGGGGCCTCCACCGCGAGCGCGCGGCGCGACGCGCGGGCGACATGCAGCAGCGCGCGATCGAGAAGAACATGGAGCGGCTCGATCGATTCGTTGCATTCTGCAAGGAGCTCGGAAAGGCGCCCGCCGACGTCGCGCTCGCGTGGGTGCTCGCGAACCCGGTCGTCACGGCGCCGATCGTCGGCCCGCGCACGATGGCCCACCTCGAAGGCGCGCTCGCAGCGCTCGAGGTGAAGCTCGACGCGACCGCGATGAAGAAGCTCGACGAAATTTTTCCGGGCCCCGGCGGCCCCGCACCCGAAGCGTACGCGTGGTGACGGCACGCCTCGTGCGTCTTCTGGAGGCATGACGAAGGTCGAGCGCAAGCGCGCGCCGGGCGTCCCGAAGCAGGACATGGTGCGCAAATCGGGCAAAGACGACGTGCACGAGCAGCGCGAGCCGGGCCAGCCGTACGAGGGGATTTTGCACGTAGCGCCCTCGCGTCGCCGCGACGAACGTAAAAAGCGCCCCGCCCACGCGAAGCGCTGAGCGGGTCAGGCGAAGTACGCCTTCACGCTGCGGTCGGTGAGCACGCGAAACGAGCGCGCGTTCATGTAAACGCTGAAGGTCATGGCGAGCGCGCTTCCGAGGCCCGCCGTGAGCGGCGCGTCACCGAGGAGCGCTTGATAGACGGCCCACGGCACCGCGAGCGTTCCGGCGACGACGCCGATCGCCGAGAGGACGATGAGCACGATGCGCGTGAACGACGACTTGCGCAGGAGCAAGAACCCCAACAGCCACGCGAAAAAGAGGCTGAACGCGAGCGTCACGCCGGCGAGGCCGAGCGAAAGCACGCCGATGCCGTTCATGACGACGCCGAGGATCGCGCTGACGACGGAGACGCCGTACCACGCGTGAGTCAGGCTCTGAATTTTCTCTTTTGCGCTCATGGCCCCAGCTTACGGCGTAACGCTCCGGCGCCTTCCCCACTTTTAGTTCGGGGCGAGCGCACTTCGCGTCCGCGAAGCGTCGCGTTGACCTCGTCGTCAGTTCGCCGACGGTATCAATGAGCCTGGCGTCTCCAGGAGCGCCTGCGAATTACACGCGGCGGCGTTTCGGCGGACGGCAGCCGTTGTGCGGAACGGGCGTGACGTCGCGAATCAGCGTGACCTTGAAGCCGGCGGTCTGGAGCGCGCGGAGCGCGGACTCGCGGCCGGCGCCGGGGCCCTTCACGAACACGGCGACCGAACGCATCCCGTGCTCCATCGCCTTGCGCGCGGCCTCTTCGGCGGCGAGCTGCGCGGCGAACGGCGTCGACTTGCGCGAGCCTTTGAAGCCGCGCGAGCCGGCGCTCGACCACGCGACGGTGTTGCCGTTGATGTCGGTGATGCTGACGACCGTGTTGTTGAAGGTCGACTGAATGTGCGCGATGCCGGTCGCGACGTTCTTCTTCGTCTTCTTCTTGGCTTTTTTCGCCGGGGCCGGTGCGCCGCCCTCGGGGGATGCCGCTTGCTTTTGCTCTTTGTCAGCCATGTCTCAACTCACTTCGGTGCGACGCGCGCGGCGCCCTGACGTGCGACGGTGCCCTTGCGCGGACCTTTGCGCGTGCGGGCGTTGGTGTGCGTGCGCTGCCCGTGAACCGGGAGGCCCTTGCGGTGACGGAGGCCGCGGTAGCAGCCGAGGTCCATCAGACGCTTGATGTTCATCTGAACTTCGCGACGCAGATCGCCTTCGACCTTGTACTCGCCTTCGAGCAGCTCGCGGATCTTCTTGATGTCGCCCTCGGTGAGCTCTTCGGTCTTCTTGTTCAGCGGGATGCCTGCTTTGACGCAGATCTCCTTCGCCGTCTTCTGACCGATGCCATAGAGGTACGGAAGCGCGTACGCGACGTGCTTGTGATTCGGGAGGTCAACGCCTGCAATACGAGCCATGTCTCAACCTTGCCGCTGCTTGTGGCGCGGGTTCTCGCAAATGATCCGAACCACACCCTTGCGGCGGACCACCTTGCACTTGTCGCAAATCTTTTTGACTGAAGGACGAACTTTCATGAGCGTTCACTTGTGTCGATACGTGATTCGCCCGCGTGACGGATCGTACGGGCTGACTTCTACGGTGACGCGGTCACCGGGCAGGATGCGGATGTAAAACTGACGCATGCGCCCGCTGATGGTGGCGAGGACGTCCAGGCCATTGTCGCATTTGACCTTGAACATCGCGTTGGGAAGCGCCTCTTGCACGACACCGTCGAACTCGAGCTTGTCGCCTTTCGGCTCTTTGCGCTCCCGTCGTTCACTCCTCGTTCCGGCCACTCACTCTCCTACCCCGAGCGCGGCGAAGACGAGCTTCGTGACCTCGGGCATGCTCTTGGTTCCGTCGACGCGTCGGACGATTCCTTGTTTCTCGTAATGTGGAATCACCGCCGCCGTGGACTCGGCGTAGGCTTGAAGCCGCTTCCGAACCACGTCCTCCTGGTCATCCGGTCTGTGTTCCAGATCGGCACCCGGGGGCGGCGGGTTATACTTCAAGTGGTAAATCTGTCCAGTGCGTTTGTCGGTGCGACGGAGCACTGCACGCTCGATCAGCGGCTCTTCGGGCACCTCGAGCACGAGGGCGCGTTCCAGCTTTTGGTGCTTCGTCGCGAGGAGCGCGTCGAGCGCTTGGGCCTGCGCGACCGTGCGCGGAAAGCCATCGAGCAGAAAGCCGTTCGCGCAATCGGGCTCTCCGAGCCGTTCGACGACGTACGCGACGACGACTTCGTCCGGAACGAGCCCGCCGGCCGCCATCGTCTGGACGAGCTCGGGCGGCAGCTTTCCGGCGGCTTTGCGCGCGCGCAAGATGTCGCCCGTCGACACCTGAGGGATGCCGAGCTTTCCGCAGACGAGCTTCGCCTGCGTGCCTTTCCCGGCACCGGGCGGACCCATGAAAAGAAGCCTTCGCGCCGCGGTCATGCGCGCGTGGCTATACCACAGGCCAGATTTTTAAGAAGACTGGCCGGTCTCGGCGACTTTGAACGTGAGGACCCGAGGTCCCGCTCGTGAAAGTCGTCTGAATCGTCGTTTCCACGACGACTCCCGTGAGCGGCGTCTGAGGGCGCCGGTGCGGACCTCCCACGTGACGCCGCGCGTGGGATTCGATGAATCCCACATGACCGACGCAGCGCCGCTCACCGAGACGATGCCGTTCGTGAAAATTCGTCGACGTGTGGTCGCCCTCGATCGTCGCGCCGTAGACGACCGTGAGCTCGATTCACTCGAGGCCGACGAGCTCGCGCACGTCGCTGCACTCGAGATCGGTCTCGTCGTAGAGGACGCGCGCGGCCTCTGCGAGGAGCTCGTCGCGCGCGTCGGGCGGCGCGACGACCGCGGCGCGAAGCGCTTGGCGCGCGAGCACGGGAACGGCGTCGCTGTGGACGAGAAGCGGAGCGAGTGAGAACGACATGCCCGAGAACGTGTGGCCGTTCTGTCTTTCGTCAAGTTACTTTCTTTTGGAAAGCGAAGTGTTAAAGTGTGAAGCATGGCGAAAGCGGTGGACTGTCAGTGCCGAGCTTTCAAGCGCGCGATCGACGTGCTCGGTCGGCCGTGGACGGCCGCCATCCTGACCGCGCTGCAAAGCGGGCGGCGGCGCTTTTGCGAAATCGGCGAGGACGTGCCCGGCGTGAGCGACAAGATCCTCGCTTCGCGTTTGAAGGATCTCGAGTCGCGCGGGCTCGTCGAGCGTCACGTCGAGCCGGGTCCTCCCGTGCGCGTGGGCTACGAGCTGAGCACGAAGGGACGCGCGTTCGGTCACGTCGCCGAAGCGATCGAGCGCTGGGGCCGCGCGCTGTGAAGCGCGTCGCGACGCTCGGCATCGAGACCGCCGTCTTCGAGCGAGGCAGCGGACCGCCGATTCTGCTCTTGCACGGCAACCCCGACACGCATCACGTGTGGGATCCGCTCGTCGAGCGGCTCGAGGCGAAGCATCGGTGCGTCACGCCGGACTTGCCGGGTTATGGCGAGACGCGCATCGACGATTCGTTCGATTTTTCGGTCGCGAACCAAGGCGCGTGGGTGAACGCACTCGTCGAAGTCCTCGGCCTCGGGCGCGTGCACCTCGGCGTGCACGACGTCGGCGGCGCATACGGGCTCTCGTTCGCCGCGCAGTTTCCCGAGAAGCTCGCGTCGCTCACGATCTTCAACGCGGGCTTCACGCCGGATCAGCAGTGGCACTTCTGGGCGCGCGTGTGGCGCGCGCCGGTGCTCGGCGAGCTCGCGATGAAGCTCTCGACGCGCGGCCTCTTCGTGAGCGAGATGCTCAAAGGCGGTCCGAAGCTGAAACGCGAATACGCCGAAGAAGCGTGGAAGCGCTACACGCCCGAGACGCGCCGCCAAGTGCTGCGTTGGTACCGGTTCATGACGTTCGAGAAAGTTCTCGCCGGTTGGGACACGCGCTTGCGCTCGGCGATCGCGAACGTGCCGCGACGAGTCTTGTGGGGCGCGCGGGATCCGTACATCCCGACGTCGGTGCGCGATCGCTTCGAGGTGCCGGACGTCCACGAATTCGCCGACTGCGGGCACTGGGTCATGCTGGAGGCCCCCGACGAAGCCGCGCGTGACATCGCCGAGCTCGTGAATCGCTCGTAGTCGTCACGCAGAAGCGACTCGCAGCGCGGCAATCGCCGACTGCGAGCTACGTCGTCGCGTGACCGTCACGGCTCGCGCCCGAGTCTGCTCACCCGAAGTCGCGGCGACCCCGGATGCGCGTCGCTCGGCCGCCACCGCCGCTGAGGCCCTCGTAGTTGCGGGTCAGGAGGTGGGCTTCGATTTGGCGGACGGTGTCGATCGCGACGCCGACGATGATCATCAGAGAGGTGCCGCCCATGCGGAACGGCACGTGGAACGCCTCGGTGATGATGGTCGGCACGACGCACACGGCCGCGACGTACACCGCGCCGCCGAGCGTGATGCGCGTCAGCACCTTGTCGATGTAGTCGGCCGTCTGCTTGCCTTGCCGAATCGTCGGGATGAAGGCTTGCTGCTTCTTCAGGTTGTCGGCGACGTCGACCGGCTGGAACGTGACGGCCGTGTAGAAGTAGCAAAAGAAGACGATGAGAACGACGTAGAAGAAATTGAACGCCCAGTCGCCGCGGTTCATGATCTGCTGAAGCGCGTTCATGCCGGGGATGTGGAAGTTCGCGAGCGTCGACGGGAAGCCGAGGAGCGACATCGCGAAGATCGGCGGGATCGTCCCGCCGGTGTTCACGCGGAGCGGGAGGTGCGCCGTCTGGCCGCCGTAAACTCGGCGGCCGACGGTTCTTCTCGCGTAATAAATCGGGATGCGGCGCTGCGCGTTCTCGAAGAACACGATGACCGCGACCGTGAAGAGGATGATCGCGGTGACCGCCGCGAGGTTCAGCGGCTGGATGTTACCCTTGTGCGTCTCGAAAAATCGGACGACGCCGCTCGGGATATCGACGACGATTCCCGCGAAAATCAGCAGTGAAATGCCGTTTCCGATGCCGCGCTCGGTGATTTGCTCGCCGAGCCACATGATGAGCGTCGTGCCCGTCGTGAACGTGAGGCACGTCATGAAGCGGAACATCCACGGGTGCGACGGGTCGGTGACGACGCTGCCGACGTGCGAGCTCGCGAGGTCGGAGTTCGACGCGCCCTGCACCGTGAGCGCCATGCTGAAGCCCTGGATGATCGAGAGGGCGATGGTGCCGTAGCGCGTGTACTGGTTGATCTTGCGCTGGCCCGCCTCGCCCTCTTTGCGGAGCTCGTCGAGCGGCTTGAACACCATCGTGAGCAGCTGCAGGATGATGCTCGCGCTGACGTACGGCATGATGCCGAGCGCGAAGATCGACATGTTCCCGAGCGCGCCGCCGGAGAACAAGTTGAACACGCCGAGGAGGCCGCCGCCTTTGCTGACGACCTGCTGCATGACGGCGCGATCGACGCCGGGGATCGTGATGAACACGCCGACGCGATAGACGGCGAGCATGCCGAGGGTGAAGAGCACCCGATTGCGGAGCTCGGGGACCTTCCCGATGTTCGCGAACCCCGAGAGCGCCGACACTCAGCTCTCCGCGGTCGCGCTGGCGGTCTCGATGAGGAGCGCTTTGCCGCCGGCCTTTTCGATTTTCTCGACGGCCGACTTGGAGAACGCGTGCGCGGTGACCGTGAGCTTCTTCTTGAGCTCGCCGCCGCCGAGGACCTTGATGCGATCGGCGCGGCCCTTCACGAGGCCCCGGTCGCGAAGCGATTTTTCGTCGACTTTGGCGCCCGCGTCGAACCGCTCGAGATCGCCGACGTTGACCTCGGCGAGACGAACCGGGAACGGCACGTTGAAGCCGCGCTTCGGAAGGCGACGCGTGAGCGGGGTTTGGCCGCCCTCGAAGCCGCGCTTCACGCCGTTGCGCGCGTACTGGCCCTTCGAGCCGCGGCCCGACGTTTTGCCGAGACCGGAGCCGACGCCGCGTCCGAGACGGACCTTGTCGCGCGTGGCGCCGATGGGCTTGCGAATTTTGCTGAGCGTGTCGGCCATGATTTTACTTTTTCGGGGCGTCGACTTCTTCGACGGTGACGAGGTGCAGGACTTTTTTGACCGCGCCGCGGAAAGACGGCGTGTTCTTCACCCAAACTTCGGAGCGCGGGCCGCGCAGGCCGAGGCCTTTGATCGTCGCGAGGTGATCGCGATTGGCCACGGCGCGCTGCTGGACGACGTGGAGATGCGATTTCATGTCGCCGCCTCCGCTGCCGCCTTCTTCTTGTTCTTGCTGCCGTCGTAGAGATCGGCCGTCTGCTTGCCGCGGCGACGCGCGACGTCGTCGAGGCTGCGGAGCTGCTGGAGGGCGTTGATGGTCGCGCGCACGACGTTGTGTGGATTGGAGCTTCCAATGCACTTCGTCAAGATGTCGTGAATCCCGGCGCTCTCGACGACCGCGCGAATCGCGCCGCCGGCGATGACGCCCGTTCCGGCCGAGGCCGGCTTGAGGAAGACCGTGCCCGCGCCGAAATGCCCGCGGACCTCGTGCGGAACCGTCGCGCCGTCGAGCGGAACGCGGAAGATGTTCTTGCGCGCTTGGTCGTTGCCTTTGCGAATCGCCTCCGGCACCTCGTTGGCCTTGCCGAGGCCGACGCCGACGTGACCCGACTCGTCACCCACGACGACGAGCGCCGCGAACGAGAAGCGCCGACCGCCTTTGACCACCTTGGCCACGCGGTTGATGGAGATGATGCGCTCCTTGAGCTTTTCTTCGTCGATTTCGAAATGCGGCATGGTGGTCTCTCAGAATTTCAGTCCCGCTTCGCGGGCGCCGTCAGCGAGCGCACGGACGCGCCCATGGTAGAGGTATCCGTTGCGATCGAAGACGACGTGCTGGACGCCCTTCTCCTTGAGGAGCCCGGCGATCGCCTTGCCGACCATCTTGGCCGCGTCGGTCTTGGTCGCTTCGGCGGCGCCGCCTTTGACGTCCTTCGACAGCGTCGAAGCGTGCGCGAGGGTCTTGCCCGAGACGTCGTCCACGACTTGCGCGTAGATGTGCTTGCTCGAACGGAAGACCGTGAGCCGCGGCTGCTGCGGCGTGCCGCTGATTTTTCGACGGATGCGGAGCTTGCGCCGCTCTCGTCCGACAATTCGCATGGCCATGACTGGTTCCTAATCCTTGAGTGGCTGAGATTATTTCGCGCCGCCGCCGCCGCCGGCGCCTTTTGCGGCCTTGCCCGCCTTCTCGCGGACTTTTTCGCCTTGGTAGCGCACGCCCTTGCCGCCGTACGGCTCCGGGGGACGGAAGCCGCGGATCTTCGCGGCGGTCTGGCCCATCACGGCTTTGTCGGGGCCGCTCAGGATGATGAGCGTGCCCTTCGAATCGCCGGGGATCTGCACGGTGATTCCCTGCGGGAGCGGGAAGTTCACCGGGTGCGAGAAGCCGAGCGAGAGGTTCAACGTTTGGCCCTTCACTTCGGCGCGGTAACCGGTGCCGACGAGCTGGAGGGTCTTCGTGTAACCGGTCGCGGCGCCCTGGACCATCGCGGCGACGAGCGCGCGCGTGAGGCCCTGGAAGCGCGAGCCGTCGCGGCCGCCGATCGTGGGCTGCACGGTGATCGCGCCGCCCTCGACGACGACTTTGACGTTCGGCGGGAGCTTGCGCGAGAGGGTGCCTTTCGGGCCTTTGATCTCGATCGCGCCGTCTTTGAGCGACGCGGTGACGCCCTTCGGCAGCTCGATCGGGCGCTTGCCCGTTCGCGATTGTTTGAGGTCGGTGACTTGAGCTTGCTGGGTCATGACATCACCAAACGGCGCAGAGGAGCTCGCCGCCCACCTTCTGCTTGCGCGCGTCGCGGTCGGTCATGACGCCGCGCGAGGTCGAGAGGATCGAGATGCCCATGCCCGAACGGACGCGCGGGATGCGGTCGTGTCGGACATAGAGACGACGGCCCGGCGACGAAAGGCGGAGGAGCCCGTCGATCGCGGCTTGCTTGTTGTGGTCGTAACGGAGGACGACCGTGATGCGCTTGCGTCCCTCGTTCTCTTCGACGCGCACGTCGTCGACGTAGCCCTCGCTCTTGAGGACCTGGGCGACCCGGTGCTTCAAGATCGAGTGCGGGATGTTCGTGAACTCGTGGCGCGCGATCACGGCGTTGCGGATGCGCGTGAGCATGTCGGCGATCGGATCGGTCATCATGGGTTCACCAGCTCGCCTTGATGACGCCCGGGATTTCTCCACGGAGCGCGAAGAGCCGCAGGCAGATCCTGCAAAGCTCGAACTTGCGATAGTAGCCGCGCGCGCGACCGCAGACCTTGCAGCGGTTGCGATGGCGCGTCTGGAATTTCGGACGGCGGTTCAGCTTTGCGTATTGAGATGCACGTGCCATGGGATTCCTTACGCACTCCTGAAAGGCATGCCGAGGTGCTGCAGGAGCGCCCGGCCTTCTTCGTCGGTCTTCGCCGTCGTGACGAAAGAGATGTTGAGCCCTTTGATCACGTCGATGCGGTCGTAGTTGATCTCGGGGAAGATGATCTGCTCTTTGAGGCCGAGCGTGTAGTTGCCCTTGCCGTCGAACGCTTTGCGCGAGACGCCGCGGAAGTCACGGACGCGCGGGAGCGAGATCGAGATGAGGCGATCCGCGAACTCCCACATTTTCGGGCCGCGGAGGGTGACCATCACGCCGATCGGGAGGCCGGCGCGGAGCTTGAAGCTCGCGATGGCTTTCTTCGCGCGGGTGACGACCGGCTTTTGACCGGTGATGGCGCGAATCTCTTCGACGGCCGCGTCGATGATCTTCGGGTTCGCGACGGCGCCGCCGAGTCCCATGTTGATGACGATCTTCTCGAGACGCGGAACCTGCATCGGGTTCTTGTACGAGAACTGCTTCGTCAGCGCGGGGATGACCTCTTTGGCGTACTTGATCGAGAAGCGCGGCGTCTCGATCTCCGCGGTCGAGACGACCTCGGCCTGCGCGACCGCTTTCGCTTCTTCTTTGCCGCGGCGACCACCGCCCTTTTGCTGTTCTTTCTTTGCTGCCATGACTCAGCTCGCTTTCGGGGCGACGATTTCTTCGCCGCTCGTGCCGACGCGGATTTTGTTGCCCTTGTCGTCTTTGCCGACGCGGACGCGCGTGCCCTTGCCGCTCTTCGGGTCGACCGGCATCACTTTGCTCGCGAAGATCGGCGCTTCCTTTTCGAGGATGCCGCCTTGCGGGTTCTTCGGGTTCGGGCGGAGGTGGCGTTTGATCATGTTCACGCCCTCGACGATGACCTTGTCGGCCTCGACGTCGAGACGGAGGATCTTGCCCTTCTTGCCTTTGTCTTTGCCGCTGATGACGACGACGTTGTCGCCTTTGCGGAGACGCGCGAGACCCATCACAGCACCTCCGGCGCGAGCGAGATGATCTTCATGAATTTCTTCGCGCGGAGCTCGCGGGCGACTGGCCCGAAGATGCGCGTGCCGATCGGCTCGAGCTGCGCGTTGATGAGGACGGCGCTGTTCTCGTCGAAGCGGATGTAGCTGCCGTCGTTGCGCGACGCTTGCGAGCGGGTGCGAACGACGACCGCCTTCGCGACCTCGCCCTTCTTCACCTTCGTGCCGGGGAGCGCTTCTTTGACCGAGACGACGATGACGTCGCCGAGGCTCGCGTAACGACGACGCGAGCCGCCCAGCACTTTGATGCACTGGACACGCTTGGCGCCGCTGTTGTCCGCGACCTCGAGAATGGTTCGCATCTGAATCATGACTTCATT
>DASXHD010000115.1:0-37815 GCA_036488725.1 Polyangiaceae bacterium | reverse complement strand
AGTCGACGACGAGCGCGTCCGACCCCGGCTCGACGCGGACCGTTTGACCGTCGTCGCGCACGACACGAAACGGCCGCGCGACGACGCGCCGCGCTGTCTCTTTCCAGTCGTGCCAGCGCGAATTCTTGCTCGTGTGGTTGGTGACGATTTGATCGATGTCGATTTCGATCGCGATGGGCGGCTCAGCGTCGACCTCGACACGGCCGTGGACGACGCGCGAGGGGCCGGGCACGAGCGGCCAAGTCGCGCGCCTTTCGATGAAGTCGTGCTCGTCGCGTTGGACGCGCGCGAAACGAATCGCGCGCGCGATCACGAAGACGATGACCGAGCCCCAGCCGATGCCGAGCACGCCGAGCAGAAGTACGAAGCTCGGCGCGAAGCCGATGTGGCCCGGCGGCGAGAGATCTTCGAGCATCGAGCGAAGACTACTTCACCAAGAGACCGGCCGTCCGTCGCGGAAAAAACCGCCGGTCGGGCCCTCGGCGGTCGCGGCCATGACGACGATCGACGCGGCGCCGGTCGCGACGTCGCGCTCGGCGCTCGGGCCGCCCATGTCGGTGCGCACCCAGCCGGGGCAAACCGCGTTCACGCGCACGTGCGGCGCGAGATCGCGCGCGAGAATGCGCACGAGCGCGTTGAGACCGACCTTCGAGACGCTGTACGCCGATGACGGCCAGCCCGCCGCTTCGTGCCGACCGCGCGCGACGTCCTCCACGAAAGAGCTCATCAGCCGAACGAGCTCGACGCGCGAGAGCTCCGGATCGGCGAGCTTGTCGCGGAGCGGCGGGCGCACGCACGCGAGCTCGCCCATGCCGCTCGACACCATCAAGATTTGTCCGCCTTCGCTCACGAGCGGCAGGAGCGCGTCGGTCACGCGCATCGCGCCGAAGAAATTCACGTCGAGCGTCTCTCGCACGACCCTGGCGTCGAACCCGTCCATCGAGATGCCCGCGTTGTTCACGAGCACGTCGAGCGTGACGTCGCCGACGCGCAATCGTTCGGTCAACGCGCGTACGCTCGCGTCGGCCGAGACGTCGAGCAGCTCGTGCTCGAGACCGAGGAGCTTCGCAGCAGCGGCGCCGTCATCGTGGCGGCTCGTCAGGATCACACGCAGCCCTCGGTCGGCGAGCTGCCGACACGTTTCGAGGCCAAGCCCGCGGCTCGCGCCGGTCACCAGAGCAGTACGGCGATCGGTCATGCCTTTCCGGTAGCAACCGGTATACCCTCGTTTTTCGCTATGACCGACGAACCGAAGCCCGAGCCGGAAAAGCAGGAGGACCCGAACGTCGCGACGCCCGATGCGCACGTCGGCGCGAAGTGGGTGCAGCCGCTCGTGCGGTTCGACGCGTGGTGGACCAAGCTCGAGGCGCGGCTCGCCGCGTTCGTCCTCGGCGCCGAAATCGTGTCGCTCGTCACTTGGGTTTCGCTGCGCGGGATGTCGGCCGAGTACCAGCCGAACAACACGACCGACCCGGACGCGCCGGTCGACGTCTCGGGGCTCATCTTTCGCGCGCTCGTCGGTGCGATCGTCCTCGGCATCGCGGCGCACCTCGCGCTGCGCGACAAAGATCCCGCGAAGCGAAAGCGAGACCTTCGCTATCAGCTCGGCGTGACCGCGGCCATCGTGCTCGGCCTCGTCGCCTCGCGTTTTTGGGCGAACGCGGGCGTCTCGTATTTTTCGAACGCGCTCAACTGGCTCCAAAGCGCCTCGACGTTGACGCTGCTCGGGGGCCTCCGCGGTCTCGCGACGCGGCTGACGCTCTGGCTCGCGCTCCTCGGCGGCTCGCTCGCGACCGCGCAGGGCAAGCACATCAACATCGACGTCGTGATGCGCTTTTTGACGCCCAGGATGCGTCTGCCGGTCGCGCTCATCGGCTGGCTCGCCGCGGCCGCCGTCTGTCTCACGGCCGCCTACGGGTTCGTCGACAACATCGAGATCGCGAAATTCAATCTTCCGATGGAGATGCCCGCGGGCGAGCGCGCGCACAAGACCGAGCACGAGCTCGCGCGCGACATGTTCCTTCTGCGCCAGCAGATGAAGCTCGATCTCCACACGCTGCCCAAAGTCGTCATGGGAAAGAAGTACGGCGACTACATCCGAGCGCCCGAGTGGAACTCGTGGATGGACGGCGGCGCGTGGACGAGCTGGTTTCCGGCCGAAGACGTGCAGGCGCAGAAGATGGATCCCAACGACCTGACGCTCGCGCGGCTGCCGTTCATCAACGTCCCCGGCACGGGCGAGAACACCAACGGGCTCGTCGTTCGCGACATCGACTTCGTGTTTCCGTTCGGGCTGCTCATGATCGGGCTGCGGTTCTTGCTGCGATGTCTGCTCGCGATCGGACGCGCGGTCCGCGTCGACCCCGACGCGGCGCACGAGGAGCTCGACGTCGAGCACGTCCACGAAAAGACGGAGGGCGCATGAGCGCCATCCAGCATCCGCCGTCGACCAAGAGCACGCAGAAGTCGAGCGCCACGGGCGTCGGCGTCGTTTCGGGCGTCGTCGTCTTGCTCGGCATCCTCGGCGGCGGAATCGCCGCGGCGGTGAGCGCGCTCGCGCTCCTCGGAACGCCGCTCTTCGCGATCATGGGCGGCTTCAGCGAGGTGCTCTGGCTCACGCACAGCGACGCGCAGCACCACCACCTGCGTTACGTCGCGGCCAACATCCTCACGGATGATTTCGCCGGGTCGCCGATCCTCGTCACGATTCCGCTCTTCACGTTCGTCGGCTACGTGCTCGCCGAGTCGAAGACCGCCGAGCGGCTCGTGCGCGCGTCGAGCGCGCTCGTCGGGTGGCTCCCGGGCGGCCTCGCGATCGTCTGCGTCTTCGCGAGCGCCGTCTTCACGCTCTTCACCGGCGGCAGCGGCGTCACCATCATCGCGATCGGCGGCCTCCTCTATCCGGCGCTCCGCAAAGACGGTTACTCGGAAAAGTTCTCGCTCGGCGTCGTCACGAGCGGCGGCTCGATCGGCCTGCTTCTTCCGTATTCGCTGCCGCTGATGATTTACGCGCTCGTCGCGCACGTCGACTTCGAGGTCGCATTCAAAGCGGTCATCGCGCCGGGCCTCCTCGTCCTCTTGATGTTCTCGGCGTACTGCATCTACGTCGGCATCAAAGAAAAAGTCCCGCGCAAAGCCTTCGACGTGCGCGAGGCCATCGCTGCGTTTTGGGAGCTCAAATGGGAGCTCGGCATCCCGGTCATCCTCGTCGTGGGTTTGAAAAAGGCGGGCCTCCAGATCGACGAGTGCGCCGGCGCGGTCGCCCTCTACACCGTCCTCATCGAGTGCTTCGTCTACCGCGATCTCTCGTTCAAGAAAGACATGCCGCGCGTCGCCAAGGCTGCGATGGCGCTCGCCGGCGCGGTCATCCTCATCCTCTCGATGGCGAACGCGCTCATCGACTACGTCACGTGGAAGCAGATCCCCGGTCGAATCCTCGATTACATGATCCACCTCGGGATCGATCGGACGTTCGAGTTTCTGATCGCGATGAACATCTTCCTGCTCGTGCTCGGCATGCTCATGGAAGGGTTCAGCGCGATCTTGGTCGCGGTGCCGCTCATCCTGCCGTTCGCCGCGCGCTTCCATCTCGGGCCGTTCCACACGGCGATGATCTTTCTCGTGAACCTCGAGCTCGCGTATTGCTGCCCGCCGCTCGGGCTCAACTTGTTCATCTCGAGCTTCCGATTCAATCGGCCCGCGGTGAGCTTGTATCGACCGATTTTGCCCTTCCTCGGCGTGCTCTTCGCGTCGCTTCTCGTCATCAGTTACGTGCCGGGGATCTCCACGCTCACGATTCGAAAAGAGATCGCCGCGGCGCGCGCCAAAGCCGAGAAGCTGAAAGTTCCGCCCGCCGACGCGTGGAAGCTCGAGTGCGTTCAGAACGACCCGAACAACCCGATGCCGTGCACCGAAGAAGAGCTGAAAAAATATCCTCAAGGGCAGTCGACGATCATCGGCGAGCAGCCGCCGGTCGTCGAAGCGCAAGACGCAGGGGCGAGCGGGGGGACCGAGGCTGACGGCGGGGACGACTTGCTGAACCAGATGCTCGGCGCCGGCGAAGACGGCGGCGCGGCCGAAGCGGGCGGTGGCGACGACTTGTTCAATCAGATGATGAACGCCGGCGCGCCCGACGCGGGCGCAGCGGACGCGGCGAAGGAAGCCGCGGCGCCGAAGAAGGGATCCGACGAGGATCTCTTCAATCAGATGATGAACGGGAACTGACTGGCTGGATTTCGGTTTCGGCGTACAATCGACCCATGGACACCTGGACGACGCCGGAATTCGTCGAGATCAAAATGGACGCCGAGATCGGGTCGTACCAAGAAGATCGCGATCCGCTCGAAGAGGGTCCGGACCGCATCGAAGACGACGCGCGCTAGGCGATGCGCGTCCGAGTCCTCGGCTCGGCCGCGGGCGGCGGCGTGCCGCAGTGGAATTGCGCGTGCGAGAACTGTTCGCTCGCGCGCCGCGGCGAGCTGGCGGTGCGCACGCAAGACAGCTTGCTCGTCGAGGGCGAGCCGCGGCACCTGCTCGTGAACGCGTCGCCAGACATTTTGCGGCAGATCCAAGCCACGCCGGCGCTCTGGCCGCGTGAAAAACGCGGGACGCCGATCGGCGCGATCGTGCTGACGAACGGCGATCTCGATCATGTGCTCGGGCTCTTTTCGCTGCGCGAGTCGCAGCCGCTCACGGTCTATGCGACCGAGCGCGTTTGGCGCGGGCTCATCGATCGGAACGCGCTGGCGCAGACGCTGGCGCGCTTCGACGACCAGCTCTCCTTTCGGCGGCTCGCGATCGGCGAGGTCACGAACGTGCCCGAGGTCGGCGCGACGATCACCGCGTTCGCCGCGCCCGGAAAACCGCCGGTGCATTTGCCGGCCGAGGCCCACCCCGAGGACAACGTCGGCTTGCGGATCGCGCGCGACGGCAAAATCGTCACCGTCGCGACCGCGGTCAAGGACGCGCGCGCCGTGCGCGAGTCGCTCGGCGGCTCCGACGTGCTCTTTCTCGACGGAACTTTTTTTTCGAGCGACGAGCTCGTCGCGCAAAAGCTCGGCGTCGCGCGCGCCGAGGACATGGCGCACCATCCGCTCGGCGGCGATCGCGGGAGCCTCACCGCGCTCGCGGACCTCCGCGCTGGCCGAAAAATTCTCACGCACGTCAACAACTCGAACCCGATCTTGCGCGAAGGCTCGGGCGAGCGCGCGTGGGCCGCGTCGCTCGGCTGGGAAGTCGCGTTCGACGGCATGGAGATCGACGCGTGAGCCTCGAAGAACGTCTCCGCGCGATCGGCGCGACGCGCTACCACGACAAGCACCCGTTTCATCTCGCGATGCACGAGGGAAAACTGAGCGAGGCTCACATTCGGCGCTGGGTCGAGAATCGCTACTATTACCAAACGCGAATTCCGATCAAAGACGCGATCATTCTCTCGAAGAGCGAGGACCGCGAGCTCCGGCGCGCGTGGATTCGGCGGATTCACGATCACGACGATCCGGGCGGCGGGCTCGATCAATGGGACAAGCTCGCGGCGGGCGTCGGGCTCGACGTCGCCGAGGTTCGCAGCTTGCGCCGGGTCCTCCCGGGCGTGCGCTTCGCGTGCGACGCGTACGTCTCGTTCGTGCGCGAGCGGCCGCTGCTCGAGTGCATCGCGTCGAGCCTCACCGAGTTCTTCGCGCCGGACATCATGCGGACGCGCGTGCTCGCTTGGGAGCGGCATTATCCGTTCGTCGATCGCGCCGTGCTCGATTACTTCCGCGCGCGGCCCGAAAAAGCGACGCGCGACTCGGGCGAAGCGCTCGCGTGGGTGCGCGGCCGCGCGACGACGCCCGAGCTCGAAGACGCGTGCGTTCGCGCGCTCGAGACGAAATGCGAAATCCTCTGGGCCATGCTGGACGCGATCGCCGCATGAGCACGCATCCAAAGCTCGCTCGGCGGGCGCGACTCCGATGGGACGCGCGCGACGAAAAGTGGATGATCCTCTATCCGGAGCGAGGGCTCGTGCTCAACGCGAGCGCCGCCGAGATCGTGAAGCTCTGCGACGGGACGCGCTCGCTCGAGCAAATCGCCGAGACGCTTGCGGCTTCCTCGGGCGCGCCGCTCGAACGTGTCTCGGGCGACGTGCGCGCGCTCGTCGCGCGTTTGGAAGAAAAGAGGCTGCTCGAATGAGCGCGCCGCGTCCTTACACGCTCATCGCCGAGATCAGTTATCGGTGCCCGCTTCATTGCGTCTATTGCTCGAACCCGACGAGCTATCGCGATCACGCGCGCGAAATCGAAACGGCCGATTGGCTTCGCATCTTGGACGAAGCGGCGGAGCTCGGCGTCGTGCAGACGCACTTCACCGGCGGCGAGCCGCTCGCGCGCGCCGATCTCGAAGCGCTCGTCGAACGCGCGCACGCGCTCGGTCTCTACACGAACCTCGTGACGAGCGGCGTCCCGCTCGAGCGCGCGCGTCTCGAACGGCTCGCCGCGCGCGGGCTCGATCACGTGCAGTTGAGCTTTCAAGGCCCCGACGCGCAGTCGTCGATCGACTTCGCCGCGCTCGATGCGTTCGATCGCAAGCTCGCCGTCGCAGGTTACGTGCGCGAGCTGGATCTGCCGCTCACGGTGAACGTCGTCTTGCATCGCGGGAACATCGACGCGGTCGCCGAGATCGTCGCGCTCGCCGAGCGTCTCGGCGCCGATCGTCTCGAGCTCGCGAACGTGCAGTGGCACGGCTTCGCGTTCGAAAATCGCGCCGCGCTCGTTCCGTCGATCGAATCGCTCGAGCGCGCGCGCGAAATCGCGGCGGCTGCGCAAGCGCGCCTTCGCGGAAGAATGGACGTGCTCTTCGTCAAACCGGATTGGTTTTCGCCCACGCCGCGCGCGTGCATGGACGGCTGGGCGCGTCGCTTCGTCCAAGTTTTGCCGGACGGCACGGTCGTTCCGTGTCACGCCGCGACGACCATCACGTCGCTCTCGTTCGAGCGCGCGACGAGTGAGCGCTCGCTCGGCGACATCTGGGAGACTTCGCCCGCGATGAACGCGTTTCGCGGCGACGCGTGGATGCCCGAGCCGTGTCGCAGCTGCGACCGCAAAGAAGTCGACTTCGGCGGCTGCCGCTGCCAAGCGTTCGCCCTCCTCGGCGACGCCGCGCTCACCGATCCCGCGTGCACCAAATCTCCCCGCCACGAAGTGGTCGTCGCGTCGCGCGCGCCCGAGGCACGGCGCTTCCTCTTTCGCGGTCGCTCGTGAGAGGCGTCGCGCTGCTCGCGATATGTGTATCTTGCACGCATCCCGCGACGCCGCCGCATGTGTCGATCGCGCCGCCCGCTGCGTCGCCGCCGCGTCCGCTCCCGACCGCCGCCACTCCGCGCGCGCCTGCGCCGTCGCTCTTCGACTTTCGTCACGGCACGTTGATGGAGGCGTTCCACGATTACGCGATTTCGTATTGGGGCGCGAACGGCGCGTCGGCGGTCGCGTGGAAAGGCGACGTCGCCGCGATTGGCCGCTACGCGGCCGTCGCCGCGAAGGACGGGCTTTGGGCGCGCGACTTCGGCGACCGCGGCTGGGTGACCGAAATCGCGCGCGACGGCGATCACGTCGTTTGCCGCTACACGATTCGCGACGAGGACGGAGGCGAAGACGGGAAACGCTGGCAGCAATTGCCCCGCGGCTTGCCGGGCATCACCTCGGTCACGCACATGGTGGTGGAGGTCTGGACGTTCGAAAGCCCGCGCGTCCTCTTCGCGCACGAGTACGAAGCGTGGGCGAACTGCTGCGGAAGCGAAATCGGCCCGGCACCGCCGCGCATCTCGGACGAGATCACGATCACCCACGACGAGGTCCGCGTCCGATTCCACGACGCGTGGCGCGCGTCGCGCGCGACCTTCCACGAGACGCCGCTCGTCGGCGTCGAACCGGTCATCGCTCCGTGGGACGCCGACCGCGACGTCACGTTTCGGATCACAAGATGATGCGCTTCCAGCCGCCGGAGCGGAATTTCGCGGCCATCACGGTCGCCGCGAGGATCGCGTAGACGCAGGCGGCGATCCAAATTCCGTCGAGGCCGACGTGGAGGCGCAGGCCGATGAGCCACGCGCCAGGGACGAGGATCCCGAAAACGAGGAGGAACTGCGCGACCGCGACGAACTTCGTCGAGCCGGCGCCGAAGAGGGCTTCGCTCAAGATGAGCGCGATCGAGATGATCGGCGTGACGACGCCGACGAGCATCATCGGTTCGTGCATCGCGTGGCGCACGCCCGCCGTCGCCGCGAAGATGTTGATGACCTGTTCGCGGAAAATCAGCCCCTCGCACAAGCCGACCGCGCCGAACACGATGAGCCCGAGGCGAACGCTCGCCCAACCATAGCGCGCCGCTTCTTCCGGCTCTTTGCGGCCCAGCGACTGGCTCACGAGCGTCGCGGTCGACGTGCCGAACGCGATGCACGCGGTGAACGTCAGCATCATGATTTGGATGATGTTGGTCGTCGCGGCGCCGTTCTTGGCCTCGAGCGAGCCGGCGTCGAGCACGTTGACGATCTTGGTGAAGAGCGCGAACCCGAACATCATGACGATCGTCGCGATGGCGGCAGGGAACGAGAGCTTCACCATGTCCCACGTGAGGCCGCGCGCTATGTTCTTCCAGCGGATCGGGTGGAAATCGGCGCGGTGCGCGAAGACGTAGAAGAGCATCACAGCGAGGCCGATCCACGTCGCGATGAACGCGGAGAACCCGGCGCCCGTCGGTCCCATCGCCGGCGCGCCGAGGTGGCCGAAGATGAACACCCAACACATGATGACGTTCGCGACGTTCATGATGAGCGACGCGACGAAGTGGTACGTCGTCTTGCCGATCCCGTCGAAGAAGCCTTTCACCGCTTGCGTCATCGACATCGAGACGAACGCGAAGAGCCGCCAGTGCGAGTACGACTCGGCGATCGCACGCACGTCGGGCGAGGGAATGAGCTTCGCGAGAATGATCGGGATGAAGACGTACGCCGCTAGCGTCGTGAGGATGCCGCCGACCAGCGTGAACCAGATCGCGTTCGCGAGGACCGCGCCGGCCGCGGTGAACTTTCCCTCGGCGTAACGGCGGGCGGTGATGGCCTGCGTGCCGACGCTGATGGCGCCGAGCGATCCGCCGAAGAGCCAAACGATGATGAGCGAAGGCTGCAGCGCCGACTGCGCGTTCGACGCGAGCAGCCGGTCGGGCAAATGCCTGAAATACACGTCGTCCACGACGTTGACCGAGGACTGCATCAACATGGCGAACACCGTCGGGAGCGCGAGCTTGACGATGGTCGACGTCTTGTTGGCGGAAAAATCGATTCCGGTCGCGCTGCCGGCCATTCTTGTCCCGCGGCTTTACGGCACTGGGCCCCTTTTGACAAGTTGACAACCTGAGCGGTTCGGGTGCACACCCTTGGGGCGATGAAGCGAGCGATCTCGAGGGCCCTCGCCGTTGTGTTTGCGTCGTCCGTGATCGCGGTCGCATGCGGCGGCGCGAAATATCCGAACTGCGACAACGACGACGGCTGCAACGCGGACGGCCACAAGGGTGTCTGCGTCGACGGCAAGTGTGTTGCGTGTCGCGACGACGCCGGGTGCAGCAAAGGCGAGACGTGCAAAGCCGGGCAATGCGTTTCGTCGCCCGACTATTGCGACGACACGCACGCTTGCGACGGCGATTGCAAAAATCACCACTGCATCAAGAAGACCGCGTCGACGCCCGACGAAAACACCTGCGACGACGACCATCCGTGCGGCCCCGGCACGCACTGCGACAACGGTCACTGCGTCGCGCCGCCGCACGGCGGCCCCGGCTGCACCGATTTCCCGCCGCCGAAGTTCGCGTACGAATCACCCGAGCTCACCGACGACGCGAAGAACACGATCAAACGTCTCGCGGCTTGCCTCACGACCGGCTCGCTCAAAGGCGCGCAGGTGCTTCTCATCGGTCACTGCGACGCGCGCGGCGAATACGAGTTCAACATGGGCCTCGGCGCCGAACGCGCGGAGGGCGCGAAGAAGCTCCTCGAGAGCCTCGGCGTTCCCGAGCCGATCCTCAAGACTTCGTCGCGCGGCAAGCTCGACGCCGTCGGCACCGACGAAGCCGGCTGGGCCAACGACCGCCGCGTCGACATTCAGGTCCGCTGATCACCCGAGAGGGAGAGACATAAAGATTGAAAGATTAG
Source organism: Polyangiaceae bacterium (assembly GCA_036488725.1). GTDB lineage: Bacteria > Myxococcota_A > Polyangia > Polyangiales > Polyangiaceae > DASXHD01. Next base: position 27,635 of record DASXHD010000115.1, on the reverse strand, counting down.
AAGCGAGAGAATTTTTGTTTCTGGAAACAAAAACTTTTCTCTCGGCTTCCTTCTCTTCCAATCTTTATGTTCATTCTCTCTCGGCGACCGCTTTGCGGCGCGCGACTGTGTCGGCGGGCGGAAGGGGTTGGCCGAGCTTTGCGTGGAGCTTGCGTGCGGGCTCGCTGTCGGGGTTCGTTTCGAGGACGCCTTCGAGGACGGCGCGCGCTTCGGAGCGTTTGCCGCTCGCTTCGAGGACGTTCGCGAGGGCGATGCGCGGCTCGGGCGACGAATCGTGCAGAATCCACGTATCGACGGCGCGGCGTGCGTCGCGGAAATCGCCGGCGCGGAGCGCGGCGTGGACCCACGCGCGCATCGCCTTCGGGTCGTCGGGTTTTTCGCGCGCGGCGGCGCGTGCGGCGGCGAGCTTTTCGTGCGCGCGATCTTGCTTCGGCGGTTTGTCGCCGGTCGCGACCGGCTCGTTGTTGCTCGCAGGCGTGACGAACGGGGCTTGCAGCGTCGTCGGCGCGGGATCGGGTGCGGCCGGAACGGCGCTCGCGGTCTCGACGGGACGCGCGGCGAGCTCGGCGGGGACGTCGCTCGGCGTCGGCGCGGAGCGCGACCCGGCGTGCGACACGAGGATGATGGCCAGGGTAGCGCCGCAAAGCGCGATGCCGCGAACGAGCATCGAACGTTTCTTCGGCGCGGGCTTCGGCGCGTCGGCCGCGAGCGCTTCTTCGAGCGCGCGACGCATCGCGATCGCCGACGGGTAACGCTCCGCTTTGTTTTTGCTCATCGCCTTGAGGACGACGTCCTCGAGCGCTTCGGGAATTCCACGCGCGGGCGCGCGCGTCGTCGGCGGGACGACCGACTCGCGGACTTGTTTGCCGAGCACCTCGACGCTGGATCGCCCTGAAAATGGCGGGGATCCGCTGATCATCTCGTAGAGCACGCAGCCGAGCGAATAGACGTCGCAGCGCGCGTCGACCGCTTCGCCTTGGACTTGCTCGGGCGCCATGTATTCGGGCGTTCCGAAAATCGCGAAGCCCTTTTGTTTTTTGTGGCCCGGCACGTCGGAGAGCGCCATCGCGACGCCGAAGTCGAGGAGCTTCACGGTTTCGTTTTGCGTGACGAACAAATTCGCCGGCTTCAGATCGCGATGCACGAGGCCCGCGGCGTGCGCGGCCTCGAGCGCGTGCGCGGCTTGAATCGCGAAGCCGACGGCGGCCTTCCACGAGATCGGCTTGCGGAGCACTTTGTCGAGCGGCTCGCCGTCGAGGAGCTCCATCGCGAGATAGACGCGGCCGTCTTTCGCTTTTCCGAAGTCGTAGAGCTGAACGAGGTTCGGGTGCGAGAGCGCCGCGACTGCGCGCGCTTCGCGGCGGAATCGATCGATCGCGTCTTTCGCCGAGGCGTGCTCGGGCGCGAGCAATTTGATGGCGACCTTGCGACCGAGCTCGAGGTGCTCGGCTGACCAGACTTCGCCGCTCGCGCCTTCGCCGATTTTGGCGACGAGCTTGTACGCGGTGCCGGCGAGGACGCCGTCTTTCATGGCTTCGGCGTGCTCGGTCGCTTCGGGCGTGACTGGCGTCGCGGCGGTCAGCTTGGCCGACGAATCGCGCGCGAGGCCGCGCGATTCTTTGAGGAGCTTGCTGAACTCGGCGCGCGAACGGCCCGGCTCGTGCGGCCAGACCATGTGCATCAGCGACGCGATGCGACCGCGCACCGTACGCTCGCCGTTTTTTCCGGCCGGCGCGAGGCCGAGCAATTTTCCGAGGGCGACCGCCGCGAGCGACGCCGACGCGTAACGATCGTCGGGCTCGCTCTTGGTGAGAAAATCGATGACGTCGTCGAGCATCGGCGGCGCGTCGAGATCCTCGGCGAGCGGCGGTACGACGAGCGTGCCGGCGGCGGCTTCTTCGAGGTGCTTCTGCGGATCGCCGTTCAAGTAGCGACGGCCCGCGCAGAGCTCCCAGAGCATGATGCCGACGGCGTAGAGATCGATGCGACCGTCGCCGACTTGTTGTCGCGCGACCTCGGGTGCCACGTAGCCGGGCTTCGCGAAGACGACGCCGGCGACCGTGTGGCAGCGGCGGTTGTGTCCGCGCGCGGTGCCGAAGTCGATGAGCTTCACCTCGCCCGAGTAACCGATCATCACGTTTTGCGGCGAGAGATCGCGATGCACGATGCCGAGCGGCGTGCCGTCGGCGCCGGCGCGCTCGTGAACGTGCGCGAGCGCGTTGGTCATCTCGAGCGTGATCGCGACCGCTTCGGGCCAACCGATTTTGGTGCCGGAGTGCGTCGCGCGGTTTCGGAGATCGGCGAGCGAGCGGCCCTCGACGTACTCGACGACGCTGAACGGCTCGCCCTTTTCGTCGGTCGCGGCCTCGAGCACTTGGGCGACGCCGGGATGCGAGAGCTGCGACTGCACGCGCGCCTCGTCGAGGAAGCGCGCGAGAAACGATCCGTCGTGGATGTGATCGCGGCGAATCGTCTTCACGACGCACGGCCGCTCGGCGCCCTCGATGCCGGTCGTGGCCGCGAGATAAACGTCGCCCATCCCGCCACGCGCGATGAGCTTGAGGAGGACGAGCCTTCCGAACGCGCGCGGCACGTCGAACGCTGCGTCGCTCGCAGACGAAAAAGAGGATGCGGCCGCCATCGCCCTCGGAAGCTATTGATGTGGAGCCTCAAGGCCAACTTTTTGGCGCCTTCGCGTAGGATCGACCGCGTGAAAGCTCCGCTCGGTTTGCTGCTCGGCGTCGGGATTCCGGTGTTCGTGATCGTTCTCGTCGGAACGATCCTGCTGCTCGTCTTTTCGAGCGTGCGCAAGGCGACTGCGCGGACGCGCGCCGAGCTCGCGAGCGAAGGCCTCTTGCTCGACACCGGCCCGACGTGGATCACGATCCGCTTGAGTGGGTTTCGCGGTTATGGCCGCGCCGTCGGCGCCGGGCTCTACAAGTGGCGGGCGTCGCTCGTTCTCTCGCGACGGCGTCTCGTGCTCGTGCCGTCGCGGCGGCGCTTTCTCCGTCTCAATCACGCGGACCTCGCGCACTTCACCGCAGGCGTCGACGGCGGCGAGCTCGTCCTGCACTCGGACGCGCCGCCGAACGCGACGGGCACGATGGACATCCGCGTCGCCGTCCCCGATCCGAACGCTTGGGTGAAGGCGCTCGTCGAAGTCGGCGCACGCCCGCGCTGAGCGCGGCTCGAATGGTTGGCTGGGGCAACGGACCTCGGCGCGCGCGGCGGGTTTCGTTCGGCGACGGTAGTATCGTGAAGGCGTGAAACGCGACGACGCTCTTCAGAAGCAGCTCGAGCTCGCGCAGCAGATCACGCACATCGGAAGCTGGCAGTGGGACGTCGCGACGAATCGTGTCGTTTGGTCCGACGAGCTTTATCGCATCTACGGACTCGAGCCGCCGTCGACGGCGATCACGTTCGAGTCGTTTCTCGCGCGCGTGCACCCCGACGATCGCGCGCGCACGGAGAGCTCCGTGAAGAACGCGCTCGCGACGGGCGGGAAGTTCGCGTATCCGGAGCGCATCGTTCGGCCCGATGGATCGCTCCGCGAGCTCGAGACGATCGGCGAGGCGGTGCTCGACGAAGCGAACCACGTCACCGCGCTGGTCGGGACGTGCCGCGACGTGACCGACTCGCGCATGTTCGGCGACATCGTGCAGCACGTTCAGATCGCGCTCGCCGTTTTCAAGATCGGCGAGATCGGCGAGCCACGAACGTATCGGCTCGTCGCGTTCAATCCGGCGGCGGAGCGCATCGCGAAGATGCCGCTCGCGCCGCGCGTGGGCGACGCGCTGCCGGACATTCTTCCGTTCGCGCAGGGCGGGCAGCTCGAGCGGCTCCTCGGAGCGGTCGCGCGTGATGGCGGCGTACACGAGACGGCGGTGTATCGCTCGGCCGATCCGAACGCGCCGACGCGCGCCGTCGCGATGAAGGCGTTCCCGCTTCCGGGGGGACGCGTCGGGCTCGCGGCGGAGGACATCACCGAGACCACGCGCGCGCGCTTGCTCCGCGAGAGCGAGCAGCGCGTCCTCGAGCGCATCGCGGCGGGCGGCGCGCTGCCGGAAATTCTCGACGCGATCTGCCGGCTCGTCGAGGACCACGCGCAGCCGGCGCTCGCATCGGTCCTCCTCGTCGACGCGGATGGCGAGCACCTTCGTCACGGCGCGGCCCCGCATCTGCCCCCCGCATACGTCACGGCGATCGACGGCTCGCGCATCGGCGAGCGCGCGGGCTCGTGCGGCACCGCGGTCTGGCGCAAAGCGCCCGTGCACGTGCTCGACATCGAGCACGACCCCTTGTGGACCGACTACAAAAAGCTCGCGCTCGCGCACGGGCTCCGCGCGTGTTGGTCGACGCCGATCTTTTCGCGCGACGGACGCGTGCTCGGAACGTTCGCGCTCTATTACACCGAGCCACGCGGCTCGCGCCCCGAGGACGAAGCGCTCGTCGCGCGCGCGACCGAGATCGCAGGCATCGCGATTCAGCGTCATCAGCTCGAGCAGCAGCTCCGCGATCTCAGCGCGCACGCCGAGCACGCGCGCGAGGAAGAGCGCATCGGCATCGCGCGCGAGCTCCACGACACGCTCGGGCAAGCGCTCACCGCGCTCAAGCTCGACGTCGCGTGGAGAGCGCGTCACGTCGAGAGCGGGGAGCTGCCGCGCGACGCGCTGCTCGACAAAGCGAAGACCATCTCGCAAACGAGCGACGAGCTCATCGCGGCGACGCGTCGCATCTCGGCGGATTTGCGGCCCGGCGTGCTCGACGCGTTCGGTCTTCTCGCCGCGCTCGAGTGGCAAGCGCAAGACTTTTCCGAGCGCACCGGCATCCGCTGCGACCTCACGTCGAACCTCGGGCTCGCGAAGCTCGATCGCGACACGTCGACCGCGCTCTTCCGCATTCTGCAAGAAGCGCTCACGAACGTCGCGCGACACGCGCACGCGACGCACGTCGACGTGAAGCTCGATCTCGAAGACGATGCGTTGCGTCTCGAAGTGCGCGACAACGGGCGGGGCGTGACGCCAGAGCACGCCAACGGCGCCCATTCGCTCGGTTTGCTCGGCGTGCGCGAGCGCGCGCGCCGTCTCGGCGGCTTCGCCGTGATTGCGGGAGAGCCCGAGAAAGGTACGCTCCTCCGCGTGAGCGTTCCGTTCCGCGGGAAACGTCCGTCGTGATCCGCGTCCTCATCGCGGACGATCACGCCGTCGTGCGGCGCGGGCTTCGCGAAATTCTCACCGAGGCGCCGGACATCGTCGTCGACGCGGAGGCCGCGACCGCAGGCGACGTCGCGCGTCTCCTCGCCGCGCAGAAGTTCGACGTCGCGGTGCTCGACATGAACATGCCGGGCGCGAGCGGCCTCGAGCTTCTCGCCGACGTGCGCGCGACGTATCCCGAGCTTCCGATTTTGGTTCTCACGATGCACCCGGAAGAACAGTTCGGCGTTCACGTGCTCAAGGCGGGCGCGTCGGGTTTCTTGAACAAAGAGAGCGCGCCGGAGAGGCTCGTCGAGGCGGTGCGCAAGGTCGGCCGCGGCGGGCGATGGATCAGCGCAGAGCTCGCCGAGACGCTCGCGTCGGTCGTGGCGGGCGGAAAAGACGGGCCGCTCCACGCGCGCCTCACCGGTCGCGAGCTCGACGTGCTGTGCTTGCTCGCGTCCGGCAAGACCGTATCCGACGTCGCCAAGAAGCTCGCGCTCAGCGTGAAGACCGTCAGCACGCACCGCACGCGCATCCTCGCCAAGATGAACATGAAGACCAACGCCGAGCTCACGCACTACGCCATCAAGAACAAGCTGGTCGAGTAGGACGAACACCGACGCCGCGCTGCGCGAACGTCCTACGCGTCGTGCTCCGGCCGGCCGATGTCGCCGCGCGACGCCGGTCACCACATTGAGAGGCGTGGACAGCCTGCACGAACGCGTCGTCGAGAATCTGCGTGAAGCGATCGTCGTCACCGATCGTGACGAACGCGTCGTGCTCGTCAATCGTGCCGCGCGCGAGCTCGGTATCGACGTTCGCTGGCTGCTCCGCCAAGACGCGCTCGTCCACGGTCGCGGCGGCCTCACTCAAGTGCACGCGGCCGACAGCATGGGAACGCCGCGGCGGCTCGCGATCGAATCGCGGCGCGACGACGATTTCGTCGTGTTCGTCATTCGCGATCTCACGGTGACGCGGGCGACTCATGACACGCTCGCGATCGACGCGCACGCGGTTCACGACTTCAACGGTCTGCTCGCGGCGCTCATCGGCGTGTCGTCGCTGCTGCGAAAGACGGTCGAGCCAGGCAGCCGCGCGGAGGCGCTCGCGACCGAGGTGCAAGCCATCGCCGAGCGCGCGACCGGCCTCGTGCGCCGCGTCCTCGGAGCCGCGCGCGCCGAGCGACAGCCGTTCGACGCGAGCGACGCCGTGCGCGAGATGGCGACTCTGCTCGAGCGCGTCGCGAGCGACCGGCACGTGCGCGTCGAGCCGGAGGACAGCGGCCTCATCCAGGTCGAGCGCGAGCGATTCGAGCACGTCTTGATGAACCTCGTCGCGAACGCGCGCGACGCGACGCCGCCCGGCGGATCGATCCTCGTCTCGGCCGCGCTCGTCACGCTCGAGGACAAGGACTACGTCGCGGTCACCGTCTGCGACACGGGCGCCGGCATGTCTCGCGAAGTCCGCGATCGCGTCTTCGAGCCGTTCTTCACGACGAAGCCGGCCGGCGAGGGGACGGGCCTCGGCCTGCCGTCCGCGCGCCGCTTCGCGTCCGAGAGCGGCGGCACGATCGCGGTGCACAGCCAGCCCAATCGCGGAACCGCCGTCGTGCTCTATCTGCCCGTGGTTTGATTTTCAGCCTCCACAACCCATGCCCGCCGGCTGCCACACGCCGGCCGTGCAGACGACGCCGTCGCCGCACGCCGCGTAATCGCACTCCTGGCTCGGCGTCGCGCAGGCCGTACCGATCCGCGGGCGCGGCATCGGGCAGCCGCTCTCCGGGCCGCAGAACCATGTCGCGCCGGCGTCCGGCGTCGGATCGAACGGACCGGTGCACGCACAAATGCCTGTAGAATACACGCACGTGTCGCCGGCGTTTGCGCAGCTCGCGCTCGGCGTGATCGCGCTCTCGGTGCTCGGGCAATCGGGCGCGCTCGGTCCGGCGTCGCACGACGGCGGGCCTCCGCCGAGGACCGCGCCGGCCCACGCTCCGTCGGCGCAGATCACGACGTCGCCGCACGCGTACTCGCAGTCGAGCTCGTCGTGCGAGCAGGAGCTGCCTTCCGCCGGTCGCGTCGCCGGGCACACGGGGCTCCAGGATCCGGCGTCGCCGCCCGCGTCGCCGTCGCTCGTCGTGATGCCGCCGCAACCGAACGTCGTCGCGACGACCAGGAGCCAAGCGGCGCGCATCACGCGAGTATACTCCCGTGGGTCGCGTCAATCGGAAGCGCAGGCGTCGCACGCGCGCGCGGCGCCGTTGCCTTCGGCGGAGCACAGGTAGCCGACGACCGGCGTCCGAGCGCGCATCGCGCAGACCATGATCGGCGACGCCGGATCCGCGCGCTGCACCGTGAGCACCGAATCGCCCGCGGTCGTGCGGCTCTTCGCGACGAAGACCGACGTGCCCTTCAACGGACCCGAGACGACGCCGACGCGCGCGCCCGGGTCGAGCCCCTCGAGCGGACGATCGATCTCGGTGCAGCCCGCGTTGCAGCCGCACTCGTAGAGCATCAGGCACGCGTTTCGTCGCGAAGGCGCGGCGACGACGACTTTCGGCAGCGCCAGAGCAGGAGCGACCGGGCTCGAAGCGGCGGGCGCAACGAGCGTGACGCTCTCTGCGCGTTGCGACGAGCAGCCGAGGATCGCAACGGCGAGTAGAGACGCGCGCATGCCGGCAGCGTGCCGTCATCGGATCGAAAACGCAACGCTTCGCGCTCGCGCGCGATCGTGCGGGTCGCGCGCGATCGGATCGATCGCCTTGCGCACGAACGTAAGTCGCGGAATTTTCTCGTTCGGTCCAAAGGCACGCGCGCTGCAGCCGCGATTGGGATGCGCGCTCTTTCTTTTTTGGCTCTCGTCTTTTCAGCCGCCTGCGCGGCTCAATCTTCCACGCCGACCGACGCCGGCGATCCCATCGACGCCTCCGCCGAGGCCGCCGCCGCGCCGGACGCCGCCGACGGAGGAGCGCGCGGAGTCTTCTGCGATCAAACGAGCCACTCCTGCAAGTCGTCCACCGACTGCTGCAGCGGCGAGTGCGTCTACGACGCTCTGAGCCAAGCTTCGTACTGCGTCGCTGCGACGCTCGTCTGTCACGGCAACGGGACGGGCTGCATCAACGACGACGAGTGCTGCTCGGGCGAGTGCTCGAACGGCGTCTGCGTCGAGGGTTGCTCCGAGACGGGCACGTCGTGCAACAGCCCGGCGGATTGCTGCAGCGGAAGCTGCACGTCGAACGTCTGCGCGTCGGGCGCCGGAGCGTGCATCCCAGTGGGTGACGCGTGCGCGAACAGCGCGCAGTGCTGCACGGGCGCGTGCGTCTCCGGCAAGTGCGGCGCCAAGACGTGCACCGCCCATGGCGACGCGTGCACCGCGCCGGCGGATTGCTGCAGCGGCGCGTGCGAAAACGGCACGTGCGTCGACAAGCCGACGTGCGCGTGGACCGGAAGCTGCGCCGGCGACTTCCAGTGCTGCACGGGGACCTGCACGTCGGGCAAGTGCGCGCCGCCGATCGGCGACTCGCAATGCAACTTCCTCGAGAAGGCACCGGGCGGAGATTTCGCGAGCTGCTTCGACTGCGTCAGCACGTCGTGCTGCGCGCAAGAGTGGTCGGCGTCGATCGACTGGGTCGCGTGCTTCCAAGATTGCATGTCGTCGCTCGACACGTTCGACGCGTTCGGCGCGTGCACCGCGAGCTGCGCCGCCGTCGGCGCCCCCACATCCGACTTTGGCACGTGCGTCGGCGGCGCGTGCTCGACCGTTTGCAAGTGAGGAGCCCATGAAACTTCGACCTATCTTTCTTTTGCTTTCGTTCGGTGCGGCCGTCGCGTGCGGCGCACACGATTTTTCCGGCGACGAGGACGCGGGCTCCGACGTCGCGGTCGTGCCGCCGCCGATCGACGCGTCGTTCGGAGACACGGCCGCGCCCGACGCGGGCGACGGCGGTTGCACGAACCTCCAGTGCAACGTCGACCTCGCGTGCGGCGACGCGGGCCTCGGCGAGACGACGCTCACCGGCACCGTCTATGATCCGGCGGGCGCGGTCGGCCTCTACGGCATCTTCGTTTACGTCCCGAACGCGACGCCCGATCCGATCGCGCCCGGCAATCCGACGTGCTCGGCGTGCCAAGCGCCCGCGTCGGGCTCGCCGATCGTCTCGACGTTCACCGACGCGAAGGGCCACTTCACGCTCACGCGCGGCCCGAACGACAAATGGGGCGTGCCGACGGGCGACGGCATCCCGCTCGTCATTCAAGCGGGAAAATGGCGGCGCCAGCTCGTCGTGCCGCACGTCGACTCGTGCGGCACCGTCGATCTCGACGCGGTCTTCAACAGCGGCACCGGCACGCTCCAGCAGCAGCACCAGCTGCGACTTCCGTCCAAGTCGTCCGAGGGCGACATGCCGCTCATCGCGTTCACGAGCGGCATCGACCCGGCCGAGTGCTTCCTCTTGCACGTCGGCATCGACCCGAGCGAGTTCGTTCCGCCGACGAGCCCGACGGGTCACGTGCATTTCTACACGGGCCTCGACTCCGAAGGGAAAGGCGGCGTCGCGTCGACCATCGACGGCGGCGACACGCCGCTCGAGACGTATCAATGGTGGACCGATCACGCGAACTTGGAAAAATACGATCTCGTCTTCAACGCGTGCGAGGGTGCGCCGAACAGCCGCGTCCCGAAGAACGGCGCGGTCGAAGATCCGTACGTCGCGATGGACGAATATCTCAAAGCGGGCGGGCGGCTCTTCGCGACGCATTATTACGAGAACTGGTTCACCAATCCGAGCACGCCCGACTTGAAGAGCGCGGCTGACTGGGGCGGCGCGCAAGGCGACGGCGGCGCGGGCATCTCCGAAACGGAGAACGTCGATCAAACTTTTCCGAAAGGCGCGGCGCTCGCCGACTGGCTCGTCAACGCGGGCGCGAGCACCACGCCGGGCGTCGTGACCTTCACCGACACGCGCGACAGCATCCAAGGCCTCGAGCCGCAAGGTTGCAGCGTGCAAAACGCGAGCTGCTATTCGACGAGCTGGATCTACGAGCCGACGAGCGGCCACCCGCGTTACGTGTCGTTCAACGTGCCCGTCGGCGCGCCGAACTCCGCGCAATGCGGGCGCGCGGTGCTCTCGAACGTGCACCTCTCCGGGACGACCAACGGCGCGACCTTCCCGGACGAGTGCGCGAAGAGCGACCCCGACTACGCGAACAACGAGCGCGCGCTCGAGTTTCTCTTCTTCGACCTCGCGTCATGCGTGCAAAACGACGACGCGCCCCCGCAGCCGCCGAATTGACGCAAAAAAGCCACGCGACGCGTGCGGCTGGGTTTTTGCGATCGCTAACGCCCATGGCCTCTCTCCCGATCCCATTTCCGGCGGCGCGTACAAATGCGAAGGTTCGCCGCATGCCGAAGCTCTCCAAGTATTTCGAGACGAAGCGCGACGCCGACGGCGTCTTTCGCATGCACGTCTCGCTCGATGGCTACGCGCTCTTACGCCTCGCGCCGACCAACAAAGGGACGGCCTTCACGCTCGAAGAGCGGCGCGAGCTCAAGCTCGACGGTTTGCTTCCGCCGCACGTTTCCACGCTCGGCGAGCAAATCGCGCGGACGTACGCCGGCTTTTTGAAGCAGCCCAACGATCTTGCAAAGTACACGTATCTGCGACAGGTGCAGGAACGCAACGAGACGCTCTTCTACGCGCTCCTCGACTCGCACCTGCCGGAGATGCTGCCGATCATCTACACGCCGACGGTCGGCGACGCGGTGCGCAACTACCACAACATCTACCAGAGCGCGCGTGGCATCTCGCTCTCGCCGGACAACGTCGAGCGCGCGCGCGAAGCGCTTCAAAATTGCCACTATGACGACGTGCGCATGATCGTCGCGACCGACTCGTCGGCGATCCTCGGCATCGGCGATCAAGGTTACGGCGGCGTCGCGATCAGCATCGGCAAGCTCTCGCTCTACACGGCTGGCGGCATGTCGCCGTGGCGCTCGCTGCCCGTCGGTCTCGACGTCGGAACGGATCGCGAGGACCTGCTCGAGGAGCCGCGTTACCTCGGCGTCCGACAGAAGCGCCTTCGCGGGCCGGAGTATTTTTCGTTCTTCGATCTCTTCGTCGAAGCGGTCATCGCGCGTTTCCCGAACGCCGTCTTGCAGTGGGAAGATCTCTCGAAGGATTCGGCGTTCGCGGTGCTCGAGCGGTATCGCAAGCGGCTTCCGTCGTTCAACGACGACATTCAAGGCACCGGCGCGGTCACGCTCGCGGGCGTGCTCGGCGCGTGCAAGCTGCGCGGCGACCGATTGCGCGATCAGCGAATCATCGTCTTCGGCGCAGGCGCCGGCGGCGCGGGCGTCGCGTGGGAGCTCGTGCGCGGCATGATGGCCGAGGGCCTCTCGCAGAAAGAGGCGATGGAGCGAATGTTCCTCCTCGACTCGAAGGGTCTCCTCTCCGAAGACCGCAAGATGGAGGACTACAAAAAGCCGTTCGCCAAATCGCGCGAGGTGCTCGACAAGATCGGTACGTCGCTGCTCGAAGTGGTCGAGCGCTCGAAGGCGACCGTGCTGCTCGGTTTGTCCGGTCAGCCGGGCACGTTCACGCAAGCGATCGTGCGGCAGATGGGAAAGAACACCGAGCGGCCGGCGATCTTCGCGCTCTCCAACCCGACGAACTCGTGCGAGGCGCAGCCGGCGGACATCCTCGCGTGGACGGGCGGACGCGCGATCGTCGCGACCGGCAGCCCGTTCGCGCCGGTGAGCTTCGGCGGAAAGCTCTACGAAATCGGACAGGGCAACAACGCGTTCATCTTCCCGGGCCTCGGCTTCGGCGCGGTGCTCGCGCAAGCCCGGGAGATCACCGACGCGATGGTGAGTGCCGCCGCGCGCGCGCTCGCCGACTACAACGCCGAAAATCACCTCGCGAGCGGGCTCATTTATCCCCCGGTCACCGAGATGCGCGAGGTCTCGGCGCGCGTCGCGGCGGGCGTCATCGCGCAAGCGCTCCAAGACGGCGTCGCCCGCGCGTCGGACGAGAAGCTGCGGGACCCCCTCGCTTACGTGCGCACGAAGATGTGGCAGGCGAAGTACTTGCCGTTCGTCCGCGGCTGAGCGTCCCTCACTTCTTCGCGAGCGTGATGTTGTCCCACTCGAGCTCGAAGCCTCCGAGCTGGGCCGAGATGACGTCGATGTTCGAGTCGTTGGACGCGCTCTCGTGGGCGCGTCCGACCTCGATCATCTGGCGGCGCAGGTCCCCGAGCTCGTCGCACAGGGCGGAGAGCCGATCGAGGTCGCGCGTCTTGCGGTCTTGTCCCGCGAACTCGGCGCGGTACGCCTCGAAGACGGTGTTCGCCGCGCCGCCGAGGAGGCCCAGCAAATCCGAGAACCCGACCTCCTTGCGCGCCGCGCGAATTTCTTCGAGCTCTTTTTTGTACGTCTCGAGGTTGCGCTCGACGATGCCGAGGTTGTCGTCGTTCACGCCCGTGAGGCCGCCCTTCTTCAGGCCGAGCATCATCTCGCGGATCGTGCCGAGCTGATCGATGACGCGAATGAGAAGCGCCGGACGGCGCGTGACGCGCGACTTGTCGGAGAAGTGATTCGCGTAGATGCGAAACTGATCGTTGGCGAGCTGCGCCATCAAGCTCGCGCGCTCCTCGGGCGTGCCGTCTTTGCGCGCTTTGGCGATTTGCGTGCGCTCGCTGCGGTACATCTCGAGCGAGCTCTTCACGAGCTTCACGTCTTTGGCGAGCTCGCTCGCGCCGGTGCCTTTTTTCGCCTCGGCGATCACGCCTTGCATCGCTTCTTCGATCGACTCGAGGTCTTCGATCATCTCGTCGAGCAGCCCGAGGTCGCGCGAGACGCGCGACTTGCCCGCGAAGTGACGGCGGTACCGCGCGAAGACGAAGTTCGCCGACGTCGCGAGGATCGAGAAGCGCTCGTACGCCGGCCCGACGCGCACGGCATCGAGGATGAGCGCGCGCTCGCGTTGGTAGATCGCCACGTTGCGACGCGCGGTCTCGGCCAGCTCGCCGAGGTCGGGCGGGCGCACGGCTTCGGGGATCGACTCGATGCGCGCGAGGATGCCCTTCGTCTCGTCGATGATGGTGTCGAGCTCGTCGACGTTGCGGCTGCTGCGGGGCATCCCGGCGAACTGCGACTCGTATCGTGCGGCGATGCGATCGAGCTCCTCGGCGAGCTTTTTCTGCGGAGTATTGGTGTTCATGGCGCGCGGCAAACCCTACTACTAGAACTGTGTCGATGCACTCGCGCGCGATCGCCGTTTTCGCCCTGCTCGCCTGCCTCGGGGCCGAGCGGCGCGCGCGCGCGCAAGCCTGCTGCGTCAGCACGAGCACGATTTTTCCCGGCCGCCTCCAAGACGGCGAGCGCGGGCTTCTCGGCGTCTCGGCGAAGGGCGCGGTCGCCTTCGGCTCGTTCGACGGCGAGCACGTCTTGCGCGGTCAGCCGGACGGCGCGAGCGAAATCGATCTCGGCCAGACGCTCTTCGTGACCGCGCGCGTGGGCGACGAGCCGGTGCAAATCAACGTGTCGGTGCCGCTGGTCGAAACGTTTCGCAGCGCAGAGAGCGTGAGCGACTTCGGCGGCGGGCTCGGCGACATTTCGTTTTCGATGCGATGGGACGTGCTCCGCAACGGGCGCGATCCGGTCGTGCCCGGCATCGCCCCGCTCCTCTCGGTGACCGTCCCTTCGGGCACGCCGGCCGACATGGCACAGAACCCGCTCGGCGCCGACGCGACCGGCCTCGGCGGCGCGCAGCTCGGCGCGGGCCTCGCGCTCGAAAAAACATTCGGCCGCATGCTCCTCGCGCTGACGGGCACGGCGTCCTTTCACGGCGCGCGCACAGTCCGCGGCGTTCATTCGCAGCTCGGTCCCGACCTCGCGGGCACGATCGGCGCGAGCTACACGTTTCGCGGCGGGTTTTCGCTGGGCGGGGCGCTCACGTACACGGGCTCGTGGGACGCGACGGTGAACGACGCGAGCGTCGCCGATTCGGCCCGCGCGCTCACGACCCTCGCGCTCGTCGCGGCCTTACCGCTTCGAGGCAACGCGCGCGTCCTCGGCTCGCTCTTTTTCGTTCCGCCGATTTCGGGCGTCGGACAAAACGAAATCGGCAATGTGGGCCTCTCGCTCACGCTGATTTACGGCATGACCGGCTCGCCGAAAAACTGCGACTGCGCGACCGGCGTCTGCCACCCCTGAATTCTGCCTAGCGACGGTGCGTGACCGACGGCGGCGGGTACGGCTTGCGCAAGTTGGTCGGGGTCGGCGCAGGCGCCGGCACGGTGCGGACTTGCGCCGGGTTCGTGCGCGTGGGCTCGGTGCGCATCGGCTCGGTGCGCGCCGGCTCGTTACGCGTCGGCTCGGTCCGCGTCGCTTCGTTGCCTGGCCGCGTCTGCGTCACGTTGCGCGTTTCGTTGTTGTGCTGCGTCTGGATGTTGTTGCGGTCGATCGGCGGGTGCGTGGGCGTGACGGTCCGCGGCGCGACGGCGTGCGGCTGATACGGATGCGTGCGCTGGAACTCTTGCGCGCGGACGACGGTGCGCGAGTTCGCCGGCACGTGCGGCAGCCGACTCGTATTGAGCCCGAGGCGCGTCGGCGCCGGACCGCGCACGCGCATGCGAACGCCGCCCGAGCCGTTGACGAAGCCGTCGCGCGGCGCCTGATAGACGCGCGTGCGCGTCGAGATCTCGCGGATGCGACCCGGATCGCGAATCACGCGGTCGCGAATCACGGGCGCGAAGAGATCGCCCGTCGGCGCGTAGGTGTACGCCGGCTCGAACCAGGGCGTCGAGATCGCGAGGACCTGCCCGCCGCGGTAGTAATAGCTCGGGGGCGTCGGCGCCCAGCCGACGTAGCCGTAGCCGTCGTCGCCGTTGCGCCAGGTGACCCACGCGCCCGCGTACTCGGTGCCGGGAATCCACGCCCAGCCGTGACCGGGGTAAACGAACCAGCGCCCGTAGTGAAACGGCGCCCAGCCCCAGTCGTAATCGCTGACCCAGGTGTAGTCGTTGTCGTAAACCCAGTGGCCGTTCGTGAGGTACGGCGTGAAGTCGCCGCCGACCGCGCTCGGCGACGGGAACCAAATCGTTCCGTACTGCGGGTCGTCGACCCACGAGCCGTACGGCGCGAGCGCTTGGCGGAAATTGTCGATCGCGTTCGGGTCGGCGTCGCTCGAATCTTGGTCGTCGGTCGCGGCTTGCGCGTTCGGATCGACTTGCGCCTGCTGCGCGTTCGGGTCGCCGGCGTTGACGTCCACCTGAGCCGTGGGCTGAGGCGGCGTTTGAACCTGCACTTGCGCGCCGTACGCGGGCGGAGGCTGCGTGTAGACCTCGCACGCGATCACGGGAACGGCAGCGGCGACGAGCAAAAGAACGCGGAGATGACGCATGATCGTTGGACGGGATACTACTCCGATCGCTTCACGCCGCGCACCCAAAAGCCGTCGCTATAGCCGCCGCGCGACGCACTTGCTAAGTCACGTCCCGCGGTGCCCAAGCGCGCGGACATTCAGAAGATCCTGCTCATCGGCGCCGGGCCCATCGTCATCGGCCAGGCCTGCGAGTTCGACTATTCCGGAACGCAAGGCGCGAAGGCGCTTCGCGAAGAGGGCTACGACGTCGTCCTCGTGAACTCGAATCCGGCGACGATCATGACGGATCCCGAGCTCGCGATGCGCACGTACGTCGAGCCGCTCGAGCCGCGCACGCTCGAAGCGATCCTCGAGCGCGAACGGCCGCAAGCGATCTTGCCGACGCTCGGCGGACAAACCGCGCTGAACCTCGCGCTCGAGCTCGACCGTCGCGGCGTCCTCGCGCGATTGAACGTCGAGATGCTCGGCGCCAAGCCCGACGCGATCGCCAAAGCCGAAGACCGCGCGCTCTTCAAAGCGGCGATGGAGAAAGTCGGCCTCGAGTGCCCGCGCGCCGGCGTCGCGCACTCGATCGAAGACGCGTGGAAAGTTGTAGAATACACGGGATTCCCTGCGATTTTGCGGCCGTCTTTCACGCTCGGCGGGAGCGGCGGCGGCATCGCGTACACGAAAGACGAGCTCGAGACCAAAGTCGCGTGGGCGCTCTCGCAGTCGCCGACGCACGAGGTGCTCATCGAAGAGAGCGTGCTCGGTTGGAAAGAGTTCGAGCTCGAGGTCATCCGCGATCGGAAAGACAACTTCATCGTCGTTTGCTCGATCGAGAACCTCGACCCGATGGGCGTCCATACCGGCGACTCGATCACGGTCGCCCCCGCGATGACGCTGACCGACCGCGAGTACCAGCGTTTGCGCGACGCGGCGCGCGCCGTGATGACCGAGATCGGCGTCGAGACCGGCGGGTCCAACGTGCAGTTCGCCGTCTCGCCGAAAGACGGACGCGTCCTCGTCATCGAGATGAACCCGCGCGTGTCGCGGTCGTCGGCGCTCGCGTCCAAGGCGACGGGTTATCCGATCGCCAAAGTCGCCGCGAAGCTCGCCGTCGGTTACACGCTCGACGAATTGAAGAACGACATCACCGGCACGAGCGCGGCGTTCGAGCCCGCGATCGATTACGTCGTCGTCAAATGGCCGCGCTTCGCGTTCGAAAAATTTCCGGGCGCCGACGCCACGCTCGGGACGCAGATGAAGAGCGTCGGCGAAGTGATGAGCATCGGCCGGACGTTCTGCGAGTCGATTCAAAAGGCGGCGCGCTCGCTCGAGACCGGACGCGACGGGCTCGGGTCGTTGCTCGACCGAGTCGATTATCGCGCGCTCGCCGAGCCGAAGCGGCGGCGCGATCTCGTGATGGAGGCGCCCGACTTCGAGACGCCGAAAAATCTCCCGCCGCCCTCGCCCGAAGAGGCGCGCCGCGCGCTCGAGACGCTCGTCGCGATCCCGCGCGCGGATCGTTTGTTTTACGTGGTCGACGCGATGCGCCTCGGGATGAGCGACGAAGAGCTCAATCGGCGCACGGCGATCGACCCGTGGTTTCTCGCGCAGCTGCGCCGCATCGTCGACGCAGAAAAGCGCGTCGCCGGCGGGGAGATCGAGAACATGCGCGAGCTCAAGCGTCTCGGTTTTTCGGACCGCCAGCTCGCCAAGCTCTCCGGCAGGAGCGAGGACGACATTCGCGCCGCGCGCAAACGCGCGGGCGTCGTGCCGGTCTACGCGCAAGTCGACACTTGCGCGGCCGAGTTTCCGGCGCGGACGAATTACCTGTACTCTGCATACGAATCCGAAACCGAGCGCAAGGCGACCGACAAGAAAAAAGTCGTCATTTTGGGCGGAGGACCCAATCGCATCGGGCAGGGGATCGAGTTCGATTATTGTTGCGTGCACGCCGTCCAGGCGCTGCGCGAGCTCGGGTACGAGACCATCATGGTCAACTGCAACCCCGAGACCGTGTCGACCGATTACGACACGAGCGACCGCCTCTACTTCGAGCCGCTGACGCTCGAGGACGTGCTCGCGATTTGCGACGAAGAAAAACCCGAAGGCGTCAACGTGCAGTTCGGCGGGCAGACGCCGCTCAAGCTCGCGGTGCCGCTCGAGCAGCGTGGCGTGAAATTGCTCGGCACGAGCGCCGACGCGATCGACCGGGCCGAGGACCGCGCGCGCTTCGACGAGCTCCTCACGAAGCTCGCGCTCAAACGTCCGCGGAGCGGCATCGCGAAGACCGCGGCCGAAGCCGCCGAGATCGCCGAGCGCATCGGCTACCCCGTGCTCGTGCGACCGAGCTACGTGCTCGGCGGCCGCGCGATGATGATCGCTTACACGCGGAGCGAGCTCGACGCGTACGTGCAAGTCGCCGTCGAGGTCGCTCGCGACACGGGCGCGGCCACGATTTTGGTCGATGAGTTCTTGAAAGACGCGATCGAGGTCGACGTCGACTGCGTCTGCGACGGCAAGCACGCGGTCATCGGCGGCGTGATGCAGCACATCGAGGAGGCCGGCATTCACTCGGGCGACTCGACGAGCGTGCTCCCGCCGTATTCGCTGCCGGTCGAGATCGTTCTCTCGATCGAAGAGCAGACGCGCATGCTCGCGCTCGAGCTCGGCGTGGTCGGGCTCATGAACGTGCAGTTTGCAATCAAAGGGGGCGAGGTCTACGTCCTCGAGGTGAACCCGCGCGCGTCGCGCACGGTGCCGTTCGTGTCGAAGGCGACGGGCCGGCCGCTCGCGAAGATCGCCGCGAAGCTCATGGTCGGTCGCACGCTCGAAGCGCTCGGCGTGGCCGACGCGGAGCTCCCGCGGCACGTCGCGGTCAAAGAGAGCGTCTTTCCGTTCACGAAGTTTCCGGGCGTCGACACCATCCTCGGGCCCGAGATGCGATCGACCGGCGAGGTGATGGGCGTCGCCGACACGTTCGCGCGCGCCTTCGGCAAGGCGCTCCTCGCCGCGGGCATTCCGATCGAAGCGCCGAAGCCGGGGACGAAGAAGCGCGCGTTCATCAGCGTCAAAGACGAGGACAAGCCGGTCGCCGCGAACATCGCGCGGCGCCTCCGCGCGCTCGGGTTCGAGATCTGCGCGACGCGAGGAACTGCCGCGGCGCTCGGGCGCGCGCGCGTGCCCGCGGTCGCCGTCAACAAAGTGAACGAGGGCACGCCGCACGTCGTCGATGAAATTCGCGGCGGGTCGATTGCGCTCGTCGTGAACACGACCATCGGCGCCAAAGAAGTGCGCGACAGCTACTCGCTTCGCCGGCAGACGCTCCTCTCGAACGTGCCGTACTTCACGACGATCGCGGCGGCGCTCGCGGCGTGCGACGCGCTCGAGGCGACGCGCGGCGACGACCGCATCCACGTTCGGTCACTTCAGGAGTGGGCCGCCACCTAGTCCGGGCTTCAGCTGCTCGAGGCGTTCGAGCTGCTCTTCTTGGGCGAGCGCGTCTTCGTCGAACGTCGACGCGATCCGCACGCGAGCGCGCTCGTCGCGGACCGTCAAGAGCACGTCGGCGACGCGCACGCGGAGCTCGTCGGGCGCGACGCGCGAGAGGAGCCGAGCGGCTGCCGCGCGCGCGTTGGGTGACGCGTCGGCGTCTTCGAGCAAGCTCCAGAGCTCGTCGCGCGAGGCGGTCGCGCTCGACCGATAGCCCGAGCCGCCGATGGCGATGGTGTCGACGCGCGCGAGCCATTCGCGCAAAGACTCGCCCGGCGCGCGGTCGATGACGGTGGCGAACGCTTCGCGCCCGCGCTCGGGTGCGGCGTTTCCGTGCGCGCGATCGATCGCCGCGCGGAGCTGCGACTCGACGTGCGCGACTTCTTCCGGCGTCGGCGCGAAGCGGTTCCAACTCGACGTGCGGAACGTGACCGGCACCGTCGCGGTCGAGCCGTCGGGCGCGCGACTCATGACGAGCAGCCCCTCGCGGTTGCGTTTGACGTCGTCGATGCGATCGAAGCCGACGAACCCCGAGCTCCACTTTCCGTTCGGCAAAAACGCGCCGCCGTTCGTGAGCCTGAGCACCTGTGCCGGGTACTTCCACGTGCTGAGGAGGAACGCGAGCCAAACGAAGACGCCGACGGAGCCGAGCATTCCGAGGAGTGGCGTGAGGTCGCGCGGCAATGCGAAGGCGATGAGCCCGACGGGCGCGAGGAGCGCCGCGAGGCCGATGCGGAGCGCCGTGTTGGGCGGCGCGGCGACGGCCATGTCGACCCAACCGAAGCCGTGATGACCGATGCCGAGCGCGCGACAAAACGCGATGAGCGCCGCCTCGTCGTCGAAGTCGAGGATGACCGGCCGATTGCGTCGTTTCTTGTGCGCGAGCATGAGGCTCACGCGGCCGTCGTGGCGCGCGGTCGTCGCTCCGATGATGTCGTGCGCGCGCAGCTTTCCACGCCCCGGAATGACGAGCTGGCCGAGCTTGTAGAATACACGCATTTTGCGGGGCTTCCGTTGCGGGCGCGCGTCGTAAGCGAGGAGCGCGAACCACGCGGTCAAGCCGAGCACGGCCCCCACCGTGCCGCCGAGGAGCACGGCCGCGAGAAGGAGCGCTGGCGCGACCATGGCGAGCGGACCCGCGCGCGGGCCGAGGTCGAATACCTCGGCCTCGACGCTCGTTCTGGAAGACGAAGATTGGTGCTGCATGAGAGGCGTGCGAGACTCCAAGTCGAGCATGGAGCGCAAAAAATATCCGCTGGATCCTTTGCTCAAGCTTCGCGAACGGCAAGTCGATGCGGCTACGCAGAAGCTTGCCGAAGCCGTGGGCGCGAGGCAAGCGGCGGAGAAAAAGCGCGAGGCCGCCGAGGCGGCGAAGGCAAAAGCCGAGGATCGCGCGCGGGAGTTGCGCGAAAAGGAGCGCGACGCGCTCGAAAAAGGCGGGCTCCGCGCGGGGGACCTGCACGCGGGGCGCGCGTGGGAGTTCGCGGTCGAAGAGGAGCGAAGGCGGCTCGCCCAACAGGTCGACGCCGCCTCGCAAGGCGAAAAGAAGGCTCGCGACACCGAGCGCGGCGCGCAGCACGATCTCGCGTCGCGCGAAGCGGACGCCGAGGTCGTCGACCAGGACAAAGAGCGCTTCGAGACGAAACGGAAGCAAGCCGAGCTCGCCAAAGAGGAAGAGGCGGCGAACGAAGCATGGCGTCCCAAGCGATGAAGGTGCGGGTGTCGGTCGCGGCGGCGCTCGCCCTCGCGACGTGCGCGCTCGGCGTTCGGTGCCACGGCGCGGGCGGACGCGAAGCGCCCGCGGACTCGAACAAGCCGGAGGTCGACGCGGCGGACGCGAGCGCGAAGGCGGAGATGGGGCCGCCGCTGTGGGTCGTGATGGACGATGCGCGATTCAAGGATGCGCGCGCGCTCGAGGACGACGCGCATCATGCCGAGGCGGCTGCGGCGCTCGAAGCCGATCTGCCCAAGACGACGAGCGCGAAAGAGCGATGCGAAGGCGAGTACGTCGTCGCGCGGCTTCGCGCGCTCGCTGGTGACGACGCGGGTGCGGCGGCGGCGTTCGATCTCGCGAGCGCGGGCGAGGGTTGTGCGCTCCTCGCCGATTACGCGCGTGCACGCGCCGCGGCGTCGTACGAACGTTTGGGGAAGACCGACGAAGCGATCGCGCGCGCGGCGGGCGTGGATGCGTCGCTGCCGATCGGGGACGAGACGGCGCTCGTTCGCGCCGAGGCGCTCGGCGCGCGTGGGGATTTCGCGCAAGCGATTCCGATTTGGCGCGCGCAGATCGCCAAGCACCCGCATGGACCGCGCTGGGTCGACACCGCGACGCGTCTCGCGGGCGCGCTGCTCGACGGCAAGGACGGCGACGCGGCGAGCCACGCGCGCGAAGCGTTCGATCTCGCGACGCGCGTCGTGGTGGAGGCCCCCACGTTCGAGGACGCGACGAACGCGCCGGCGCTCCGAAAACGCGCGGAGGCGCTGGACGCGTCGCTGCCGCGCGAGCTCACGCTCGACGAACGGCTGCGACGCGCGCGGGCGCTCTTGGACGGAAAACAGGCGGAAAAGGCGCGCAACGAGCTCGAAGCGGCGATCGCGGCGATCCCGCCGAAGGAGCGGGCCGCGTCCGACGTCGCGTGTCGCGCGAGCTCGCTTCGTGCGCAGATCGCCGCGCGCACGAAACACGGCGCGGCCGCCGACGCGTGGGGCGACGCGATTCGCGCGTGCGCGAAGGAGACCGACGCGCTCGCGGCCGCGCTCTTCTCCGGCGCGAAGGCGAGCACCGGGCAGCGCCCCGACGAAGCCCTCGAGCGCTACGGCCGAATCGAAAAAGAATTTCCCAAGCATCGGCTCGCCGACGACGCGCGACTCGCGAGCGCGATGATCGTGCGCGACCGCGACGCCGCGCGCGCCGAGACGATGCTCCTCACGTTGCCCGACGCGTACCCCGAGGGCGACATGCGGTCCGAGGCGCTCTTCCGTGCGGCGCTCGATCACATCGCGCGCGGCGACTGGACCGGCGCGGAGGCGCCGCTGGATCGCGCCGCCGAGATCGACGCGCCGAGCTTTCACTGGGCCGTCGCCGGGCGCGCCGAATATTTCCGCGCGAGGTGCGCCGCCAAGACCGGCGACCTCGAGGGCGCGAAGCGT
Organism: Polyangiaceae bacterium; assembly: GCA_036488725.1. Lineage (GTDB taxonomy): Bacteria > Myxococcota_A > Polyangia > Polyangiales > Polyangiaceae > DASXHD01. The sequence goes on along the minus strand of DASXHD010000115.1, from coordinate 5,435 downwards.
CGCTGGGTCGAGATCATTCGCGCGCATCCGCTCGCGTATTACATGGCCGAATCTTACGATCGGCTCGCCGAGGTCGACGGCGCGCTCGCGCGATCGACGTTGGCCGCCGCGGTCGCGGCCGAGCCCGCGGGCCCGTTCGTCACGCGCGAGCATCCCGAGCTCGCGACGCCAGCGTTCGCGCGCGCGGTCGCGCTCCTCGACGTCGGCGAGATCGACTCGGCGCGCAAGGAGCTCCTCGCGAGCGGCGCGACCGTCGACCGCGCCGACCCCGAGCTCGTTTGGATCGCCGCGTCGCTGCTCGATCGCGCCGGCGCGTGGGACGTCGGGCACTCGTTCGCGCGCGGGCGGCTCACCGATTTTCTCGCGCACTACCCGAGCGGCCGATGGCGCTTGCCGTGGGAAGCGGCGTATCCGCGCGCGTTCGCGCCGATCGTGACGAGTGTCGCCGAGAGCGAGCACGTGCCGGCGCCGGTTTTGTGGGGCGTCATGCGCGAAGAGTCGGCGTTCATCGCCGACGTGAAGAGCCCGGCGAACGCGCACGGGTTGATGCAGCTCCTGCCTTCGACGGCGAAGCTCGTCGCGCGCGGGACCGGACTCTCGAGCGACGAGACCGCGCTCCACACGCCGCGCGTCTCGGTCGCGCTCGGCGCCAAGCTCCTCGCGCAGCTCCGCGCGAGCTTCCCGGACGATCCGGCGCTCGCGATCCCCGCGTACAACGCGGGCGCTGGCGCGGTGCACGCGTGGCTCAAAGCGCGGCCCGCGATGGATTTCGACGTGTGGGTCGAGCAAATTCCGTTCGAGGAGACGCGCAACTACGTCAAGCGCGTGCTCGCGAGCGAGCTCGCGTACGCGACGCTCTACGCTCCCGATGACGCGAAGGAAGTGCTCGCGCTGCCGGCGCGCGCGTCGGCGGAATGATGACCGACGAGCTCGTCGTCGTCGCGTCCGAGCGCCAAGTCGAGCTCCTCGCGGCCGAGGGAATGCGCGCCGAGACGCGACGACGCCTGGAAGAGAGGCTCGCGGCGAGTCACTTGCAGAATACACGCTTTGCCGGGGACGCGGCGAGGCGCGCGGCGCTCGCGATGGCGCTCCCCGCGGCGCTGGAGAGGGACGCGCGCGCGGTCGAGCTGCGGCGGAGCGCGCTCGGCTGGGAGCGGACGATCGACGCGATCGACGAGGCGCTCGGTGTGCTCCGTGCGCGCGGCGTCGGCGCGCGCGAGCTCGGCGCGGTCGAGCACACCGAGCCGATTGCCGCGGTGCTGCGCCGCGCGATGAACGCGCTCGACGCGCGCCTCGAACGCGCGGGCCTCGTCGACGAGCGTCTGCGCGGTCCCCGGCTCGCCGAAGCGATCGCTCGCGCGCGGCCCGAGGACGTCGCGCGCACCGTCGGCACGAGCCGCATTCGCGCGCGGTTCGTCGTGCGGTGGGACGCGTGCGACGCCGCGTGGTGGCGCGCGCTCGGCGCGGCGCTCGCGCGTGCCGGCGGCGGCGCGTCGGTGGAGCTGCCGGTCGTGAGCAAGCTAATCGACGCGACGCGCGCGAACGATCCGTTCGAGGCCCTCGTCGCGGAGGTCGCGAGCTTGCTCGACGAGGCGCCCGTCGAAGCCGACGTCGACTCGTTCGTCGGCGACGCGACGTTCGTCGGTGCGGTGCCTGAGTCGGCGAAGCGCGTGAGCTTGCGCCGCGCGCTCGACGCGGACGCGCAGGCGCGCGCAGCGGTCGCGGCAGTCGTCGCGGCGCAAAGCGACGGAGCGTCGACGGACCGCATCGTGATCGGCGTTCCGCGCGGCGCGAGCGAACGGGCGCGGGCGGCGCTCGCACGTCACTTCGAGGAGGCCGGCATTCCGCTCCACCTCGCCACGCGCGAGCCGGCCGCGCTCGGCGAGACGGCGCTCGCGCTGCTCGAAGCGGGCGCGTCGGGGCTCGCACGGCGCGACGTCGCGACGCTCCTTCGCGCGGGAGGGCTCGACGCGAGCGCGATTTCGGGCGCGCCCGATCCGCGGGCCGCGCGCGCCGCGGTGCGCGACTTGGCGAGCGCGCTCGAGCGAACGCCGACGGCGGAGCACGACGATCCGCTCGAGCGACTCGTCGCGACCGCGGCTGCGTCGCTCCCGGATCGTCCCGAGCGTGCGCGCATCGCGCGTCGCTTCGGTACCGCGCTCCTCGCGTGTGCGGCGGAGGTTCCGCGCACGGAGCACGCGCGACGGGCGCGGGCGCTCTTCGCGTCGGTCGGGCTCGGTGCGCGTCCCGGCGCCGCGGTGCGAGGTGCGCTCTCACGTGACGACGCGCGCCCGCAGCTGGTCGCGGCCGAGCTCGAGGCCTATGCGCGCGACGCGCGCGCGCTCGAGTCACTCGCCGCGGCGCTCTCCGAAATCGAGCAGGCCGATCTCGCGCTCGGCGGCGCCGAGCCGTGCGCGCCGGCCACGTTCGTCCACGAGCTTCGTCGCGCGATCCGCGGGCGCGGCGCGACCGGCGCTTCGCGCGCGGGTGCGGTCCGCGCGCTGCCGCTCGAGCCGCTCGCCGGCGAAGCGCTGGATCTTTTGATCGTCGTCGACGCGAACGACGGGGTCCTCCCGGCGCGCGACGCGAGCGCGGGCATCGTCACGCCGTCACTCGAAGATGCGCTTCGCTTGCGGAGAATCGACTCGCCGCGATCGCTCGTCGAGCTCGCGGCCGCGAGCGCCGGCGCGCGACACGTCGTTCTCTGTCATCGCACGACCGATCACGACGGCGCCGCGATCGCGCCTTCGCCGATCGTCTCGTGGCTCGAACGCGGCGGCGTCGCGGCGACGTTCGTGCACTCGGCGCCGCTGCTCGGTGCGCCGACGACGCCGCACGAGCGAAACCTCGCGCTCCTGCACGTCGCTCCGGACCGCGCCGAAGAGCTCGCGCCGCGCTCCGCGCGCATCGCCGCGCGAGAGATCGCGCGCGCCGAGATCCACGCGAGGCCGGACGCACCCGGCACCGAGCTCCTCCTCGACGAGCACTTGCGCGCGCTTCTCGAGATCGAGACCGGCGGCGGCGCGCGCCCCTTGTCGGTCACGGCGCTCGAGCGCATCGCGCGTTGTCCGTTCCAAGGCTTCGCGGCGCAAGTGCTCGGCGCGCTCGACGACGATCCGCGCGCCGACGACACGCCCGATCGTCGCGAAGAGGGCATCCTCGCCCACGAAGCGCTCGGCGCTGCGTTCGTGGCGGCCGCACCGCTCTGGACCGCGCGACCGCGCGACGCCGTCGCGATCGAGCGCGTCGCGATGCAGGCCGCCGATGCTGCGCTCGCGCGCTCGGGCGGCGCGCTCGTTCGCGCCGCGCTCGACCGCATCAGGCTCGAGGTCGCGCGCATCGTGACGCTCGCGATCGAGGACGACACGTGGGACTTCGCATTCGCCGAGCGAAGCTTCGGCGCCGACGGCGACGAATGGCCGGCGTTCATCGTTGCAGATGCCAGCGGCCGCGTCGCGCTGCGCGGTCGCATCGATCGGGTCGATCGCTCGCACGATCAAGTCGCGGTTCGCGCGATCGACTACAAGCGGCGCGTCTCCCTGCCGGCGATTCAAGAGCTCGGCGGCACCGCGATCCAAGTTCCGATTTACGCGCTCGTCGCGCAGCGAGCGCTCGGCGCATCGGCGGCGCGAGGCCGCTATCTCTCGACGGTGAGCCCGGCGCGCGCGAGCACCGCCGCGTTCGACGAGCGATTCGCCGAGCTCGTCGCGCCCGAGTCCGACGGCTCGACCCAAGCGACGCGCGCCGCGCTCGAGCTCGTCCTCGCGATCCGCCGCGGCGAAATCGCCCCGCGACCCGAGGCGCCCAAGTGGTGCGCGTCGTGCGGTCTCGACGGCGCGTGCCGCCGTCCGCGCTTCGCCGTCACGATGGTCGGCCGCGAGGAGGGCGAATGAGCGACGAGCTCTACGCCTTCCGCCGCAACGTCGTACTCGTCGCGAGCGCGGGCACCGGCAAGACGCACGCGCTCGTCGGCGTGCTCGTTCATGCGCTCCTCGGCGTCAGCGATCTCGCGCCGCGAAAGGGAGTCGACCCGGCGCGCGTCGCGGCGACCACGTTTTCGCGGAAAGCGGCGGCAGAGATCCGCGAGCGCTTGGTGACCGAGCTCGAACGGCTCGCGTTCGGCGCGCCGTCTGCGTACGAAGCCGATCTCGCACGCGCGGCGACGCGGCTCGAAATGCCCTGGGGACCTGCCGTGTGCGCAGCGCGTTCGCGCGAGGCGCTCGCGCGCGTCGAGCTCGCGACCATCGGCACGCTCCATGGCCTCGCGTATTCGGTCGCGCGCACGCACGCCCTCGCGCTCGGACTGCCGCCGTCGTTCACCGTCGCGTCGCAGGACGAGAGCGACGCGTGGGCGAGCGCGTCCGTGGAAGCGGCGATGGTCGAGCGCGCCGCGCGCGATCCCGACGCCGTGCGCGATTTGCTCCGCGCGATGCGCGGGACCGAGCGCGCGCGCGACGAGATCGTCCGCTTGCTCGGCCAACTCGAAGAAGACGGGCGCGAGGCCGCGTCGCTCGTGCTCCCCGAGGGTGACGCCCAATTTCTCGAGCGAAGGATGACCGCGCTTCTCGACGCCGCGCGTGCCGCGACCGCCGACGCGCGCTACGCGGAGGCGGCCCGCGCGCTCCTCGATGCGCGCGAGCGCGGCGACGTCCACGAGATCGCCGAGGCCGCGTCCGAGCTCCTCGGCATACGCAAAGCGCGCGACAAACCGGACTGGCTCTCGTTCCGCGAAGACCTCCGCGGCGCGAGCAATCGCGAGCGCGCGCATGGCCTCGTCTACGCGTGGGCCGCGCGCGATCGCGCCGTGCCGTCGGCGGCGCTCGTGCGCGATTTGCTCGCGCGCGCGCAGACGCTCCTCGCCGAGGCGCACGCACGCGCGGGCGCGGTCGGCTTCGGCGCCGCGCTCCGTCTCGCGCGCGACGCGCTGCGCGACGATCCGGTTGCCGCCGCGCGCGCGTCCGGCGCCTACGATGCGCTCCTCGTCGACGAGTTCCAAGACACGTCGCGCGTTCAAGTCGATCTCTTGCGCCTCCTCTGGGAGCGCGATCCGCGCGCGCGTGCGCCGGGCGCGATGCCGGTCTTCGGCGATTATCGTCCGCGCGGGCTCCTCGTCGTCGGCGATCGCAAGCAGTCGATCTACGCGTTTCGCGGGGCGGACGTCGGCGTCTTCGTGACGACGTGCGTCGAGCTCGCCGGCGAGCGCGCGCGCGGCGCGCTCGAGATCCCCTCGGGAACCGTCGCGACCCCCGCGCGCGCGACGGCGGACTTCTTCGCGCTGCGCGAAAACTACCGCGCGAACGCGCCGCTCATCGCGTTCGTCAACGCGTTCAGCCGCGAAGCGCTCGTCGGAGACGGCGCGGATCTCTCCGAGGCGCGCTACGCCGAAGCGGTCGAGTCGCTCCTGCCGTCGCCGACGACGCCGCCCGCGCGGGGAC
>DASXHD010000102.1:0-12159 GCA_036488725.1 Polyangiaceae bacterium | reverse complement strand
TTACGACGCATTCAACGCGCCCGCGGCGCGCGAGGCCGCGAGCGCCACGATGGACGCGCTGCTCGATACGCGCGCGGTCGAGGCGCGGCTCGCGCGCGTGCTCTCGCCGGCGCTGGTCGTCTGGGGCCGGAACGACGCGCTCGCGCCGGCGGCGATCGGACGAAAGCTGGCGCGCGCGCTGCCGGACGCGCGGCTCGAGCTCTTCGACTGCGGTCACTCGCCCGCCGAGGAGATGCCCGATCGCTTCGCGGAGCGCGTGCTCGAGTTTTTGGAGCCGAGGCGCCGTGAGCGTCTTTGACCCGCGCGCGCGGCGTCGGTTCTGGAAAAATCGCGGAGCGCGCGTCGGCACGGCGCTGGTCGTCTTGCTCGTCGTCTTCGCGCTCGTCGGGCCGCTCTTCGCGACGCACGACGCGTACACGAGCGACTTCACGCGCGGCGCCTCGTCGCTCGGCGAGCCGGTCGGACCGAGCGCGCTTTTTTGGCTCGGGACCGATCGCGTGTTTCGCGACGTCTACGTGCGGCTCGCGTACGGCGCGCGCCTCTCGCTCGTGATCGGCATCGCGGCGACGCTGATCTCGACGGTGATCGGCTCGGCCGTCGGGCTCGTGTCGGGATTTTACGAAGGCACGACCGGCGCGCGCATTCCGTATCTCGCGCTCGCGTGCGCGGGCGGAGGGTTCGCCGCGCTCTTCACGGGTCACGCGCGGCTCGCGAGCGCGCTGCTCGTCGCGGGCGTCGTCGTCGTGGCGTTCGAATGGTTTTTCCCCCAGAAAATACGGGCTCTCGAGGGCCCGCGGCTCGACGCGGACACGGCGCTCATGCGCCTCGTCGACGTGGGTCTTTCGTTTCCGTTCTTGCTCCTCGTGATGGCGCTGAGCGCCGCGTTCGATCGCACGACCGTGTCGACCATTTTGTGGACGCTCGGTCTGACGAGCTGGCTCGGCACGGCGCGCGTCGTCCGCGCCAAGACGCTCTCGGTGCGCAACTTGGATTTCGTCGGCGCGTCGCGCGCGCTCGGTCAGCCGGTGTGGCGCATTCTCTTGCGTCACGTGCTGCCGAACGTGGCGGGCCCAGTCATCGTGCTCTCGACGGCGCAAGTCGCGTCGATGATCGTCGCCGAGAGCGTGCTCTCGTATCTCGGCGTCGGCATCTCGCCGCCCACGCCGACGTGGGGCCACATGCTCTACGAAGGACAAGACGTCTACGAGTCGGCGCCGTGGCTCCTCGTCGCGCCCGCGCTCGCGATTTTGCTGAGCGTGCTCGGCTTCAACATGGTCGGAGAAGGACTACGCGATGCGCTCGATCCGAAGGAAGACTGAGCTCGTCGCGGTCGCGGCGCTCGCGTGCGGATGCCAATCGGCGCCGACTGCGCCGATCGCAGCCGCGGGAAATCCGGCGCCGGTGCGCGGCGGCATCTTGCACCTCGCATCGTTCGCCGACATCAAGTCGCTCGACCCGGCAGTCTTGAGCGACACGCTCACCGGCGAGGTCGCCGAGCTCATGTTCGCGGGGCTCGTCGACTTCGACGATCAGGGTCACGTCATTCCGGATCTCGCCGAGCGCTTCGAGCAGAGCGACGACGGCACGACGTATCGATTCTTTTTGCGCGACAACATTTTTTTCCACGATGGGAGTCCCGTTCGCGCCGCCGACTGCAAGCGATCGATCGAGCGCGCGCTCAACCCGGATACGCCGAACTCGTCGACCCAGTTTTACGATCACATCGCCGGGTTCGACGCGTACACGAGCGGAAAGACGCCGCACCTCGACGGCGTCGTCGTCGAGGGCGAGCGCGTGCTCGCGATTCACTTGCGCGAGCCGGACGCCACGTTTTTGCCGGCTTTCGCGCTTCAAATCCTCCGGCCAGTGTGTCCCTCGGCCGGCGACAAATACGAAGACACGTGGCAGCCATGCGGCGCGGGCCCCTTCGAGCTCGCCTCGTGGGACAAGGGTCGCGGCCTTCGGCTGGTGCGCTTCGACAAATGGTGGAAGCCTGGCGAGCCGTATCTCGACGGCGTCGACTACGCGTACGGCATGGCGCCGGTCACCGAACGCTTCAAGCTCGAGCAAGGCGATCTCGACATCGACCGCGAGCTCTCGCTGCCCGACATGTTCCGCTACATGAACGACCCGAAGTGGAAGCCGCTCGGGGCGTACGACGGGATCCCGTCGATCGACGGCGAGGCGATGAACGTCGAGATGCCGCCGTTCGACAACGTCGAGGTGCGGCGCGCGGTCGCCGCGGCGATCAATCGTGATCACTTGCGTCTCTTGAAAGAGCCGTCACTCGTTCCGCTTTATCGCGTCCTCGTGCCCGTGCTCGGCGGCGACGACCCGAATTTTCCCGCGCAAAAATACGATTACGAGGCCGCGCTCGAGCACATGCGACGCGCGGGCTACCCGTACGATCCGAAGACCGGAAAGGGCGGTTGGCCGAAGGCGATCGTCTACCCCGTCTACAAACAAGGCATCTACGAGTACAGCGCGCAGATCATCCAGCAGGATCTCGCGAAGATCGGGATCCACATCGAGATCAAGACGGTCAGCTACCCGACGTATTTGATGATGACCAAGCGCCGCGGGGCGACGACGCTGATGCCGGCGGGATGGCAGCAGGATTTTCCCGACGCGAACGATTTCTTCGAGCCGATTTTTTCGACGAGCGCGATCAACGACGAAGACTCGAACAACGCGTCGTTCTATTCGAACCCGAAGCTCGACGATTTGATCAAGCGCGGACGCCGAGAGATCGATCCCGCCAAGCGCAAGACGATCTACGACGAGGCCGACGCGATCGTCTGCAGCGACGCGCCGTGGGCGATGGAATATCAGTATCGCTACTACGGCGTTCACCAGCCGTACGTGAAGGGCCTCCGCTGGAGCGCGGTGTGGCCGAACTACGTGCGCGACGTGTGGCTCGACAAACGTCCCGCGATGCACGCGCGGCGCGCGACCGGCATTCGCGCGTTGCTGGGAATGTTCGAATGATCAAACGCGCGCTCAAGCGGATCGCGTGGGCGCTGCTCGTCGTTTGGGCGACGACGACGATCACTTTTTTCATCAACAACGTCTTGCCGAGCGATCCGGCCCGCATGGTCGCGGGCGCGCAGGCGCGGCCGAAGGACGTCGAGCGCGTGCGACAACAGCTCGGCCTCGACAAGCCGGTGCTCGAGCAATACGGGCGCTTCATGCGGCGGCTCGTTCACTTCGGGCCGTCGCATCCGTCGCCGAAAGATCCCGCGCACGCGACGTGCGCGAACCTCGGGCCGGTCCATTTCGATCTCGGCAAGAGCTACCAGCAGCGTCGCGCCGTCACGACGATCTTGGGCGAGCGATTGCCGCGCACCGTGCTCCTCGCGTTCGCGGCGATTTTGATCGAGACGCTGCTCGGCATCATTACAGGGCTGATTTCAGCCGTAAAACGCAACACGGCGGTCGACCATTTCACCGTGAGCGCGAGCCTCGTCGGCATCTCGGCGCCCACGTTCATCATCGGGCTCGCCCTTCAGTTCGTGCTCGCGCATCAGCTTCGGCTCTTGCCGCTCGATGGGTTCGGCGACACGTGGCCGCAGCATCTCGTTTCGCTCGTCTTGCCGGCGCTCACCCTCGGCATCTACGGCGCGGCGTATTACACGCGCGTCGTGCGCGACGAGCTCATCGGCGCCGTGAAGATGGACCACGTTCGCACCGCGCGCGCGAAGGGCCTGCCGATGTGGCGCGTTTGGCTCCGTCACGCGCTGCGCAACGCGCTCGTGCCGCTCGTCACGCTCGTCGGGCTCGATCTCGGCGCGCTCGTCGGCGGCGCCATCGTGACCGAGACGCTCTTTCGTTGGCCGGGCCTCGGCGCCCTCAGTGTGAGCGCGCTCCTCGACCGCGACGGACCGGTCATCATGGGAACGGTGATCGTCTCGTCCGCCGGGATCGTCCTCGCGAACTTGCTCGTCGATTTGTCGTACGCGATCTTGGATCCGCGCGTACGACGCTGAGGGTCACTCGTTGAGGAGCGCTTTGCACTCCGAGACGCGCGCGCCTTGGGCTTTGGCGGCGCAGCTCCGAAACGCGCGCATCGCGGCGGCGTGATTTCCGGCCATTTCGTACGCGCCGCCGAGGGTGAGCCAGGCTTCGGCGTCGGCGGGGTTTTCGTTGGTCGCTTGTTGCGCGAGGCCGATCGCGGCGCCGGTCTGACCGCGATCGAGCGCGTGCTGCGCGCGTTTGACGAGCGAGCCGCCCGTCGGCGGCGGGGCCGTGGCGGTCGCGGTGGCCGTTTCCGGTGCGGTGGCCGTCGCAGTCGCCGTGGCTGTGGCCGTCGCGGTCGCCGTGACGGTCGGCGCGGCGGCGGTCGCCGTGGTCGTCGGCTCGAGCTCGATGACCGACCCCGAGGGCGCGGCGGTTTCGGTGGGCGCGGCAGTCGTGCTCGTCGCGGGGGCGCTGAGCGGCGGCGGCGGGATGATGACCTGATCGTGCGTCGGCGATTCGCTCGCGATGGGCGTCGGCGTCGGCGTGTGCGCACGATCCCAAAAGTGAACGCCGATCAAACCGATGCCCGCCACGACCGCGAACGCGATGACCATCGTGATGATCCCGCGGCCGATCGGCGCGGCGACGGGCAGCGCGAGCTCCTCGTCGGTGGTCGCCGGAGCGCTCGGCGCGCGACGCGGCACCGTCGGCGCGCTGCGCGAGGGCTCGTCGTTCGTCTTGGCGATCAGGCGCGGCGGCCGCGCGGGCACGGTCGCGCGCGATCGATCGCTCGGCGCCTCCTCGTCACGACGCGGTTTCGGCGCCTCCATCGGCAGCTCTTTCGGGCGCGTGCTCTTGGGGATGGGCGGCGGAGCGGGCGTCTGCGCGTTCGCGCGGGCGACGGCGGGACGTTCGTCTTTCGTCGTCACCTCGTCGGGCGACGGCTTTTCGTCCTCTTCCTCTTCCTCCTCCTCGTCCTCTTCTTCTTCGTCCTCGTACTCTTCCTCGTCACCCTCTTCGTCCTCGTACTCCTCGTCTTCTTCCTCGTCCTCTTCTTCCTCTTCCTCTTCCGCGCGCGTCTGGATCGTCGCGACAGGGCCCTCGCGTTTCGTCTCGGTCTGCGAGGTGCGCTCTTCGGTCTCTTCTTCTTCCTCTTCCTCGAGATCGGACTGACGAATCGTGTCCGGCGCCTGCGGGAACTCGCGAAGCGTCGTCGCGTACTGACGTTTGCCGCGGGCCGGAAGCGGCGGAGCCTGCTTTTTCTCGGTCGCTTCGACGACCGTCACCTTCGGCGGCGGCGGCGTCGGGACGGTCATCGCCGGAAGGACCTGAGTCGTGCCGCCCTCTTTCGCAGCGACCGCACTGCCGTTCTGTTTTGCAGCGGCGACCGGTTTTTGCGCCGCTCCAGCTTCGGCGGCCGCAACGACGGGCGGCGGCGCCGTGGTTTCAGCGCCGGGGACGACGAGCATCTCGTCGCTCGGGTGACCGCCGGCCGGTGCGACGGGAGGCGGCCGGAGGCTCGCGCCGTCCGACGACGGAACGACTTCCTCTTGCTCGGGCGCCGTCTCGGCCTTCGGCACGAGAAGCTCCTCGAAATACAATTTCGAAATCGTGGAGAGCGTCGAGAGATCCTCGAACGGCGACTCGTCGACGACTTGCATCAGCGTGCGCTTGCCGTCGAAGAGCTTCAAGATCCCGTTCAGCTCGTCGGGGATTTCGTTGAGCCTCTCGAGGAGCTGCTCGTGATCGATCTCGAACACGGTCGAGAGCGGCGGGAGCTGCTCGAGCAGGCGCCCCCACTCGTCGACGCGCCGCATGCCCTCCATGAGGATGCCCTGCGTCGACGTGTTGATGATGTCGTCGTTTTTGACCGGACAGAAGACGACCTCGAAGTCCGCTTCGTTCCAAATGAGCCCGCGATAAATCGCTTCTTCGCCGCGGAGCGGACCGAGCTCGGCGTCGACGACTTTGCCGTCGCGGAAATAAATGTTCGCGACGTGCGCGCCGTTTCGAAGCGTGAGGACGCCGCTCTTGCGCGACACCTCGAACGTTTGCAGGAGATCGATGACCGCCATGTCGGCGATGGATCCCGCGAAGCGCGTGCGGCCGGTGAGGCTGCGCGTCGTCGCGATCGACTCTTGCGTGCGGCGGTTGATGAGTAGGTTCACGCGCGCGAGAAGCTCGCGCACGAAAATCGGTTTGGTGAGGTAGTCCTCGACGCCGAGCTCGAGCCCGCGGATTTTGTCTTCGATCGATTTTTGGCTCGTGAGAAAAACGACCGGAATGCCCGCCCACTCCGGACGCTCTTTGAGGCGTCGCACGAGCGCGTAACCGTCGAGCTTCGGCAAGCGCGTGTCCGAGAGCACGAGGTCGGGCGTCGAGAGCTCGAGCTTGGAGAGCGCGTCGAGCCCGTCTTGCGCGGTCGTCACCGAGTAGCCCGCCTTCTTCAGGCTGACTTCGAGCACGCGAACGCTGCGGGGATCAGCGTCGACGAGGAGAAGTTGGAGCTTGGCCACGCGTGCAGCGTGAAGAATGGGCGCCCGACGCTGGGGGTGTCAAGCAATCGCTCATTTCCCGCCCGCGAACGGGTCCGGCCCGAGCCCCGTCGCGTCGTTCGGCTTCGGCGGATGCTTGGCCGTATGCGTCGGCTTCGCGGTCGGGACCGCCGCCGTCGCCGTGAGCGCAACCGTAGCCGATGCCGGAGGCGGCGTCGGAGTAGTCGGAACCGGCGTCGGCGTCGGAGTGGGAGTCGGCGTCGGCGTGGGTGACGGCGCCGGGCGGACTGCGGCCGCGTCGCGATTTGCAGAATACACGCGTACCGCCAGGCCCGCACCCAGCGCGATCGCCAACCCGGCCAGGACCGCGAACAAGATTTTTCGCCCGCGCGCGCGGCGCGTGCTCGTCTCGGTCGCCGTCAGGCTGTCGCGGATTTCGCCGGCGGTCGGGAGCTCGAGGTGATCGGCGATGCCGCTCGGCGGCGCCGACGCGCGCTGCGGGCTCGGCCAGGACGGCGCGACGCCGCGCGCTTCGATTGCTTGCCGGATAGCCTCTTCGAGCTCGGCCATGCTCGCGAAGCGCGCGGCCGGATCTTTTTCGAGCGCGCGCAGCATCACCGGCTCGAGCGCGCCGAGCTTGCCGCCGAGCGTGGGCACGACCTCCGACGGCGGCTTCGGCGCGACGAACATGTGCTGCGTGAGGACGCCCATGTACGTGTCGCCCTCGAAGGGCACGCGCCCGGTGATCATCTCGTAGAGAATGATGCCGAGCGCGTAGACGTCGGCGCGATGGTCGACCATCTTCCCCGCCGCTTGCTCGGGCGACATGTAATGCGGGGTTCCGAAGACGACGCCCGCCTTGGTGAGCCGGCTCGCGCCGACGATCATCGCAGCGCCGAAATCGACGACGCGGATTTCTTTTTGCGCGTCGCCCAGCAAGAAGACGTTCTCGGGTTTGAGATCGCGGTGAATCACGCCGGCGGCGTGCGCAGCTTCGAGACCGCTCGCGATGCTCATCGCGATCTGCGCGGCGTCGCGCGGCGGCAGCGCGCCGCCAGCTTTGATGAGCGACGCAAGCGTCCGCCCGGTGAGGAGCTCCATCACGAAATACGGACGCTGATCCGGCAGCCGCCCGAAATCGGTGATCGAGACGATGTTGGGATGTTTGATCGCGGCGGTCGCCTGCGCCTCTTGGAGAAAGCGCGCGGCGAGCTCGGTCTCCTGCGCGAGATCGGCGCGAAGCACTTTGAGCGCGAACGTGCGCGCGAGCGCGACGTGACGCGTGCGATAGACGGTGCCCATCCCGCCTTCGCCGAGGATGCTCTCGATCGCGTAGCGCGCGTCGATCGTTTGGCCGATGAGCGGGTCGAGCTTGTCGTCCGGCCGCTGCGCGTCGGAGAGGCGCGCCCCGTCGAACGGACAAAAGATGGCGTCCTGGCTGAAGCGCCGCGCGCAATCGGGGCACTGCCGGATGAGATGTCGGAGGTCGAGGGTGAGCTTCGCCACCGCTCGTCGAGCTTACTTCAAGTCGCGGGCGCCGCAGTCCCGCAGTTCGCACAGAACTTCGCCGCGCCGGCGAGCTCGCCGCCGCAGCCGGTGCAGAACTTCTTGGATACGGCGAGCGCGTTGCCGCACTCGCTGCAGAACTTCCCTTGCGGTTGCGCCGTGCCGCACTTCGAGCACGTCACGGTCGCGCCGCCCGCTTGGCCCACCGGGAAATTCGGCGCCGCGCGCTGAACGCCCGGCTGCATCGCGGCCATCGCGCCGCCCATCGCAGCGCCGACCGCCATCTGCGCGCCCGCGCCCGCGAGCCCGCCGTCGCCGAGACCGTGCTGCGCCATCCCCTGCCCCGCGCCGATCATCGCCTGACCGGCGGCGAAGTTTTGATAGTTGCCCGCGAGGTTCTGAACGTAACGCGAGTCCTGTTGGTACTTCTGGTCGAGCGCGAACTGGTTGGCTTGCGCTTCCGCTGCGGCGCCCGCGACGCCGATCTGTTTCACCTTCACCGCGCGTTGCGCGCGCGCGATCTCGGCGTTCGCCTCTTGGAGGCGCTGGCGATCTTCGTCGCTGAAGTTGATTTGGTAATCCCCCATCTGGAGGATCTTCACGCCGATGTCGCCGAGCTCCGGGCAGTGCGCGACGAATTGCTGCGCGAGCTTCTGCCGGAGGCTCATCGACTGGAGGACGCTCTTGCCCTCGACCTCGCAGAGCTCGCCGAGCGTCGTGCGAACGCCGTTCAAAAAGACGCCCTTCACCCAGTTGAGCGTGCGGTCGTTGTCGCCGCCCGCGGCCTGACCCGAGTAGCCGACGATGAAGCGCACCGGGTCGACGACGACGATCGAAAACTCGCCGAAGATGCGCGGCGTCACTTGCTCGCCCGTGAGCGGATCGAGCATGTCGCCGATCGGCCCGCCGAAGGTCACGCCGTAGATCGGCGCGGTCTTCACGAAAAAGATCTCGGCGATGAAGACGTTGCCGCCCGTGTAGCTCTGGACGAGGTTGTTCAGAAACGGAATGTTCTGCGAGTGGAGCGTGTGCCGCCCCGGCGGAAGAACGCCGACGACGCGCCCGTCTTTGAAGAAGACCGCGCACTCGTCGCTGTCGACCGTGAGCTGCGAGTAATAAGGGACGTTTTGATCCGGGTGCTTGTAGACGATGAGGTTCTTCAGATGATCGGGCCGCGCGATCATCATTTCCTGCACGCCTTGCTTCACGAAATCGAACACACCCATCCTGTGCCTCCGGAGTTGCCACCGAACATAAATCGCCTGCTCCCCCGCGGCTAGCCCCAGCTATGCTGGAATGAATCGTGACACCGGCGGTCGACGTTTCGAAGCTGTCCGCATCGGCGCAGCGCGTTCTCGACGCGAAAGCGCCGGGACCCTTGCGTCAGATGGCGGCCCGCGGCATCGCGCCGGGCCTCAAGCCCGCCGAGGCCCTCACGGTGGTCGCGCTCCTCGGCGAGTCGCCTGACCCGGCGATCGCGAAATCGGCGCAAGAGACGCTGGCCAAGCTGCCCGCGCCGCTCTTGCAGGGCGCGCTGAACGCCGACCTTCCGCCCGGCGTGCTCGACGTCATCGCGCCGGCCTACGCGAACGATGCGGCGATGATGGAGCGAATCCTCGGGCTCGGCCAGATCGCGCCCGAGACCGTCGCGGCGATCGCGAGCCGCTGCAACGAAGAGGTCGCCGAGCTCGTCGCGACCAACGAAGAGCGCATGCTCGCGCACCCGGTCATCATCGAGAAGCTCTACCTCAACAAGAAGACGCGCATGTCGACGGCGAATCGCGCGCTCGAGCTCGCCGTCCGAAACAAGATCGTCGTCGACGGCATTCCCGCGTACGAGGAAGCCGCGGCCGCGCTCGCTCAAGAGCTCATCCCCGAGCCGTCGCCCGAGCCGACGTTCGGCGACGTGCTCTTCAAGGAGACGGTCGAGATCGTCGAGAAGCTCGCTGCCGCGCAAGAAGACACGCACGAGGCCGACGAAGCGAGCGGCCAAGAAAAGCTCAAAGACAAATTCCTTCCGGTGCACGCCCGCATCCAAGACATGTCGATGGCCGAAAAAATTCGGACCGCGATGGTCGGCACCGCGTCCGAGCGCGCGATCCTCGTCCGCGACTCGAACAAGACGGTCGCGCGCGCCGCTGTGAAGAGCCCGCAGATTCAGGAAAACGAAGCCGTACGCATGTCGATGATGCGAAACGTCTGCGACGAGGTGCTGACCGAGCTCTTCCGCTCGCCGAAGTGGAAGGGCAGCCAGCAGATCAAATTCAACCTCGTCCAAAACCCGCGCACGCCAATGCACATCGCGCAGAAGCTCATTCCGTATCTGCGCGAGCACGAGCTCAAGGCGCTCGCGAAGAGCAAGAACGTGACGGGGCCGATCTCGACGGCGGCGAAGCAGCAGCTCCAGCGCAAGGGCAAGAGCTGAACGGGACATAACGCCGTGCGCCCCCGGGCGTGGTTATTAACGCGTGAAGTTATTGGCACGCGAAGAGACCTCTTTCTCAGTTATGCCCGGCCTATGGACGTGGGTGGGCCCGCCTTCCTTGTTGTCGAAGACGATGATGGACTTCAACGCACTCTCCAACGACTGCTCAATCAATTTGGTGGAGTGATCGCAATTGGAACGGCCGCCGAGGGCATGGCAGCGCTCACTTCGTCCTGCGCTTACGTCGGCATTCTAGTGGACGTCCGCCTGCCTGACGGCAATGGCGTGGAGGTCCTCGCCCACGCACGTCGGCGCGCGCGCTACACCGGGTATGCGGCACTCGTGAGCGGTGATGTCACAAAGGAACTGGTCGCCGAAGCGTTTCGCTTCAATGCGCAGTATCTCGTCAAGCCGTTCTCCCTCGATGAGGTCTATGAGTTCGCGCTGCGAGCCCGTTCGCGCGCGCCCACGGCCCAGAGCTACTCGAAGACCGAGTGATGGAATGGACGCGGAGACAAAGCGGCTCGACAGCCTGTCATGGCAAGGCGATCGACGAATCAGCCGAGCGCACGCGCCGCTGAACAACGCCGAGGAGCGCTCGAACCCCGCCAACCGACGCGCTGCGCGATGCCCACCGGCCGCGTGACGCTGCCAACGCGCGCGTTAGCCTTGCCCACGGCGCGATGGACCATGCCAAGTCCGTAGAAGACCATGCCTTCTCGGCCGTGATGGTTTCCGGCCGCGTCGGCAGCGTTTTGAGCGCCGCCGGCACGGCTCACGAAACCGGCAAAAACACGTGCGATCGGCGCTGACATCGTTCGCGCCGCCGTTGGCAAACCTCACGGGCGCGTTGGCAAGCCTCGCGTCGGAGTTGGCATGGTCTCGTGTGGCGATTTGGAGCAACGCGATCCCGCTGACGACCGACGGGCGCCATGAAACGCGTCGCCAATCTCGGCGGCGTCAACGAAAGGATCTCTCCGTGAACTCCACTATCAAAACCAACAACGTCACGATTCCCCGTTCCACCGCCGAGCTCGCGGTTCCGCGCGCGATGAAGCTTCTTCGCACGCTGGGCACCGACTCGGTCGTCCTCGCCGCGATGAAGCAGACTGGCTTCGACATCGACGACATGAAACAAGGCTGGTCGCTCGTCCTCAAAGCGTGCTCGGCGCCCACGGTCGACGCGAAGTTCGCCCCGCACACGGGCCCCGTCGCCGACGCCACGCAGAAGATCGAAGCGTGGCAGTCGACGATGTTCCTCCGCGCGCACGCGGCGCTTCGCCGGCTCCATCCGGCGCAGGACACGTTCCTCTTCGAGAACCTCGCGACGGGCACCGGCGTCGCCGCCGTCGTCGCGGTCTCGATGTTCCTCGAACGGCTCGACGCGCTCGAGAGCTCGGCCGACCGCAAGGCGAGCCGCAAGGCCGACCACGCGGCGCTCGCGACGCTCGAGAAGCGCGGCGTCACCAAGGACGAGCGCAAACAGATCCACTCGCTCGTCCAGCTCGTCGAGACGACCCCGGCGCCCGCCGTCGTCGACGTCGCGCCCTCGCCCGACGTGCGCATGGCCGCTCTCGTCGAGCTCCACGCTTGGGTGCAGGACTGGTCCGACTGCGCGCGTGCGGTCATCACGCGTCGCGATCAGCTCCTTCGCCTCGGCATCGGCAAGCGCCGCGCGCGCGCCGTCGCTGCGCCCGCTCCGCAGCCGGAGCCCGCGCCGCAACCGCAACCCGCGCCGGCCCCGCCCGCGCTCCCGGAGCCGGCGCCCGCGCAGGT
>DASXHD010000075.1:0-211523 GCA_036488725.1 Polyangiaceae bacterium | reverse complement strand
CTTCAATCTCTTTGATGGCGCCGATGATTTCAGCTTCCGAAAACTTGCTCTTCCGCGACATACATGCCTCCGTACATCAAGGCATTATCGGCGGACCAATTTTCGGGTTTCACGTCAGTGTCACTGCCTTTGCCGGGGAGGGCGGCGGCAACGCAATAAACGCTCAGGCCGATAATGGCACCGGCGTCAATGTGGTCTCATTCGGAGGCGGAGATGCGGTCCACGGCGAAGTCGACGACGCGAGCCATAGTGGGGTAACAGGAATCAACGACGGAAGCGGTTGGGGCGTCTACGGGAACTCCTCGACGGGTGATGGCGTTCACGGACAGGTAGCGGACAGCTCCGCTGGTGTTGCAGGCGAAAACACCAGCAGCGGGCCCGGCGTTTACGCGAGTTCATCAAGCGGTTATGGCGTGCAGGCGTATGGTGGCACGTCGGGAACAGCGGCCTGGGGGACGAGCGGCGGAGTTTACGGATCGGGTGGAACGAACGGCTACGGGGTTTACGGAGTCGCTAGCTCCGACGACGTAGGCAACTCCGGAACTGGCGTCTACGGTGAAGGCAATGGCTCCTACTCCTTCGGCGTCTTCGGGACTTGTTCCGCCGGTGGTGGGCCATGCTACGGCGTGTATTCAGACGGTGCGCTCTACATTGCGGGAGATCTGGATGGCTCGGGTACTCAGCACTACAGCTCGGATGAACGTCTCAAAAAAGACATTCAGCCGCTGAAGCAATCACTCGATACGTTGCTTCGGCTCAAGGGCGTGAGCTTCTATTGGAGAGACCCGTCAAAGCACGGTAACCACCCGGAGATCCAGCGCGGCTTCATTGCCCAGGATTATGAAAAGGTGTTTCCCGAGTGGGTCGCGACCGACAAAGACGGTTACAAGATGATCTCCACGACCGGCCTTGACTCGCTCGAAGTCGAAAGCATTCGTCAGTTGAAGGCCGAAAACGACGACCTCAAAAGCCGTTTGGATCGCTTGGAGTCGAGCCGCAAAGTCGTCGTAGCCGGGAACGCGTGGGGCTTCGCGATCGGTGGCCTCGCTCTCGGTTGCGGGCTGATCGTCACGCAACGCAAGAAGAAGGACGAGGACGAGCCGAAGAAAGACGAGAAGAAGAGAAACGCGTAGCAGCCAACGCCAACCGTCTTTGGGAGGCCCCTGCTGGCTTCGGCTGGCGGGGGCTTTCTCTATTTATTATCCGAAGACGACGCCACTTGACGCCTCGCCCTGGGCCGTGGCGTCATCGCGGCATGAGCAAGGGGACCTCTGTCAAACACACGCTGTCGTCGCTGAACAAAGCCCTCGGAGGCGCCACGGTCGACGAAGTCGTCGCGCTCGTCGAGGGGCACTCGAAGGAGTCGCTCGTCGCCGCGGGCCGCACCGTCGCGACGCCGCGCGTGAGCAAGGACGCGGCGCGGATGTACGGCGAGGTCTACGACTGGCTCGCGACTGCGAAGGGCGACGCGCTCGATCACGTGCCGCTCGTCGACCAAGACGTGCTTCGCGTCGCGGTGTGGGCCGCGGCAGAGGACGCAAACCGTTATCGCGCGCTCACGCGCTCCGAGAAGGACCAAGACCAGGACGTCGAGGCGAGCGAAGCCGCCGAGTCGGAGGCCGAGTCCCAGGCTTCGGCCAAGCGCGACCAGCTTCACGCCGCGCTCGTCGCGTTCGCCGGCGGCAGCCAGCCGCTCCTCGCCGCGGTCGCGCGCGCGTACGGATCGGTGAGCGCGCTCGGCGACGCGATTCGCGATCAGACGAAGCTCGTGCGCGCTTGGCGAACGAGCGGCACGGCGGCGGTGAAAGCGCGGATCAAACACGCCAAGCGAATGACCGACGGGTGGCTCGCTGGCGCCGATAAAATCGCGAACGCGTGGGACGCGGCGCACGAGGCGGCCGGCGCGACGCGCACGCGCGGCCCGGTCAGCCAAGCCGACGTCGATTATTTCGACGGGATCAACCTCGTCGTCCTCGAGCTCTTCGTCGCGTGGTTCGAAGCCGGCCATGCGGGCGATCCGTCGGTGCCGCGCCTCACGTATGACGCGCTTCGAACGCACGTGCGCCGCTCGCACCACGCGGCACCGCCACCGGCCGTCGACCCCGACGCGACGCAGCCCACGCCGCCGGTTGCGCCGACGCAAACCGCATAGCGCCCCGTTTTTTCCGCGTAGTGCCCCGTTTTCATCCCGTAGCGCCCCGCTTTTTCGGCGTAGCGCCCCTAAAACGCGAGCACGAGCGCATCCGCGCCGACGTCGGTCGCATGGGCGAGCTGTGCGTGGTGGATCCGCTTCGCCCAGCGGACGGCGCGCGCGACGTCCGGGCTGAACGCGAGGCGCGCGGCGACGAGTGACGCGAGGTAACACCCCGTGCCGTGAACGCCGCGGCGAATCTCGAGACGCGATGCGGAGAGCTCGTGGAGCTTCGCGCCGACGGCGAGGACGTCGGTGGCGTCGCGCCGTTCGAGGTGACCGCCTTTGACGAGCGCGGCGCCGGCGCCCATCGCGACGAGCGCACGCGCTGCGGCCTTCGCGTCCGCGAGATTCCGAACGGAGAGGCCGGTGAGCGATTCGGCTTCAGCGACGTTCGCGGTGACGAGCGCCGCGCGCTGAAGGAGACGGCGCATCGCCGCGAGCGCGTCTTCGTCGAGCAAACGTGCGCGGCCGCGCGTCGGCAGCATGACCGGATCGAGGACGACGGGCCGGCGCCCGGCGATGATGACCTTGGCGGCCGCGCGCACGTTCTCGGCGCTCCCGAGCGCGCCGATCTTGATCGCGCGGACATTTTGATCGGCGAGCACACGGCGCGCTTGCTCGACCCACAATTTCGGCGCCACGGGCACGGCGCGCGCGAGCCCGCGCGTCGACTGCACGGTGAGCACCGTCGCGACCGCGCACGCGAACGCTCCGGCGCGCTCGATCGCGCGCGCGTCCGCGAGGATCCCCGCGCCGCCGCCCGGGTCGAGCCCGCCGATCGCGAGGACACACGGGACCTGCCGCATCACCCGCCTGCAGCTTTGACGCGGCCGAGCACTTGCGACGAAGCGAGCCGCACGATCGAGTGCACCGTGCGTGGAAAGCGCGTCGCGACGAACGTCGCCACTTTGCCGTGATTGGTGACGACCACCTCCGGCCGGCGCGCTTGCACCGCGGTGACGATTTCGTGCGCGGCGCGCTCGTTCGACATGACCAAGAACGGCGGAATCGGATCGCGCCGGTCGGCGTGGAGCTCGCCGCTGTTGTCGACTTTGCGGATTTCGCTCTCGACGAATCCCGGCGCGACGTGCGTCACCGAAACGCCCGCGACCGAGAGCTCGGCGCCGAGCGCTTCGGCGAGCGCGCGCACCGCGAACTTGCTCATCGCGTACGCGCTCGTTCCCGGAAGCGACAAAAACCCGGACACGCTTCCGAGGAGCGCGATGCGCCCGCTCGTCCGTTTGAGCGAGCCCATCGTCGCCTTCACGGTGCGGAGCACGCCGAAGACGTTGGTCTCGAATTGCCGGCGATAGTCGTCGATCGAGAGCTCTTCGACGCTGCCGGTGACGCCGATGCCCGCGTTCGCGATGACCACGTCGAGCTCGCCGAACGCGCCGAGCGCCTCGCGGACGGCGCGCTGCACCGAAGCGTCGTCGTTCACGTCGCACGCGATCGGAACGGATCCCGGGACCGCGCGCGACACTTCGGCGAGCTTGTCGACGCGACGCGCAAGAAGCGCGACACGCGCGCCGCGTTTGCCGTATTCCCGCGCGACGGCGGCGCCGATCCCGGACGACGCGCCGGTGATCAAGACAGAAAGCGTCATGAAGACCAGTTGTACCGCGTTGACACTGAAAGCGCCCAGCTGGTACGCAATTCTGCAATGCGAGGGATGAAAGCGCTGTGCGGCTTTGCGCTGGCGTGCGTCCTCTCGACCGCAGCAACGAGCGCGCACGCGCAATGCGTCGACGAAGAGCTGAAACAAGAGCTCATCGGCGGCCGCCATTATCGCGGCGTTCAAGAGCGCCTCTTCACCAAAGCGTTCCGCCACGAGCTCTCCTTCATGGGCGGCTGGTACGCGTCCGACCTCTATTCGTCGAACTACGTCCTCGGCGGCGCGTACACGTTCCACTTCTCGGAGGACCTCGCGCTCGAAGCGAGCTTCCAGTACACGCGCTTCCACTCGGACGCCGCCGACGCGTTCAACCGACGCTACCCGCAGCTCGTGCTCGAGACCTCGAACGACAAGCCGGGCATGCTCTATTTCGGCCACATCATCTGGTCGTTCGCGTACGGCAAGCTGCGCTGGATGGGCGGCGGCATCAGCCGCTTCGATTTCAACTTGGCGCTCGGCGCCGGCGTCACCGACGACTCGACGTCGATCGGCGTGACCGGCAGCGCGGGCATCGGCGCGAAATTCTTTTTCGGAAAGTGGTTCGCGCTCCGCTTCGACGTTCGCGACCACGTGCTCCAACAGCAGCTGATCGGCGAGCAGCACCTCGTGAACGACGTCATCGCGACGCTCGGGTTCAGCGTGTTCATTCCGTTCGGGGGTTGATACGATGCCGGTCGTGCGCTCCCGCATTCGCTTCGCGCTCGCGGCCCTCGGCGTCGTCACGGTCTCGGCGCTCGCCGTCGCGCAGACGCGCCACGGGACGCATCCGCGGCACCCGCCGCCGCCGAAGCCCGAGGCCGGCGCGAGCGACAACCCGTACGGCGACCAAGGCGCGACCGACACCGGCGATGCAGGCGCGACTGCGCCGACCGCGTCTGCCGACGCGGGGGGCCCCGTGCCTGCGCCGCCGATGCTCCACGGCGAAATGGGTGACGGCGGGATTCGGCCTTCGCCGCTGACGCCCGCGCCCAACGAGTTCGCGCAACCGATCGACGCGGGCGCGCCGACGGTCGACTACGACAAGCTCATCGGCGACATCGCGTCGCTCCGCGCGCGCGTCGCGGCCGTGGGCGACACGCTGTTTCATTCGCGCATCGCGATTCAAGTGCGCACCGACGGCGATCACGGGCGCATCGGGCATCTCGTCGTGTCGCTCGACGACGGCGCGGTCTACACGGCGCCGCCCGGCTTCAAAGCCGACGATTGGCAAGACGTCTACTCGCACGCGCTCGCGCCCGGCCGCCACGCGGTCACGGTCGACGTCGATCGCAAAGACGATCGCAACGACGCCTTCCGCAACAGCCAGCGCTCGCGCTTCATCGTCGAGGTTCCCCGCGACCAAGAGCTCGGCGTGCAGATCAAGATCGGCGACGACTCGGACATGGGCAAAGACTTCCCGAGCGACAAGAGCGGCAGCTACGACCTGCGCGTCCGCGTGAAGGCCGAAGCGCGGAACGTGGGGCGGAAGTAATGCGGCGGGCCGCGGCCGGTGGCGCGGCGATCGCGCTCGTCACGGCGCTCGCGAGCGCGCAGCCGCAGAGACCCGTCGCCGCGAGCACGGGTGCGACCGCGCCGAGCGCGACGCCGGCGGCGACGACCGAGCCGACTGCGAGCGGCGAGCCCGACTCGCGCGGCGCCGCGATGCAGACGTACGGCCAAGCGCTCGCGACGCGAAAGCTCGGCGGCACGCTCCAGCTCTCGCTCGACGACGTCCAAGCGCGCGCGGCCGAGGGCGAGGATTTGCTGCGCGCCGGGCGCATCGACGAAGCGGTCTCGCGCATGCTCGATCTCGTCGAGAGCACGCAGTTCCAACCGTTCGTGAACGACGAAGCCGGTCGCGCCGCGATTTTTCTCCTCGGCGACGCGTACGCGCGGGCCGGCGCGTATCAACCCGCGCGCGCGTATTTCAGGAAGCTCCTCAATCAAAACGGAGCCTGGGACAAAATCGCGACGTACGCGCGGCGCGCCGTGCGACGGCTCGTCGAGATCGGCATCGAGACGCAGCGATTCCAAGACGCGCAAGACGATTTGAAAATGGTTCCGCAGAGCGCGCCCGAAGAGACGCGCGGCGAGATCAGCTACTTGAACGGCCGCGCCGCCGAAGCGAAGAACGACCCGGACGGCGCGCTCGCCGCGTACGCGCAGGTCACGCAGCGCTCGCGTTTTTGGGCGCAAGCGACGTACCTCCAAGGCCTCATTCAGGTCGAAAAGAAAAACTACAAAGAGGGCGAGAACCTCTTTTGCAAAATCGCCGACCCCAAGCGCGCGTCCGAGAACGCGCCGCTCTACGGCGACGAGCGATTCTTCGCGGTGCGCGATCTCGCGCGGCTCGCGCTCGGGCGCGTCGCGCACGAGCAGTTTCGCTTCGACGACGCGCGCTATTACTACTATCTCGTCCCGCGCGACTCCGACCGGCTCGCCGAGGCGCTCTACGAAGCGGCGACCTCGCGCTACGAGAAAAAAGATTATCAAGGCGCGCGCGAGCTCCTCGACGAGCTCAAGGGCCTGCAGATCCATCATCCGTACGAAGACGAGGCGTGGATCCTCGACGCGTACATCGATCTCGCGCAGTGCAAGTTCAAGCCGGCCGACGACAAGCTGCTCAAGTTCGTCGCGCTCTACGAGCCGGTGCGCGACGCGGCGCGGCGCGTGCAAAACGACGAACGCGCGATGAACGCGCTCCTCGAATCGGCGCGCGCGGGCGGCGATCCGGCGGCGAGCGCCGAAGCGGGTGCGTCGCTCGGACCCGAAGCGCTCCGCGCGATCGCGGCGCTCGTGCGAATCGATCCGGCGTATGGCGCGGTCGCGCATCAGCGCGCGGTGCTCGAGCACGAAGCCAGCGGTCTTCGGCTCACGCGCGGCTCGCTCGACGACATTCGCCAGCAGCTCGCGACGACCGGCGGCGTGCGCCCCGCGCAAATCGCCCAATTTTCGTCTGGGCCGAGCGACGACGAACGCGCGCACGACGCGGGCGAAGCGCTCGAAGGCGTGCGGCGTCTTCTCTCGGACGTCGAAGGCAGCGGGGCCTCGAGCGCGACGGTGGCTCCGCTCAAAGAGGAGCTCGAGAAGCTTCAGATCCGCGTGAACGCCGCGCGCGCGGCGCAAGCGACGCCCACGGCCGCCGCCGCCGCGACGGGCGGAAAGGACTTGCCCGACCTCATTCGCAGCGACGATCAAACCGCGTCGAGCTTCGTGCAGACGATCGACCAAGCGCGCGCCGATCTCCAGCACACCGAAAACGCGCTCGCGAAAGACGCGCTCCATCGCGTCGACTTGCGGCTCTCGCGTCTCTTGCGTCGCGCGCGCCTCGGGCGCATCGAGTCGGTGCTCGGGCGAAAGCGCGCGCTCGAGATCGAGATCGAAGCGATCAACAACGGCTTTCTGCCGCAAGACGCGGTCGACGCGCTCGACGCGTCGCGCTTCTTGAAAGACAACGAAGAATACTGGCCCTTCGAAGGCGACGATTGGCCCGACGAGTTCGTCGGCTCCGAAGGGCTCAAGTAGCCACGGCCAACTTTGGCCGCTCGGACGGCCAAAGTTGGCCGCTCACTTTCGCGCGATGACTCGAACGACGCGCGCGGGATTTCCCACGGCCAAGACGTCGGCGGGCAAATCGCGAACGACGACCGCGCCGGCGCCGACCACCGTGCTCGCGCCGATCGTCACGCCGGGACACACGATGACGCCGCCGCCGAGCCAAACGTTGTCGCCGATGACGATGGGTTTGGCCGACTCGAGCTTCGCGCGGCGCGACTCGGCGTCGAGCGGGTGCGTCGGCGTGAGGAGCTGCACGTTCGGACCGATTTGAACGTCCTCGCCGATCGTGATGTTCGCGACGTCGAGCGCGACGAGCCCGAAGTTCGCAAACGTCCGCGCGCCGATGCTGATCTGCGAGCCGTAGTCGCACTGAAACGGCGGACGGATCTCGACGCCGTCGCCGAGCGCGCCGAGGAGCTCGCGCAAGATCGCGCGGCGCTCGTCCGCGTCGTCGATCGACGTGCGGTTGTAGCGCTCGGTGAGGCGCGCGGCGCGGAGGCGCTGCCGGGCGAGCTCGGGGTCGTCGGCCGTGTAGAGCTCACCCGCGAGCATCCGTTCGCGCTGGTTCATGAGAAGACGTTACGCCATCACCCTTGGTATGGTCCGAGCGCCATGATGTTCGTTCGCGAAGCGAAGCCCGAGGACGCCGACGCGTTCGGTCGCGTGCACGTCGAAGCGTGGCGCGCCGGATACCGCGGAATGATGCCGGACGATTTTCTGGCGTCGCTCGACCCGGCGGTGCGCGGCGCGCGCTGGCGAGAGCGGCTCGCGAAACAGCCCGACGGGCGCGCAATCTTCGTCATCACGGGCGACATCGGCGCGCCCTACGGATTCGCTGGCGTCGGCCCTGCGCGTGACGAACCAGGTCCACGCGGCGAGCTCTACATGATCAACCTCCTGCCGGCCGCGTGGGGCACCGGCGCCGCAACGATGCTTCTCGCGCGCGCGACCGAAGCGCTCCGCAATTTCGGTCATCGCGAAGCGATCCTCTGGGTCCTCCGCCAAAACGCGCGCGCCCGCCGTTTCTACGAGCGCGAAGGGTGGAAACAGACCGGCGATCGGCGGGACACGATCTCGGAGAACGGCTTTACATTCGAGGTCGACGAGCTCCGTTACGGCCGCGCGCTTTGATGCGTTAGTCTGCGAGAATGCGACTCGGGCGGGCTCTCGCGTTCTCGTTGGTGGCCATGGCTGCGTGCGAGCCGAGCGAGTGGAAGCCGCCTTCGGCCGACGACAGCCACGAGGATCCCGCGAAGCTTCGGCCCGGCTACGGCAACGACGAGCTCCACACGTGGTGGCCGCTGACGAGCGCCGAGATGGCGGCCGTGCGCGGCATCGACAAGGCGCGCGCCGGCGACGCGCACGCGCTCTTCGCGCTCGCGGTCCTCGGCTCCGGCGATCGACGCGACGACGCGAGCTACGCGCGTTTTTCGGCGCGCTTCGATCAGTTCATCGCCGACCACCGCGCCGCGATCGAGGCCGCCGCGGACGACGACAAGCGCGGCGACCTCCTGAACCGCGCGATGCACAAAACGTTCTTCACCGGCTCGGCCAACAAGTCCGATCCGAAAGTCGGCGCCTACGAGCTCGATCAGGCGCGCCTCACGCAAATCTTCGAGCAGGGCCACTACAACTGCATCAGCTCGGCGCTCCTCTACACGACGCTCGCGCGCGCGTATTCGCTTCCGGTGCGCGGCGCGATGACCGAGATCCACGCGTTCGTCGACTTCGGGCCCGACGACGGCGCGCGTCTCGACGTCGAGACCACGACCGAGCGCGGCTTCGGCGAGGTGCACGACGAGAAATTTTTCCGCGACGCCGCGAAAGACTGGTCCTCGAGCCGCGGCCTCCGCCCGCTCACGATCGACGACTACAAGAAGCGCGAGATCGTTCCGCCGTACGTCTTCGTCGCGCGGGCGATGAACGACAAGCGCATCATGGTCGACGACGAGACGCAAAATCGTCTGTCCGAAGTCGCCGCGATGCTCGCGCCCGACGACGCCGACCTCGTGCACAACCGGCTCGCGGCCTACGCCAACGAAGCCAAATGGCTCTTCGACCACAAAGCGTTTCGCACGATTTTGCGCATGATCGACGTCGTCTCGCCGTTCGTGTCGAGCGTGCCGGATCATTTTCCGAAGAACGAAAAGATCCTCGCCGACGTCGCGTGGATGGCGTGGCACGACGCGAAGGCGCTGAGCGTCGTGGGTCGCGGCGACGAGGCCGTCGCGATCGCCGACGACTTTTACGGTCGCGTGCAGCCGACGTGGCCCGAGGCCGCGAAGCTCGAGCTGAACTTTCTTTGGATCCTCGCCGACCGGATGACCGAGCTCCAGACCCAGGGCGAATACGAAAAATCGCTCGCGGCCATCCAGAAGCGCATCGCGGCCTGTCACGACGACAGCGTGTGCCTCAACAATCTCTATCTGACGTTCGACGGTTGGTGCGTGAAAGCGCAGCTCGCGAAAGACTGGGCGGCCGCAAAAAAAGTGATGCAGACGTGCATCTCGCTCCTGCCCGACGACACGCGCTGCCACCACACGCTCGACGGACTGAACGACCAGCACCCTGGGTGAAGCATCTCCCTTCCAAGGCGGGCGCTTCCGTAGCATTCTAAGGTCCGATGCGGCGCGCTCTCTCCATCGCGTTGGTTTTGGCGCTCGCGCCGACCGCGGCGCTCGCGGCCGGCCAGCACAAACCGAGCGACGCACCCGCGGGCCTCGGCGAGAGCGCCGAGGTCAAAGCCTCGACCGAGAGCCAACTCACGTACACCGCGCGCGAGCGGCCGCACACCAACGTCACCAAGGCCGAGAGCGAGCACCCCGGTACGCCCGCCATCCGCGGCCCGAAGCTCCCCGAAGCCGTGCGCGCGCGGCTCAAAGCGCAGCTCGACGCGCGCATCGATCGCGACGTCGGACAAATTCGCGAGCTCCGCGGCGAGGCGATCAAGCTGCTCGAGACGTTCATCAAAGAAGCGCCGCGCGAGTCGGCCGAGATGCCCGAAGCGATGATGCGCCTCGGCGAGCTCTATTGGGAAAACGAGCGCGAGGGCGTCGTCGAGCGTTTCAAAGAGTGGGAAAAGAAGCCGGTCGATCAGCGCGGCCCGGCGCCCGAGATCAACTACTCGCTCTCGCGGAACCTCTTCGCGAAGGTCCTCAAGGACTACCCGTGGTTTTCGCAGTACGACCTCGCGCTCTACGTCGACGGCTTCCTCGCGACGGAGCAAAACAAAAGCGAAGAAGCGTTCGCGCGCTTCACGCGCATCCTCACCGAGTTTCCCAATTCGCGTTTCGTGCCCGACGCGCACATGGCGCGCGCCGAAATTTATTTCGCGAAGCCCGATTATCAAACCGCGCTCGCCGAATACGAAGAAGTCCTCAAATACCAGGACCATCCTGATTTGGTCGGCCTCGCGCTCTTCAAGAGCGCGTGGTGCTACTGGCGGCTCGGCAACAACGACGAAGCGACGCGAAGGTTCGTCGAGGTCTTCAAGGCGACCGACACGACCAATCGCCACATGAACGCCTCGCAAGAAAAGTCGCTCGGCGAGCTCCAAGAAGAAGCGCTCAAGTACCTCGTCGAGGTCTTCACCGAGGACGACAAGAACACCGCGCAGGACATGTACAACTTCCTGACGCGCATTCGCGGCGACAAGTTCGCCGGGCGGATCGTGCGCGCCCTCGCGACGACGTATTTCGATCAAGCGCACTACGAGCGCGGCATCGAAGCGTACGAGCTCTTGATCAAGCTCGAGCCCACGGCGCGCGAGGCGGGCGATTGGATTTTGCAAATCGCGCAGGGCTACAGCTGGCTCGAGGATTATCCGCACCTCAAGACGACCTACGACCGCGCGCTCGCGAACTACACCGCGGGCGGCTCGTGGGCGCGCACGCAAGCCGACCCGGCGAACGTGCAGAAGACGACCGACAAGATCGAAGCGCAGCTCCGCGAGCACGCGCTCTTCCTCAACGCGAAGGCGCAAAAGGACAAAACGTCGACTGCCGAGTTCGCGGGGGCTGCCGATTTGTATGCCGCGTACTTATCAAAGTTCTCGAAGGCGCCCAAAGCGTTTCAAATCGAATATTACCTCGCCGAGGTCGACTTCCGCCGGCTCGGGCGAAATACCGACGCCGCGACGCACTACATGAACGCCGCGCGCGAGATGCCCGACGAGCTCGACAAGAGCGCGCCGGGCGATCCGCTGAAGCGGCACGACGCGATTTACAACGCGATCGCGTCGCTCGAGCGCGTGCGCGTCGCCGAGCTCGAAGCGCGCAAAGGCAAAGGCGGCACGCTCGAGACCGAGACCGACAAGAAATTCACCGAAGCGCTCACGCTCTATTCGCAGCTCTATCCGAACGATCCGGCGCTCCCTGATTTGTTCTTCCGTCAGGGCAAGCTCTATTACGATTATCAAGTCTACGACTCGGCGGTGAAGCTCTGGGGCACGATGCTCGAGAAGTGGCCGCAGGACTCGCACGCGCAGATGGCCGGCGAGCTCATCATCGACTCGTTCGTCAAAGGAAAGAACTACGAGAACATCGAGACTTGGGCGCGCAAGCTGAAGACGTATCGCGCGTTCGCCGACAGCAAGCACCAGCAGAAGCTCGAGGAGCTGATCATCCAAGCGATGTTCAAGCAAGGCGAGCAGAAGGCGCAGGCCAACGATCACGCGGGCGCGACCGCCGCGTATTTGCGCGCCGCCAAAGAGTACCCGCGCGACCCGCGCGCCGCGCAAGCGGCGGTTTCGGCGGAGACCGAGGCGAAGCTCTCGGGCGACGTGACGTCGCTCAAAGAGGCGGCGACGCTGATCACAGGCAAGGATTATCGCGACAAGCCCGAGTCGCCGATGGGCGCGTGGGTCGCGGCGACGACGCTCCAAGCGATGGGCCTCTTCGATGACGCCGCCGAATACGACGAAGCGATCACCGCGAACGCCGAGGCGCACGTCCCGGTCTATGCGCGCTACGAGCACGGAAAAGACGCGGCGTTCAACGCCGTCATCCTGCGCGCGGCGAGCGCCGATCACGACAAAGCGATCGCCGACGGCAATAAATTCCTAGCGCTCTACGGCAATTCGGCGGAGGCCGACGAGGTCGTCTTCCAAATGGGCCGCGCGCATCAAGAAGCCGGCCGCGACAAAGACGCCGCCGAGCTCTACAAGCGTTATCTCGCGCGCGGCACGCGCAATCGCGATCATCGCGTTCAGGGCTACGTGCTACTCGCGAAAGCGCAGCTCAAAGAGAACGACACGCGCGGCGCCGAGGAATCGCTGACGACCGCGACGCGCCTCGGCAAACAAATGAAGTCTCAGCTCGGCCCGGACGGAAAGTTCGCCGCCGCGCAAGCGCGATACATGCAAGGCGAGCGCGTCCTCGCGAAGTTCGATCAGATCAAGATCGAAGGCGACGTCAAACAGCTCGGAAAGCGCCTCAAGCAAAAAGCGGATTTGCTCAAGCAAGCGGCGACGGTCTTTCTCGACGTCGTGTCATTCGGCGTCGCCGAGTGGACGACCGCTGCGCTCTATCAAACGGGCCACACGTTCGAGAATTTCGGCAAGGCGCTGCGCGAAGCGCCGCCGCCGCCCGAGGCCAAGACCGAGCAAGAGAAAGAAGACGCGCAAGGCCAGATCGAAAGCTTCGCCGTGCAGTTCGAGGAGCGCGCGCTCGACGCTTACGAAAACGGCTGGAAGAAGGCGATCGAGCTCGGCATCTTCAACCAGTGGACCGCCAAGATGCGCGACGCGCTCGGCCGTCTGAACGCCGAGCTATATCCGCCGTTCAAAGAGATCGGTTTCGACGTGCGCTCGGAGGGCCCGTCGCCGCTGCCCGCGTTGATGGACGCTCCGCGTCGCGGCGTCGCCGCGCAAGCGCCGACGGCGGCGCCCGTGGTCACCGTGGTGCAGCCGAAGGAAACGAAGAAGCCGAAGAAGAAGTAGGCGGCGTGTGGACGACGATCTGCACGTCGGCGTTCTCGCCGTCCGGCGCGAGCCCCTCGGCTAGGATGCGGTCGGCGGGGATCCCGCGCGCGTCGAGGTACGTTCGCACCGCGGCGGCGCGCTTGACCGAAATGTCCGTGTCGCCCGCGAGCGTTCGCGCCTCGACCTCGAACGATGCATCGGCGCCTTCTCGCCGGAGCGCGCGCGCGATGCGGTCGAGCTTGTCGCGCGCCCCGGGCAAGATCGTCGACTCGCCGGGCTCGAACAGCGTCGAGATCGGCAGCGTGACGACCATCCCGCGGGGCTCGTTGCGAACGACCGCGACGCGCGCGAGGGCCGCCTCTGGGCTCGGAAGCGCCGCCGAAGTCGTGTGAACGACCGGGCGCGCGGGCTCGACCGCAGCGGTCTCGGGCGGCGGAGCCGTCGCGCAACCGGTGACGATCGCCGCCACCGAGGCGAGGGTGAGTGAGGTCAATGCAATGACTGCGAGTTTCATGAGCGCGCCTCGCTTCTCCTTTCAGCAAAGCGAGTGCCACGGCGCCGTGGCGAATTCCGACACCGCGCACGCCGAGTGACGGTATCCTTCCACCTCGTGCGTTTCGTCGCGTTCACGCTCGCTCTCTCGCTCGCCGCATGCGGCGGGAGCGGTCCGCACAAAACCGAATCGGCGGTGAATCCCAACGCACTCCCGCCGGCGAACCCGGTCGCGGTCGGCAAGATGGTGCAAGGCGTCGGCGCGGCGAAAGACGGACAGCGCGATCGCGCGGTGTCTCTCCTCAAAGAAGCGATCGGCATCGATCCGACGCTCTGGGAGGCGCGCTACAACCTCGGCGTCGTCCTCGCGAGCGCGGGAGATCTCGCGGGCGCCGAGGACCAGCTTCGCCAAGCCGAGAAGCTCGCGCCCGAAGTGCAAGACGTGATCGTCGCGCTCGCGGAGGTCGAACGGCGTCGCGGCGAGCATCGCAGCGCGGCCGATTTGCTGGGCGACTACGTTCAAGCGCACCCGCAAGCACTCGACGCGCGCACCGCGCTCGTCGCGGCGCTCCGCAACTCGGGGCAAATCGAAAAAGCGATCGCGCAAGGACAAGAAGTGCTCGTCCGAAAGCCCGGCGACTCGTCGGCGCTCGCCGAGCTCGCGCTCTGTCACCTCGCCAAGGGCGAGCGCGACACCGCGCAGCTCCTCGCGAAGCAAGCGCTCGACTCGAACGCGAAGAACGCGCTCGCCCACCGCGCGATGGGCCTCATTCAGCTGCAGAACGGCGACGACGCGCTCGCGTTCCAATCGTTCGCGAAGGCGTCGCAAGAAGATCCGCGCGACACGACCGCGCGCCTCAACATGGGCGGCGTCCTCTTGCACGCGGGCGCGTACGCGCGCGCAGAAGAGCAGTACCGCGCGACGCTGCAAGTTTCGCCCGACGATCTCGAAGCGCAAATCGGGCTCGCGGCGGCGCTCCGCGGTGAAGCGGATCAAAAAGCGCCAGCCAAGCTCGAAGAAGCGCGGACGATCCTCTCGAAGGTGCTCGAGCGCGATCCGCACAACATCGCCGCGCTCTTCAACCTCGGCGTGCTCTACGCGGATTTTTTGAAGCGACCGAACGACGCGGCGCCGCTCTTTCGACGATTCTTGTCGGAGGCGCCGAGCGATCATCCCTCGCGGCCCGAGGCGGAGAAATTTTTGTCGGGCCTGGCCGCGCCGGCCAAACCGGCGACGCCCACCGGTGCTGCCGCGCCCACGCCGCCGCCGAAAGGTAAAAAATGAGGCTCGCTCGCGTCGTCTTCGTCGCCGCCTTCGCCTCGGTCCCGCTCGTCTTCGCGCTCACCGCCGACGCGCAGCGCGGCCGTGGGCATCACGCGACGCACGCCGCGAAAGACGCGGGCGCCGGACACCACATCGAGGTCGGACGCGACGGCGGCTCCGACTCGCTCCATGCGAACCCCGACGGCGGCGTCGTCGAAGCCAAAACGCTCGACGGCGGCACGCGCGTCTTCCGCTTCGGCGAGCTCGACGTCGAAGGCCGGCTCACATCGCCGCAGATCGTCTACTTCCTGCGCCGCGTCCGCGCCGAGTTCGCCGCCGGCGATCTCGGTCATCGGAGCTTCATGGGCGAGCTCTCCGAGACGCGCAAATCGAACGCGTTTTAGCGTTCCCAAGGCTCGGGGCCGAAGCGTAGTCTATTCGACGATGGCCACCGCTGCTGCCGCCGCCGCTCCCAAGACCGTCCTGCGCGTCGCCGCCGTCTGGGGGACGACGGTCGTCGCGCTTCGCTCGCTCGAGACGGGCCAATCGTTCGAGCTCGGCGACGGCGAAAGCGCCGTGCTGCCCGTGCCCGACGGGCTCGACATGTCGAAGTCGCCGGTTCGCGCGGCGCAAGGCGCGTGGGAGCTCGACGCGCGTGGCGCAGTCGCCGGCGTCCTCAAGCTGCGCGGTCGCGACGAAGACGTGGGCTCGTTCGCGCGCGCCGGAGCGCCCGTGCTCATCGTGCCCGGCGATTTCGGTCTGCTCCAGTACGGTCAGTTCGGCATCTTCTTCCAGTACTCGACCGCCGCGCAGCCGATCGGAAACTACTGGGCGCCCGAGCTCCTCGTCGCGCTCGCGCTCTTTTCGAGCGGCGTGCTCCACGTCGGCATCCTCGGCCTCGTGCGCGCGCTGATGACGCCGCCGCCGATCGCGAAGCCGCTCGAGCTCACCAACCCGGACGAGTACGCCGCGCGATTCGGCCTGCGACGCGCGGTCATCGAGCCGCCGCCGCCGCCCGAAGCGGGCGACAAACCCGGCGGCTCCGGCGTCAAAGATCCCGGCGCGCGCGACAAGAAACCGCAAGGCGGCGGACGCAAAGTCGCCGGCGCCGAAGGCAAGCTCGGCCTCAACGGCTCGAAAGACAAAACCGAAATCCCCGGCGAGATCAAACCCGCGCGCAACTACGGCGGCATCAGCGAGGTCTTGCAGAGCGAGACCGGCGAGCAAATCAAACAGACGCTCTCGACGATCAACAGCGTCTCCGAAGCGCTCGCGATGAACTCGCAACAGCTCTCGATCGGCTCGGGCCCCGGCACGTCGCTCCACGGCGGCGGCTCGGGCGGGGGCGGAACGGGCGCGGGCGTCATCTTCGGATCGGGAACGATGGACACCGGCTGGGGCGCCGGACACGGCGGCGGCTACGGCTCCGGCACCGGCGGACCGGGAGGACCCGGCGAAGGCGGCTACGGCAACGGCGGGAGCGGCGGCGGAAACGGCAACGGTCACGGCAACGGAAGCGGCGGCGGCGCGCGCATCGGCATCAACGCAGGCGGACCCACCGCGCACGGGGGCCTCTCGCCCGAGCAGATTCGACGCGTCGTCATGGCGCACCAAGGCGCGCTCCGCGCTTGCTATGACATGGAGCTCGGTCGCAACCCGAACCTCCGCGGCGGCGTGACGATGACTTGGAACATCGAGCCGGCCGGCACGGTCGCGAGCGCCGGCATCGCCGGCTCGACGATCGGAAACGCGCGCGTCGAAGGCTGCGTCCTTCGCCAAGTCAAATCGTGGCACTTCCCGGCGAGCGAATCGCCGACCAACGTCGCGGCCTACCCGTTCAAGTTCGGCATCGGCGGCTGACTCGATGCGCGCTGGGTGGATGGTCGCGAGCTTGCTGCTCGCGTGCAGCGACGGGCTGCCCGTCGCCGCGAACGACGCCGGCCCGACGGACGCGACGATCGTCGACGCACAACCCGAAGCGGACGTGGCCGAGCTCGAGGCCGCGACCTGCGATCGAACGACGTGCGGGAGCGGCTGCGTCGACACGACGACCGACGGACAAAACTGCGGCGCGTGCGGCCACTCGTGCCTCGGCGGAGCGTGCACCGCGGGCGTGTGCAAACCCGTGAAGCTCGCGTCCAACGGCACGAGCGGCGCGCAAGTGCTCGCGATCGATTCGACTTACGTCTACTTCTCCGCGCCGAAGGAGATCGCTCGCGTCGCGAAGTCGGGCGGCGCGGTCGAGCAGGTCGTTCCGACGACGAGCGCGGCGACGTCGATGGCGATCAACGGCGGGGTCATCTACTGGGTCGGTCAAAGCTCGCTCTATTCGGCGCCGGTCGCGGGCGCGAGCGCGCCGACGTTTCTCTATGCGTCGATCAGCCCGCTCTCGATCGCCGTCGACGCGAACAACGTCTACTGGGGCGAGCACGGCGGCAGCGTGCACCAGGCGCCGAAGAACGGCGCAGGCCCAGTCCTCACGCTCGCGAGCAACCTCGTCGCTCCGAGCTGCGTCCTCGTCGACGCGACGTCGGTTTATTGGGTGAACGATGACGTCCCGATCGCCGGCGTCTTTCGCGCGACGATCGGCGTCGCGAATTCCGGCGCGCTGCTCCCAGGCGTCGACACGAACGGTCTCTTCGACCCGCACTCGCTCGTCCTCGACGACTCGGGACGACTCTGGTTCACGAGCACGGTCGCGGGCGCGGAGGATGGCGGCACGCTCCACATCGCGCCGATCGACGGCGGCCCCGAGACCATCGTCGGTCCGGTCCTGTGGGACGAGAACGCCGCGCGAAACTCCGGCGCGATTTATTACTCCACGAACAGCACCGGCCAGGTCCTCACGACCCCGTTCGACGGCGGCCCGCAGCAAGTCCTCGCGAGCGGATACAATTTGACCGTCGGGATCGCCGCCGACGACACCGCCGTTTACTACACCGACGCGTTCGTCGGCGACGTGTGGAAGCTGGCGCTCTGAGTCATCGCGCGCACGCGCGCGCGAGCGACCGTTCGAAATTCGCGCGCGACGAGTACGTCTTTATTTTGCCTCGAAGCGTGAGGCTCGCGACCGAGACGGCCATCGCGATGAGCGGCGACGAAAAGAGGATGTGCGATCCGTCCCAGTAGGGCGTGATGCGCTGGCTCCATTCGGTGAGGAGCTTGCGCGCGTCGGCGTCGTAACCCGAGACGGCCTCCCAATCGTGAAACACGAGCAAACGGCGTTGGGCCGCGAGCATGTGCTCGGCGAACTGAATCATCGCCGACGCCGCGCCCGCCGTCGCGCGGCCCCGAATGACCGAGTGAAAGACGCCGACCGCAGGCTCGCTGATGCGAACCTGAACGAGCGGACCGGCGTAGTCGACGGGCTCGAGAAGCCCCATGCGCGCGATGGTACACGAGCGAGAACATGGTAACGTCGCCGACCGAAATGGCGCTTCGTCATGCGCTCCTCGCGCTTTCGCTTTCGGCCTGCGGCCTGTTCAGCGGCGGCGAGCCGTCGCGGTCGCCGCTCGAGCCGGTTTCGCATCACGGCCTCGCGACCTCGCTCGAGCACGACAAGCTGCTCGCTCGAAAAACGCAGCACGAGAGCACGCCGTCGGCGACGCTCTCGGCGCACTTCGACGAGGCCACCGTGCGTGCGCTCGCCGAGACGCGCTCGTATCGCTCCGGCATGCCGCAGCAAGCGGTCGTGACGCCGAACGGGCAGGCCGTGATTTTTCTCCGCTCCGAGGCGCGCAAACCGGCGCAGTCGGTGTTCAAGCTCGACGTCGCGACCGGGCACGTGCTTCGTCTCTGCTCACCCGAAGAAGTTTTCAAAAATCCGGACGCGCTCTCGCCGGCCGAGCGCGAGCGGCGCGAGCGACTTCGTCAAACGGCGACCGGCTTCACGTCGTTCGAGCTCACGCCCGACGGGCTGTCGATCGTCCTTCCGCTCGCGGGGCACCTCTTCGTATTCGATCGCATGACCGGCAACGTGCGCGAGCTCCCGGTCGACGGCGCGTTCGATCCGCATCTGTCGCCCGACGGAAAGCGCGTCGCGTACGTGCGCGACAACGACGTGCGCATCCTCGATCTCGACGGCCGCAGCCCCGAGGTCACGATCACGCGCGGCGGCACCGACAAAGTCCCGCACGGAATGGCCGAGTTCATCGCGCAAGAAGAGCTCGATCGCGAGCGCGGCTTTTGGTTTTCGCCCGACGGAAAGCGCATCGCGTTCGAAGAGGCCGACCAGAGCGGCGTCGACGTCCTGCACATTCCGGATCCGAGCCACCCCGAGCGCGAGCCCCAAAAGGCGTATTACCCGCGCGCCGGCAAGCCCAACGCCGTCGTCCGCTTCGGTCTCATCTCGTCGAACGGCGGGCCCGCGACGTGGATTGATTGGGACTACAAAAAATTTCCGTACGTCGCGCAAGTGCGATGGGACGACGGCGCGCCGCTCACGATGTACGTGCTCGATCGCACGCAAAAGAACGGCGAGCTCCTCGCGGTCGACGACAAAAGCGGCAAAACGCACGCGCTCCTCACCGAGCACGACGACGCGTGGCTCAACGTCGACGCGAGCGTGCCGCGCTGGATGCCGGACGGGAAATCATTCGTGTGGTCGACCGAGCGCAACGGGAGCTGGGAGCTCGAGCTCCGCGAGATCGAAGGCGCGGTCACGCGCGCGCACACGATCCTCGCACCGGGCCAGGGTTATCGACGCGTCGTCGATCTCGATCCGGATCAGAAGCGCGTCGTCGTCGAGGAGAGCGCGGAGCCGACCGAGAGCGCCGTGTGGAGCGTGCCGCTCGGGGGCGGAACACCGCTTCGTTTGAGCCTGCGCCAGGGCGGCATCGCGGAGGCGTCGGGGAGCCCGCATCAACACGGGCTCTACCCGATGTACCTCGCGGCGTCGCACGAGTATCCGCGCAGCGTCATCGTCGATGCGAACGGAAAAGAAGTCGCGACACTTCCGTCGGTCGGCGAGCTTCCTGCGTGGAAGCCGGAGCTCGAGATTCGCAACGTCGGCGCCGAGGGTTACCGCGTCGCGATCATTCGGCCGCACGGCTTCATCCCGAAGCGCAAATATCCGGTCATCGACTCGGCCTACGGCGGGCCCGGTTACGTGACGGTCACGGCCGACGCGTTCAAGTTCATTCGCGCGCAGATCGTCGCCGACGCGACATCTTCGATCGTCGTCTCGATCGACGCGCGCGGCACGCCGTATCGCGACCGCGCATGGGAGCGCGCGATCGCCGGAAAGTTCGGCTCGGTGCCGGTCGAAGGTCACATCGACGCGCTCCGCGCGCTCGCCGCCGAGATGCCCGAGGTCGATCTCGCGCGCGTCGGCGTCTACGGCTGGTCGTTCGGCGGATATTTCGCGGTCGACGCGATCCTCACGCACCCGGAAATCTACGCGGTCGGCGTGGCCGGCGCCCCGCCCGCCGATTGGCACGACTACGACACTGCGTACACCGAGCGTTACCTCGGCGTGCCGCACGACGCGAAGACCGAAGCAGTCTACGCCGCGTCTTCTCTCCTCGAGATGGCCCGCATGCGAACCGCGCCGCGCCCGCTCCTGCTCATGCACGGCACGGCCGACGACAACGTGTACTTTTCGAACTCGTTGCTGCTCGCCGAGACGCTCGCGCGGACGAATCGGCCGTTCAATTTCATCCCGCTCCTCGGACAGACGCACCTCGTCGCCGACCCGCAGCGCCAACTGCTCGAATGGCGTCAGACGGTCGAGTTCTTGCGCGACAAGCTCTGGGGCGCCGGCGGGCCCGACTCGCCGCACTATCTACAATGACCGCGGTGCGCGTCGCCGTCGTCGGGGCCGGAAAAATGGGTGCGCATCACGCGCGCGTGTTCGCCGCGAACAAAGGTGCGACGCTCGTCGGCGTGCTCGATGTCGACCGTCATCGCGCCGAACACGTCGCGCGCAACTACGGCCTCGGCGCGCTGCGCACGCTCGACGAGGCGATCGAGCGTGCCGACCTCGTCGTTCTCGCGACGCCCACGGCGCATCATTTCTCGCAGGCTCTCCGCGTGATCGAAGCGGGTCGCGCCGTGCTCGTCGAAAAACCCATCGCCGCCAGCGCACCCGAAGCGCGCGCGCTTTGCGACGCGGCGCGCGCACGTGGCGTCGCGCTTTTGGTCGGCCATTCCGAACGGTTCAACGCGGTCGTCCGAGCGCTCGCGACCGAAACCGAGGACGACGACGTGCTCGCGATCGCGACGTCGCGAAGCGCGGCTGCGCCGGCCGCCAGCGGCGCACAACCCGAAGAGCTCTGCACGAACCTCGCGGTGCACGACATCGATCTCGCCGCCGTGCTCGCGCGCGCGCCCGTCGAGCTCGTCGGTTGCTCCGGGACGGTCGACGAGGCTTCGCTGATGATGCGCGCTGGCGTCGCGGTGGTGACCACCCACGTCGCGCGTGGGGTGACGCGCCGCGTCCGAACGCTCGGGCTGGACACGGCGACCGTGCGTTACGAGGGCGACCTCCTGGCTGGAACGCTAAAAGCGACAGATCGTTCGGATCCGAACGATCGCGTCGTTCGCACCGTGAATCCTGCCGGTTTGGAGCCGCTTGCCTTGCAGGCCGAGGCGGCTTTGGCGGCGTTTCGCGGCGAACCGTCGAACATCGCGTCCGGGCTCGATGGCCTCCGCGCCGTTGCCGTGGCCGAACGCGCGGCGATGCAGCTCACGGCTTCTGCCGCGGAGTGAGCGGCCCTTGCGCCCATAACGCGATGCGTTATATTGCTAGCGCACTGCGTTAGTCGAGGAGGCCACCATGCAACCGATTGGATCGATGCTTCGCCGAACCAGCCACCACGTCACGCGCCAGCGCGAGCTCTTCGCGCTCCGAACGCGCAAAGCAGGGACGAATTTCGCGACCGAAACGCGCGACGCCGGACGCGAGCTCGCGGGCGCCGTCCGCGCCGAGGCCGATGCTTGGACGCGATACGTTCGCGAGGGCACCGCGGCGATCGGCGGGGCGAGCCTGGAGAGAACGCTGCTCGTTCGTATCGCCGGCGCACTTCGGGCGATCGACGTGCGCGTTCGCGGGCGCATCGCGCGGCTCGACGGGCCGAAGCGCGCTCGAGCCGGCAAGTCGAAGCGCACCAGCGGCGCGGCCCGTGTCAGTCGCCGAGAAGCGTCCGCATCGCGGCCGCGTGCTCGCGCTTCATGACGGCGGGGGCGACCGGAGCCGGCATCACGGCGCCGTTCGCGGGCGCCCGGCGCACTAGATCGGTGTCGTGAGCTTTGCGGATCGCTTCGATCGCGTCGGCTGCTTTTTGCGCCGCGAGGGCCCCGCGCTCGACATCGTCGTTCTTGCTCTTGGCGACGTCGTCATCCGACGCGCTCGCGTGCGCGCCGAAGAACAAATGCTCTTCGTGCGTGGCGCCGTCGCTGCCGACGTAGCGTAGCGTCGCGTCGGCGAGCTCCACGGCGGCGCCGTCACGGCGACCGTGCGCGCGCATGCGGAAAAAGACGTCGCGATGCGAGCCGAGGCTGATGTCGCCGAGGCTCGCGAGGAGCCCGCCGCGGCCCGTCGGTGACGTCGGCAACCCGACGATGCTCTCGACGACGACGCCCGGGCCCGGCTCGATTTCGAGCGTCGCGCTGCGCGCCGAGACGCGGCTGATGCGCGTGAGCTCGTCGCTCAGGTAGCTCGCGATCTTCGAGGAGTCGTCGATGTATTTGAAACGGCCACCGCCGGTCTGCGCGAGATCGCCCATGAGGATCTCGTCGTAGTCGAGGCCGAGGCCCATCGCCGAGAGGCTGATGCCGGCCTGCTGCGCTTGCTGCGCGAGCGCGCGGAGCTGCGAGCCGTCGTTGGGGACGCCGTCGCTCACGAGGACGACGCGGTTCACGCGCGAGCCGTCGTAGAGCGCTTGCACATTTTGGATCGCGGCGCGCAGGCCATCGGCCATGTCGGTCGTTCCTTGCGCGCGGATGCTGCGGATGGCGGCGCGAATCGGTTCGAGATCGGTCGTTTTCTCGAGGTGCGTCGGCGGGACGACGACGCGCACCGTGGAGTCGAACGTGACCAGCGAAAAGCCGTCGCCGGGGTGAATGCCCGCGAGAAACGAGAGCGCGGCGGCGCGCGCGTCCTCGATCGCTTTGCCCTCCATCGAGCCCGACGTGTCCAGGCAGAGCGCGACGTTGAGGGCCGGGCGCGGCGTGCGGCTGTCGGCGTGCGAATCGATCGAGAGGCGCGCGGTCACGACCGAGTCGCGGATCGCGGGGAGCGTCGTCGAGGCGAGCGCGCCATCGAGCTGAGGGCCCGGCAGCGCGGCGGCGACGATCGTGTGCGCGACCTCGATCGTTTGGGGATGGGCGCAGGCGCCGAGCGCGACCGCGCCGAGAAGCACGAGCCAAGCTTTTCGCATGGTCCTCCTACGAGCTCGACCAAAGAAAGTTCTAGCTCGACCGGGGCGGAAACTTGGCCGGCCGCGAGACCGTCTGCTAGCCGGTGTCATCATGCCCGGAGAAGACGACAGCCGTCCCTTTCGACCGAAGCTACGCGCCGGCGCGCGCTTCGGCGCGGACGCAGCCCAGCGCCCCATCCTCATGTTCGAGGACGTCTACAAATCGTATCGGCCGGGCGCGCCCGTCCTGCGCGGGATGAACCTCGTCATCGAGCGCGGCGAGTTCGTGTTCTTCACCGGCGCAAGCGGCGCGGGAAAGTCGACGCTGCTTCGATTGCTCTACCGCGCCGAGACGGTCGACGAAGGTCGCATCCTCTTCATGGGCCGCGACGTCGCGCGCCTCACGCCCGATTCGATCCCGTTTTTGCGGCGCAACATCGGGTGCGTGTTTCAAGATTTCAAGCTCGTCGACTCGTGGTCGGTGTACGAGAACGTCGCGATCACGCTCGAAGTGCTCGGGCTTCCGCAGCGGCTGATTCGCGCGCGCGTGGGCGAAGCGCTCGAGCGCGTCGGGCTCGACGGTCGCGGCTCCGACCCGGCGGGCGTGCTGAGCGGCGGCGAGCAGCAACGCATCGCGATCGCGCGCGCCATCGTCGGCGAGCCGGCGCTTCTCTTGGCCGACGAGCCGACGGGCAACCTCGACCCCCAGCTCGCGATCGACATCCTCGGGCTCTTCGAGGAAATTCACGAGTCGGGGACGACGGTCATCTTCGCGACGCACGATCGTACGCTGCTCGAGGTGCGACCGCGGCGGGTCGTCGTGCTCGACAACGGCAAGGCGATGGACGTCCGCGCCGGCGTGGCGACCGAGGACGACGACTTCGACAACGAGCTTCCCGTTTAGCGAGGCCTTCAACATGTTCGATCTCTCCAGTGCAACGACTCGCCGCGCCAAGCGCGGGCTCCGCCGCGAATGGCGGCTTCACGCGCTCAGCATTTTTTCGCTGTCGGTCGCGTTCGTGTGTCTCGCGACGTCGCTGCTCGTCGTCACGAACCTCCAGGCCGTCGAGAAGCGATGGTCGCACGCGGGGCGCGCTTCGATTTATCTGAAGGACGACGCGACCTCGGCGGACGTCGCGCAGCTCAAGGACGCGCTCGCCAAAGTTCCCGGAGTCAACGGCGTGCGTTACGTGTCGAGCGGACAAGCGCGCGAGACGTTCGGCAAAGACGAAGACCCGCAAGGCTCGCTCGCGGCGCTGCCGGCGGAGGCTTTTCCGGCTTCGATCGAGGTCGACGTCGCGAGCGACGTGACCGACGAGTCGCTCACCGAAATCGTCGCGAAGCTCCAAAAGCTCCCGGCGGTCGACGACGTCGAGACGTATCAGTCGTGGACCGACAAGCTCGCGCGGCTCGTTCGCGGGGGCGTCGCGGCGTCGGCGGTGCTCGCGGTCATCGTGCTCCTCTCGGTGCTCGCGGTGGTCGGCTCGACGATGCGCTTCGCGCTTCAGCGGCGGCGCGCCGAGGTCGAAGTGCTGCGGCTCGTCGGCGCGACGGACAGGTTCGTGAAGGCGCCGTTCATCGTGGAGGGCAGCCTGCAAGGCGCGGCCGGCGCGGTCGGTGCGCTCGCGATTTTGGGCGCGATGTTTCTACTCGTTCACTCGCGCGTCGACGGCGAGCTCGCGGCGCTCTTCGGCGTTCAGCCATCGTTCTTGCCGTGGCAGTTCGCGCTCGGGATGGTCGCGCTCGGCGCGATTTTGGGCGCGGCCGCGGCGTCGCTCGGGCTTCGCCGGTTGGTGCAGGTGTGAAGAGACCGCTCGTCCTCGCGCTCTTGACGGTCGCGAGCGTCGCGCTCGGCGCGCGTCATCACGCGCCGCCGCAGACGATGGTCGCGCAGGCGAACGCGACCGATCCGTCGCAGAGCACGCTCGCGCTCGCGGCGCTCGATCGAAAAATTGCGGATCTCGACGCCGAAGAGCAAGAGTCGAAAAAAGAGCTCGCGGGTCTCGGACCGAAGATCCACGTCGCGAACGATCGCGCGATTGCGCGCGGGCGGGCGCTCTACAAGCTCA
Source organism: Polyangiaceae bacterium (assembly GCA_036488725.1). Taxonomy (GTDB): domain Bacteria; phylum Myxococcota_A; class Polyangia; order Polyangiales; family Polyangiaceae; genus DASXHD01. The sequence goes on along the minus strand of DASXHD010000075.1, from coordinate 186,015 downwards.
CGCGCGCGGGGCTCTTGCCGATCGGCGGAGGGTTCGACGCGCTCATGCAGCACGCGATGGACGTCGAGCACGCGCGGCACGCGCTCGAGCGGGACCTGCGCGAAGAACAGAAGCTGCGCGGGCACGGCGCCGACGTCGCGCGCTCCCTCGAACGCGTCGCGCGCGATCGCGAATCGCTCTCGTCGCAGCGCACCGCGATGGACGCGGCGCGCCTCGCGATGGAAGAAGAGCAACGTCGCCAACAAGCCTTCGAGCGCGCGTTCAACGGCGGCTCCGCCGGCGGCGACGATTACGTCATCGTCGGTCGCGACTCGAGCGGCGGCGCCGGATTCGCGTCGGCGCGCGGCAAGCTCCTCTTTCCCGTCGCCGGACGAGCCGACGTGCGGAGCACGCACCCCGAGGGAACCGACGGCCCCGGCGTCGAGGTTCTCGCGCCCATCGGCTCGGTCGTACGCGCGGTCTACGCCGGCAAGATCGCGTTCGCCGATCGCTACGGCGCATACGGTCGCCTCGTGATCGTCGATCACGGCGACCATTACTATTCGGTGAGCGGAAACCTCGGATCGATCGACGTGAAGATCGGCGACGACGTGGCCGCCGGCGAGCGCATCGGCACGGTCGGCGAGAGCGAGGCGGGCGGCATGATGTACTTCGAGGTCCGCCGCGGCAGCCAAACGATCTCGCCGAACGCGTGGCTCGGACTTTGATTACTTGATGCCGCCCTTCGGTCGCGTGTCGGGCGCGAGGTCGGCGTTCTTCCAGTAAAACTCGTTCTTCTTCAGCGCGGCATCCGGAAAGCCGACCATGATCGCCTCGGCTTCGATCGTCGTCGCGCCGTCGGGCACGTCGGATTTCTTCATGCACGAGAACGTGTACTTCGCTTTCTCCGATGGATTCAGCCCGCCGGCGAACACGTTGCCCGCGCAGTTGTGATACGGGTGCGTTTTGTCCGAGCCTTCGACCGTTTCTTTCACGTCGATGAGCTTGCCGGACTTGTCGTAGAAGAAAACGGCGAGACGACCGTAGAGGAGCGTCTTGGACGATTTGCTCGTGACGTTGAACCACGGCGAGCCTTTGTCGTCGCTCTTGCCGTTCCACGCGAGCGTGACCATGCGCGCGTTGCCTTTCGCTTCGCACGGGTGACTGAAGCTGCCGACGCCGGTCGAGCCCGCCGGACAATCGTGATGCTCTTCGGGCGCGGCGCTCGCGCTCGGCGCGGCCGCGACGCTAGCCGACGGCTCGGCGGACGGCGTCGCGGAGGCCGCAGCCGCGGCGTCGACGGCAGCCGGAGGTTCTTTGCATCCTACAACCATCGCGATCGTGACCCAGAAGAGCTTGGACATGAAGGGCGATGGTAGATCTCACGGGCACCCGGCGTCGATCCAATCCACCATGATGGCGCGCTGCTCGTCGACCGGGAGCGGATTGTCGCCGACGACCGGGAATTGCTTCGGCTTCGTGCTGCCGCAGCTCCAGCTCGGGTCTTGCGTCGTCGCGATGCCGCAGCGGATGATCGGCGCGCGCTCGACAAACGTGGACTTGTCGTGAAAATCCCAGAGCGCCGGATCGCCGGGCGCGTGGCAGCCGTTTCCGCCGCACGGCGCGCTCGGCTGGTGGCACTCGACGCAGTAATCGCGAACGAACGCGCCCGCCCATCCGTCCCACGTGACCGCGCCGCCGTCGTCGGGAAACGGAAGGAGCACGACCTCCTGCCCCTTGTTCGGATCGTCGGGCCCACACGCGACGAGCGCGGCGGCGGCGACGACGAACACCGCGCGAAGCATCACTTGCAAGGATACGACACGGTCGAGAGCGGCGCGCTGTAGACTTGGTCGAGCACGCGGCCGTCTTCGAACGTGAGGCGGAGCTCGGCGCTGAGCGGCTGGCCGTCGGCCGTCGGAAGCGCGGTCAGCGTGACGACGACCGAGTCGAGCGGCGAGCCGTCGATCGACGCCGCGTCCGAGCCGCTCGTGAAAGAGAAGCTCATCGCGCCGTCGGTCGAGCTGGCGGTGGTCGACGCGCCGTCGGCCAAGCCGACGAGGAGCGGGATGGCGACGTTCTCGTCGGTGCTCGCCGCGACGGTCAGCGAGACGTCGGTGCCGGCGTCGGACTGGAGGTCGAGCGTGAACGTGTCGCGCGCGTTGAACGTCGGGTCGACGACGCCGCACGTCGCAGGCGCGCGCGTCGCGGTGGTGGTCGACGGCGTGAAGTCGATCGGCGCGCGCGCGCTGTTGTTGCCCGGGTCGCATCCGCAACCGGTGACGAAAGCAACCGACGAAACCAAGAGAGCGACCCAGCCGAGCGTCTTCATGACTCTCCCTCGAGCAACGGCCGTGCCCGCGCGAAATGCCCTATTTTTGGCCGAATTCAGCGCGATTGTGGATCTCGATCGGGCCGCGCCGCGACACGGGTGTCAGGCCGACGCTTCGCCTCAGAACGCGCCGGTCAAACCGAGCCCGGTCATGCCTCGGCCGACGAGCGGCGAGACACGGACGGCCGGCTCGATTTTTCGCGGGAGCGCGAACCCGGCGATCATCATCGCCGCGCCGCCGAGCTGAGCGAGGCCGTCGATCAGAAACAAGACGCCGACGGTGTCCTCGAGAAGCCCGCCCGCGAAGTCGCTGCTCGACGTGGTGGCGAACGTGTGGCCCGCGACGTAGAAGGGTCCGACGATCGGAGCGTAGAGCGCTTCGTACGGCGACCCAGGGTCGGCGCCGACTGCGCCGAAAACGCTCGCGAGGTACGTGGTGGCGAAGAGGCTCGCGCCGCCGGCGACGAGACCGGTCCGCGGATGCGTCTTCACGACCGGCGGGGGCGCGAGCGTGTCGTCGGCGCGCGCCGACCCAGCAAAGAGAAGCGCTCCGAGCGCGCACGCGACGACGAAGTTTTTCATGCCGGCGCCGAGAGCAAGCTGCGGGCCATGAGCAATTCGTCCGCACGTGCTCGCGCTTCTCGGGCGATCGCCGCGCGCGGCGCGCGCAGTGCGAAGTCGGCAGGTCCCCGTGCGTACGCGCGGCTCGACGAACTGCTCAAGGTCACTCGGCGGGCGGCTCTCCGGCGTCGCGCGTTTCTTCCGGATGGGCCTTCGCGTACTCGCGCTTGATGACACGCGCGCGCGCTTCGGTCACCAACACCGAGGCCGCCGGCGATTTCGGTCTGCAGTCGAGGAGCACGACCACCGATCCCGAGGCGACGCCTGCGTCGCTCCACACCCACACGGTGCCGGCCGTGCCGCGGCGTTTCGCGCATTGTTCTTCGGTCGGGCGCGCGCCGAAGTCGCTCTTGCGCTTCGCGGGGGCGCCGTAGTCGTGCGTGAAGCGACCCTCGAGCGTTTCGAAATTGCGCACGCTGAGCTCGCTCGTCGCCGTGTACGAAATCTCGCAGAGCGAGGTGCCGCTCTCGCAAAAGCCCGCGAAGACCGACCAGCGCCAACCAGGCTGGACCTCGACTCCGTTACACTCGATCACGCGCAGCCCGCGACTCTGCATGTCCACGTGGCTCGGTCGACCGAGCCGCGCGCAGTCCGTCTGAAACGCTTCGGGCGAAATCCCGAAGCGAAAGCCGGCGACCTCGCGCGGGAACGGCGCCGGCCCGTGCGACTTGCACGCGAGCGCGCAAAATGAAACCGCGATGGCCCTGAGCGCTCGACGCATGCGCGGGGAGTTAGCAGAAGCCGGCTCGCGCGTCGCCAACGCGAAGGAGCATTCCCGAGCGAAGCCGTCTGCCGGCGCACGAGCGCTACGCGCAGGCCGGCGCTCGGGCTCCGCGCGAACGATGCGGCGCCGGCCGAGCACGGCGCTGGGGAGCTACAAAAGCTGCACCGGGTCCACGTCGATGCCGATGCGCACCGCGCGTCCCTCTTGCTGCGCCCTCCGGGACACCGCGATCGCCGCGCGCCTGAGCGCTGCGCGATCATCCGAGCGCATCATGATGCGAAATCGCCATCGTCCCCGCAGACGCGCGAGCGGTGCAGGCGCGGGGCCGAGGACGAGCACGCCGCGCTCGGCGATGCTTCGCGCGTGGTCGGCGAGGACGCGCGTCGTTTCGCGCGTGCGCGTTTCGTCGGCGCCGTCGACGCGAACGAGCACCACGCGCGAGAGCGGCGGATACCCGAGCTGCCGACGATCGCCGAGCTCGTGCTCGAGAAATCCGTCGACGTCGTGGCGAAGCGCGTACGTAATCGCGGGGTGCTCGGGATCGTACGTCTGCACGAGCACGCGACCGGCCGTGTCGCCGCGGCCCGCGCGGCCCGCGACTTGAACGAGAAGCTGGAACGCGCGCTCGGTCGCGCGAAAATCCGGAAGCGACAGCGCCGCGTCGGCGTTGACGACGCCGACCAGCGTGACGTGTGGCAGGTCGTGGCCTTTGGTGACCATCTGCGTGCCGACGAGAATGTCGACCTCGCGCGCGCGGACGCGGTCGAGAATTTTTTCGATCGCTCTTCCGGTCGCGACGTCGCGATCGAGGCGCGCGATGCGCGCGGCGGGGAACGCCGTTTGGAGCGTCTCCTCGAGCTTCTCCGTGCCGAGCCCTTCGAGCGCGAGCGCCGGCGCGCCGCACGCGCCGCACTTCGCAGGCAAGAACGCTTCGTGCTCGCAGTAGTGGCATCTCAAAATACCGCCGCGCGCTTTGTGAAACGTCAGCGCGACGCTGCATTGCGGACAGCTCTCGAGCTTGCCGCACGACTCGCACCGCACCGCCGGCGAAAAACCGCGGCGGTTCAAAAAGAGGATCGCTTGCTCGCCGCGCGCGAGCGTCTCCTCGAGCGCGCGATGGAGCGGCAGGCTGATGCGCTTGTCGCCGGTCGGACCGGGGCCGGTGCTTCGCAAATCGATCGTCCGCACCTGGGGCATCGCTTGCGCGCGGGCGCGCGCGGGGAGCCGCAATTTTTCGGCGCGGCCGCTCCGCGCGAGGTGCTCGCTCTCGAGCGAGGGCGTCGCGCTTCCGAGCACGCAGACGCCGCGCGCGCGGTGCGCCCGGAGGATCGCCATGTCGCGCGCGTGATAGCGCACGCCCTCTTCTTGTTTGAACGACGAGTCGTGCTCCTCGTCGACGATGACGAGACCAAGCGAGGCGACCGGCGCGAAGAGCGCGCTCCGCGCCCCGATCGCGACCGTGAGCTTGCCCGACCGGAGCTTGTGCCACATGCCGTGGCGTTCTTTCGGCGTCAGGTGCGAATGAAGGACGGCGACGTCGTCGCCGAACCGCGCGCGATAACGCCCGACGAGCTGCGGCGTGAGCGCGATTTCGGGCACGAGGACGACGACGCCGCGTCCTTGCGCGCGCGCGCGATCGATCGCGTGGAGGTAGACCTCGGTCTTGCCCGAGCCGGTGACGCCGTGAAGAAGAAATGTCTTCGGCGCTTGCGCATCGAGCGCGGCAACGATCGCGTCGACTGCGTCGCGCTGCGGCTGCGTGAGCTCCGGCGGCGCGTCGCGCTCGGCTTCGTCGCGAAAATACGCGCGCTCGGGAGCGGCGCGGTCGACGACTCGAAGGGCGCTCGCTTCGGCGAGACGCTTCACGATGGTGCGCGCGCTCGGCCACTGCGCGGCGAGCTTGGCGAGCGGCACCGAGCCCGACGCGCGCACGCGCGCGAGGAGCGCCGACGCGGCCGCGCTCATTTTTTCCGGCGCGCTCCCCTCGCCCGCTTCGACCCACTGCACTTTGCGTGCGCCGACGCCGCGCGCTTCGTCGAAGAGCGTCGGCTGCGCGAGATCTTTCGCGAGCTCGCGTTCGAGCGGCGGCAGCGCGAGGCGAAGCACATCGCCGATCGGCGCGAGATAATAGGACGCGAGCTCGCGCAACAGATCGAGCAGCTCGGCGGGAACGGCGGGCGCTTCGTCCGGCGCGCGAAGAACATCGCGAACTTTTTCGGGCGGCTCGCCTTCCCGTTTGTCGAGAACGACGCCGACGACGCGTCGCGCGCCGAGCGGGACGAGCACGCGTGCGCCGGGGACGACGCGGGCGGCGTGGGCGGCGGGGACGGCGTAGGTGAGCGCGCGGCCGAGGGGGATGGGGAGCGCGATGTCGGCGAGGAGCAATGGGTCAGTGGTGGGCGATGAGCCAGGCGAGGACTGCGAGGATGAGGAGACCTGCGGCGATGACGAGCCACGGCGGCGATTTTTGTTTTGACGCGGTCGCGACTTGTTTCGACGGTGGAGAGATGTCGATGGGCGACAGCGACTCGGGGGTGGGCTCGTCGGGCTTGTACGAGATGCTTGCGGGCTCGGGGGTGAGCAGGGCCGGCGCAGGTTTGGGAGAGGCGTCGAGCGATTTGGCGGCGGATTCGCGGGCGCGGCGTTGGGCGACGAGCTCTTCGCCGAAGTGTCGTTGGAGCCAGTCGCCGAGACGGATGGGGTTCGCGGTGAGCTTGGCGGCGACGGTCCATCCGATGAGATCGGCGCGCATGTCGCCGGCGGTCGCGTAACGGTCGTCGCGATTTCGCGCGAGCGCGCGCGAGACGATCGCGTGGAGCTTCGGTTCGTCCGGGAGGCCCCGCGCGGGGAGCTCGGGCACGTCGGCGGCGCGCGCTTGTTCGATGAGGTCTCCGCCGCGATACAATTTTCGTCCGGCGAGGAGCTCCCACAAGATGATGCCCGCTGCGAACAAGTCGGCGCGACCGTCGAGCACCTCGCCGCGGGCTTGCTCCGGGCTCATGTAACCCGCCTTGCCTTGAATCGCCTCGGACGGCTGCTCCGAAATCGCCGCGTTCGCGCGCGCGATGCCGAAATCGCAGAGCTTCACCTCGCCGTCGAACGAGACGAGCACGTTCGAAGGCGACACGTCGCGGTGCACGACGTCTTTCTTGTGCGCGTACTCGAGCGCGCCGAGGAGCTCGCTCACCGCGTGGAGCGCGAGCTCGGTCGGGAGCGCGACCTTCTCCTTCGAGCAGCGTTTGAGGAGCGCGGCGAGGTCGAAGCCCTCGACGTAATCCATCACGATGAAGAGCCGGCCTTCTTCGCGCCCGAGCTCCCACACCGTGACGATGTTCGCGTGCTGAAGGCTCGCGGCGAGCTTCGCCTCGGCGACGAGCATCTCCGAAAAATCTTGGCGCTCCGCCCAGACGGGCAAAATCAGCTTCACGACGAAGAGTCGATCGGCCGCGAGCGTCGAATGCTGCCGCGCGAGGAAGAGCTCGGCCATCCCGCCTTGCCCGATGCGATCGAACAGAAGGTATCGACCGAAGCGGTGCGGGAGCTCGAGCGCGCTCACCGCGACTCGTACGTGCGCCTCGCCGGGAGCTCGAGGCACGTCAAAAACCCGCCCTTGCCGCAGCCGGTGTCGGTCACGATGACGTTCTCGCCGACCCACATGTCGAGCGGGTCCTCGGGCGTGAAGCTCGAGAGCTCGGGCGGCAAGTTGTCGGTCGACGTGTGGCCGACGACGACGAGCTTGCCGCGATAGTCGAGAAAGAACTGCATCGTGCGCACCCAGAGGAGCACCGCTTTGTGCTCGACGTCGCGCGGGTGGAGAAATTTTCCTTCGTGGAACGGCAAACCCGCGTGCACGTAGATCGCGTGCTCGTCCTCGTAATAATGCGGGAGCGCGCGCATCCACGCGAGCACGTCTTTCGGGAAGAACTCGCCCGACATCATGAGGCGCAAGTCGTCCTCGGTCGCCGAGTCGCCGTGCGCGTACGATTTTCCGGTGAACGAGCGCATGCACGCGAGGCAGCCGTTGCCCTCGGGCGCGACGAACTCCGGCCAGCCGCCCTCGACGACGCGGAGCCAGCCGTCCTCGTGGTTCCCGCGCAGCGTGACGACGCGCGCCTTGGTGCGCGCCGGCAGCCGGTTGCGCAAAAAGTCGATCACCTGCGCCGACTGCGTGCCCCGATCCATGTAATCGCCGAGGAAGAGGAGCGTGTCTTTCTCGTCGAGCGGCGGAAGCTTTCCCATCACGCGCAGGAGCGCGTCGAGATCGCCGTGAATGTCGCCGACCGCAAACGTACGGTTTGCCATCGGGCGGATGCTACTACAACGCGCACCCGTACGGCTGGTCCTGCCATGCGCCGTTCTGACAGACGAGGCTCGCGCCGGTCGGCAGCGAGCACGGCGCGTAGTCGCACGCGAGCCCTTCTTGCGAGCACGAGCTGCCGAGCTTGGGTCGCGGCTGCGGACAGCCGGGCTCGGGCGACTCGCAGATCCAAGTCGCGATCGCGGCGGCGTCGGCGGGATACGGGCCGCCCGTTTCGGCCGAGCATCCGCAGAAGCCTTGCTGATACGAGCACGTCGTGCCGACGAGCGAGCCGCAGAGCTGGCCGACGGGAACGCTCGTGAACGACGACGGGCAACCGCTCGGGTTCGGCGGCGTCGGACATTGTCCGAACGCCACTTGAACGCTCCACTGACCGCCGCTGCAGTGCCCGGTCGTGTTGCACGCGAGGTTCGGATCGTTTCCCCACTCGCAGTCGAGACCTTCGTGATCGCACGACGCGCCTTGCTCGGGCGGCGAGCTCGGGCACTCGCTCGAGCCGGCGTCCGGCGTCGGACCGCCGTCACCGGGCTCGACGAAGAGCGCGCCGTCGCACGCGATCGTGAAAAGCACCAAGAGCACCGCCTTCTTCATGACAGCTGCGTTTTGCAAAGCATGGGCCGGCGGGAAAATCGGCGTTTTCTTCGTGGTGCGACGCCAAAGTGTGCCGACGCAGGGCGAGGCCGTCGTTATACTGAGCGCGCATGACCGAAGAGCGCGATCGACCCGACAAGCCTCCGGTGTCGAGGCTCGGTCGGCTCGCGCGGCTCGGCGCGCTCGGTGCGCGCTCGCTTCCGATGGCGACCGCCGCGATGCGGCGCGCGGTCACAGGCAAAGAGCGCGAGGTCACCGACGACGAACGTCGCAAGGTCGCCGAGAGCGCGAAGAAGACCGCCGAAGCCATGCTCAAGACGCTCGGCGAGATGAAGGGACTGCCGCTCAAGCTCGGACAGATGGCGTCGTACATCGACGGCCTCGCGCCGCCCGGTTACGAGGAGCGCTTCCAAAAAACGCTGAAGAAGCTCCAATCCAAAGCCCCGCCCCTCTCGCCCGAGGCCGCGGTGCGCGTCATCACCGAAGATCTCGGCGCGCACCCGAGCGAGATCTACGCCGAGTGGGAAGCCGAACCGTTCGCCGCGGCGAGCATCGGCCAAGTGCACCGCGCGACGACCAAGGGCGGCGATCGCGTCGCGGTCAAAGTGCAGTACCCCGGCATCGACAAGGCGATCGAAAATGATTTGAAGAGCGTCGCGCTCCTCGAGGCGATGATGGCGCCGGTCGCGCGCAAGTACCACACGAAAGATGGCCTCGACGAAATCCGCGCGGTCTTCATGCAGGAGCTCGACTATCGAAAAGAAGCCGAGATCGCCGATCGCTTTCGGCGGATGCACGCCGGCGACGACGACATCGTGATTCCGCGCGTGCACCACTCGCTCTCGACGCGCCGCGTGCTCACCGCCGATTTCGTCGGCGGCGTCGACTACGCGACCTTCGTCGCCGAAGCGTCGCAATCGGAGAAAGACGCAGCGGCGCAAACCATTTGGCGCTTCATGATCCGCGCGCTCATGAAACACGCGGTTTTGTACGCCGATCCGCATCCGGGAAATTATCGATTCTTGGGCGGCGGCAAAGTCGCGTTCCTCGATTTCGGTTGTCACAAAGAGATGCCGCACGATCTCCTCGCCGGACAGAAGCGTTACCTCGTCACGCAAATGGACAACGACGACGACGCGTTCTATCGCGCTTGCATCGACGCGCTCGGCTACGACCCGACCGACGCCGAGGCGTTCCCGATGTACATCGAGTACACGCGGCTCGTGACCAAGCCGATCGTCGTCGACGAGCCGTTCACCTTCACGCCGGAGTACGCCCGCGAGATGGTCGCGTTCCTCGTGCGCGGCACGAAGAAGATCATGTTCAAGGACGACGCGAAGCTCCCGCACTTGCCGAAGCCGATCCACGTGCCGAAGGATCAGACGTTCATGAATCGTCTGCAGTGGGGCCTCACGAGCGTGCTCGCCGGGATGAACGCGACGGCGAACTGGCATCGCATCGCGCTCCCGTGGGTGCGCGGCGAAATCGAACCGGTTCCTTGATGGCGAAGAACAAGACCATCGTGCTGATCGCCGTCGGCAGCCTGGTCGCGGCGACGGTCTGCGCGGCGCTCGTCGCGCTCGCCCTGCGGCTCGCGGTGTTCGAGCCGTTCCGAATCCCGTCGGGCAGCATGTATCCCGGGCTTCCGCCGGGCTCGCACGTCTGGGTGCACAAGCTCGACAAGGAGCCCGCGTACGGCGCGATCATGGTCTTTCGATATCCGGAGAATCCCGAGCAAGACTTCTTGAAGCGCGTCGTCGGCTTGCCGGGCGACGTGATCGAGACGCACGGCGCGGTCGTCACGATCAATGGCTGGGAGATCCCGCATTGCGAGGTGGGCAAGACGAGCTACGTCGAGGCCGACTCGATGACGCCGACGCACTCTGGGATGCTCGACGTCGAATGGCTCGGAGACGAGACGTATCTCGTCTTTCACGACGATCACTCGCTCGCGATGTCTTCGCCGACCTTCACGGTGAAGAGCGGCGAGTATTACGTGCTCGGCGACAACCGCGACAACAGTCACGACTCGCGCATGTGGTTCGGCGGGCTCGGCGGCGGCGTGCCCGAGGAGAACACGCTCGGCCGCGTGCGCAGCGGAAAAATCGAGCTGCCGCGCGGCGCGGAGTCGCTCCGCTCGGCGTTCGACGCGTGCCTCGCGAAGAAACCGGCGAAGACGACGCCGCGATGACGGGCTCGAGCTTGCTCGTCCTCGGCGACAACGCGCGCGTCATGCGCGCGAGGCGACGCGCGTGGAACGAAAAATTTCGGCTCGTCTATCTCGATCCGCCGTTCAACACGGGGCGCAAGTTCGCCGAGTACGACGACGCGCGCGCGCCGGACGCGTGGGCCGCGCGCCTGCGCGAGACGTTCGAAGCGCTGGCGCCGCTCGTCGCGAAGAACGGCACGATCGCGTGCGAGATCGACGACACCGAGCTCGGCGCGCTGATCGAAACGGGCGACGCCGTCTTCGGTCGCGCCAACCGCTTCGCGATCGTGACCATCGTCCGAAGCGCGACGACCGGGCACAAGGCGATCAACCGCGGGCCGATGAACGTGACCGACTACGTCGTCATGTGGGCGCGCGAGAAGAGCGCGCTGCGACTGAGCCCGCTCGTCCGCGCGCGTCGCGGCTACGACGCGTCGTATCGGACGTTTCTCGAGAACCCGCGCGATCCGGCTGAAAAATGGGCTTTTGCGCCGCTCGGGCGAGTCGTCGCCGAGAGGCTCGGACACGCGAGCACCCACGCGGCGCGGCGCTCGGTCGGCGGCGAGACGTTCGAACGCGAGCTCGAGCGCTTCGCGATGAGCCACGCCGAGAACGTCGTGCGCTTCGCGCAGCCGCGCTTCGAGGCGATCGGCAAAGAGGCGCGCGAGATCGTGACGCGCTCGCGCATGTCGCCCGAGCGCGTGTTTCGTCTCGCGCGCGGCGCGCACAAAGACTTCATCGTGCGCGGCGGCAATCGCATTTTATTTCTCGCCGACAAAGTCCGCGAGGTCGACGGCGAGCCGAAGATCGTCGAGCCGCTCACCAACGTCTGGGACGACATCGGGTTTCAAGGCATCGCGCGCGAGGGCGGCGTCGTCTTCTCGCGCAACAAGAAACCCGAGCGGCTGATGCATCGTATTTTGTCGATGACGACCGACGCGGGCGACTGGGTGCTCGACCCGTGCGCGGGGAGCGGCACGACGGCGGCGACCGCGCACAAGATGGGGCGCCGCTGGATCGCCATCGAGCGCGAAGAAGAGCTCTTCGCGCGCGCGTCGGAGCGTCTCACGCGCGTCGTCGCCGGCGAAGACGCGACCGGCGTCACCAAGCTTTGCGGCTGGAAAGGCGGCGGCGCGTTCGAGCGCGCGTCGCTCGCGCGGGCGCGCGCGAAGGCGTAGCTTCGGGTCACATGACCCGCTGCGCGAACTGTCTCGCTCCCCTGCGACTCGACGCCGGTCCCATCGTCACGTGTGCGTGGTGCGGCGCGCAGACGGATCTCGGCACGCCGGCCGCGGTCGCCAAACACGGCACCAAAACCGGGCGGCGGCTCGAAGGAGACGTCGCGTTCGTCGTCACGCCGACGTTGCGCGTTCCGTTTTTGCAGGCGGGCGCGGCGCTCCCGATTCATTGCACCGAGACGGTGTCGACGTCGCGCGACGCTCAGGAAGAGCTCAAAGTGCACATGATGCAAGGCGAGCGCGAGCTCGCGCGCTTCGCGTTTCCGATTCGGCAGCGCGCGCCGCGCGGCGTCCCGAAGATCGCGCTCACGGTGCGCGTCTCCGAGAGCGGCGCGATGAGCCTCACGCTCGCCGAGCCGGGAACCGACAACGTGATGGACTACGACGCGCAAACGTGGCCGTCGTCGGATAGCGCGAGCGCGTCACGCCTCGGTGAAGCCGTGGCGCTCGATGAGCAAACGCGAGAAGCCGGGTAAATGCGCGCGGCCCATCACGACGACCGCGAATTTTTCTTTTCGGTGGTCGGCGAGCATCGTCACCGTGCCCTCGGACATGAGCACGTCGCGAAGCGTGAGGATCCCGATGAGCGGATGGATCATCCAGCTCCACGAGTATCGACGCAGCACGATCGCTGGCACGAGCAGCACCATGTGCACCTGCAGCGCGAAGAGGACCGTCACGATGAGCGCGGCGAGCGGCGGCGCGATTGGCCCGATGAGCGGCAAGAGCAACCCGAGGAACGCGAACGTGAAGTAGATCGTCATGTAGAGCGACGTCACGTGCAGCCCGAACGGGATGTGCTTCGTTCGCTCGAGCTCCACGGTGTAACCCGACGGGAGCTGCTTCGCGTCGGTGATGGTGCTGCCTTTGACCGCGCCGAACGTGACGAGACGCAAGAGCGTGCGCGGCGCTTGAATGAGCACGCCGAGCGCGCGACCGAGAAAAACTCGTTTGCGCTGGAACGTCTCGACGCCGCGAAGCTCGAACGCGGCGACGACGTCGTGGCCGATCTTCGCCGCCTCGGCGAGCTTCATGTGCGCTTCACCGAGGACGACGAGCGTGCGACCGTCGGGCGCGCGCAGAAGCCGAACGGCGTAGCTGAGTTTTTTTTCTCGCGCGCGTTCGAGCGCGCGGCGCGCCGTTTCGGGGAGATCGCTCACCCACGAAGGTTAAGAGCTGGACGCGCGCCGTCAATCGACGCACGTGCTTTGCGCGCGCCGCGGGTTTTCCGCGTCGTTCGTGGCTGGACCGTAGTTTGCTACGAGCGCGCCCCATGACTTTCCTGACGCGCCGATCGGTTGCAACCTTCGCCCTTCTCGGATTTTCACTCGCCGCGAGCGCATGCAGTAGCGGCGGTGGCCTCGCGCCGGACGACGCGGGCGCCGACGTCGTGGACATCGACGTGTCCACGCCGCTCGACGACGGCGGCGCCGCCGACGTGAACAACGGCGCGCCGAGCGACGCCTACCCGGCGCCGCACCCGGCGTATCCGACGATTTCGAGCGAAGGCACGATCATCGCTTCGCCCAAGCTCTTGCCGGTTTTCTTCACCGCCGATCCTTCGATGGCAAATCTCACGACGTTCGTTCAAACGCTCGGCGCTTCGGCGTACTGGAAGAGCGCCGTGAACGAGTACGGCGTCGGACCCGTGGTCGCGCGCGACGCGGTCGTCGTCGACCCGAGCGAGCTCGGCGCCGACGCGGGCGCGACGCTCGCGCCGAAGGACCTCGAGCAGTTCGTCATCTCACACCTCGATGGAACGCACGCGGGCTGGGGCGCGCCCGACTCGAGCACCGTCTACGTGCTGTTTCTTCCCGCGTCGGTCCAGGTCAGCGACGGCAACTTCGGCGTCAGCTGCAAGAACATCGGCGGCTATCACGACTCGGTCGCGATCGGCGCGGTGAACGTCGCTTTCGCGGTCATCCCGCGCTGCGCGAGCTTCGGCTCGATGCAAGGCGACGACGTCACGACCTCGTCGACGAGCCACGAAATGGTCGAAGCAGTCACCGATCCGTTTTCGACGCAAAATCTCTACGGCTATTCCGACGTCGATCAGAATCACATCATCTATTCGTTCCAGCCGCTCACCGAGCTCGGCGACATGTGCGCGCAAGAGGGCGACTCGTATTTCAAGCCGACCGATTTCCCGTTCATGGTGCAGCGCATTTGGTCGAACGCGGCGGCGGCGGCCGGGCGCGCGCCGTGTCAGCCGCAGCCCGCGGGCAACGTGTATTACGCGGCAGTCCCCGTGCTTCCGAGCGCGACGCTCACTTATGGAGGCTACTCGCTTCCGACGACCGGCATCACCGTGCCGATCGGAACGTCGGCGACTTTCGATCTCGATCTCGTCAGCGACGGTCCGACGAACGGGCCGATCAACGTCATGGTGCTCGACGCGGCGCAGCTCTCGGGCGGAAGCCCGGACGTCACGTACACGCTCGATCGCTCGAGCGGTTACAACGGCGAAATCCTGCACGCGACGGCCACACGCAAGAAGGCCGGAACGTACGGCGGCAGCGAGTTCTGGGTGCTCGCGGCGACGAACGTGAACGACACGAGCACGTACCACTTCTTCTTCGGGTTCGCGGCGAACAAGTGATACCGTCTCGGCATGAGGAAGCGGCGCGCGGCGCTGCTCGTTGCCGCGGGGGCGGTACTTTCGTGCGCGAACCGTGGCGGGGAGGCGGCCGATGCGGCGCGCACGGCGGAAGGCGCGCCGCTTTCATCGAGCGCGCCTGTGGCGAGCGAGGACGCGGCCGCGCCGGCGCCGACGTGGGTCGCCCTCGTTCGTGAGGAGCGATGGACCGCCGCTGCGGCCGCGATCGATGCGCTCGCGGAGGCCGATCGAAAAAAACCCGACGTGCGCTTCGCGCGCGCGCGCGTCGCGATCGAAAAGCGTGACGGCAAGACGGCGGTCGCGGCGCTCGCCGGGCTCGAGGCGGAGCTCCCGGCGCTCGCACCGGAAATCGGACGCGCGCGCGCGCGGGCGCAAGCGATCGACGGGCCGTTCGCCGACGCGGGCGAATGGCTCGCGAAGCACGCCGCCGGCAACGACGATCACGTCGCAGCCGCCGAAGCTTTCATGAACGCGAAGCTTCCGTCGCGTGCGAACGCGGAGTGCGCGCACGTCATCGGCGCCGAGCACAAGACGCGCGCTCAAGAGGCGGCGGCGCGCAGCGTTCGCTTGCACACCGGCGAGACGGCCGATGCGATCGCCGACGCGCGCTGGCTGCTCGTGCACGGCGTTCTCTCCGAGACGCGCGACGCCGAGGCGGTGCTCGCGAAGGAAGATCCGAAGCACCCGCTCGCGCAGCGCGATTGGATCGCGCGATCGCGTGCGCTCGCCGACGATGGTCGGCTCGACGAGTCGCTTCACGCGCTCGATCGGGCGCAGGGCGCGCCGGGCGCGATGAAGCCCCTCGAGCTTCGCCGCGCGCGGGCCGACGCGATGATGCGGGCGCGCGCGCGTTACGTCGAGGCGGCGACGATTTTTCATCAATGCGCGGCCGACAAGTCCGACGAAGACGCCGCATCGGACTTGCTCTGGTCGGCGCGCGCGCTGTCACGTGCGGATCATGACGACGAGGCGATCGCGCGCTACGCCGAGGTCGTGGCTCGTTTTCGCAAAGGGCCCGAGGTCGCCGCGGCGACGTTCTACTCCGCGCGGCTCGAGCTGCTCCACGGTCGCTGGGAAAAAGCAGCGGCGCGTTTCGACGAGTACGCGGCCAAATTTTCGGGAGCCGCCGACCACGACGAAGCGATGCATCTCCGCGCGATCGCGCATTTCGAAACGGGCAGCGACGTGAAGAAGGCGCGCGCCCTCCTCGAGCAGCGCGCCGGCTCGGAGCACGACGCGGTCGCACGCGCGCGAATGGAAAATCTCGCCGCGCTCGCCGCGCTCAAAGACGGCGACCGCACGCACGCGCTCGCGCGCTTCACGGACGTGGCGCGCTCGGTGCCGCTCACGTGGCCGGCGCTCGTCGCACGCGCGCGTCTCGCGCAGCTCGGCGCGCCGATTCCGCCTGCGATCGCACCTGCGCCCGCCGACGGCGGAGCGCCCCTCGTGGTCACGTTGCCCGAAGCCGTCGCGACGCTCGACCGCGTCGGTCTCGAAGGGGACGCCGAAGAAGCGCTCCGCGCGCGCGAGTCCGAGGTCACCGCGGCCGCGCCGTCACGCGCGGTCGAAGCGCTCTGCATCGCGTACGGAAAAGTCGATCGCGGCCGCCGACGCATGCAGCTCTCGACGCAAATCGACGCCGCCGATCTCTCGCGCGCGCCGAGCCCGTCGACGCGCTGGGCGTGGTCGTGCGCGTACCCGGCGCCGTTCGCGTCGGTCGTGCGCGACGCCGAGATCAAAGAGACGCTCCCGTCCGGATTGCTCGACGCCGTCATGCGCCAGGAGAGCGAATTTTCGACCGACGCGCTCTCGCCGGCGCGCGCCGTCGGGGTCCTTCAGCTATTGCCCGAGACCGCCGACAAGCTCGCGCACGCGATGGGCATTCGCTTGGAAGAGGGGGACCTGCACAGCCCCGCGCGCAGCATCGCGCTCGGCGCGCACTACCTCCACGACTTGATCGTCGAGAGCCACGGCTCGATTCCGCTCGCGGTCGCGTCGTACAACGCGGGGGAAGACTCGGTCCTTCGCTGGGCGGAGCGCATGAAAGGCATGGAGCTCGACGCGTTCGTCGAAGCGATCCCGTTCGGCGAGACGCGCGCGTACGTGGTTCGCGTGATGGAGAGCTTCGCGCGCTACGGCTACCTCGACCGCGGCGAAGCGGGCGTGCCGAAGCTCGACCTCGCGATTCACTGAGGTGCTAACTTCAATGGCGTGAACGTTCGCATCGTCGCGCTGCTGACGCTTCTCCTCGCGCTCGTCGCGATCCCGGCGCGTGCTTTCACGCCGCCGCCGATCACCGGTCACGTGACCGACACGGCCGGCAAGCTCAGCGAGACGCAAAGGCTCGCGCTCGATCGCAAGCTCGAGGATTATCGCCTCCGCACGAGCAACCAGATCGCCGTCTTCATTCCGAAGTCGCTCGAGGGCGAGCCGATCGAAGACGTCGCGGTCGATACGGGCCGCGCGTGGAAGGTCGGCGTGAAGCACGAGGACAACGGCGTGCTTCTCGTCGTCGCGCCGGTCGAGCGCAAAGCGTGGATCGCGACGGGCAAAGGCGCCGAGGGCGCGCTCACCGACCTCGAAGCGAACGACATCGTTCGCCAGAAAATGCGCCCGCACCTCATGCCCGGTCACGAGGACTACGACGCTGCGGTCGAGGACGCGACCGACGCGATCATGTCCGCGCTCGACCGCGGCGGCCTCGGCGGCGCGCCCCCCAAGCCGAAGCCCGCGACGCCGGGCGACATCTTTTTCGGCCTGGTCTTGCTGGCGATCATCGTTCTCGTGCCGATCCTTTTTCTGGTGCTGCTCGTGCGCGGCTTCGTGTCGCTCTTCTCGAGCAACGGCCGCCGCGCGTCGACCGGATGGGCGTCGGGCAGCTCGTGGTCGAACGACTCCTCGTGGTCTTCGTCCTCCAGCGACTCGTCTTGGTCCTCGGGCGGCGGCGGCGACTCGGGATTCACCGGCGGCGGCGGCGATTTCGGCGGCGGCGGCGGCGGCGACTCTTTTTAGAGCGCGCGCATTTTGTTGTTCTTCGCGTCGTGCGTGAGCTCCGCGAGACCGAGCTTTTCCATGAGCGGCGGAACGTACATCCCGAAGCGGCCCCGGAGCCCCTTCTTCAACCCGTACCATCCGCCGACCGGATTTTTTTTCGAGCGGCCCCACGCCTCGACGGTGCCGTCTTTCGCGGGCTTCTGCTCGTCGGCCGAGCCGAGATCCATCCAGTCGCCGTGCTTCTTCAGCATCGCGTGGAGATCGTCGAGGCAACGCGCGTCGTAGTGGAGCACCGTTTTCCCGACGGTGCAGACGATGATCTCGGTGCCGTCGATTTCGTCCAAGTGCATCGTGTACTCCGACGTTCGCGGCGGCGTTTCGAGCTTGGTCGGTTTTTCTTTCGTCCCGATTTTGTGTTTCACGATGCACCTTCGGCTTTCTTCTTCAGGTCGGCGGCGAACTTGTCGAACACCGCGTCGAACGGCGGAATCATCCCGGCGAAGAGCGGAAAGAACGGCCCGCCGATCCGTTCGCGCATGGAGAATGTGACGGTCGACGCGTCCTTCGGCGTCACGAGGTACGTGCGCTTGCCCATCGCGTCGCCCCAGACCATGCGCGTCGGCGCTTCGAGCTCGAGAACCTTCAACGTGAAGGTGCGTTTTTCGTCCAGGATCGACTTGAGCCGAATTTTTTCTCCGACGGCGATGCGCCCGTCGAGCGACGTGACGGTCGAGTTCCATTTCGGATAATCGGCAGCGTTGACAAGGAGCGCCCAGACGTCCTCGGGCTTCGCGTGGATGTCGAGCGCGACTTCGGTCTCGCGCGAGAAAACTTTTTTGGTCGTGGTGGCCGGCATGAGCGGCAACCTCGCGCTATTTGCGACGCGAATCTTGTAAAAACTGGACGAGGTTGGGGCTGAAGTCGCTCGGCGCGTCCGCCGGGTAGTAACCGCGCTTTTCTTTCGGCGAAGCGCCCGCGAAACGCCGGCAGTCGTGCACGAAGTGCGCTTGATCGTAGTAGCCGCAGCGCGCAGCGAGCGCGGCGAGCGTGCAGCCGGGGTCACCCTTGAGAAAGTTGATCGCGTTTTGAAAGCGCGCGATGCGCGCGAACGTCTTGGGTCCGATGCCGAGATGTTGCCGGAAGAGTCGATCGACTTGGCGGATCGAAATGCCCGCTTCGGCGGCGAGGTCGTCGATGCGCACGAGCCCTTCGGCTGCTTCGATCTTGGACTTGAGCGCCCAGAGGGTGCGTTTGGATTCGGTGACGTCGAGACGCGAGAGGAAAAATTCGTCGAGCAGCGCGCCCTGCTTCGCGGCGTCGCCGATCGCGGCGCGCAGCGTGCCCTCGAGCGCGAGGATGCCTTTGCCGAACGCGGTCGCGATCGGAACGACGCGGCCCGTCCACCGGTGCACCGACGAAACGAACGCGCCGAGCCCCGCCGTGCGGAAACGCGCGCCGGCGACGATCACCTCGCCGCGCTGGCGAATCGTGATCGGATAAACGCGCTGCGCATCGAGGTTGCTGCGGCGCACGATCGCCGCTCGCGGCGGCGCGACGCGCGTGTAGGCGGCGCCCATGTTGAAGACGAGATCGGCGCGCGCGTCGGCAAACACGTCGACGCTCAGGTTCATCGACTCGCCCTTCGGCGTCACGACGAACCAGTAGTGCTCGATGAACGGAGCGAGCGCCGCAGCGGGTCGACCGAGCGTGTACAAAGTGGTCAGTCCACGAAGAAGTCCGGCAGGAGCTCGGCGCCGGGGACGACGTTGTACTTCGAGAGATCGGTCACGCCTTCGGCGCGCAGCACCTCGTCGTCGATCGCGAAGTGACCCGTGTAGTTTACATCTTTCGTCAAGATGGCGTACGCGGCGTCCGCCATGATCTCGGGCGTGCGGCCCTGGTTCGAGACCGACGAGCCGCCGAGGAGGTTTCGCACCGCCGACGTGTCGATCACCGTGCGCGGCCAGAGCGCGTTCACCGCGACCTTGCCGCGGAACTCCTCGTGCATGCCGAGCACGCAGAGGCTCATGCCGTATTTCGCCATCGTGTACGCGACGTGCGGCGCGAACCATTTCGCTTTCATGCTGAGCGGCGGCGAGATGTTGAGGATGTGCCCGCTGCCCGACTTCAAGAGATACGGCAGGCACGCCTGCGAGCACGCGAAGGTGCCGCGCGCGTTCACGCCGTTCATGAGGTCGTAGCGCTTCATCGGCGTCTCGATCGTTCCGGTGAGCGAGATCGCGCTCGCGTTGTTGACGAGGATGTCGATGCCGCCGAACGTCTCGACGGTCTTCTTCACCGCGGCGGCGATTTGCTGCTCGTCGCGAATGTCGCAGAGGCACGCGAGGCCTTTTCCGCCCGCTTTTTCCATGTCCTCGGCCGCCGTGTGGATCGTGCCCGGGAGCTTCGGATGCGGGTCGGTCGTCTTGGCGGCGATCGCGACGTTCGCGCCGTCGCGCGCGGCGCGCAACCCGATCGCGTGACCAATGCCCCGGCTCGCGCCGGTGATGAAGAGCGTTTTTCCTTTCAGCGACATGCGCGCATACTAAACCCGCAGCGCACTTGAATCGACAGGTCTTGCCCGGTCCTTGTTGCCCACACGCGGCAGCGTGAGCTCCCGGCCGGACCGGCACGAGCCGCCTGTCGCCAGCTGACTAATAAGAGCAGTAGTCGCTGCTCGTGCCGCCGCCGACGACGCAGTGCGTGCCGGGCGGGCAGTACTTCGCGGAGCAGTTGCCCGCGCAGTCGCTCGCCGCGCAGCTCGCCGGGCTGAACGACTCCGAGCAGCATTTCGACCAGCACGCGCTCGACGCGGCGCACCCGCGGCAAAAATAATGTCCGCCGAGCGCCGAGCAGCTCTCGCCGTTCTGCGCGTTGCACTGGATGCCGCACGCGCCGCAGTTCGCATTACTTGTAGTCTGCACGGGTGTTCCGCCGCAGCAGCGCGCGTTGTCGTCGCCGCTCTTCCAGTTGTAGCCGTCGACGTGGATGCCCGGCGCCATGCACTTGCCGCCGCTGCAGACCCCCGGCGTATGGCAGAGGTCGGGCGCCGACGCGCACACGGTTCCGTCCGGAAGCGCCGCGCAGCCCGCGTCGCCGCCGGCGCCGTCGAGCAAATCGGCGTCGGCCTCGGCGTCGACTTGAATGGTCGCGTCGAGCGGGAGCACGGTGACGTCTTGCTCCGGAAAGGTCACGTCGTCGTCCCCGCCGGCGTCGACGATCGTGTCGAAGCTGCTGCACGCGCAAACTGCGAGCGTCAGGAGGACCCAGATCCGGCGCATCCCGTCATTGTGCCACACGATGATAGAATGCGCGTGGTGGAGCCTGCGAAGCGAGTCGGACGTTACGTCCTCTTCGGCGAGATTGCGTCGGGGGGAATGGCGACCGTTCACTACGGGCGGCAGTTCGGGTCGGCCGGGTTCGCGCGCATCGTGGCCATCAAGCGGCTGCATCCGCACCTCGCGAAGGATCCGGATTTTTCGGCGATGTTCCTCGACGAGGCGCGCATCGCCGCGCGCGTGCGGCATCCGAACGTCGTGCCGACGATCGACGTCGTGTCGCTCCCCGAAGGCGAGCTCTTGCTCGTGATGGAGCACGTGCTCGGCGAGTCGCTCTCGCGTCTCATGCGGCGCGTCCGCGAGCACAAAGAGCACGTCCCGCCCGAGATCGTCGCCGGAATCATTTGCGAGGCGCTCCACGGCCTTCACGCCGCGCACGAAGCGAAGAGCGAAAAAGGCGAGGCGCTCGGCATCATTCATCGCGACGTGTCGCCGCACAACATCCTCGTCGGCGGCGACGGCATCACGCGCATCGTCGACTTCGGCGTCGCAAAAGCGCGCGGTCGCATCCACGCGACGCGCGACGGTCAGGTCAAAGGCAAGCTCTCGTACATGGCGCCGGAGCAGCTTCGCGGAAAGCCGATCGACCGGCGCTGCGACGTGTTCTCGGCGGGCGTCGTCATGTGGGAGGCGCTCACCGCGACGCGGCTCTTCGGGAGCGACTCGGAGGGCGAGACCGTGACGCGCGTGCTGGAGGCCCCGCTGATTCCGCCGAGTCAGGTCGTCGCGTCCCTGCCGCGCGCGCTCGATCCGGTCGTGCTGAAAGCGCTCGCGCGCGAGCCGTCGAAGCGGTTCGACACGGCGCGCGACATGGCGGCCGCGATCGAAGCGGTGGTTCCGGTCGCGAACGCGCGCGCGGTCGCCGCGTGGATTCAGGGCGTCGCGGGCGAGACGCTCGCCGAGCGCGCGCATCTCATCGCGGAGCTCGAGCGGCACGCCGATCCTGAAGCCGTCGTCACGAGCGTCGTCGACGAGCCGCCGCATTCGCAGATTTCGAGCGTGTCGGTCACGTCGGACGCGATGCGACCGCGGCGTGCGCCGTACGTCGCGCTCGGAGCGCTCGCGCTCGCGGCGGCGATTGGCGCGGGCGCGTTCTACGCATCGAATCGAGCCAAGCGCGTCGAGGCGCCGCCGGTCGCGAGCGTGGCGCCGAACCATTCGGTCGCGCCGATCGTCTCGGCATCGTCGGAGGCCGCGAGCGCTACGGCGCCGGTCGCGTCGGTCGCGCCTGCGGCGTCGCACGCCGAGGCCGAGCCGCATCGACGCTCGCACCACGTCGCGCACGTCGCTCCGCCGCCGACTGCGAGCGTCGCGCCGGTCGACAGCGAGCGCTGCCCGATCAAGACGTTCACCGACGCCGACGGCATCGTGCGTTTTCGGCGAGACTGCTCTCCATGAAACGCGCGCACGCGGTCGCGTGGCTCCTCGCGCTCGCCTCGAGCGGCGTCGCGACCGCGCGCGCAGACGACTCGCCGACCGAGAACGTTTGCTTCGACGCCGCGGTCGGCGGACAGAAAGCGCGAAAGAGCGGGGACCTGCACGCCGCGCGCGAAGAGTTCTTGCGATGCGCGCGAGCGGCATGTCCCGCCGAGGTCACCGCGCGATGCACCGGCTGGGTCGCCGACGTCGACGCGGCGACACCCTCGATCCTCGTCGCGCCGCAGGACGACCGCGGCCGCGATCTCACGACGGGCGTCGTGCGCGTCGACGGCGAGCGGCGCACCGAAGCGTTCCTCGGCAAACCGATCGTGCTCCAGCCCGGCGCGCATGCGGTCCGCTACGAATTTCCCGGGCGGCCGCCGGTCGAGCAATCGATCGTCGTGCGCGAGTACGAAAAAAATCGGCGCGTCGTGCTGCGCCTCGCGCCGCCGCCGCCGAAAATGCCCGCGACGCCGTTCGTGATCGGCGGCATCGGCATCGCGTCGGGCCTCGCGTTCGGCGCGCTCTCGATCGTCGGGTTCCTCGATCGCCAGAGCTCGCACTGCGACACCGGGTGCGCCGCTCCCGATTTTTCGCGCGTCAACGCGGAGCTCATCTCGGCCGACGTGACGCTCGGCGTGGCCGCGCTGCTCGTGACGATCGCGATCATCGACCTCGTCGTCGAGCGGCCTTCGAAAGCGCACCTCCGCGGTTCGCTCCCGTTCGCGGTCACTTTCTGATCAACCGTTGCGGCGACGCGCGAGGATCACGTTGAAATATCTTCGCGCGATGCCGGATGCAGCCGCCGCGCGCGCGACGTTTCCGTTGTGCGCGGCGAGCACGCGCTCGAGATAGCGTCGCTCGAACTCGGCTTGCGCGAGCTGCCTCGCGCGCGGGTACGGTAGGTTCATCGCGAGGAGCGCTTCGAGCGAGTCGGCGGTCTTCGGGACGGCCGCGGCGGGCGGCGCTTCGAGCGGTCCGTCGCCGAGCGCGAGCTGCCGCGCGACCGCGTTGCGGAGCTCGCGGACGTTGCCCGGCCACGGGTGACGCTCGAAGCGGCGCACGACCTCGTACGGCGCAGCGTCGCCGCCGCCGAGCTCGCGCCAAAAATGATTCGTGAGGAACGCGACGTCGCCGGATCGATCGCGCAGCGGCGGCAGCTCGACGCGACCCACGGCGAGACGAAAATACAAGTCGTCGCGAAATCGCCCTTCTTGCACGGCCTGATCGAGATCGCGACGCGTCGCCGCGAGGATGCGCACGTCGACGCGGTACCACTTGTCGCCGCCGACGCGACGCACCTCTTGACGCTCGAGCGCGCGCAGGAGCTTCGGCTGGAGCGCCGGATCGAGGTCGCCGATTTCGTCGATGAGGAGCGTGCCGCCGTGGGCCTGCTCGAAGACGCCGATGCGCGTCGCGACCGCGCCGGTGAAGGCGCCGCGCTCGTGGCCGAAGAGCTCGCTCTCGACGAGGCTCGGCGGAACGGCGGTGCAGTCGAAGACGACGAACGGGCCGGACGCGCGCTCGCTCGTCTCGTGGATGGCTTCGGCGAGGACTTCTTTGCCGGTGCCGGTCTCGCCTTCGATGACGACAGGCACCTCCGACGCTGCGAGGCGCTCGCAGATCGCGTAGACGCGCTGCATCGCGTCGCTCTCGCCGCGCACGCGACCGAAGGCGCTCGCGCGCGGCGCAGGCGGGACCGCGACGCGCGCGGTCGGCACGACGCGCATCGTCGTGTCGCCGAGCTGAACGCGCTCGCCGCCCGAGAGCCACGCGAGCGCGACGCGAACGTCGTTGACGAACGTGCCGTTGGTCGAGTCGAGGTCGACGAGGCGCACGCGATCGCCCGCATTTTCGAGCGCCATGTGACGCCGCGACACTTGCGGATCGCCGAGCCGAAATTCGCAGACGGGGCTCTGTCCCACGAGCACGCGCATTCCTTCGGCGAGGTTCACGGCGAGGCCCGCGTCGGGCCCTTCGGTGATCTCGATCGCGAACGCGCGCGCGGTCGCCGGAACGGAGGTCGCGCGCAGGACCGTCGAGACGTCGTCTTCGCGCACCACGATCACGAGCGTAGCACGGTCACTTCGCTTCGATGCGCTCCGCGCGAGCGCGAAGCTCTGGCGCGCCGAGGCGTTCAGCGAGGCGTTCGCACGCGCGGGCGTCGCGTTCGTCGCAAGCGCGATCGATCCAGAATTGCGCTTCGGGGAGCCGCTCGGCGGGATCGATCGTCCACGCGACCGACACGCAGCCCGCGGCGACGCCCAAGTTGCAAGCACGCTCGAAGTGCGAGCGTGCGCCGGCGGTCGTCGTCGCGACGCGGCCGAGCTCGTAGCAGGCGCGGCCGTCGCGCGACCGACACGCGCTCGCGAGCAAGTGCATCGCGCGCGCGCGATCCGACTCGAGCGTCACGCGGCCGAGGTCGCCGCATCCGGCCGCGTCGCCGAGCGTGCACGCGTGCTCGAACATGCGCCGCGCCGCGACCGCGTCGGGCGCGAAAGCTCGGCCGTCCTCGACCATCCTGCCGAGCTCGTCACAAGCGGCCGCGACGCGCCTCACCTCGCAGTCGCGCGTGAAGCGCGCGATCGCCCGCGCGTCTTCGTGCCGAACGTCGCGATCGAAGACGCCGAGATCGACGCAGCTCGCCGCGACGCCCGCGCCGCACGCGCCCTCGAGATAGAAGAGCGCCTGCTCCGGGCTCGACTCGCCCCAAATTCCGTGCAGCATCATGTGCCCGAGCGCGCCGCACGCGGCCGGGACGCCGCTGTCGCACGCGAATGCTTCGAGTCGATACGCGAGCCGCGGCTCGGTCGGAAGCGACTCTTGCGCGATCGCGTGACAAGTCGCCGGCGCGCGCGGCGTGCACTCGCGCACCGCCGCCGGAGCGGGGGCCTCCACGCTGGGAAGCGCGACGACCGGCGGCGAAGCTCGGCCCGCGCACGCGCTCGCGAACGCCGCCAAGACGATCCCGAGAGCGCGCATGCCGAGCCATTCGACGTCGCGCCGTTGCTCGGCCTTGGGTCGCTGAGGTAGATCGCTGTCATGCAATTCGAGGCCATTCAAGAGTCGTTCGTCGAGCTCATTCGGCGCGCGGCCACCCACTTGCCGAGCGACGTCGAAGCCGCGCTCGCACGCGCGCGCGACGCCGAACGCCCCATGAGCGCGGCGCGCAACGCGCTCGACATGCTCCTCATCAACATCGGCAAGGCGCGCGCCGAGGGCGCACCCATGTGCCAGGACACCGGCATGAACATTTGGTACGTGCACTACCCGGCAGGTCCCCACGAGCACGCGCTCACGAAGATCATCCGCGACGCGACGCTCGCCGCGACGAAAAAAACTTATCTGCGACCGAACACGGTCGATTCGATCACCGGCAAGAACGACGGCACGAACCTCGGCGACGGCGCGCCGCAAATCCACTTTCACCAGTGGGACAAGCCGTTCATCAAAGCCGACCTCCTCTTGAAAGGCGGCGGCTGCGAAAATGTCTCCGGACAGATGACGCTGCCGAACACGGAGATCAAAGCGGGGCGCGATCTCGAAGGCGTGAAGCGCGCCGTCATCAAGATGGTGCTCGACGCGCAAGGCCAAGGTTGCGCGCCGGGGATCTGCGGCGTCTGCATCGGCGGCGATCGTGCTGGCGGCGCGCTCGCGGCGAAGGAACAAATCTTCCGCGTGCTCGATGACGAAAATCCCGACGAGCGCCTCGCGAAGCTCGAGCGCGAATTGCTCGAAGCGTGCAACGGCCTGCAAATCGGCCCGATGGGCTTCGGCGGAAAGACGACCGTGCTCGGCATCAAAGTGACCGCGCAGCATCGCCTCCCCGCGAGCTTCTTCGTGAGCCTCGCGTACGAGTGCTGGTCGTGTCGCCGGTGGAGCGTCGAGATCGACGCGAGAGGCAAAGCACATTTCACCGAGCTCACCGAGATGGCGTCGCGCTACACGAAGAAGGAGAAGGCGGCATGAAGCGCATCGACCTCCCCGTTCGCGAAGAGACGATTCGTTCGCTCTCGGTCGGCGATGAAATTTCTCTCTACGGCACGATCGTCACCGGCCGCGACGGCGCACACAAGCTGATGCACGAAGCGATCGCGTCGGGAGATTTCTCCAAGCTCGGCTTCCTCGAACCGCTCCTTCGCGATTCGTTCATCTATCACTGCGGTCCGGTCATGAAGAAGGACGGTGACCGATGGCGCGTCGTGGCCGCCGGTCCGACGACCTCCTCGCGCGAAGAGCCGTATCAGGCCGAGGTGATCGAGCGCTTCGGCCTCCGCGGCGTCATCGGCAAGGGCGGCATGGGCCCCAAAACGGCTGCAGCCTGCAAGCAATTCGGTGCAGTTTACATGCATGGCGTCGGCGGCGCGGCGGTCGCGCTCGCGTCGGCCATCAAGGAAGTGATCGGCGTGCACCTCTACGAAGAGCTGGGTCCTCCCGAGGCTTTTTGGGTTTTGCGCGTCGAAGATTTTCGCGGTGTCGTCACGATCGACAGCCACGGCCGCTCGCTCCACGCCGACGTGCTCGAGCAGAGCAAAGCCGCAGCTTCGAAATACTTCGGATGATTCCGCTCGAGTCGATCGACCACGTTCAGATCACGGTCGCGCCCGGCGACGTCGACGCGACGCTCGCCTTCTACGAGCGGGTCGTCGGGCTCGCGCGCATTCCGAAATCCAACACGCGGCCCGGCGGGTGGTTTCAGCTCGGCAAGAGCCAGCTCCACGTCGGCGTCGAAAAAATCGAACGCGAAGCGAACCTCGCGAGCAAGCGGCACGTCTGCTTCGTCGTGACCGATCCCGGTGCGGCCGAGCTCGCATTTCGCGAAGCCGGCGTCGAGATTTTGGCCGATCCGGAGCCGGCGCCGAGCTGGAAGCGCTTCTACGTGCGCGATCCCGGCGGAAACCGCGTCGAGGTCGCAGCGAGGCAGGCGTGATACGCTTCGCACCGTGCAGTGCTCGCGTTGTGCAAGCGTCGTCGCCGATACGGTGACCGTGTGTCCGAGGTGCGGAAATCGGTTCAGCCCCGCCGTGGATTCGTACAGCCCGACGTCGTTCGCTCCGGTTTTGCCGCCGCCGGTGCCTGCGCAGCAAGTCGCCGTGAAAAATCCGGTGACGAACGAGCTCGCGATGGGCGCGACGATGATGGCCGGGAGCTCGCCGGTGCCGCCGACGATGATGTCCGGCGGATCGGCCTCGCCGCAGCCGCATTACGTCGTGACGCCCGCGCAGGGCTCGCCGCAACCGCAGCAGCAGCCGGCATATCTCGCGACGATGCAGTCGGCCGCGCCGTCGAACCCGTCGACGCCGTACGGCACGCCGCCGCCCTACGGTTACGGACAGCCGCAATATCCGATGATGATGGCTCCGCCGATGGCCGGGCCGATGTCGCAGCCAGGCACGCCCGGGCTCGCCGTCGCCGCGCTCGTGTGCGGTCTGCTCGGGTGGGTTCCATTTTGGATCGGCTTCATCTTGTGTCTCCTCGCGATCACGTTCGGCGGCATCGTGCTCGCGCAGACGAGGCCCGGTCAGCAAGGGCGCGGCCTCGCGCTCACCGGGCTCATTTTCGGGCTGATTTTGCTTTTGCCGGCGGCTTGCGGGCTCTGAACCAGTGACCGGCATCGCGCTCGCCGCGCTCTTCATCGCGCTGAACGGATTCTTCGTCGCCGCCGAGTTCGCGCTCGTCAAAGTGCGCGCGACGCAGCTCGGCCCGCGCGCGCGCCGCGGCGAGAAGCCCGCGATCATCGCGCAACAAATCACGTCGCGTCTCGATCGTTATCTTTCGACGACGCAGCTCGGCATCACGCTCGCGAGCCTCGGCCTCGGCTGGGTCGGCGAGCCGGCGCTCGCGCGATTTCTCGAAGGGCCGTTCTCGCACTTGCCGCTGCGTTCGCCGCGCGCGCTCGAGATCGCGACGGTCGCGGTCGCGTTCGGCGCGCTCACGTTCACGCACGTGCTCCTCGGCGAGCTCGTGCCGAAGCTCGTCGCGATTCAGCGCACCGAGCAGACCGCGCTCGCCGCGGCGCTCCCGCTTCGCATCACGTACCTCACGTTCTTCCCGTTCCTCTTCGTCCTCGAGCGCGCGTCGCGGCTCGTCTTGCGCGCGATGGGCCTCGACCCCGACGTGACGAGCGAGGGCACGCTCTCCGAAGAGGAAATCGTCGGCATCTTGGCCGCGAGCACGGCGCGCTCGCCGCGCGGCCGCGAGAAAAGCGAGCTCGTCGAGCGCGTGCTCCGCTTCTCGCAGCGCATCGCGCGCCACGCGATGATCCCGCGCGTCGACATCGCGTACGTCGCGGTCGGCACGAGCGTCGAGGACGCGACCGAGCTCTTCCGGCAATTCGGCTATTCGCGTCTCATCGTGACGAAAGAAAAGTCGCTGGACGACGTCGTCGGCTACCTCTACGTCAAAGATTTGCTCGACCGACGCGCCACGAGCGCCAAAGATCTGCGGGGCCTGCAGCGCGAAGTGCTCTTCGTGCCCGAGAGCCGCAACCTCGTCGAAGTGCTGCGCGACATGCAGCGCAAGAGCGTGCCCATCGCGGTCGTCGTCGACGAATACGGCGGAACCAGCGGCCTCGTGACGATGGAAGATTTGCTCGAGGAGATCGTCGGCGAAATTCGCGACGAGCTCGACGAAGAGCCGCCGCGCGTCGTGAAGCTCGACGGAGGCTGGGAAGTGGACGGCCGCGCGACGATGGAAGACATCACGCGCGTGACGGGTCTCGCGTTCGACGACGGCTCGGAGCAAGTCGGCGCGGTGCTCGGCCGACGCCTCGCGCACATGCCTCGCATCGGCGACCGCGCGGACCTCACGACCGACGCGGTGGGCGAAGTGCTCACGCTCCATCGCCGGCGCATCACGAAGGTCAAAGTCATTCGCAAAGAGAAAGAGAAGCCCGCCGAGCCATGACCGTTCGGCCGCTTCTCGTTCGGCTCGCGATTCTGCTCGTTCCGACGGTCCTCGCCGTGGCGCTCTCGACGCGGCTTCGCATCTCGAGCGATTTGTCGACGCTCTTTCCGTCGAAGGGCGAAGCGGCGGCGCTCGGGCGATACACGCGCGCGTTCGGCGGCGGTGACGTAGGGCTCGTGCTGGTGCGCGGCGACGATCCGAGCGAGGTCGCCGCGGCGTCAGGCGAGTTGAAGGACGCGCTCGCGCACGCGCCGAGCGTCGTCTCGGTGCTGGACCGCGCGCCGCTGCCGAAGCCCGAGCCGACGCGCGCGTGGCTTTACGCGGGACCTGCCGCACGAAGACGGCTCGAGCGCGCGCTCACGCCGGACGGCATGGCCGAGCGACTCGCGGGCACGCGCGACTTGCTCCTCACGCCCGCGCACCCGCCCGATGTCGAAGACATGCTCGCGCGCGATCCGCTGCGGCTCTCGCTGATCCCGTGGGAGGGCAAGGCCGAGCTCGCCGCGGGGCTCACGGTGACGCCGAGCGGGGAGTTCGTCGCGCAGGGCGGGCGCGCACGTTTGCTCGTCGCGCAGCCGAGAGGACGCGCGTTCGACAACGCGGCGGCGCGCGCGTTCGTCTCCGATTTCGACGCGGCCCGCGCGCGCGTCGTCGCGGCGCACCCGAAGGTCTCGATGAGCCTCACCGGCGGCCACGCGATGAACGTCGCGCTCCAGGCGCTCTTCATTCGCGATCTCGAAGTCTCCGGCACGCTCTCGGCGATTTTGGTATCGCTCACTTTTCTTCTCACGTTTCGTCGCGCCCGCGCGCTCCTCGCGGTGTTGCCGCCGCTCGTCATCGGCACCGTGTGGACGATGGGGCTCGCGGCGCTCTTGCCGAACGGGCTCTCGGCGATCAGCGTCGCGTTCGCGGCGGTCGTGGTCGGCGTCGGCGTCGACACCGGCGTGCACGTTTATGCCGCGCTGCTCGAAGGACGCGCGATGGGTCTCGACCCGAACGCGGCCGCGCTCCACGCGCGAAAACGGACCGGCCGCCCGACGCTTCTCGCCGCCATCGCCGCGGGCGTCACGTTCGCGTCGCTCGCGCTCAGCCAACTGCGCGCGCTTCGTGAGCTCGGGCTCTTGTGCGGGCTCGGCGAGGTCCTCACGTCGATCGCGATCCTCGCGCTCACGCCGGAGATCGGCGCGCTCCTCGAATCGCGCTCGATCGGCAAGGCTCCGACGTCGACTTGGCTCGTACGCGTGCTCGGATCGGCGACGAGCACGAAGCGTCGGGCTCTCGCCGTGCTCGCGTTCGCAGCCGTGCCGATCGTCGTCGTGATCGCGCTCGGTTTCCCGCGCGCCGGCAACGCGATCGTCGTCTTGCGACCGGAGCATGTCGAGCCGCTCGAGACGCAGCGCGCGATCTTCGACGCCTTCGGCGGCAAGCCCGGTCAGTGGGTGGTGATCAGCACCGACCACGACGAGGCTGCGGCGCGCGATCGTTCGGACGCGATCGCCGAAGCGCTCGAGCCGCTCCGCGACGATGGCGACGTCGAAGGCTTCGACGCGCTCGCGAGCTTCGCGCCCGGCCCGGCGCTCGCGCACGCACGTCTCGCGGCGCGTGACGCGTTGAATCTTCCCGCGCGACGCGCGGACCTGTCAGCGGCGCTCGACAAAGCAGGTTTCGACACCGACGCGTGCGCCCCGGCGCTCGATGCATTCTCGAATCCCAGTGAATCCCCGCCCGACGAGCCGCTCCCGTGGGTGCGCGCGCGCCATCTCGCCGAAGACCACGGCGAGTGGCTCTCGGTCGTCTACGTCCGTCCGAGCGGCGATCCGGCGAAAGACGCGCGCGCAACCGCTGCGATCCACGCGGCAGATCCCCGCGCGATCGTGACCGGGTACACGCGGCTCGAAGCCGGCCTACGAGAGACGCTGGCGCACGATCTCCCTCGCATCGGTCTCGCCGCGCTCGTGCTCGTCGCGATCGCGCTGGGCGCGTCGTTGCGACGCACGCTCGACGTCGTGCTCGCCGCCGCGACGCTCGTGCTCGCCATCGCCGTCGTCATGCTCTTCATGCGCGCGCTCCACGTGCCATGGCACGCGTACGATGCGCTCGTCGTTCCGGTGCTGCTCGGCATCACGATGGACGAAGCGATGTTCCTCCTTTACGCAGCGCGCGAGGGCGACCAGACGATTGCGCACGCGCTTCGACAGCAGGGGCCGCTCGTCGTCGCGACGGCGCTCACGACTTCGGCCGGATTCGCCGCGCTCCTCGCGTGCAAGTTCGAGGGCCTCTTCGACGTCGGCGCGGTCGGCGCGATCGGCTCGCTCGCGGGCGTCGGCGCGGCGCTCTTGATCGTCCCGGCTGGGTTGGAGGTCGCGCGCCGCCGATCAGTCGAAAAGAAAACGATGTGACCACGCGACGGCGATCTCGTCGCCCGGCACGAGATCGCGTCGTTCGGTCACGCGCTCGCCGTTGACGGTCGTGCCGTTCGTGGAGCGCAGATCGAAGAGGCGCACGGCGTCTCCGACCCGTTCGATGCGCGCGTGCAGGCGGGCGACCGTGTTTTGATCCGAGTGCCATCCTTGGCGCAGACAGATCGTGCAGCGCTCCATGCGACCGATCAAAATCTCGGGCGCGATGTCGAACGACGTGCCGAGCGACGGCGCGAGCGGCGGCCGTCTCTCGCCGAGCGAACCGAGATACGTGAGCCGCGGACCGGGATGCGCCCCGCGCGTCCGCCGAACGAACGCAACGGCCTGCGCGAACGACCCGACGTCGGATGCGTAAGCATCCGCGCGAAGCCCGAGGGCGTTGACGGACTCCGCGGTGACGAGGTCGGTGTCAGGCGCCGCCTCCACGCACAGAACGAGCGGCCATCCGCGCTCGCGCGCCGCGACGACGGCCGCTGCATGATTCGCAGGGTCGCACGCGACGAAGCCGGCGCCGTCCGCGCCCCACGCGACGATCGGCGAGCCCGAGTCGGTCATGAACATCGTCGCGATGGTACGCGACGCGCCGACGACAGTCGCCGCCAGCGAAATTTCATTTCGAGGTAGTCTGTGCTCGATGCGGCGGATTTTCTGGATCGGGCTGGGCGTGCTCGCTTCGACGGGCGCGGCGTGCGCGGCGACCGGAGATGCGGATGACGCGGGGTCGAGCGACGACGGATCGATTGCCGCCGACGCCGCCGATGCATCATCGCCGACCGACACTGGAGCGAAAGACGTGACCACCTGCGTCGCGCCGAAGATCGCGTGTGCCGACGCCGGATGCGTCGACACGACGAACGACCCGGAGCACTGCGGCGCGTGCGGCACTGCGTGCGTCACCGGCGACGCTTCGTCGCTCGCGATCGGCTCGAACGACAATCCCGACTCGGGCATCCCCAAGCCCGTCGACGCAGGACAGCCGTGGTCGCTCGGGACCGCGACGTGCAGCGCGAGCGCGTGCGGCGTGCAGTGCCCGACGGGGCTCACGCGCTGCAGCGACGGCATTTGTTACGACACGCAGCAGTTCCACGAGAACTGCGGCGTGTGCGGCTACGCCTGCGCGGCCGGCGAGTATTGCGGGAGCGGTCACTGCTGCGCGAGCGGAAAGGCATACTGCGGAAGCGCGTGCGTCGACGTGCTGTCGAACGACTCGAATTGCGGCAGCTGCGGCGTCGCCTGCACGGGAAGCGACGTCTGCCTCGGCGGCGCGTGCATCACCTGCAGCGGCGCCAACGAAGCGCTCGGCGCGACGGCGACCTCGTCGGGCGGCGGGCAGACGGACGCCGGTTTTGGCCCCGAAAAAGCCAACGACAACCTCCTCGAGATCAACGGGTGCCCGAACTACAACTGGCTCGACACCAACAACAACCCGACCACCTCGTGGCTTCAATACACGTGGCCGACGGCGCAGACGCTGACGAAAATTCACATCGACACCGTCTCGTCCTCGAATGACCCGTGCACTTCCTTCGGAGGCACGGTGAGCGGCGCGCAGGTGCAATGGTGGAACGGTTCGACGTGGGTGACCGACGGCACCGTCTCGAACAAGTCGGACGATTGGGACTACACATTCACCGCGCCCGTCGTCACGACGCAGCTGCGCCTCTATGCCGTGCAGGCGCCGGTGGGACGAGTCGCGTTCATCTGGGAGCTCCAAGCCTTCGGCTGCAACTGACGCTCGGCGGCTTGGCGACCTCGCCGGCCGGACGATGGTACGCTTCTCGGGTGCGCGTCGTCGTCGTCTTGCTTCCGTTGCTGCTCGGCGCGTGTGGCTCGGTCGCACCCGAGCGCGCTTCGACCGACGCGAGCGTGAGCGAATCCGACGCAGCCTCGTCGCCCGTCGACGACGCAAGCGCGGAGAGCGCGGCCGCACCCGACGCGGCCGACGCCGGCTGGTGCCCGCGGTCCGGAGCGTGCGGCGTCTTCGCGGGAGATCCGCAAAGCGATCCTCATAGCTGCGGCACGTGCGGACACGACTGTGGCGGCGGCGCGTGCGAAGCCGGTCAATGCGTGACGCTTCCGCCCGGCGTCCTCGCCACCGGCCAACACGCTCCCGTCGCCGTCGCCGTCGACGACACCAACGTCTACTGGCTCAATCGCGGGACCTACGTGTCACTCGGACCGAAGCTCGCGTCGATTTACCAAGGCGACGGCCAGCTGATGAAGTGCGCGCTCGCCGGGTGCAACAATCATCCGACCGTGGTCGCCGATCTCACGAACACGACGCTGACCGGGAGGACCCCGTCTTCGCTCGCGCTCGACGCGACGCACGTCTACTGGAGCGACGACGGCGTGCAGTCTTGTGCGAAAGACGGTTGCGCGTGCGCGCCGAACGCGCTGACGACGAACGGCTCGCTCGGCATCGCGGTGACGCCGTCGAGCTTTTTTTGGACCGGCGGGAGCAGCGTCTTCACGTGCGCGCTCGGCGGATGCACGACGCCGCTCGTGCTCGCGCAGAACGCCGTCGAGCCGGAAGGCATCGTCACCGACGGCGCCGACGTCTACTGGACGACCGAGAACGGCACGCTCTCTTCGTGCGCGCTCGGCGGATGCAACGCGCCCACGCTCGTTTGGGCAGGCGCGCCCGAGAGCTCGCAAGCCGCGACACGAAGCGTCTTCGTCGACGATCAAAATCTCTACTGGGCGAACAGCAATCCGCTGAAGTACGGGAGCGTGATGCAATGCGCGAAGTCGAGCTGCGCCTCGACGCTCGTCACGCTCGCCGACGGCCGCAACGCACCGAACGGGGTCGTCGCCGACACGAAGAACGTCTACTGGGCCGAAGGAAACGTCTACGCGTGCGCCATCGGCGGCTGCAACGACAGCCCGTCGGTCGCTGTCAGCGCGTCGGCGAGCGCCGTCGCGATCGACGCGACGCACATTTATTGGGCCGAGGTCGGCTCCGACTCGAACGACGGTCGCATCATGTTTGCGCCGAAGCCCTAGCGCGCCGCGACCGAATCTCACGCGACCGGTTTGCCGAAGTGCCACTCGTTGCCGAACGGATCGCGCGTGCCCGCGCGGCGCTCGCCGTCGCCGCCGGTGGTCGGCGCGAGGAGCGAGGTCGCGCCCGCGTCGAGCGCGCGCTGGTACCACGCGTCCGGATCGTCGACGTAGAGATAGAGCATCGCGTTTTGGGTGCGGCTCGCGCCGCCGAGCATGATCATCGAATCACCGACCCGCATTTCGACGTGAAAGCCGCCGCCCCCGCCGCGCGCGCGAAACGTTTCGGTAGCGCCGAGCGCGCGTTTCATGAACTCGACGAGCCCGTCGAGGTCCTTGGTGATCAGGTAGGGCGTGACTGTGTGAAAACCTTCCCGGATGGTCATCCCCGCGTTTTAGCAGCCTCAGAGCGGCGTGGCCTGCGAATGGCCGCGGTGCTCGACGATGCGCTCGAAGCGGCGCTTTTGATCCGGGCGCAAGACCGCGCGGATTTCGTCGTCGACGTGGCGCGCGTGGGCGCGGAGCGGCTCGCCGCAGCGCGCGACGACGTCACGACCGATGGCGTGCGATTGGACGTCGTCGTCCTCGAGGATCGTCGCGACGCGCTCGCGCTGATCGCGATCGAGATCGAGCTTGCGCGAGAGCGCCCGCAGGCGATGACGCGAGAGCCCTTTGTCTTCGCGCACCGCGGTCGCGTGATCCGATTGCAGCCACGCGTACGCGCCGCCCGCGCCGGCGACGCCGCCGAAGAGGAACACCACCACGAGAAGCAGCCACGCGCGTCTCATTCGGCCTCCGATCCGTAGAGCGACGAGACGACGGATTGCTCGGGCGCGACTTGCGTCGCGAGGCTCGCGTCGTCGACCGCGCGAAACGCGAAGAGCGCCCAGACGACGCTCGCCGCCGCGCACGCCGCCGCGATGGGCACGGCGATCTTCGCCGCACGCGGCAGGTCCCCCCAGATTCCGCCGGTTGGCTCGCGCTCGACCGTCGTCATCACGCGCGACGTGAAATCGGCCGCTGCGCCGACGTCGTGCGTCGCACTCATGAGCCGATCGAGGCGCTCGTCGATTTCGTCCCGCTCCATCATGACCTCCGTTTGCGCAGCGCCGCGCGCGCGCGCACCAAGCGTTGCTCGACCGCGCCTTCGGTGCAGCCGAGCACTTCCGCGATTTCGACCGACGGCATGCCATCGGCTTTGAGCAAGAGCGCCGCGCGTTGATCGTCCGGCAGCTCGTCGAGCCACGCCGCGAGCTCGCGCAGCGCGACCGTCGCCTCGGCCGGTCCGTCGACGGCCGCGTCCGCTTCGGCGAGATCGGTTCGCGACCGCACGCGTTTTCGGCGCGCATCGAGCGACGCGTTCACGACGATGCGATGCAGCCAAGTCTCCACGCGCGCGCGCGCGTCGAACCGTCCTTCGCGAAGCGCGCGATACGCCTTCACGAAAGAATCCTGCACGACGTCTTCGGCCTCGGCCACGCTTCCCATGATCCTCGCGCTCAATCGAACGAGCCGGGCCGCCGTGGCCTCCACGAGAATTCGAAACGCGGAGACCTCACCCCGCTGCACACGCAGCGCGGCGTCTTCTAGGCTGGACACGAGCTCCTGTGCGGTTGGACGACGGAGGGAGCGTAGTCCCTACGGGATTTAATGTGGAATGTTGAATGTGGAATGCGGAATGTGGAATTGCAGCGGGATTCAACATTCCACATTCTCTTCGTAGGGAGCGCAGGGCGAGTGGCGTCGAATCACCAAGGAGGCACTTTCACCCATGTTCACGAAGCTGCTCGCCGGTGGTCTCTTGGCTCTCATGGTCTCGGGGTTCTCGACTGCGGCGCTCGCGCAGAATCGGCAACCGCACGTCCGACGCGTGCCGCATCGCATTCAGCGGTTCGACGCCAATCACGACGGCGTGCTCCAAGCCAACGAAGTTCCGGCGCGCCTGCAGACGTGGTTCGCCGCGTGCGACACGAATCGCGACGGCGTCGTGACGGCCGGCGAGATCCGCGCGTACAACCGCGCGCACCCGCACCCGCGCCATCATCACGGCGTGTCGCCCCAACCGCAGCCGCAGGACATTTAAGAAAACTGCATCGCGTCGTCGGTGAGCCGCGCGTGCTTGATCATCAAGAGATCGCGCGCGTAGTTCTGATGCAATTTCCACGGCACCGTCGCGCCCTGCCGGGGGAGCGAGTCGATGCTGCGGCGAACGTAGCCCGAGGAGAAATCGATGAGGGGTTCCTCGTCGATTCTCTCCGGGCGGCGTGCGACGCATTGTTTGAAGCCGCGGTCGTCCATGTGACGAATGAGTCGGCACACGTACTGCGCCGTGAGATCGCATTTGAGCGTCCACGACGCGTTCGTGTAACCGATCGCGAACGCGAGGTTCGGCACGTCGCTCACCATCATGCCTTTGTAGACCAGTGAGTCTTTCGGCTCGACGCGCCGGCCGTCGATGTCGACCGCGATGCCGCCGAAGAGCTTCAAGTTGAGCCCGGTCGCGGTCACGATCAAATCGGCTTCGAGCTCGTCGCCCGACTCGAGCCGAATGCCGCGCTCGGTGAACGTGTCGATGCGATCGGTGACGACCGACACGCGGCCCGCGCGGATCGCCTCGAACAAATCCGAATCGGGGACGAGACACATGCGCTGATCCCACGGGTCGTACGAAGGCGTGAAGTGTTTGGCGACGGCGTGCCCCTCGTCGCCGAGCTGCTTTTTCATGTGCGCGAGCAGCACCCGCTTCGCGCGCTTCGGGAACTTGCGGCTGAACGCGTAGATGCCCATGCCGAGGAGAACGTTCTTCCAGCGCACCGCGTCGTCGGCGGCGCTCGTCGGGAGCTTTCGGCGAAGCCACGCGGCGATCGGATCGCGGTTCGGCACCGACATGATGTACGTCGGCGAGCGCTGGAGCATCGTGACGTGGGCGGCGTCGCGCGAGAGCGCGGGCACGAGCGTCACCGCCGTCGCGCCGCTGCCGATCACGACGACGCGCTTGCCCGCCCAGTCGACGTCGGGGGTCCACTTTTGCGGATGCACGATGCGCCCGCGGAAGCGCTCGCGACCCGGAAAATCCGGCGTGTAACCTTTTTCGTAATCGTAATAACCGACGCACAAGAAGAGAAAGCTCGCGGTCAGCTGCGTGATCTCGCCGGTCGCGACGTCGCGCACGTCGACCGTCCAGCGCGCCGCGCCGGTCGACCACTTCGCCGCGACGACGCGCTTTCCGTAGCGGATTTTCCGGTCGATTCCGTGCTCGGCCGCCGTCTCGTGGATGTACGCGAGGATCGACGGGCCGTCGGCGATCGCTTTCGGATTTTTCCACGGACGAAATGGAAACCCGAGCGTGTGCATGTCCGAATCGGAGCGAATGCCAGGATAGCGAAAGAGATCCCACGTGCCGCCCATCGCGTCGCGCGACTCGAGGATCGCGTACGACTTGCCGGGGCAGCTCGTTTGCACGCGGTACGCCGCGTCGATGCCCGAGAGCCCGGCGCCCACGATGAGCACGTCGAGGTGTTCCACGCCGCGATGCTATGACAACTTTTGGTCGGCTGCGCCGTCCAACGATCATGCGTGCTCGAGCTCTCGTGTTTTTGGCGGTCGTCGCGTGCAATCACGAGCCCGAGAGCGCGCCTGACGCGCGGTCGCCCGCGGCGACGTCCGCCTCGGCCACAGTGCACCCGGCGCCGGCCGCACGCGTCACGATCGCGAATTTCGGCGCGGGGCGCTTCGAGGTTCGGAACGATTCGTCCGCCGCGGCGCGCGTACAAACCGTCGCGACGATCGAGCGCAAGACCGACGCGGGGTGGCAAGCGCTCGCGCTCGATCTCGGGACCGGATATCGGCTCGTCGAAGAGTGCCCGCGGCACGAAGCGCAGCTGGACACGTGCGTCGATCTCGCGGCGGGCGGGGCGCTCGTTCCGGTGCGTTGGAGCGGGATGGGGTGCAGCGCGCAATGCAACGGGACCTGCCGCGCGAATCCGTTCGAGGGGCCCGGCACCTTCAGGCTCGTGGTTCGTTCGTGCGACGGCGCGGAGGTCGATGGGAGGCCGTTCGATTTGCCCGACCCCGCGAGTGAAGAGGCGCTCGATCGATGGGCGCTCGCGAGCGACGCGGGCTCGGCGACCGCGATGCGGCTCGACGTGCGGCCCGCGTTCGACGCGACGCAGACGGGCGCGGATCGCGTCGCGGGGTTCGCCGTGCGCGCGGGGAGCGAGCATCCGATCGATGGCGCCGCGATGGATTCGCTTCGCTCGCTTCTACGAAACGAGCACGGGTTCGACGATCAAATCGCGAAGCGCTGCTCGATGGCGCATCTCGTCGGCGTCCGGTTCGCGCGCAGCCTCGCGACGACCGGCGCACCGCGCACGCAAAAGGTGGACGTCGCGATGGACTTCGTTTGCGACGCGTTCTTCGCGGCGTTCGGCGACGGGCCGCATCGCGTCGTGCTCGCGTCGCATTTCGATCCTTCGCGCGCCGCGTTCGTCGCATGGGCGAAGCAAGCGATGCCCGGCGACGCCGAAATCGCCGAGCTGAAATAGCTACGGCACGACGGGCGTGCCCGAGAGCGTCTCGAGGAAGATCGCGATCGACCAGCGCGTCGTCTCACCGAATTTCGGCAGCCACGGCTCGCGATCGCCCGCGCCCGAGCCGTACGCGAGCATCACGTCGGAGAGCGTCGCTTCGGCGCCGGCGTGCCCGAAAAATTTCGTTTCGGCGACGCCGCGGAGCGACGGCGTCTTGAACGCGCCGGCCATTCCGAGAATGCCGGGCCGCCCGTGATCCGCTCCGAGCGCGCGCGTCACGTGGAATGCGTCGTCGGTGAGGCGCGGGCCCCAGTGGCATTGCATGCATCCCGCGCCGGCGAAGACGCTGAGGCCTTGCTTTTGAGGCAGCGTGAGCGCCGAGAAATCTCCCGCGGCGTACGCGTCGAGCGCGTTCGGCTTCACGCGGAACGTTCGCTCGTAAGCCTCGATCGATTTTCCGACGTCCGCGAAGACTTGCTCCGAGTCGGCGAGCGCGTGCGCCGGAAAAATTTCGCGATACGTCGCGGCGTACTCGGCGGCGACGCGCTCGGCCACGCGCGCTCGCGAGGAGCCCATTTCAGCGGGATTTTCGAGCGGGCCCTTCGCTTGCCACGCGAGCGAATCGGCGCGACCGTCCCAAAATTGATAAGGCGAAAACGCGGCGAGCGCGATGCGCGGCGTCTTGCGCGTGCCCGTGGCGATGCCGACGCCGAGCGCGCGATCGTCGCTGAGATCTTTTTTCGGATCGTGGCACGACGCGCACGAGACGCCGGCCGGCGAGAGCGACTCGTCGAAGAAGAGCGACTTGCCGAACGCTGCCGCGCGCGGATCATCGGCGACCTCGTCGGTCGGGTCGGGCGGCGGCGCGCCCGGCGTTTGGATCGCACGAATCATGTCCCATTCGTTGCGATGAAAAATCCCGTCGACGAGCGCGTCGTGTGGACTGGACGTGACGCCGAGGGCCGCGTCGAGATCGCGCGCGAGCTCGGCCGGATCCGGATTTTGCGCGACGCTCGCGACCTTCATCGTGCGCGTGTCGTAAATCACGATCATCGGCAAAATCGTGCCGCCCGGAGGCGCGAGCGCACGCAGCGAAAAGCTGGGATCCGCCGCGACCGCGACGCGCTCGGGTCGATCGACGAGCGCGCGCCACGTCGCCGCGTCGCTCGGGCGCGCGGGCGCGTTTTCGCGATCGCCGATCACGAGATCGAGCACGCGCGTTCGCTCGCCGCCGGGTCGATCGAAAATCTCGTTCGTGTGCGCGGCTTGCCACCGGCAGGTCCCGCACCAAGCGCCGCCCTCGACGCGAACGACCAGCACGCCCGGCTCACGCGTCGCGTAATCCTCGAGCCGAATCGTCGCCGCGCGCCCGTCCTCGCCGACGCCTTCGAACGCGGCGCCGCTCGCGCGATGCACGTCGCCGTCGCCGCACGCAGCAGCAAGGACAATCGAAGCGACGAGGACGAAACGCGTCACGGCCAGGCGACCGAGAGCTTCCACACCGCGCCACCGATCGCGTACGCGGTGTTCTGATCGACGAAACGGAATCGGTTGATCGGCGACTTGAGCGCCGGGTCGACGTTCCACGTATTTCCGCCGTCTGTCGTCACGTACGTCGGAAGCGCCGGGTCCTCCGGCGAAACCCAGCCGACGTTCGGCGTGACGAACCCGATCCCGATCGCCGGATACGGCGACTTCGCGTTCGCTTGCTGCGGAAGCGGCATCTCGGTCCAGGTCTTTCCGCCGTCGGTCGTCTTCGCGAACGAGGGCGGCCCGGTCGTCGCGTCTTGAATGGCGGCGTAGCCGACGTCGTTCGTCGGAAAGCTCAGCTTCCAAACCAGGCTGTTCATCGTCTTCGACGTGAAGACTTCGGTGAGCGTTTGGGCGCCGTCGGTCGTGGCCATCACCGTGGCGACGGCGCT
Organism: Polyangiaceae bacterium; assembly: GCA_036488725.1. Lineage (GTDB taxonomy): Bacteria > Myxococcota_A > Polyangia > Polyangiales > Polyangiaceae > DASXHD01. The sequence continues at coordinate 144,858 of DASXHD010000075.1, read as the reverse complement.
GTTGTTCATGCCGACGAGGATGCCGTCGGTCGGCGAAGTGAAGCGGGCGTCGACGAGCATCATCATCTTCGACGTGACGTCGATCGAGGTCCAGGTCGCGCCGGCGTCGCTCGACGAGAGAACGAACGACGGCGTGTTCGCGCGTCCGACTGCGAAGATGTGCGTCGCGTCGACCGCGGTGAAGTTGCAGACGCCGCCCGGCGCCGGGCCCGTGATGTTCGTCACCGGGTTCCAGGTCGTGCCGCCGTCGGTCGTCTCGTACATCACGTTCGTGTCGGTGATTTGTCCCGAGAGACCCGCGCCGATGTTTCCGGCGAAGCCGTGGCTCGCGTCGAGAAAGAGGAGCGCGCGGAAATACGTGCCGGCGTGCGTGTAGACTTTGTTCCACGTCGCGCCGCCGTCGGTCGTTTTGTGAATCGACGACGTCGGACCGTTCGCCGCCCATCCGAGGTTCGCGTCGAGAAAGAAGACGTCGTCTTGTTTCGCGCCGGCGGGCGCGCTGGGCCCGGTGCCGAGCTTTTGCCACTCGGCGTTCAAAACGGCGTGCTCGTAGGCGGTGTTCGGATCGACGAACGTGTCCTGATCGGCCGCGTCTTGGCCCGCGTCGGGCACGACGGTCGAGGTGTCGCTGCACGCGACGGCGCAAAGAGCGAGGGCGGCGAAGAGCTTCATGCGGCGAACCTTGCCGCGACGCGACGGGGCCGCGCACGTTATTAATGATTAAAGTTGGCCTCCGCGCTCGTCCCCAAGCTTCGCGCCGTTCCGGCGGCGCCTCGCCGTTCGGCGGTCGCGTCCCTCATCGGGCGTGACGCTGCGCTCGAACGCGTGACCGGCGCGATCGCTTCGGGCGAGCGGATCGTGACGCTCACCGGGCCGCCGGGCATCGGCAAGACGCGCCTTTCGCTCGCGTGCCTGGACGGGCTCGCGCCGCGTTTCGCGCGCGACGGCGGATCGTGGTTCTGCGATTTGTCGCACGTGACGACCGAGGCGGGCCTCGCGCTCGCCGTGCTCACGCTCCTCCGCGGGCGCGCGGGCGGCGACCTCGCCGGCGCGGACGAAGCGCGCGCACGTGTCGGCGAGGTGCTCGAAGCGGCAGGTCCCACGCTCCTCGTGCTCGACAACTTCGAGCAGATCGACTTCGCGGCGGGCACGGTCGAGCGGTGGTGCGAAGCGGCCGCCGATCTTCGCGTCATCGTCACGTCGCGCGCGAGGCTCGCGGTCGCCGGCGAGATCGTGATCGAGCTCGCGCCGCTCGACGAAGCCGCGGGCGCCGAGCTCTTCATGAAGCGCGCGCGCGACGCGGGCGGCGCGCAGCAGGACGATGCCGCCGCCGTCGGGTCGATCGTTCGCAAGCTCGAAGGAATTCCGCTCGCGATCGAGCTTGCCGCCGCGCGCACGCGCATCATGTCGCCGAGCGAGCTCGATCGCAGGCTCGCGAGCGGCCACGGCGTCCTCGCCAAAGCGGGCTTGCGCGAGGGCCGTCACGCGACGCTCGCCAGCGCGATCGCGTGGTCGTGGGAGCTCCTCTCGCACGAAGAGCAGCGCGCGCTCGCGCGGTGCGCGGTCTTCGTCGGCGCGTTCGCGCTCGAGGTCGCGGAGAAAGTCGTCGGCGGGCGCGACGCGCTCGAGACGCTCGCGAGCTTGCGCGACAAGTCGCTGCTCCACGCGCAGGGCGACGGGCGGCTCGCGCTCTACGTGAGCATCCGCGATTTCGCCGCCGAGAAGTTACGCGAATCGAACGACGAGGACGACGCGCGCGCCGCGCACGCGCGCACGTTCGGCGAGATGGCGCATCGCTTCAACGCGTGGAGGCAGATGCTCGACCGCGCACCCGACGCCGCGGTGCATGCGGCGCTCCGCCGCGACAAGGAGAACCTCGCGGCCGCCGTCGCGTACGCGCGCGCGGCGCCCGCAGATTTGCGCGCGGATCTCGCGGTCGCCGCAGCGCAGCTCTTCGCGTTTCCCGCCGAGACTTGCATCGCCGAGCTCACCGGCGCGCTCGCTTCGCTCGGCGAAGACGACGCGGCGCACCGCGGGCTCGTGCTCGTCGCGCGCCAATCGGTGCACGCTTCGCTCGGCGACTACCAGTCGTCGCTCGCCGATCTCGACGCGCTCGAGCACTTGCCGAACGTGCCGCGCGATCTCGCGCACGTCGCCCGCGTCTACCAAGGCATCCAGCTCCGGCATTACGGATTCCCCGAAAAAGCGTGGGAAGCGCACGTCCGCGCGACCGAAGCGCTCGCCGCCGCCGACTCGCCGCGTGTCTCGGCGATGAACCAAGCGTGCATGGGTCGCCTCCAATTCGATCTCGGAAATTTCGAGGCGTCGCGTCACTACAACGAAAACGCGATCGCCGCGGCCGACGTGCTTCACGACTCGTGGCTCGGCGCGCTCGCGCTCGCGAACCTCGCGCAGCTCGAGCAAGAGAATCAGCGATTCGAACGCGCCGAGGAGCTCCTCTCGCGCGCGCTCGAGCGCCTGCGCGACGTCGGCGAGATGTACGAAGCGATCTACACGAGCGCTTGCGGCGATCTTTATTTCGAGTGGGGCAAGCACGAGCTCGCGCGAAAGTGGTACGCCGAGGGCGCGCGACACTTTCGCGGGTCGCTCGTCACGCCGAGACATGCGGCGCTCGCGACGGCCGCCTCGGCGGCGCTCGAAGCGCTCGACGGCGACGCGGCGCGCGCGGCGTCGCTCATCGAAACGGCCAAGCGCATCGCGCGACGCTCGCCGAATCGCGTCGTCGACGCGGCGGTCGAGCTCCACGCGGCCAGCGTCGAGCTCCTCGCCGGAGGCGATCGCGAGAAGTGGCGCGCGCGTCTCGCCGAGCCCGGCAGCGTGGTGCTCACGAGCTTCGAGGCGCGCTTCGCACTTCGGATCGCTCGGCGCACGCTCGCATCGGGGAAAGCTGCGGCGCGCGTTCTTCGTGTGGATCGCCAAGGCCGCTGGTTCGAGCTCGATGGCGCGCGCGTGGACCTCGGACGTCGCGGCGCGCTCCGGCGAATTTTGGTCGCGCTCGCGACGCGGCCCGACGCGGGCATCAAGCACGGCGAGCTCGCAGCCGCGGGTTGGCCGGGCGAGCGCGTGCTCGTCGAGGCTGCGGCCACGCGCGTCCGCGTCGCGATCGCGACGCTGCGACAGCTCGGTCTGCGTGCGCTGCTCGTGACGCGCGACGACGGCTACGTCCTCGACGGCGCACGCATCGAGTGGTCCGACTGAACGTCACGCCGCTTGGCGCCGAGGATGCGCGCGCTTGCGGAGCACCGCCGCGACGGCCGCTTCGTGCGGGTAGAGACCGCTTTTTCCGCGCGCACCACGCGCGAGATCGTCGAGCAGCGTGCCTTCGAGATACGCAGCGAGGATCTCCGGATGCACGTAACAGCTGCGACACACGGCCGGCGTGTTTCCGAGCCGAGCCGCAGCGGTCTTGATCGCGGCGACCACTTTGCGCTTGGCGTTCGGCAGCGGCGGTCCGAGCTCGCGAAGCGCATGTGCGGCGACGACGGTGCCGGCCCACGTGCGAAAATCCTTGGCGCTGAAGTCGTCGCCCGCGACGCGACGCAGGTACTCGTTCACGTCATCGGCTTCGATCGCGCGCAGTCGTCCGTCCTCGTCGACGTACTGAAAGAGCCGCTGACCCGGCAGGTCCCCGATCTGCTCCACCACGCGCGCGAGCCGCCGGTCGTGCACGTCGACGACGCGCCGAAGCCCGCTCTTGCCGCGGAAATGAAAACGGATCGTCGACCCGCTCACGTCGACGTGACGATTCGTCATCGTCGTGAGGCCGTACGAGCCGTTCTTCTTCGCGTACTCGTCGTGCCCGATGCGAATCAAACTGATCTCGAGGAGCCGGACGACGGTCGCGAGGACCTTGTCGCGATCGTTTTTCGTGCGCCGCATGTCGGCGTCGACGCGCGCGCGAATTTTCGGGAGGACGTCGGCGAACGCGATCATGCGATGGTACTTCGTCTCGTCACGCTCGCGCCGGAACTCGCGGTGATAGCGATATTGTTTGCGGCCGCGCGCGTCGCGGCCGGTCGCTTGGATGTGCCCGTTCGGCGACGGACAAATCCAAACGTCTTCCCACGCCGGCGGAATCGCGAGCGCGCGAATGCGGTCGAGCACGCGCGGCGCGTCGACGGCGCGGCCTTTTGCGTCGACGTACGCGAAGCCATGGCCGCGCCGTACGCGGCGAATTCCGATTCCCGAATCTTCTACATAACGGCAGCGCACGTACGCATGCGGCGCAAAGAGCGAGCCAGCCGTGTACCATCGGCCGCCTCATGCGTGCACTTTGCATCTTTTTCTTCACGCTCGCCGCGTGCAGCACGAGCTCGAATGCGCCCGACGCGTCGACCGACGCGGGCGCCGAAGCCAGCGCGCCTCGGGCGAATGGCACCGTCGGCGCCTGGCAAACGCTCGCGCCGCTGCCTCACGCGCGCGCGAACTTCTGCGCGACCGTCGTAGGCTCGTTCGTCGTCACCATCGGCGGCAACTACGCCGACGATGGCGGCTTCACCAAGCTCGACGAAATCGACGTCGCGCGATTCCACGACGACGGCTCGCTCGACGCGTGGCAAGTCGCTGGTCACACGCCGTCCCCGGTCACCGAGTGCACCGCGGCCGGGCTCGGAAGCACGCTCTACGTCCTCGACGGCATCTACGACGACACGTCGAAAGAAGGTCACGTCTTCTCGGCGGATCTCGCGAGCGACAGTACGCTCGGCACGCTCTCCGACTCGGGGATGCTTCCGGCTGGCGTCGATTTGTTCGACGACCTCGGCTTCGCGGCGGGCGGAACGGTCTGGTCGACATACTCGGCGCTCGACGGCACGTGCGATTTGCTTCGTCTCGGCGGCGGCCCGCTGCCGTTTTTGAGTGAATTTCGCGGGAGGCCCCAGTGGGCGAGCGCAGTCGCCGGCGGCGCGACGTTCGCGTACGTGCTCGGCGGTTATTCGGACGCAGACGCAGGCAACGCCGTGCTCACGTCCGGTGCCGGCGCGCAAATCACGGGTACGACAATCGCGTCGCCGGTGGCGGTCGACGATTTGCCGAAGCCGACGACGTTCGGCATGGCCGCGTCGGCCGACGACTGGGTCTTCGTCATCGGCGGGCGCGACGCGATCTTCGGAAGCCAGCCGCGCACCGACGTGATCGCCGGACAAGCCGACGCGACCGGCCACCTCGGCGGCTGGACCGCGCAAGCATCCCTGCCCTCGCCGCGATCGAATGCGTGCGCGGTCGTCGCCGGAAATTTTCTCTACGTCCTCGGCGGAGCGAACAGCTCGGCCACCGACACGGTCTACGCGGCGCAAGTCCGCTTCTGAGTCGCGGCACGAGCTTCGCACGCGCCGAGGCGTGGAGCGTCCCCGATTCGTCGACCGTGCGTGGCGTATCGCGCCGGCGCGCGCGCTCGTGGTCGTGGTCGGCCTCTACGTCGCGTACCTCGTCGTGATGAACGTCCTGCTCGCGACCGGCGCGTTCCGCGGCGTGCTCAACCGTTTGTCGCCCGAGCACGTGCGTTTCGAGTGGTCGAGCGGCTACTCGCCTTATCCGTTTTGTTTTCACCTGAACGATTTCGTTCTCACGGGGCAAGACCGCAAAGCGCAGTGGCGCATCTCGTTCGACGAAACGACGACGACGATCGACCCTCACGCCCTCTTCGCCAAACGCATTCGCATGCAAGGCTCGTCGTCGCGCGGCGTCGTCGTTTGGGTTCGCACGACGCTCGAACCGCCGAGCGCGACGCCTGCGAAAATCGCGCTGCGACCGCCGATCCCCGGGGTCGCGCCGCCGGTGCGCACGCCGCCCACGCCGAGCAAGCCGGAGAAAAAATGGGGCGTCGAGCTCGTCGACGCGAGCGTGACCGACGTCCGCGAAGTTTGGGTGAACGACGTGCGCATCGACGACGTCGGCGGCGTCGCGCACGGAGGTTTCGTGCTCGAGCCGACGAAGCGCTTCTCGCTCGAACGGTGCACGTACCTCGCGCGCGAGGCGACGGTCGCCTTTCGCGGACGACCCGTGGCGACGAGCATCACGGGCGCGTTCGCGACCGAGCTCCACGATCACCATTTTCACAGCGGCAGCGCGCTGCGCGAGCTCGACTTGAGCGCGCGCGCACGCGCGACGACCGGCGATCTTCACGTCGTCGTGCCTGAAATTTCGGGCGGCGCGGGCCTCGTGCTCGTCGACGCGAAAATGATCCGCGGTCGCATCCAGGACGGCAGCCAGATCGACGCGCGCAGCGACGCGTGGCGACTCACGTCTCGTCGCGACGCCATCGGCGCGAGCTCCCGTCTTCGCGCGGGCGTCGAGGGCGGCGTGCTCCGCGCAAAGGTCGACTCGCTCGGCGCGCTCCTCGCGCGAGACGGACGCGTCGTCGCGCGCGCCGAAACGGTGGGCGTCGCGCTCGAGCTACGCGATCTCGATCTCTCGCGCCCGCTCGAGCGATGGGGCGCGCGCCTGGACGTCCCCGCCGCGAAGATCGCGCACCTCGAAACGCTCGATGGCTATTTCGGCAAGCGCATCTTGAAGGAAGGCTCGGCGACCTTTTCGCTCCACGCGAACCTCGAGCCGCATCTCGCGAGCGACGTGCGCTTCGAGCTACGCGACGTCGCGATGGCAGGCGTGCGCGGATGGTGGTCGCAGGCGAGCGCGCGTCAGCTCGTCTTCGCGCAGGGCCGCTTCGGCGGGACGTTCGCCGGACGCATGCGCGATCCGACCGTGCCGCTCGCGGTGCTCGGCGTGCCGAAGCTCGCGCGCAAGCTCGTGCCGGGTGGAAAATACACGTTTCAGTCGACCATCCACGCTGGCCGCGAGCGCTTCGCGCTCACCAACGGTCACGCGGAAGGTCACGCGCTCGAGGTACTCGTGCATTACCATCACGACCGGGAGAGCAGCCGCGGCGCCGCGCTCGTCGAGCTCGGCCGGCTCACCGTCGGCGTCCAACTCCACGACGGCGACACCGACGTCATCCCGCTCGCGTCGCGCGGATGGTACGAGCGCCAGCCCTAGCGCGAAGCGACGCCGCGACGCGTGACGAAATATTTCGCGGCGCCGCCGTCGACGTCGGGAAAGAACGTGACCGCGGTTCCGTCGGGCATGCCCCACTCGTCGATCGCGTACTGCGTCATCGCGCCCGAGACCGGCGCGAGGTTGTTCGAGTAGTCGCGCGAGTTGGGAGCGTCGACGACGAGCGCGCCGCCATCGAGCGAAACGTTCACGCCCGTTCCGAGGAGCGCGAGCGAGTCGTCGTACGTTCCCAAATAACCCGACCACGCCGCGGGCTGCGTCGTGAGCGGCGGAACTTTGCGCGCCTCGCTGATGAAGAGCCCGAGCGCTTCGCCCACGATGTCGTCGGGCACGTCGTACTGCGTGCCGCGCGCGTTCACGATCGCGACCACCGCGAACCCGTCGTCCGGCACCATCCACATCTCGGACAAATATCCGGGGAGCGCTCCGTCGTGCCAGACCGACGCGTGATCCGGATACGGCGAAAACTGATGAATGAGGCCGTACCCGTACTCTTGCGACGCGAAGGTGTGCATGTTCGCGTGCCCGCTCGTCATCGCGGTGACCGACGCGCTCGACATCGTCGTGCCGCCGCCCGCGATGATCATCTCGGCGAAATGAGCGTAGTCGGACGCGGTCGCCATCACGCCGCCGTACGGGTGGAGCATCGGGCACTCGAGCGTCAGCGGCTCGATCGTGCCGTCGACTTTTCCGGTCGCGTCGAGCGAGTATCCGGTCGCGTGCTCGCCGGCTTGGACGGCGGTCGCGTCGTACGTCGCGGTCGTCATGCCGGCAGGGACGAAGACGCGATCGTGCGCGAGCTCTTCGTACGAGCCTTCGGGCGAGCCGGCCGCAGCTTCGACCACGGCGGCCGCGAGCGCGAAGCCGGTGTTCGAATAATCGTAGACCGCGCCGGGCGGCGCCCAGAGCGGCTGCGGATAGCCCGTGAAGAACGCCTTGCGATCGCCGCTCGTCTCGGAGTCGCAGATGCCGATCGTGTCGCACGGAAAACCGGACGAGTGCGACAGGAGCGCGCCGGTCGTCACGGTCGACGCGTCGTACCCGCTCGCGAGCGCGAACCACGGGAGGTAAGTCGTGATCGGCGCGTTCAGGTCGAGCTTGCCTTGATCGACGAGCGTCATCGCCGTCGCTGCGACGATCATCTTGCTCATCGACGCGACGCGAAACATGGTCGCGGTCATGACGGGATCGCCTTTGGCGTTGCGTTTGCCGACGCCCGCGGCGAACGCGAGCTTGCCGTGGAGCACGACGGCGATGCTCGCGCCGGGCGTGCCGCTCTTGGTCAAATCGGTTTGCGCGAACGCGACGAGCTGATTGAACGCCTCTTGCTCGGCTTGCGTCGGGCCCGCGTCGGCCACATCGGGCTCGGCATCGCCGGCCGCGTCGACCCCGCCGTCGGGCTCGCTCGAATCGGGCCCGCACGCGACGAGCAAAACGGCGAGGCCCACGAGAATGCGTTTCATGCCGCCGCTTCTTTCTTCCCGAATCGCTCGGCGACGAGGCCGACGATGACCGGGCCGCACGCCATCGCGAGCGCGATCGGAAGCGCGATTTGCGGATCGTTCTGCAGCGACTGCCAAAAGTCGTTCGCCGATCCGACGCCCGATCCGATCTTGGCCGACGCGAGCGCGACGACGAGACCGAAGCCCGCCGCGACGCCGATCACCGCGGCGATCGCGACCGCGAGCACGCTCGGCAACTTGCGAAGCGGCGCGGTGATCCCGCGGAGCGCCGGAATCAGCGTCGAGGTCGCCGCGAGATAATTCGGAAAGAACATGCCGACGCTGAACCCCGCGAACCACGCGGCGCGCTCCCACTCGGGAAACGACTTTGGCGGCGTCGGATCGATCGGACCGAGCGAAATGTTCCACGTCTGCAAGATGACGAGGACGAGATAAATGAACGCGAAGGTGAACGACCATTTCACCGGCCGCGACTTGATGCGCATCCACGCCGGCCCGACGCCCTTGCCGTAATCGAGCATGCCCTCGAAGTACCCGGCGACGAGCAAGAGCGGCAGCTGCGCGAAGAGGATCGCCGACGCGACGTTCGCGGGGATCTCCGCCGCGATCACGTCGTAGCGCGTCGCGATCGAAGCGAGATGAAAGAGCGCCGTAGCCGTGAAGAAGGGCGCGAGCGTGCGCGGGCTCATGCGCCGAGTGTACGCTGCGCTATGCTCGGCGTATGCGGATTGTGCTGATTGCGTTCGCGCTCGCGAGCGCCGCGTGCGACGCCTCGGGGCCGAGCTTGGAGTGGGCCAACTACGCGCACAACTGCGGGTCGGACTCCGACTGCGTGCCCATCACCGACGTGAGCGGCTGCGAATGCCCGCTCTGCCCGAATCGCGCGATCAACCAAGGCGATCTGCAGCAATACCAAAAAGACGAAGTCGCTTATCAAAACGCGTGCGTCGGTACGGCGTGCAGCAACATGGCGTGCGCCGCGGTCACTGCGTTCTGCGACAACGGCACGTGCCAAGTGAAATGATTCGCCGGCGCTGACCGCCGTTCTGGCAAACCGCCGGCGGCGCGGTCGACAAGATGTCGTGTCGCGAGTGAGCGCGCGCGCGTTCGACCGAGTTTCTGCGAGGGCACGTCGGTTGCACTCTCGAGCGCGCATGAAGATCTTTCTCGCGTCTCTCTTGCTCGTCGCCGCGTGCGCGCGTCCCCAAGCCGCGCCTCCCGAAACTGCGTCCCGCGCGCAACCCGCGCGCGCAATCTATCGGCTCGACTTCGTCCTCGCCGCGCACGACGGCGCGAGCCCTGCGAAAAATACGGCGTTCACGCTCAATCTCGAAGAAGGCGATCAAGGCGAGGTCCTCGTCGGACACAACGTGCCGCTCGTCGTCACGACGAACATGATCGCGCCGCGCCAAGACGTCGGGCTCCGCGTGCGCGCGCACTTCTTCACGCGAGGCGACGATTTGCTGCTCGACGTCGATACCGAGATGAGCGCGGTCGAAGCGCCGTCGGACATCCGCAAAATCGTGACGCGCGGCAACGCGCTCGCCGCCGCCGGCAAGTCGACGCTCGTCGCGAGCCTCGACGACGACGCGAAGCACTACCAGCTCAGGGTGACCCCGACGCGGCTTCGTTGAAGTGCACGGCTTTCACGATGAGATAGCGAAGCACGTCGGTCTGCGATCCATTGCGTAGCGCGAGCGACTCGCCGAGCGGGAGTCGAACGACGACGCCGGGCTCGAGCGCGATCACGTCGTGGCCCACGCGCGCGTCGCCGCGGCCCTCGGTCACGACGACGATCTCGTCGCAGCGATCTTGGACGTGAACGCCCACCGTGCCCGCGGCGTCGAGCTCACAACCGAGCACGCAGTCGAACGGTGGAAGCTCGCCGTCCATCAAGCTCCACACGCGAACTTCGCCGAGCCCGCCGAACATGTTGCGCCGCCGATCCGGCTCGCCGCGACCCTTCCACATGGGACGATGGTATATTCGCGATCATGGGCTTTCGCTCGTCCGCTTTGCTCATCGGTGGCTCGCTCTTGATCGGTTGCTCGGTGCTGACGTCGCTCGACGAGCTCGGCGAAGGCGGCGCGTCACCCGACGGGAGCGCCACCGACGGCGCCACCGGTTCGGACGCGACCGGCTCGGACGCCGGGAGCAACCTCCTTCAGAACCCGAGCTTCGACGACAGCCAAGGCGGATGCGGTCCGGGCTGGGGCAACGGCTACGGCATGACCTTCACGCGCGTCTCGCCCGGCCGCACCGGTCCGTACGCATGCGAAGTCTGCATCGCGAGCGGCGCGACGGACAGCTATCAGATGGTCTCGCTCCAGCCGATTCCGGTGCAAGCCGGCCCGTACTACGCCGAAGGATGGGTCATGACGCCCGACGGCGGCACGGCCGTGCAGGGCGGCGTCGGCATTCAAGTCTTCTACGACATCGACGCGGGCATCAGCCAGTGCTCGGGCATCGGCGACATTTGTCAGGGCTCGATGACGCAGCAACCGACGAGCACGTGGGCGGTGACGTCGGCATCCTTCGTCGCGAACGGCCCGGGCTCGGTCACCATTTCTTTTCACGCGTACGGCGACACGCCTTCGAGCTGTTTCCTCGTCGACGACGCCGCCCTCTACGCCCAGTGAGATTCGCGCTCCTCCTCGCCGCGCTGACGGTCGCCGCGCCCGCGTTCGCGGACGACGACGCGCTCTCCGGCTCGACGTGCGAGACGACCGTCGACTGCGGCTCGCTCCGCTGCGTCGACGGCGTGTGTCGCGACCCGCTCGGGCCCGCACCTCGTCGGATGACGGTGGGCGACGACGTGATGTTCGGCTCCGGCAAAGGCTACGGCGCCGAGGTCGCCGCGATCGACATCGGCGCGACGCTCGTCGAGCCGCTGCTCATGCTCGCGACCCAGGCCTCGCGGGACGAGCAGCAGACGATCTTCGGCGTCGCTTGTTTTCTTCCCGTCTCGCTCGCCGGCTCGGCGACGCACTGGGCGCACGGGCGCGTCGTGCCGGGCATCATCAGCTTCTTCGCGTGGGCGTCGCACGCGGGCACGACGTTCGTCGTCGCCGGGCTCTTCGGGCTCACGCTCGGTCACGGCTTCAATTTCGATCTCGGCGCCGCGTGGGCCGCGGGGCTCGTCTTCGGCGGCCTCGGCGCAGCGGCGCTCACGGCGCTCGACGTGTGGATGGCGCGCAAGGTGACGCCGCGTGCTCCGACCCTCGCGCACATCGTCCCGTCGTTCGCGCCGACGCGCGGCGGCGCGATGGCAGGCGTCGCTGGTACGTTTTGAATCCGTGGCAATTTGGCGTGCTCCGTTGATTGTCTGTGCGCGTACGGATAGGAGGCGTAAACTTCAGGAATGGGCGGCGGCGCATTCCCTCGGCCCCACGTGCTCGTCGTCGACGACACGCCGGCCAACCTCGTCGCGATGCGGGCGATCCTCGAGCCGCTCGACGTCGACGTGGTCGAGGCCGCGTCGGGCGGCGAAGCCCTCGCGCGCGCCGAAGAGCTCTCCTTCGCGCTCGCGCTCATCGACGTTCAGATGCCGCAGATGGACGGCTTCGAGCTCGCGCGGCGCCTCCGGGCGACGCCGAATGGAAACGAGCTGCCGATCATTTTCGTGACGGCGATCCATCGCGACGAACGATTCGTGCGCGAAGGCTACGCGGCCGGCGCCGCCGACTATCTCACCAAGCCGCTCGAGATCGACGTCGTGCGCGCGCGCGTGCGAGCGTTCGTCGATCTCTTCCGCCAGCGCGAACGATTGCGGCTCCTCGAGGTCGGCGAGCGAACGCGCGAGCGCGACGACGCGCTCGATCGGCTCGGCCATCTCGTCCAGAGCGAGCGCGTCGCGCGTCACGACGCCGAGCTCGCGAACTACGCGAAAGACGAGTTCGTCGCGATGGTGTCGCACGAGCTGCGCCGCCCGCTCAGCGCGATCCTCGGCTGGTCGAGCATGGCGCGCAAGCTCCCGCCCGGACCGGATCTCGCACGCGCGCTCGAGACGATCGAGCGAAACGCGCGCGAGCAAGCTCGCTTGATCGAAGATTTGCTCGACGTGAGCCGCGGCGCGACCGGCAATCTCCGGCTCACGCTCGCCGACGTCTCGGTCGACACGATTGTCGAGGCCGCCGCCGCCGCGCTCGCACCGACCGCTGTCGAGAAAGGAATCGATCTCGTCGTCGAAGCCGACGCCGGAACGATTCGCGCCGACGCCGTTCGCCTGAAACAAATCGTCTCGAACCTCGTGTCGAACTCGCTCAAGTTCACGCCCGAAGGCGGCCGCGTCTTCGTGGGCGCGCGCCGTCACGATACCGAGGTGGAAATCGTGGTGCGCGACAGCGGCGCCGGGATCACGCCGGAGCTCTTGCCGCTCGTCTTCGAGCCGTATCGTCAGGCGCAAGGCGCGTCGTCGCAGCGGCACGAAGGTCTCGGGTTGGGTCTCGCGATCGTCAAGCGTCTCGTCGAGGCGCACGGCGGAACGATCTCTGCGAGCAGCGCCGGTCACGATCAAGGCGCGACGTTCGTCGTTCGTCTGCCCGAGTCCGCGCACGACGGCTCGCAAGGCGCGGACTCGCAAAGTCGCGGCCTCCCGGCGTCGGGAACCATCCGAACGAAGACCGCGTGACCGTCCGCCTCACGAGCATCACCGAAGGCGCGGAGCTGGAAGTCGACCTGCACGCCTTCCGCGAAGCCGAGCCACGGTTCGCTTACGTCGACGACGTCATGGAGCAGCGCATCGCGCACGGCAGAGCGGCCGTCGTCCCGCTGCGATGTTTCGTCTTGGACGGCATGCTCGCCGTCCCGAACCAAGACGACTACATGTGGCTGCGCGGCGACCGGCATTGCGTCGTGCTCAAAGCGCAGCGCGACGCGCGCGAGACGGCGTCGTTCCGTTCACTCGCCGTCGGCGAGTTCTGCATGGAGGTCTACTACCTCGAGCGCGACGGCCGCGCAGCGAAGCTCTATCAGAATCACTTCTCGTTCAAGTGATTCACGCCGGCGGTACGTTGACGCTCGCGATCGTCTTCGCGAAGAGCGCGATCGACGCGATGGGCACGCGCGTGAAGGTCACGCGGCCCGCGAGCTCGTTGACGCGCGTCTCTTTGAACACGTCGTGCTTCTTCAGCGCCGCCTCGAATGCGCTCCGCGCGCGATGCGCCGGCGCCTTCGTCTTTCCGAGCGCGCGCGTCGCGCCGTCGATCTGAGTCGCGGTGAGCTTCTCGAACGCGATCGCCTTCCCGTCGACCTGAATCTTCAATTTGTCCCACGCGACCGGCATGCGCCCGCCGAGCGGACCGTGCTTCGCCTCGAGCCACCGAATGCCCGAGTCTAGATTCGTCGCCCCGTAGCGCTCTTCATCCACCGGCGACGCGTACTTCGCGACGCGAATGTTCCGCTCCGCCGTCCGCTTGTCGGTATGAAGCCGCTGCAAGAAAAACTCGGCCGCGGTCTTGTACCCGCCGAGCACATAGAGCGGCGGATCGTGCTCGACCGCCTCGCCCGCCGCTTCCCAAATCTCGTCGAACGCCTTCGCGCCCTCGTGCTCCCCCGCGTCGAGCCTCTTGGCGATCGCGTCCCACGCCTTTTTGAGCGAAGGATCGACCGCGACCTTCACGTCGCGCGCGTTCGGTTTCTTCGAGAGCTTGTTCGAGCGTTTCTTTTTCCCCGGCATCCGCGTTGCGTATCACACGTCATGAATGACGCGTCATGCGTCATGAATGACGCTCGCTCACGATCAAGTCGCGGACGGTTTCCGTTCGAGAAGCGCGTCGAGCTCCGCGCCGAGCCCGACATGCTCACAGAGGTCCCGAAGCGCGTCGATATCTATGTCGGGATTACGGTGAAGCAACTCCAGCGCGTCCGCATACCCTTTTCCGCCGGCACCGGGACTCGAATAAAGCTTGAGTGCAATGAGATGCGGCAATTGAACGACCGACAATGTGCCGATGCCGTTCGGTACCGCTTGGTCCACGGCGAGGCGACCGATTTCGGCGATCTTGCCGAGCGGGTTGAAAAAGTTGACGACCTCGATCGTCCGAAAATCGGAGCCTTCCACCCGGAGGACTCCGCCCAGTGGGTCGTCTGCGTCGGGCGTGATCAACTCGGCGTCGTACCCTTCCGCTTTGAGCTCCCGCTCGATTGCCGCCAGCGCGCCGAAAGGGTTTGTGAATGTCGCAAGATCGAAGTCCTCCGTCGCTCGCGGATAGTTCCAAACCGCGGCTGCCACCGCTCCGATAACCGCGGTGTGTTCACCATGCGCGGCGAGCTTCGCGGCAATCATCGTAGCGACTTCGAGAGTGCGATCCTCCACGCTCGTCATGGTGATTTGCGCCCGAGCCTCAGAGCGAGGATCGCGCGGTCGCGTGGCGAAAGAGCTTTCGTTCGCTCGAGCTCTTTCGCCCGCGCGAGATCCGCGCTTCGGCTTTTCCGCGCGAGCGGGCGGGCGCGCATCGCCTCCTCCCGGAACGAGCGGCGTACGAGGTGGAGGATACCCCCCTGCCCGTCGAGCCACATCTCGCTCCGGACCGGAACGGTCCGACGCGGCAGTGCGGTCGCAGCGCGGAGGTTGTGTAAAAGAAGTAGATCTCGTTCGGCTTGCCAGCGCAGGTTCCACACCAGCTGACGAGCGACGAGAAGGGCGCTGAGCGGCGCGCTCTCTGGCTCGAGGAACAGTCGCGTCGAGACCGGCGCTCCGTGCGCGGTGCGGACTTGTTCGCGGTCCGATCGTACTTCTTCCGACGGAGCGCCGGGTCGATACGGATCGATCCGAATCGCCATTTCACCTACCGGCAGCACCGCCTTGACGAAAGCAGGGACGCCACCTTCGTCATGGAGGTCGCTGTCCACGATGAGGCCGTGGTTCAGCGCGATGATGACGGGCGTGTCGGACGTGAGCACGCCGCTGTGCTGCCACCGTCGAAGCTGACGGAGCTTGTCATCGAGCGCCGAGCGGATTCGTAAAAGGAGCCCTTCGATCGGGTACAGCAGGCCCGACGTGCCGCCCGCGTCACGCCAATGCTGAATCCGGTTCGCGCCGGTGCCGGGGCCGACGGTCACCGCTTCGACGAAAACATGGCGGCCACCGATGTCGACGCAAAGGTCTGGCCCGTTCGTCGACGTACGTTGCAGCGTCAGCCCAGCATCAACAAGGACGGCGCGCAAGTAGAGCTCCCAAGCGACCGAATGAAAGTCGCGCCGGAACCGACCGACGACGTCCGCTTCGCGGTCGCCCATTGTCGCGTGCCCGAGAAGCCACGCACGTTCGAGATGATCTCGCGCGGCGCGTTTCGTCAGATGATCGCGACACGCACGATACGCCGCACAGGTGCCGGCGTCGTCCGGGGAGAACAGCTCCACGCCTGCGAGTCTGCGCTGCTACGCGTTTGGACGCAACTTCGGACGGGCTCTGGTGGAAGAAGGCCGAAGCGGCGGTCGATCGGATTTATGACGCGCTCAATCGGAACGCTGCGCCGAGCCCGGCGGCCAATTCGTCCGGCGTGATGCGGCCGTCGTGGTCTACGTCGAGGGCGTCGAAGACTGCGTCGGCGCCGCCCCACTCTTCGCGCGTGATGAAGCCGTCGCCGTCGAGGTCGTAGACTTGGAACAAGTTCTTCGCCGCGGAGCCGCGCGCTTCGCCGACGACTTTGTCGAGGCGCTCGGCCAGCTGCTTCTCGAGGGCGACGAGCGCCTTCGAGAAACCTTCGATGCCTTCGGCGAGCTTGTCCTTCGCCATCGGATCTTTTTCGTGCATCGCGCGGAACGTCTTTTCGTCCATCGCGATTTTTTCGATGTTCTTCGTCTTGGCTTTTTCGGGATCGAGCTTGCGCGGCAGGTCCCCGGTCTTTTGCTCGAGCTCGCCGAGGAGGCCGGGCGAAATCGTGAGCAGATCGCTGCCGGCGAGCTCTTGGATCTCGCCGATGTTGCGGAAGCTCGCGCCCATGATCTCGGTCTTGTAACCGAACTTTTTGAAGTACTCGTAAATGCGCGTGACGCTCACGACGCCGGGATCTTCTTGCGGCGTGTAGTCGCGGTTGTCGTGCTTCTTGTGCCAGTCGAGGATGCGCCCGACGAACGGCGAGACGAGCGTGACGCCCGCTTCGGCGCACGCGATCGCTTGGTGGAGCCCGAAGAGCAGCGTGAGGTTGCAGTGGATGCCCTCTTTTTCGAGCTGCTCGGCGGCGCGAATGCCCTCCCACGTCGACGCGATCTTGATGAGGATGCGATCGCGCGTCGCGCCTGCGGCTTCGTATTGGAGGATGAGCAGGTGCGCTTTGTCGATCGTCGCTTTCGTGTCGAACGAGAGGCGCGCGTCGACCTCGGTCGAGACGCGGCCGGGAACGATCTTCAAGATGCGCAAGCCGAACTCGATGGCCAGGCGGTCGATCGCTTTTTTGACGACCGCGTCTTTGCTCGCGCCCGGGCCCGCTTCGCGCTTCGCGAAGAGGAGCGCGTCGTCGACGAGCGGCGCGTACTCGGCCATCTGCGCGGCGGCCGTGATGAGCGACGGGTTGGTCGTCGCGTCGCGCGGCTTGAACTTCTTCATCGAGTTCATGTCGCCGGTGTCCGCGACCACGACGGTCATCGTCTTGAGCTGTTCGAGAAGGCTGGGCATGGCTCAGTGTTCGCGCGTGCGGCGCGCAGCGTCAAGGGTGACGCTTCGAAGGCTCACGGCGCGGGCGTGCCGCGACGAATCTTGCCGTCTTCGCCGAGCAGGAGGAGCTCGTCTTTGGGATCGTCGATGCGATAGAGCGCGGTCATCGCGAGCACCGGGAGGCCCTGCGCCGAATGGAGAATCCAGCCGCGATGCGGATCGAGCGCTGCGATTTCGCCGCCGCGCGACGCGGCGACGACGGTCGGCGTCCAAATGAGAAAGCGGCACTCGGCGCGGTCGGTGCAGCGCTCGAAAGTTTCGCGCGCGACGCCCACGGCGACGATGTCTTCGGTCGTCGCGAGATCGACGGTCGTCCAAGGCACGCTCGGATCGCGCGAGCCCACGAGGAGCGTGCCCGCGGCGCCGCCGGCGACGATCGTGTCGTCGTAGCCGCCGATGGCGGCGAGGTCCACGTCGGTGCCGGAGCGCTGCGCCGACACGATGCCCGAAAAGAGGTTGTCCAAATAGAGGATGGTCCCGTGCGTGCCGACTGCGTAGAGCGTGTGACCCTGCGCGCCCCAATCGTCGGGCGAGTAGAGCGCGCGCAAGCCTTCGGTCGTATGCGTCGTGATGCGCGTCCAACCGCCGACGTCGCGGCGAAGGAGCGTGCCGTGATCGCCGGCGACGAACGCGGTCCAATGAATGAGCGTGACGGCGCGCAGCGTCTCGGTGGTGCCGCTCGCTTCGGGCACCCACGCGCGCGTCTCGGCGTCGTAGCGAAGGATGACGCCATGATCGCCGACCGCGAACGTCGCGAAGGCGCCGACGACGTCGCGCGTCGAGCCGCCGTCGACCGCGCGAAGATTTTCGGTCGTGCCGCTCGGTTGGCGCGACCACGCGCCGGTCGTGTCGCGAAACAAGATCGTGCCGCGATCGCCGACGGCGTACGCGCCGCGGAGACCCGACCACGCGGCGCGGAGCGTGTGCTGCGTACCGGAGCTTTCGTCGGTCCAGTCCATCCGCACGACTTCGTGCGCGCGAGCCAAGCGACGCGCCTCGAGGGCGGCTTCGATTTTCGGGCGGAGCGTTTGCGCGGCGACGCCGAGGATCGCGAGCACGACGGCGCACGTCACGAGGACCCACGCGCGCTTGCTGCGTGGACCGCGCGGGCGACGCGCTTCGTCGAGGCGCTCACGCAACTGCGCGTTCTCTCGTTCGAGCCGTGCGGCCCGCTCGAGGGCGGCGTCGCGCTCGTCACGGAACGGTGAGCTCATGCATCTCTTCAACGTACGAGGCCGTCATTCGCGTCCCGACAAAAACGTGCTACTCGCTCGCGCGTGACCTGGCTGGTTCCGCTCGCGGCCATCGCAAAAAAACGAGGGGCGGACGATCCGAAGAGCATCGGCGGGAAAGCGTCGCGGCTCGCGTGGCTCGTCAAGCAAGGGTTCGCCGTGCCGGACGCCTGGGTCCTCCCGGTGGATGCGTTTGCTGCCGCGCTTCGCGAGCTTCCGCCCGCGTGCGATCCGAAGCAGCTGCTGCGCGCCGCAGGCGGACGCGCGGCGCACGAGCGCGCGGCCGAAGCGCGCGAAGCGATTTTGAGCGCGCCGCTCGTTCGCGGGCTCGCGGTCGAGATCGACGAGCTGTGGCGCGCCGAAGGCTCGAAGTCGCCGTGGGGATTCGCGGTGCGATCGAGCTCGACGTGCGAGGACGGCTCGCTCGTGTCGATGGCTGGGCTCGCGCAGTCGCGGCTCGCGGTCTTCGGCGACGAAGCGATCGGCCGCGCGATCCGCGAGGTGTGGGCGTCGATCGCGTCGGGGCGCGCGCTCGGATATCTCGCCGCGCACGGCATCCGCGACGCGTCGGTCGCGGTCGTGATTCAGCGCATGGTGCGCGCCGAAGCCGCGGGCGTGATGTTCACGAAGTTGCCTGGCGCGCGATCGCGAACGCGCGAGCGCGTGGTGAACGTGGGCGTCGGCCTCGGCGCGCCGGTCGTCGACGGCACCGCGACGCCCGACATGCTGCGCCTCGACGAGAAGGGCCGCGTGATCGAGTCGCTCGTCGCCGACAAGACCGCGTCGCTCGTCGTGCGTGACGGCGCGCTCGTGTCGAGCGAGGTCGAAAATCGCACCGAGCCCGCGCTCTCCGACGCGCGCGTGCGCGAGCTCGCCGAAATCGCGCTTCGTCTCGAGCGCGCCGAGGACATCGTTTGGGACGTCGAGTTCGCGTGCGACGCCGAGCGCACGTGGCTCGTTCAAGCGCGCCCCGCGACCGGCCGCGGGTTTCCCGAGGGCGGCGACGCGACGACCGTGTGGAGCGCGGTCAACGTCGGCGAAGCGCTCCCCGGCGTCGCGACGCCGATGACGTGGTCGGTCGCCGGCTCGTTCAGCGAAGCCGGCTTTCGCAACGCGTTCGCGACGCTCGGTTGCCGCGTGCCGAAGAGCGCGCGTCTCGTCGGCAACGTCCACGGACGCTTCTATTTGAACCTCACCGAGTTCATGCGCATCGCGGCGCAAGTGCCGTGGCTCGACCCGCGCTCGCTCGTCGAGCTCGGCGGAGGCTCGGGCGCCGAAGAGGTCGCGGCGCAAACGCACGACGTGTCGCACCGCGGCTTTTATGCGCGATTGCCGATGACCGCGTCGCGTCTCCTCAAGCAGCAGCTGCGGCTCGATGAAGACGTGCGCGCGTTCGAAACGTGGGCCGAGCGCGCGCTCAAATTGCATCACGCGCTCGACCTCGCGATTTTGCCGGACGAAGGCCTCGCGCGAACCGTCCTCGACGCTCAAGCGATGCTCGAGCGCACCGGAACCGTGATGCTCACGTGCGCGTCGAGCTCGCTCGGCTCGCACGTCGCGCTGAAAACGCTCCTCGCGCGCGTCTCGCCGATCGACGCCGACCGCCTCGCGCAAGCGCTCACCGCGGGCATTCGCGATCTCGAGAGCGCGCGGCCGGCGATCGGTTTGATGCGCGTCGCGGTGCTCGCGCAAGCGGAGCCAGAAGCGCGCGAGGCGATCGACCGCGAGACGACGACCGGGCTCGACGCGATCCCCGATGGGCCGACGCGGCGCGCGCTCGTGAGCTTCCTCGAGCTCTACGGCGATCGCGCGGTGCGCGAGCCCGAGCTCTCGACGCCGCGCTGGAAAGAAGATCCGCGCCCGGTGCTCACGATGCTCCGCGTCGCGCTCCGCGGCGAAGCGCGCGACTCGCACCGCGCGCTCGAGCATGCGCGCACGCAAGCCGACGCCGAGCTCCAGCGCGTGCTCGATCGCATGAACGCGCTCGAGCAGACGGCCCTCCGCCACCTCATCACGCGCGCGCAAAAAGCGGCGCGCCTCCGCGAGCGCATGCGCGGCTGGGTGACGCGCGTGCTCGGCCTGATTCGCGAGGTCCTGCTCGACGGCCAGCGGCGTCTCTTGCGGCTCATGCCCGAGATCCAAGACGACGAGCGCATGCTCGCGCCCGGTCGCGCGCCGTCGGTATTTTTTCTGACGGTCGAAGAGCTCGTCGCCGCGCTGCGAAACGCGCGAACGGATCTCATCCCGCTCTTGCGCTTGCGTCGCGCCGAGTACGCGCGCGACGTCGCGCGGCCGGATCCGCCGGTCACCTTCGTGGGCGCGCCCACCGACGTGCAGGCCCCGCCGGTTTCGAGCGAGGTGCTGCGCGGGACGCCCGCGTCGAGCGGCGTGGTCGAAGCGCGCGTGCGCGTCTTGCGAAGCGCGGACATGAGCGCGTTCCAGCCCGGCGAGGTCCTCGTCGT
Organism: Polyangiaceae bacterium; assembly: GCA_036488725.1. Lineage (GTDB taxonomy): Bacteria > Myxococcota_A > Polyangia > Polyangiales > Polyangiaceae > DASXHD01. The sequence goes on along the minus strand of DASXHD010000075.1, from coordinate 124,013 downwards.
GCGCACGACCGACGTCGGCTGGACGCCGCTCTTCTTGATGGCCGCGGGCGTCGTCACCGAGCTCGGCGGCGCGCTCTCGCACGCGGCGATCGTCGCGCGCGAGTTCGGCGTGCCGAGCGTCGTCAACGTCCCGGGCGTGACGCGCCTCTTGCGAACGGGCGATCGCGTGCGGCTCGACGGCGACCAGGGGACCATCGAGCGTCTTCGTGACTGACCGCGTCTGGGTCGTTCGCGCGGGCGAAGGCGCGACGGTCGATGCGATCGTGGCGAAGCTCGGCGACGACGAAGCCGCGCTCGACGAGGGGCGCGTGTTCATCCAACGGTCGACCGATCCGTCCGAGGCGGGACGTCGCGTTCGTTGGCGGCGCGCGAAGCGTGGCGACGCGGTCGGCGAGGGCGACGAGGTTCGGCTCGTCACGCGGCGCGACGTCAGCGCGAGCGTCGCGATCCTCCACCACGGCGGCGGCATCGTCGCGGTGGACAAACCCGCAGGCATCCCGACCATCCCCGACGAGCACGACGCCGAAGGCTCGCTCCTCGTCCGCACCGCGCGCGCGATCGGCATTGCCCCGGGCGCGCTCCACCCGACCTCGCGTCTCGACCGCGCCGTGAGCGGCGTCGTTCTCTTCGCCGAGGACGCGCGCGCGCGCGAGCGTTTGCACAATGCACGCATTTCGGGCCGATATTTCCGGCAATACGTGGCGATCGCGGCGCGCGGTCCCGAGCCGGCCGAGGGCACGTGGCGCGAGCCGATCGGACGCGCGCGCGATCCGAAGAAGCGCATGGTGCGCGGCAAAGACGCGACCGACGCCGAAACGCGCTACCGCATCCTCGGCACTTCGAGGGGCGGCGCGCTCCTCGCGATCGAGCCCGTCACCGGCCGCACGCACCAAATCCGCGTCCACGCGAGCGACGCCGGCGCCCCGCTCCTCGGCGACCGCGACTACGGCGGCCCGCGCACGGTCGTGCTCCCGTCCGGCAAAGTCGTCGCGCTGGGCCGCATCGCCCTCCACTGCGCGCACGTGAAAATCGACGACCTCCTGGACGTACGCGCCCCGATCCCCGACGCGCTCCGCGGGTGGTGGCGCGATCTCGGCGGCGACGACGCCGTGTGGGAAGGCTAGGCATCCGCGACCGGTGAAGCTACAAGGGGCCATGCCCGACGTCCGATCGTTCATCACGAAAATGGAAAAGTCCTTCGGCGCGAAGCTCCAACCGCGCCATCGGAAGTTCCTCGAGTCGAAGGAGGGCGACACGCTCGGCGACCTGAAGCTCGTGAAAGGCTTCGTGCGCGGAACCTTCACGCTCGACTTCACCGACGACGACCTGACCGATCTCAGCGCGCTCGGCGAAGACTTCGGCATCGACGACATGGATGACGTCGACTGGCCCGGCGAGTTCAGCGACTACGTGCCCTTCGCGACGATGGTCGAGGCGCACGAGGAAGACGCGGACGAAGACGATCCGGTGAAGAGCTTTTTGATCGTCTCGGTCAAAGACCCGGCGTGCCCGGTCCTCGTCTGGCACTACGACGGCTGGATGATTTACCCGCTCGCCAAGTCGCTCGACGATTTCGTCGACGGCGTCGCGAAAGCAAAAGCGCTCGACCACGACCGCGCCGGCCACAGCTACGAGAAGTTCGCGTGGGTCGACGAGGACGAGGACGAAGACGAGGACGACGACGACGACGAGGACGAGGACGACGATTGATCACGCGCGGCGGGCGAAGCCGCACATGTGGACGCGCCCGCGATGCACGATGCCGGTGGCGTCGAGCTTGGCGTCGTCGCCGAGCGTGGCGCGCAGCAGCGCGTCGTCACCCAACGTGATTCGCGCGCTGCGCGCTCGAGTCGGCGGCGTCTCGTTCCATGGAATTTCGTAGCCGCCGGGCACGAAGATGCGTCGCAGCGGCGGCGGCTCGGCCGCCTCTTGGTCGGACACGCGAAGCTCGAGCTTCTCGCCGGCGGCGTCGACGCTCCAGCGCGCTTCGCTCCCGACGATGCGCGCCGCGCGCGTCGGATAGCGGACGAGGCGCGCCCCGAGCGCGCGTATCACCGGGTGATCGAGATCGCATTTCACCGCAAACCACGCGGGCGCGCCTTCGTGGCGAATCGAAATGCGCCAGAGCGCCTCGGAGTAATCGAATTTCGCGAACGGAAAGAACGACGCCGCGAGCTCGCTCATCTTGAACAAGAGAATGCTCGCGCGCGGCTCGACCTCGAACCGCTCGGGCACGAGGCCTCGCGCGAAGGACGAAGAAATCGAGGCGCCCACTTCGAGCGTGAGCGCCTCGGTTCCTCGCAATACGGTTTTGTTTTTCAGGGTGTCGTGCCGGGTGCGGTTCCGGGCGCGCCGAGCGCTTGGATTTGTTTCGCCTCGGCGTTGAGCGCGGCGCTCGTGTCGAGGATCGCTTGGAGCGCGGTCTGCGCCGCCGGATCGTTGATGGGACCGGGATCGCGTCCGACGCGCGCGAGCACGTCGTCCAAAGTCCTCTTCGCCAGACGAAGACCGCCCGCGACTGCCTGAAGCTCGATGATCGAAATATCCGCCATGAGAAACCTCCCGTAGCGCTCCCCCTCCACTGCAGGCGAGCGCGCGGAGCCTACGCCTTCGCCGAAGCCACCGGCAAGTCAGCGCTTCATGAGCTCGGTCGCAACGCGCGACACCGGCGCCGTCGTGTCGAGAGCCACGCGGTAGCCGACCCAGCCCGCGCGATCGACCAAGCGATATCGGCCGCGGCCGATCGAGGAATCCAAGTGCACGCTCGTCCAGGCGCTCCCGCGAATGACGGCTTGCACTTGCTCGGCTGCCGGATCGGTCTCCGCGAGCGTTCTCGACGCGTGCTCGGTCGTGGAGGTCCACTCGTGAACGCCACCCATCATGTCGCGCACGCCGTACGGCGACTCGTCGCGCGCGAACGCTCCGACTGGCTCCGGCTGACTCGCCTCCGGACGCGACTCGCGGAGCTTGGCGAGCGAAGGATCGAAGCGCATCGCCATCGGAAATGGACGGCCGTCGACGCCGCGCGCGGCCTTGTCCCACTCGAGCGACGTCGGCAAGCGATACGCGAGGCCGCTGCGCTTCGACAGCCACTTCGTGTACGCGACGGCGTCGAACCAACTGACGTCGGTCACGGGCAGGTCGAGCTCGCGCTCGGGCGGAACGCGCTTTTTCCCCTCGCCTTCGATCATGTGATCGGCGATGCGCCACGTGCGGCCGCGTTTTTCGATCCATTGAATCTTGCGATCGCGGCTGCGTGGAATCCGCTCGGCGCGTTCTTCGGGCGACAGCTCGTCGAGGAACCGCACGTACTCGCGAATCGTCACGGGGAATTTCCCGATGGCGAAGTCCGGCAGATCGAACGGCTTCATGCGTGCGAGGCGCGTCGCGTCCGGCGCCAAGAAAGACCCGCCGGGGACGAGGATCATTCCTTCGGGCACGTCTTTCCACTCGAGGCGAAGCTCGTGGCGCTTCGCGCGGCCGATCATCACCGGCGCGCGGACCTCGCGTTTTCCGCGACGCGCGATGACCATCCAGGATCCGACTTCGAGACGTTGCGCGGCGCCCGCACGCACCGGGAGCGAGCGGCCGAGCGCGAGGAGCCAGCCGTGCGGCTCGTAGCGCGCGACCTCGAGCTTCGCGTCGGACGCGCTGCACGTGACGACGAGCTCGCCTTCGTTCGAGAGCTCGAGGGCGAGCGGACCGTCGTCGTAGCTCCGGGCCAAGTCGAGGTGTTGCGCCATGCGCTCACCATCGCCCTGTTTTTCAGCCTCCTCGAATTGTTTGAAGTGCAACCGTGCGAGGCCCTCGCGCGCGCCGAAATGATCTTCGACGCGGCCGAGCGCGCGAGAGAACGCCGTCTCCGCGCGCGCGAGCGTTCGCGCAGCCTCGGCGGCGAGGCGACGCGCGCTGGTTTGTTTTTCCCAAATGGGCTGCTTGGTCTCGACGCTCTCCCACGGCGGGATTTTCGCGAGCTCCTCTTCCGCGTCGTCCTCGATGCGACGCGCGCGCTCCTCGAGCGCAACGTACACGTCGTAGACCGAACTCCCCTCGGCGACGAGCGCGTCCGCTTCGGCTTGTCGTTCGACGCGCGCTCGCTCGCCGTCGAGGTGCTCGTCGACTGCGTTCGCGATGAATCGCGCCGACGCCGGGCGGCGGTTCGGATCGTTTTCGATGCACGCGCGCACGAGCGACTCGAGGTGGCCCGACGCGAGGGCGCCGGGCGGCACGCGGGTCGTCGGGGCGACGTCGCCGGTCGCGCGCGAAACGATGCTCGCGTGATCTTCGTCGACGAACAGCCGGAGCCCGGTGAGCGCTTCGTAGAGCATCGCCCCGAGCGCGAAGACGTCTGTGCGCGCGTCGACGGGCGCGTTCGTGATTTGCTCCGGCGCCATGTAACCGGGGCTCCCCGCCGACACCGATTTCTGCAGCGCGCGGCGCACGTCGCTGCCTTCGAGCAGCTCGGCGATGCCCCAGTCGAGCACGTAGACCTCGCCGAACTCGCCGACGATCACGTTCTCCGGCTTGAGGTCGCGATGCACGACGCCGCGGCTGTGCGCGTAATCGACCGCGAGGCACACCTGCCGCAAGACCGTGAGGAGCTGCGCGCGCGACGCGGGCTTCTCGAGATCGCGCAGCACGTCGTAGAGCGTGCGGCCGCGGATCCGCCGCATCGTATAAAACGGCGTGTCGTCGGGCCCGAGGCCGAGATCGTAGACCGGCACGATCGCCGGGTGCTCGAGCTGCGCGCACGTCTGCGCTTCGCTGACGAGCATCGTCGCGAACGATTCGCCGCCTTGGGCGAGCGCGCTCTTCTGCGCGATGCTGCGGCCGAGCAAATTGTCGAACACCTCGTCGACGCGGCCCATGCCGCCGCGCCCGAGCTCGTTCATGAAGACGTAGCGCGGGCCCGGTTCTTCGGCTTCGGGCGGCGGCGGGGGCTCGGTCGTCGCGCGCGCGATCTGCGAATGCGAGCGCGGCCCCGAGCTCGGCTTCTGCCCGAGCTGCGTTCGCCGTCCGACTTGCATCGTGAGGCGAGAGCGCAGCGTGCGCGCCGCTTCCGCGGGCGCAACCGGCCGGCCATCTCGGATCTTTCGATCCCCCATCGCGCGCCAGCATAACTACGGAAGCGCGCGCGGGTCGCTCAAAATCGCGCCCACGAAACGCGCGCGCAAGTAGAAGCCGCGCGGCACCGTGGCGACGAGCTCGCCGTCGCGTCCCGGCGCCGCGGTTCGCACGCTGCCGGTCGCGGCCTTCGGTCGCAGCTGCAACCATCTCCCGACGTGCGCCGAGAGATCCTCGATGTCACCCAACGCGATTCGTCCGATGATTTCTTCGAAGTCGTCTTTGAGCACCGCTTCTTGCTCGGCGCTCGGCGACCACAAGACGGACTCGCCGATCCGATCGCGTTCGTGGACCGGCACCCAGAGCACGCGCGAAAGTTTTTTTCGAGCCCACGAGGTCGCCCACTCGGCGCGCTCGGCGTCCATCAACGGGAGCGCGCAGACGAACGTCGACTCCGCCGGCTTCCCGCCCTCGAGCGGCACGCTCTTCAGCTCGACCCCGAGCTCCGGAAAATCCATTTCTGCGCCCGCGCCCGTCGCGCCGAGCGCGCGCTCGAGCAGCTCGCCGACTTTGCCTTTCGTTCGCACCGCTTCGCCGTCGACGACGAACTGCTCGCGCGCCGCCAGATCGGCGACGCGGAGCCCAGCGAGCGAGCGCGCACGTCGCCAGAGCTCGTCGATCGACGCGGGCGCCGCCATCCCGAGAGATGCTACCCTTCTCGCTGGCGATGCGACGTTCGCTCTTTCTCTTGGCTTTGCCGCTCGCGCCCGCGCTCGGGCTCGTGGCGACTGCCAGCGTGGCCGACCCGCCGCACGACGTCAGCGTGGTGCGCGACCCGACGCCGCTCACCGAAAAAACGCAGTGGGTCTTCGATCTGCGCTGGGAGCGCGGCGACGTCTATTTTCTCGGCGCGCGCAAAATCGAAATGCCGCAGCCGATGACGACGCCGCGCGTGATGGGCCGCTTCGCGCTCGAGCTCACCGATCACGGCCACCTGATCGAGCGCGCGCGCTTCGACTTTCCGGGCATGGCGGTCCCCGACGAAGACGGCGGCGTGCGCATGATCGCGGGGCTGAAAACGCGAATCGGTGTATTTTTTCCTGCGACGAGCCGCGGCGACAAGCTCGAGCTCGTCGATCGTTCGACGGGGCAGCGTTGGTCGCTTCCGTGGCCGCCCGTGTTGCCCGATGGAGGGCCTGGATGAAGTCGGCGCGAATTCTCCTTTTGGGCGTGCTGGTCGCCGCGTGTAGCTCGTCGCCGCCTGCGCCGACCGAAGATCCGAACGACTTCGTCCTCGGCATCGCCGACAACCGCGCGTGCGCGCTCGATTGCACCACGACGTGCGGCGAGTCGACGCAGCCGTGGCAATGCCCCGCGCTCGCCGACTGGTCGCAAGTCCCGCACGACCCGACCGCGTGCGGCTCCTTCGATGGAAAAACGTATCCCGCGGTCGTCGCCGGCCAATGCGTCGCGACCGATCCCGCGGGCTCGGCGCTCGCCAAAGCCGAAGTCACGACGATGCCGCTCGTCCTTCCCGACGGCCGCCGCCTCCAGCCCGCGGGCAACGAGCTCGTCTTCGAGACCGACGGAGGTTTTCCCGCTTCGCAACTTTGGATTCCCGGCACACGCTTTTTGGCGATCAACGACAACGGTTATCGGACGCAGTCGATTCGAATCGTCGACACGGCGCTCCTCAAGTCGAACGCGAGCGGCGCCGAGGTTTCGCGCATCGCGTACCCGCCGCCCGACGGCGTGAACTTCGGTCTCGCGTATTCGACGGCAAAAAAGCTTCTTTTCGCGTCGGGCGACGCCAACGCCGCGCAGATCCTCGCGTTCGATTTCGACGACACGACGGGCAAGATCACCGCCGACGCCGCCAAGAACCTCAAGCTCCCCGCGAACACGCTCGCGTCCGGAATCGACATTTCTGCCGACGGAAAGACGATGCTGGTCGGTCAATCGCTCGACACGCCCATCTTCGTCATCAGCCTCGACGACGCGACCTATGGGCAAGTGCTCGGCACGATCGAAACAGGCAGCAAAGATCTCTACGCCATTCACTTCGACCCGTTCGACGCGACGGGCAACACGGCTTACGCGACGATGTGGACGGCCGCGATCGACTTCAACGACACGTCGAAGATGAAGCTTCTCCAAATCGACGTCGCGAACAAATCCGCCAAACCGATTACGGTCGGCAAGCAGCCCGAGGAAATGGTTTTCCTCGATTCGCGATATGCGCTCATCGCAAACGCGTTATCCGATAATTTGTCGATTTTGGATCGCACGTCCGGCCAAATCGTCGGCTCGGTGCCGGTCGCGACGCTGAACGGTCCGAGCCCGTCGGCGCTCGCGTTCGACGCGAGCCTCTCGCGCCTCTACGTGACGCTCGCCGGCGACAACGCGCTCGCCGTGTTCGACGTCGACCTCACACAGACACCGCCTACGTTCGTGCCCGCGGGCACGATCCCGACCGCCTGGTGGCCGACCGCGGTCAGCGTCGACGCGACCGACGGCACCATCTTCGCGCTCACCGGCCGCGGCCACGGCATCGGCCTCGACGCGACGGCGTACCCGGATCCGAGCGCGGCAAACGAGTCGAATCGGCTCGCGGGAAGCCTCGCGGCGATCGCCCCGCCCGACACGCAAACACTTGCAAACTACACGCAGACCGTCACGACCCAGAACGACGTCGCCGCCCTCGACGGTTACCCCACGGTGCAATGCAACGGCGCCGCGTACGACTTCCCCGTTCCGATGAAACCGGAGGACGGCGCGAGCTCGAAGATCAAACACATCTTCTTCATCGTCCGCGAGAACAAGACGTTCGATTACATCATGGGCGCGCAGCCCGGCCTCGACGGCGATCCGGATCTCGTGCTCGCGCCCGGTAATATGGATTCGCTTTATCCAAACGCGTTTGCGATCGGCTCGCAGTTCGCGCAAATGGACAATTATTACATCGACGCCGAGCAATCGATTCAAGGCCACACTTGGACCGTGTTCGGGCGCAGCACCGATTACGCCGAGCGCCGGTGGATCAACATTTGGGGCCGCGGCGAGTTCTCGGTGACGTACCAGCCGGGCGTCGGCGAAGAGACGACGCCCGCCGAAGGCAACGTGTTCGAGTTTCTCTCGGGCCACGGCGTCACCGTGCAAAACATGGGCGAGTTCGTCGGCGGCCTCGCATCGACCAAAGACGTCCACTGGCCCGGCGGCACGAGCGACGGCACCATCCCCGACACGCTCGGCGCGTGTTATGCGGCCGCGCGCCTCCGCGCGACGTGCGATCCGTCGCAGTTCACGTACATGTGGCTGCCGAACGATCACACCTTCGGGCTCGCGGCCGACAAGCCGAACCCGGCGCTCCTCATCGCGACCAACGACGAAGCGACCGGAATGTTCCTCGACGGCCTCTCGCACTCGCCGTTCTGGCAAGACAGCCTCGTCGTCGTCGTCGAGGACGATCCGTCCGAAGGCGGCGACCACGTCGACGTGCACCGATCGATCGCGCTCTTCGCGTCGCCGTGGATCAAACGCAATTACGTGAGCCACGCGCATTATCATCTATCGTCGATTCACAAGTTGATATCGGACATTTACGGACAGCCGTATCGCAACGACACCATCGCGAATGCGCCGCTCCCACTCGACATGTTCACGTCGACGCCCGATTACACGCCTTTCACGTACGTCCCGCGCAAGTGGACCGATCTCTCGTGCAACCCGAGCGGCTCGAGCGGCTCCAAGGCCGCCGAGCACTGGGACTTCACCGACCCCGACAATCAGCCCGGGCTCGATCATCAGGTGTGGGAAGCGCTCCACGCCCTGCCGCGGCAGAAGAAAAATTGATGCGCGCCATCTTCGCGCTCGCGCTGCTCGCTGCGTGCGGCGGCTCGCAAAATACGCCCTGCGACGCCTCCGCAGACGGCGACGCAGTCGACGCGGCGCCCGAAGCGACATCCGACGACTCGGGCGACGCCGCCGATGAAATCGACGCGCCGGTGCGTCCGGCGAATACGTTCCGTCTCGTGGCCGCGAACATCACGAGCGGCAACAACCAAGCTTACGAGGACCCGGGCATTCGCATCTTCCAAGGTCTCTTGCCGGACGTCGTGCTCATCCAAGAGTTCAACTATCAATCGGGCACGCTGCGCGATTTGGTCGACACCGCGTTCGGCACGAATTATTCGTTTTTCGTCGAACCGACCGGCACCATCCCCAACGGAATCGTCAGCCGATATCCGATCATGAACGCGGGCAGCTGGGTCGACGCGAGCACGACCGATCGCGGCTTCGCGTGGGCGTACATCGATTTGCCGGGCGCGACGGACCTCTTCGCCGTGAGCCTTCACCTGCTCACGTCGAGCGCGACGGCGCGCGACACCGAGGCGAAGCAAGTCGTCTCGCTCGTCCAGGCCAACGCGCCGCAAGGCGCTTACATCGCGATCGGCGGCGACTTCAACACCGACGCGACCACGGAGGCCGCGCTCGCCGATCTCGGGGCCGTCGTCGTCGTCGCGCCGCCGTTTCCCGCCGACCAAGACGGCAACACGAACACCAGCACCAACCGCAATCGCCCGCACGACTGGGTCCTCGCGAGCCCGAGCCTCGACGCGCAAAAGGTCGCCGCGTGGGTCGGCACGTCGATCTACGACGACGGTCTCGTCTTCGACAGCCGCGTCTACACCCCGCTCTCGGACGTCGCGCCGGTGCTCGCGACCGACTCGGCGGTGACCGGCATGCAGCACATGCCGGTCGTCCGCGACTTCACGATTTCGCCGTGACGCAAGCCGCCAACGACACTCGCCTACATGATCGCTCGCGAGCCGTTCGGCGAACTTCGGATCCACTTTTCGCCACCTCACAAAACGCGGATCTCCGGTAATTTCCCTGGTTTCGTGTGCGGCACGCGGGTTGCGATAGGGCCTCGTCATGAAGCTCCGAGCCCTCGCCATCCTCCCCGTCGTCGCCGTGGTCGTCGCCTGCTCCGCCGCGGATGACGGAACTGATTCGAGCGGTGAAGCCATCACCGGTTCGACCATCGTCTCCCGCGCCGACGAGTGGGTGAACGACAAGGTCCATTACTGCCAAGCGGCGCGCGGCGACCTCGACGGCGACTCGGCGTGCTGGGCGTGGGAAGGTCCGAGCCACCGCTGCAACCGCGCGAGCCACGCGTGGAACGCGTATCGCTCGGACTGCTCCGGCTTCGTGAGCTGGGCGTGGAACCTCCCGGCGGTCGGCAGCGGCGGCTACGTCACTGGAGACTTCGCGCCGTTCAGCGGCGAGATCTCGCACACGATCAGCGGCGGCTCGCTGGCGCCCGGCGACGCGCTCAACAAAACCGACAACGAGCACATCATCCTCTTCAAGCACTGGACGAACCCGGGACACACTGCGATCTTCATCGAGGAGCCCGGCTGCTCGTCGTCCGAGCCGTACGCGCACGAGTTCACCTCGAACGTGACGATCAGCGGCGACAAAGTCTTCGTCTCCTACGAAGGCGCGTGGTTCTACTCGATTCGCAAGAACGGCAAGGCGAGCGGAAGCGGAAGCGGCACCGGCAGCACGCCGAACACCGCCGACACATGCAGCAAAGGTGGCGGCTTCTGCACCGACACGCTGCAGTGCGACGCCGGCCACTGGATCGTCCGCCAAGACGATCCGCACGCCTGCACGACCGTCGTGAACGAGTCGATCTCGTGCAGCAAAGGCAATGGCTACTGCACCTCGACGCTCCAGTGCGAAAACGGTCACTGGGTGCCGCGCTCGAGCGACCCGAACGCGTGCACGTCCGGTCCGGGCTGAGTTGCGCTAGCCTGCGCAACCGATGGTGTTGCGGCACTTTCTTCCTCTCGTTGCATTCGGGTTCTTGCTCGCGGGCTGTCCGGAGACCGATCCGGACAGCTACCTCGGCCCCGAGTCGCCGTGCGCCGACCTCAGCACGCCGCAAGGTTACGTCGACGCGCTGAAGTGTCCCGAGGACCAGTCGTGCGTGTTCGACCCGAGCTGCACGTGCACCGAGCCGGCCAAGCCTTATCAGTGTCCGGCGCTCCAGCCGTGGGCCGCGATGACTCACGGCGACGCGTGCGGCGACTTCGACGGAACGACTTTTCCGACTCCGGCGACGGGCGCATGCTCGGCTTCGGCGCCGAGCGCGAGCGCGCTCGACAAGACCGGCCTCGACCCGACCATCGCCGGCCGCTGGCACTTGCCGGACGGACATTTCATCCAGCCCGCCGGGCACGATCAAATCGTCCACGGCGCCGACGTCGCGAGCGCATTCCTCGTCGACGAGGTGCTCGTTCCGGGAACGCGCTTCGCGGTGCTCGTCGACGCCGGCGTCGAGGACAACGCGCTCTACACGGTCGATCTCGATTTGCTCGCGCAAGACGCGCCGGCGCTCGTCTCCGAGTCGCGCTTCGCCGCGCCGAGCGAGGTCGATTACGGAATCGTCTTCGCCGCGCCGAACGAGATCTACGTCTCGGGCGCGGCGAACGGGCTGATTTACGCGTTCACGATCGACATGACGTCGGGCGCGCTCGCGCGCGATCCAAGCCACGACGTCGACCTCGGCGCGGCGAGCGATCCGAACGCGCCGAGCCGCTGGTACGCCGGCGGAATCGCGACGACCGCCGATCCGACGAAGCTCGTCGTCGCGCCCTCGACCGGCGAATCGCAAGTGCGCCTCGTCGATCTCGCGGCGAAGACTTGGAGCTCGATCGACGTCTCGCCTTCGCGCGAGCTCTTCGGAATTTTTCCGGACCCGAACGACGCCGCGCAGCACGGTTACTACGTGACGGCGCTCGACACGCGCGAGGTCATTCGCGTCGACACTTCGAGCGGCGCGGTGACCGCGCGCTACCCGACCGGAAAAAATCCGGAGGGCGTCGCCGTGACCGCACAGCACGTGCTCGTCGCGAACAGCGACGACGACACGATCGATGTTTACGATTCGACCGGCAAGGTCCTCCAGACGCTGACCGTCGGCAGCGACGGTCTCACCGGAACGCAGCCGAGCGTGCTCGCGTACGACCCGAATCTCCAGCGCGTCTACGCGGCGCTCTCGGGCATCAACGCGATCGACGTTTATTCGTACGATTCGTCGGCGACCAAACCGCTCAGCCCGCTCGGCCGAATCCCGACTTCATGGTGGCCGACTGCGATTCGCATTCGCGCCGACGGGAGCCTCGTCGTGACGAGCGCGAAAGGTCACGGCACCGGCCCCGCGACCGGAACGCTCACGACGCCCGACCTCACCAAAGGCGCCGTCGCGCTCATCCCCGCGCCGACGCTCGACGATCTTTCGACGATGAGCGTCACGGTCGTCGCGTCGCGCCAAGCGAACCCGCTCGGCGGCTTTCCGACGGTCACGTGCAGCGGCAAGACGTACGACTTCCCGATCCCGCTGACGAACGTCGGCGCGCCGAGCACTGAGATTCAGCACGTCGTCTACGTCGTGCGCGAAAACAAAACGTTCGACTCGGTCTTCGGGGACCTGCCGGGCGTCGACGGCGATCCGAGCAACGTGCTCTCGCCGGGCCGCATGGACGAAATCTGGGCGAACTTCCGCGCGCTCGCGAAAGGCTTCACCAACTTCGACGACTACGGCATCGACGCCGAGCAATCGCTGCAAGGTCACATCTGGACGTCGTTCGGCCGCAGCACCGATTACATCGAGCGCGTCTGGAGCCCGACGTGGGGCCGCAACGTTCGTCTCCCGCGCGCCGGCATCGACCCGGTTTTTGGATCGCCCGCCGAAGGCTCGATCTTCAATTGGGCCGATCGAAATCAAATTCCGTATCAAGACATGGGCGAGGTCGTCGGTCTCGGACCGCAAGGCTTCGACGAAGAGTATCCGGGGCTCGTCTACAGCCAGCTCGTGCCCGACACCGAGAAGGCTTGTTACATCGCGGCGCGCGCGCGTGCGCTCTGCGATTTGCGCGCGCTCACGTACGTCGTCCTTCCCAACGATCACACGTACGGCGACGACCCGGGCAAGCCGACGGCCGAGCTCATGATCGCGGTGAACGACGTCGCGACGGGCATGATCGCCGACGCGCTCTCGCACTCGCCGATGTGGCCGTCGACGCTGCTCATCGTGACCGAAGACGATCCGCAAACGGGCGAAGACCACGTCGACGCGCACCGCACGCCGCTCGTCATGATCTCGCCGTGGGTGAAGCGCGGCTACGTGAGCCACACCGAGATCGGCACCGCGTCGATCCACAAGCTCCTCGCGCACATTTTCGCGAAGCCTTATCAGAGCGAGAGCGTCGCCGACGCGGCGCTGCCGTACGACGCGTTCACCAGCAAGCCGGACTATACGCCTTACACCTACACCGCTCTCCAAACGCCCGTCGCGTGCAACCCGGCTAAGGACACCATCGGCCCGCCAGGGCCGGACCAGGGAACGATCGGGCCGCAGCGCGATTGGTCGATGCCGGATCAAGTGCCCGAGCTCGGCCGTGAGGTCGAGCATCGGCTCAAGCTGATCTCGAAGGTTGGATCGGAAGGTGCCGTCGTCCGTCCAACGCGATAAGCTGGAGACCCTCATGACCGAGCAGACCATCGGACCCGACAGGCTCGTCGGCGTCGAAATCGGCGGAAAATACAAGATCGTCCGCTTGCTCGGCGAAGGCGGGATGGGCTGCGTCTACCAAGGCGAGCAAAAGCTCGGCGCCACCGTCCGCAAAGTCGCGATCAAGACGCTCCACGAGCACCTCTCGCACGACACGCAGATCCTCGCGCGCTTCGAGCGCGAGGTCGGAACCGTCGCCGGCTTGCAGCACCCGAACACGATTCAAGTGTTCGACTTCGGCAAGATGGACGACGGCACGCTCTACATCGTGATGGAGTTCGTCGAAGGCAAGAGCGTCGCCGGTGTGCTCGAGAGCGAAGGTCCGATGGACCCGGCGCGCGTGCAAAACATTTTGAAGCAGGTCTGCGGCTCGCTCGAGGAGGCGCACGGCCTCGGGATCGTTCACCGCGATTTGAAGCCGGACAACATCGTGCTCTGCGACAAAGCCGGGCAGCACGATTGGGTCGAGGTGCTCGACTTCGGCATCGCCAAACGTTCGAGCGAGGTCGACGAGCGCGAGCAGAAGCTCACGCAACAAGGCATGGTGCTCGGCACGCCGCCGTACATGTCGCCCGAGCAGTTCACCGGCAAGCCGGTCGATCGGCGAAGCGACATCTACTCGCTCGCGGTAATGGCGTACGAGATGTTGACCGGGGGCCTCCCGTTCAACGGCAACACCGCGTGGGAGTGGGCGACGGCGCACATGACGGCGCAGCCGCGACCGCTCGATACGTATCCGGTGAGCTATCGCATCCCGCCGGCGATGAAGAACGCGATCCTGCGCGCGCTCGCGAAGGAGCCGGACAACCGCTTCGCGACGGTGACCGATTTCTTCAACGCATTTTCGTCGGGCGCGGCGGACGCGCGCGTGCCGACGCAGCCGGGCGCGCCGCTCATGGACCCGATGTCGATGAGCCCCGGGGTGCCTCCGACCGGCGCGCAGCACTATCCGACCGGCTCGCAGCCCTACACGTACACGCCGCAGCCGTTCCCGCAGATGATGACGCCGCCGCCGGTGACGGCGCCGCAGAAGAAGAGCAGCGCGGGAATCGTCGTCGCGATCCTCGGCGTGCTCGTGCTGCTCGCGGGAATCGCGGCGGCGCTCGCCATCTTCGTCTTCGCGCACAAGCCGACGACGGTCGCGTCGACCGACACCACGAGAGTCGCGGCGACTGCGCCCGAAACCGTGACGGCGACCGCGGCGCCCACCGCAACCGGGCCGCTCGAGCCGCTCGCCGTGACGTCGGCGAGCGCGAAGCAAACGTTCGTCGCGCCCGCGCCGACGCACGTCGCGACCGCTGCACCGACCCATACGGTCGCGGCGCCTCCGCCGACGCACACGACCGAGCCGACGTACAACCCGGCGCCGACGTACGCGCCGACGCAGCCCGCTTACACCGCGCCGCCCACGTACAACGCGCCGCCGAATCCGAACGAGCCCTACGTTTGCCAACAGGCGCGGGCCGCGCGAACGCAGCGTCTGCCCGCTTTCTACATTCGCGATCTCAAGCGCAAGTGCATGCAGCAAAACGGCGGCATCGCACCGTTCTGAGCGATGAACGACGACTCGACTCCGTCGCTCGAATCGTCACGTCACGTCCTCGGCGGCCGATACGAAGTGCTCGCGCTGATCGGCGTGGGCGGAATGGGTGCAGTCTACAAGGTTCGTGACCGCGAGCTCGACGAGGTCGTCGCGCTCAAGATGCTCAAGCGCGAGATCGCGGACGCGCCGGGGGTGGTCGAGCGCTTTCGGCGCGAGGTGAAGCTCGCGCGGCGCGTGACGCACCCGAACGTCGCGCGCACGTTCGACCTCGGCGAGCACGAGGGCGAGCGCTTCCTCACGATGGAGCTCATCGAGGGCGAGTCGCTGGCGGCGCGGCTCGCGCGCGTCGGGCGCCTCTCCGTCTCCGACACGATCGCGTGCGTCGACGCGATTTGCGAAGGGCTCGACGCGGCGCACGCGGCGGGCGTCGTTCACCGCGATCTCAAGCCGGACAACGTGCTCCTCGCGGGGAGCCGAGTCGTCATCACCGACTTCGGCGTCGCGCGGGGACAGGAGGCGGGGGCCGCGGCGAAGACTGCGATCCCGATCGGCACGCCGGCGTACATGGCGCCCGAGCAGGTCGAGGCGTCGCCGACGATCGACGCGCGCGCCGATTTGTATGCGCTCGGCGCGATGATGTTCGAGCTTCTCACGGGGCGATTGCCGTTCGAGGCCGACTCCGTCTTCGCGGTCGCTGCGATGCGACTCACGCAGCCGCCGCCCGACCCGCGCGCATTTCGACCGGAGATCCCCGAGACGCTGGCGCTCCTCGTCGTGCGATGCATGGCGCGCAAGCCGGACGAGCGACCGGCGAGCGCGCGTGAGGTCGCCGCGCGACTCGCGAGCATGACGATGCCGGCCGAGTCGGCGGTGCGGCCCGCGGCGCACGCGACGATCCAACCGCCGGCGGACGCGGCGAACAAAACCGTCGCCGTGCTGCCGTTTCGAAACGGTGGCTCGCCCGAGGACGATTATCTCGCCGAGGGCGTCAGCGACGACATCCTCGACGCGCTCTCGATGACGCCAGGTCTCCGCGTGCGACCGCGCGGCGTCGTCATGCAGCACAAGAACGCGGCGAGCGATCCGCGTCAGCTCGGTCGCGATCTCGGCGTCGACGTGGTCGTCGACGGGACGGTGCGCGCCGCAGGCGACGCGGTGCGCGTGAACGCGCGCGTGCTCTCGGTCGAGGACGGTTTTCAAATTTGGGCAAAGCGTTTCGAGGGTAGTCGCGCCGACGTGCTGCGCATCGGCGACGACGCGGCGCGCGCGATCGCCGACGCGCTCACGGTGCGAAAACCCGAGCGGGCGGCGCTGATGACCGACCCAGTCGCGATCGATCTTTATTTGCGCGGCCGGCACGAGTTTCTCAAATTCTGGGGCGAGGCGAACCAGAGGGCCGTCGACTTGCTCGCGCAGGCGCACGCGCGCGCGCCGCAAGACCCGCTCATCATGGCGGGCTACGCGCTGTCGCTCGCGCGGCAGCTCGGCGTCGCCAACAGCATGGCGCACAGCGACACCGCGCGCCGCGTCGCGGAAGAAGCGGTGCGCGTCGCGCCCAAGTTGGCCGAGGCGCACCTCGCGCTCGCGAACGTCCGCTTGCACGAGAACGATCCGCAGGGCACCGCCGCCGGCATCGTTCGCGCGCTGCAGCTCGCGCCGCTCTTGCCCGAGGCGCACGATCTCCGCGC
Organism: Polyangiaceae bacterium; assembly: GCA_036488725.1. Lineage (GTDB taxonomy): Bacteria > Myxococcota_A > Polyangia > Polyangiales > Polyangiaceae > DASXHD01. The sequence goes on along the minus strand of DASXHD010000075.1, from coordinate 107,137 downwards.
GCGGCTCTTGCTCGAGATCGCGCCGCCGCGCGAGGCGATCGAGGCGGCCGAGCGCGCCATCCAGCTCGAGCCGCGACTGCTCCACTTGCGCTACTCGGTGCAGGCCCGCGCGCGCTTCGTCCTCGGCGAGCTCGACGAACGCGAATACGCGGAGGCCCCGTCGGATCCGGACGTCGCCGCGATCTATTGGGTGATGATGGGCAGGCTCGTGATGTGGAAGGGCGACTACGCCGAGGCCGCGCGCTTCGCCGAGCGCATCCACCAAGCGAACATGTCGTCGCATCCGATGGTGAGCACGCTCTCTGCGATCCTCGCGAAGCACGACATCCCCTCGGAGGGCCGTCACTTCGAGACACGAAAAACCGACGCGCGCCTCACGCAGCGCGCGCGCGTGTTCTGGAACCAACTCAGCGCCGAGGTTCGCCTGTTCGCGGGCCAGATGCCGCTCGACGACGTGAAGCGCGCGGTCGAGCTCGGCCTCTTCGACATTTCTTGGATGGACGGCTGTCCGCTGCTCGAGCCGCTTCGTCGCGAGCCCGAGCTCGCCGCGTTGCGCGCGACCGTCGCGGCGCGCGCGCAGTCGGTCTTGCTCCAGCTCCACGGCGGCGAGGCGACGCTCGCCTCATAAGCGCGCGATGAATTTCTTCGCGAAGAGATACGCGTCGCCCGGCCAGCGCGCCGACACGTATGCGCCGTCTTCGACGACCATCGCCGGCGAGTCGTCCTCGCGCGTTCCGCGTTTCGTCAGCACGCGCGGGCCGCGAACGAAATCGTCCGGCGACGCGAGCGCAGCACGCACCTCGTCCTCGACGTACGCGTCGTACGTTCGGTAATAACGCCCGACCTTCCACGCCGTGAGCATGTACGCGGTGCGCTCCATGTACTTCGGCAAGCACGTCGTTTTTTTTCCGCGCAGCACGTCCGCGCGCGCGAGCGGGAGGACCCCGTGACAAATCGCGGCCACCGGTTTTTCGGTGGCCCAAAACGCCGCGATGACGCGCTGGAGCTCTTCGCTCCCGAGGTACTGCCGCATGCCGGGCGCGTGACCACCCGGGAGCAGCAGCGCGTCGAACGCGTACGGGTCGAGGCCTCCCCACGGGATCGGTTTCGCGATGTCTTCCGACGCCGACATTTCTTCGTAGAACCGCTTCGGCTCCGGCTCGGCGCCGAGCTGACCGAAGACCACGCCGCTCAGCATGAGCGGATCGCACGTCGGCTCGACGTCGCCGCGCTCGGTCGCAAAAACCACGCGATGCCCGGCTTCCGTGAGAAGCTTCCACGGCACCGCGGTCTCGGTCGGATCGAAATCGCGATCCGGCAGCGGGCAGAGGACGACGGCCATCTCAGTGCGGGAAGCCGCAAATCGTCGGCAGGTCCCCGGTGCATCCGGGGCAAACGTTCGGCTCTTTGACGACGGTGCCGCCGCCGCTGCTTCCGGTCGACTCGCTGCACGTGCACTGCGTCGACGGGCACGAGCAATCGACCGTGTACTTCGTGTCGCCGCAGCTCCACGCCGCAGTCGTGTCGCAGTCGCCGTTCGAGCTGCCGCTCGTGCCGCCTTGGATCGGCGTGCACACGTCCGTCGGCGGGCCCGAGTCGATCGCCGGCGACGCGTCTTTCTTGGCGCTCGCGTCGACGATGAGGACGCCGCCGTCGTTTCCGGTCCCGGTGCCGGCGTCGCCGCCGTCGATCTTCCCGCCGCACGCTGCGACCCCGGCGCACAGCAAAAGCAAGAAGCGCTTCTTCATGGGCGTGAAATAGCACATGATCCGTGGATGGACGCGCGGCTCTCGAAACGTCTCCGGATGCTGCGACGAATCTGGATCACGCTCGTCGTTTCGACGGGCTTCTACACCGTGGTCATCGTTGCCGGCGCTCGTGCACCGCACCGACCGTCGTTTTCGCCGCTTGCGTTCGCCGCGCCCGCGCTCGTCGTCGCCGTGTTGAGCGTCTTGCTTCCGCCGCGGCTCCTCGCGAACGCGCTCGCGTCCGTCGAGGTCGCCGGCGAGCAGACCCTGTTCGATGCATTTCCCAAATTCCAGAGCGCGGTCCTCACTGGCACCGCGCTCGCCGAGGCCGTCGCGCTGTTCGGGCTCATGGCGGCGTACAGCGGCGCGCCGCCCTCCATCTGGGCGCCTTTCTTCGCGTTTGCGTTCGCGTTCATGGCCGTCCACTTTCCGCGCATCGAGACGCTCGTGCGCGCGCTCGAACGCAAGACCGGCAAGACGTTCAAGGTTTGAGGCACTTCGACAAATCGGTGAGCACCGCCTCGACGTTCTCGAGCGCGTTGCGGACGCCGTCGAAGCGGCGCGTCAATCGCATGTCGGGCGTGAGACGATAAGCGCTCTTCGGCGCGCGAATGAGGTCGCTCACTTTTTTCGGATCGAGCGGCGTGTCTTCGCGGAGGTGCAGCGTCACGAGGCGCGCGCTCGCTTCGCAGCCGAGGACGCGCATGCGCCGGAGCTCGGTCTTGAGGCTCATGAGCTCGACGAGTCGCTTGGCCTCGGACGGCGGAGGGCCGAAGCGGTTCTCCATCTCTTCGGCGATCTCGGCGACGTGCGCTTCGTCGTTCGCGCTCGCGAGACGTTTGTAGAGCGAGAGACGAACGCCCACGTCGGGCACGTACGTCTCGGGCAAGAGCGCGACGACGTCGAACGAGAGCTCGGGGTCGACCTCGTGCACGATGACCTCGCCGCGGAGCTCGGCCGCCGCTTCTTCGAGCATGCGACAGAAGAGATCGAAGCCGACCGTCGCCACGGTGCCCGACTGCTCGGCGCCGAGCACGTCGCCCGCGCCGCGGAGCTCGAGATCGAGCGACGCGATTTGAAAGCCGCTGCCGAGCTCGGTGTGACGTTCGATCGCCTCGATGCGCGCGCGCGCCTCGTCGGTCATGCCGTCGACCGGCGGCACGATGAGATAACAATACGCGCGCTCTTTGCTGCGCCCGACGCGCCCGCGAAGTTGATAGAGCTGCGCGAGCCCGAAGATGTCGGCGCGGTCGATGAGGATCGTGTTGGCGCGCGAAATGTCGAGCCCGCTCTCCACGATCGCGGTCGCGACGAGGACGTCGTACTTGCCGTCGACGAAGTCGATCATCGTTTTTTCGAGGGCCGCTTCCATTTGACCGTGCGCCACGGCGATGCGCGCTTCGGGCACGAGATCGTGGAGGCGCTGCGCGCGCTCGTAGATGCCTTCGATGCGGTTGTAGACGTAAAAGACCTGGCCGCCGCGCGCGAGCTCGCGACGCACGGCCTCGGCGATGGTCGGCGCATCCCAACGGGTGACGATGGTGCGCACGGCGCGACGATCGGCAGGCGGCGTCGTGATGAGCGACAAATCGCGAAGGCCGCCGACTGCGAGCTGCAGCGTGCGCGGGATGGGCGTCGCGGTCAGCGTGAGCACGTCGACTTGCGCGCGGAGCTGCTTGATTCGTTCTTTGTGGGTGACGCCGAAGCGCTGCTCTTCGTCGACCACGAGCAGCCCGAGGTTCGCGAAGTGGACGTCCTTCGAGAGCAGGCGGTGCGTGCCGATGACGATCTCGACTTTGCCTTCCTTGAGGGCGAGCAGCGTCTCGCGCGACTCTTTTTCGTTTTGGAAGCGCGACAGCGGCGCGATGCGAATCGGGTAATCGCGGAGGCGCGCCTCGAACGTGCGGAAATGCTGCTGCGCGAGCACCGTCGTCGGGCAGAGCACCGCGACTTGCTTGCCGGCCATCGCGACGCGAAACGCCGCGCGGATCGCGACCTCGGTCTTGCCGAAGCCGACGTCGCCGCAGACGAGCCGGTCCATCGGCTGCGCCTCGGAGAGATCGTGCTGCACGTCGTCGATCGCTTTGCCTTGGTCCGGCGTTTCGTCGAACGGAAAGGTCGCCTCGAACGCGCGATACTCGTCGTCGAGCGCCTCGAGCGGGTCGCGCGTCTGCGCGCGGCGCTCGGCGTAGAGCTTCAGGAGCTGATCGGCCATCTCGCGAATCGCCTTTTTCGCGCGGCTCTTGGTCTTCGCGAACGTTTGTCCGCCGAGGCGATCGATCTTCGGCGGTGCGCCCTCGCCGCCCGAATATTTCTGCAGCTGATTGAGGCGGTAAACGGGCAGATAGAGCTTGTCGCTCTCGGCGTACTCGACGACGAGGAGATCGACGGTGAGGCCGCCGATCTCTTTGTGCACGAGACCTTGGTAACGGCCGATGCCGTGGTCGACGTGGACGACGTAGTCACCGACCGCGAGGCTGCGCAGATCCTCGGCGAACGATTTGCTCGCGGCGGCTGCGGCGGCGCTCTTTTTTTCGCGGTGACGCCCGCGACCGCCGAAGATTTCTTCTTCGGTGACGATCGCGAGGCCGTCGGCCACGAGCATGACGCCGCGCGAGAGCTTGCCGACGATCAGGTCGACGACGCCGCGCTCGCCCGCCGATTCGAGCGAAGCCGACGTACGGCACGTCACGCCGAGGTGCCCGAGCAGCGACGCGACGCGCTCGGCTTGCGTCTCGGCGCGCGCCGACAAGACGACGCGAAGCCCGTGGTCGTGCCAATGCGCGATCCGCCTGACGAGCGGCGCGAGCGTCGCGCCGCGACCTTTCAACGTGCGCGCCGTCTTCACCGCACGCGCGAGGTCCTCGTGATCGCGCGCCGCGAGGTCGAGCGCTTCGTTGCTCGTCTCGTAGCGCTCGAGACCGGCGGCGGGCTCGCCGCCGACGGCGGTGCGATGAAGCACGCCGACGCGACGCGCCTCGAGGCGCGAAGCGAGCTCGTCTTCGGTCTCGAAGAACGTCGACACCAAAAAATGGGGCGATTTCTCTGCGTGAGAAACGTCGTCTGCCGCGCGCACGAGCGCGTCGCGGACCGCCGCGACGATCGCCGGCGGATCGTCGAGGAGCACGATCGCGTCCTCGCCGAGGTACTCGAAGATCGACTCGAGCTTCTCGTAAAACGCGGGCACGTACGCGTCGGCACCGAAGAACGCGCGGCCGCTCGTCACGTCGTCGATGAGCGCGCGCGCTTTGAGCGTCGGCATGTCCATCGCGTCGGCGAGCTGCGTAATCCGATCGCGCGCACGCCCGACGTACTCGCGCGCGAGGATGGCCTCGCGCACCGGCGCGATCGCAATCTCGGCGATCGGCTCGTTGCGCGTTTTCTGATCCATCGGGTCGAACGGTTTGATCGACACGACGAGATCGCCGTAGAGCTCGACGCGCACCGGGTCCGCGAGATTCGGCGGCCACACGTCGAGGAGCGCGCCGCGCACGGCGAACGAGCCCGGGTCCTCCACGAGCGGCACGCGGATGTACCCAGTCTCCGCGAGACGCGCGACGAGCCAATCGCGATCGAGCCCGTCCTCGGCGACGATGCGATGCGTGTGCGCGCGAACGATCGCGCGCGGCACGACCTTCCGCGCGAGCGCAGTCGCCGTCATCACGAGCGCGCGCGGCTCCGCCGAAACGAGCCTCGTCAGAACCGCCATGCGCATCATCGCCGCGCGCCGATCGGGATTCACCGGAGCGTACGGCGAAGTCTCGTCGTCGACCAAAAGCAGCGGCTCCTCGTGCGAAAAGAACGCGAGATCATCGGCCGCACACCGCGCAGCCTCGGCGTCCGCCGCGACGAGCACGATTCGCCTCTGGCGCGCGACGGCCGCCGCGAGCATCGCGGTCGCAGAGCCGCGCGTTCCCGCGACGTCGAGCCGCCCGCGCGTTTGCCCGACGAGCGCCGACGCGACCTCCGCGAGCTTCTTCGCCTCGACGCCGGCCGGCGGCAAAACCGGCTCGAGCGGGTCCAGCGAGGCATCCATCGCGCGGGTCAGATAGAGGACGCCCGCGAGGCGCGCAAGGCGCGCCGTCGCGTGAGCGAGCACGAAACGCGCGTTTCTCGGCGTTTTTGTGCGCGAATGTTCGCTGAGCGGCGCGACTGACGATTCCCCGCGCCCTCGGCCATTTCGTGTAAAGTTCTAGTTTGGACGAAAGGCGGCCAAGGGACTCCATGAGCGCACGCAGCGTGATGGTGGTGGTGGGCGTCCTCCTCGCGGGGGCAGCGGTGTACACGACGGGTTGCGGCTCGGACGGCAACGACGTCTTCGACTCGGGGCCCGACGGCACGAGCGACGTCGCTCCGCCGCCGCCCGACGGCGGCGGGATCGACAGCCCGGTCTTCGGCGGCGACTCGAGCGGCGGAGGCTGCAAGTCGTCGAACGACTGCGACGGCGGCGTCTGCATGCAAGGCGGACAGTGCTGCGACACCGCAGCGCACGTTTGCGGCGACACCTGCTGCGGCGGCGGCACCGTGTGCCTCTTCGATCAGTGCGTGACGCCCGGCAAAGACTGCCACAGCGGAAACGACTGCGGGCCGAACGAATATTGCGAGCCCGCGCTCGGCAGCGGCGACGCGGGTGCGAGCGACGCGGGTCTCGAGGCCGGCTGCAGCGAGCCGCTTCCGTCGGCCGGAAAATGTTTGCCGCTTCCGCCGACCTGCCAAGGCGACGCGGGCGCGCTGCCGGACGGCGGCTCGTGCATCGCGCAGTGCGAGTATCACCCGCCGTCGGGCGGCCTGCTCAACGCGAAGACGAAGTGGACGTGGGGCCCGAACGTGAGCGTCGCGCCCAACGACATCGACGTCTGGGCGACGCCGACGGTCGGCCGCGTCTACGACACGAACTGCGACGGAAAGATCGACTCGCTCGATTCGCCCGTCGTCGTCTTCGTCTCGGGCAACACCGGAACGGTCAACTGCAACAGCGGCTCGAACCCGGACACGAAAGCGTGCCGCGACGGCGTCCTCCGCATGGTCGACGGACGGACCGGCGCGGACATCTGGTCGCTCACGAACGCCACCGGATCGATGGGCTTCGCGGTGGGCATCTCGGTCGCGATCGGCGACTTCGACGGCGACAACTACATGGACATCGCTGCGATGACCGGCGAAGGCAACATCGTCGTCGTCGATCGCAACGGCAACGTGAAGTACACGAGCGATCTGCCGTACGGCACGGTCAACGGGAGCACCGGGTGGGGCGGCGGGCTCTCGGTCGCCGACATGGACCTCGATGGCTATCCCGAGATTGCCTACGCCGACACCGTTTGGACGATGAAGAACAAGACGCTCAAGCGTCTCTTCGTCGGCGGCAAAGGCAAGAGCGTCGCGGCCGACGAAGCGCTCAGCTTGTTCAGCGACGTCGACGGCGCGAACGACGGTCACCTCGAGCTTCTCGCGGGAAATACGGCGTATTCGTGGAACGGCACGGCCGTGACGACGCTCTGGCAAAACACGAACGTGACCGACGGATTCGACGCGGTCGCCGATCTGAACAAAGACGGAAAGCCCGACGTCATCGTGGTCGGCGCCGGAAAAGTTTGGATCCTCGACGGCGCGACCGGCGCGATCGTCGGCAGCGCGTTCAGCCTGACCGACACCAAACAAGCGGGCGCTCCGACCGTCGCCGATTTCGACGGCGACACGTTCCCCGAAATCGGCGTCGCGCAGGACAACTTTTATCACGTCATCAAGCCGACGATCGTGAACGGCGCGATCACCGGGATGACCCTCCTCTGGAAAGCCGGCAACCACGACTTCTCGTCGTCGGTCACCGGCTCGACCGTCTTCGACTTCGAGGGCGACGGCAAAGCGGAGGTCGTTTACGCCGACGAATGTTGGCTCTGGGTGTTCGACGGAACCAACGGCAGCGTGCGGCTCGCGTACTCGCACTCGTCGTTCACCGCGACCGAAGCCTCGATCGTCGCCGACATCGACGGCGACGGTCACGCCGAGATGCTCATTCCGTCGCAGGGCGTCGACATGAACACGTGGAACTGCAACGGCTACAAGCAAGGCGGCACGTCGCTGAACGGCCAATATTGGACGCCCGGACCGCAAGCGAACAATTCTTACCGCGGGCTCGTGGCGATCGGCGACAAGGCCGATTCGTGGGTCGGCACGCGCACGCTCTGGAACGAGCACACGTACCACGTGTCGAACATTTGCGACGACAGCGACAACGCGTGCGTCGCGCCGAACGTCTACGGCACGATCCCGAAGGGCGAGACGAAGAACTGGACGCTCCCCTGGCTGAACGATTTCCGCCAGAACGTGCAGGACAAGGGCATCTTCAACGCGCCGGACGCGATCGTGTCGCTCAAGGCGGATTGCGTCGACCCGGTCGTCGCGCACGTTTCGATCCGCAACATCGGGCAATCGGGTTTGCCGGCGGGCGTCGTCGCGAACGTGTTCGTCACGCCGGGCGACGTCCAAGTGGGGCAGGTCACCACCACGATCGGCCTTTATCCCGGGCAGACGCAGACGCTCGACGTGACGCTTTCGGCGCCGGCGACGAGCACGTCGTCGCTCTATGCGGCGATCTACATCGACCCGCAAAACCCGACCTTCCACGAGTGCAACGACACCAACGACAAGAGCGACGTCGTCACGCCGACCTGCGGTAGCGTCCATTGAGCGCTTCGTGCTAAGCGGTTCTGGATGCCCAATCTCCAGGAGATCCTGAACGCCGACGGCAAGAAACCGCAGGTCGTCGACGATTGCGTCACGCTGATCGACGAAGAGGTCAAGGACAAGGGCGGCATTTCGGGCCTCGCGCTCAAGGCGGGGTACGGCGCGGTCAAAGGGATCAAGCCGGGCTTCGTCCGCAACGTCGTCACCGACCTCTTGCCGGAGTTCGCGCTCGCGCTCGACCCGTTCTACCAAGAAGCCGTCGAGAAGAAGAAAAAGCCCAGCGAGCACTTCGTCGCGAACTCGTCGCGCGTGGCCGACGCGCTCTTGTCGATCACCGACGGCAAAGCGAAGAACGCCAAGAGCGGCGTCGTCCGAAGCACGTACGACAAGCTCCGCGGCACCGCGAAGAAGAACGTCGAAGCAGCGCTGCCGCGGCTCGGCAGGCTCGTCGAGAAGCACGCGCCTTCTTCGTGACGGAGGGGGACGTGGCGAAAAAAGAAGCGACGAAGAACGAACCGACGATGCAGCGGCCGCCGGCGGAGGTCGTCTACGCGGCCGAGCTGGCGAAGCTTCGCGAGGACGACAGCGGGCCGAAGCCGCCGGGTTGGGCGATGTCGCCGCGCGCGGTGCGGACGTTCATTTTGGGCGACGCGTCGCGCGGGATTCGAAAGAAGTTCGTCGGGAACCCGTCGCTCGTCGACCGGGCGATGGTTGCACTTGCAACCAATCGCGGGCTCATGCTCGTGGGCGAGCCGGGGACGGCGAAGTCGCTTTTGTCCGAGCTCCTCGCGGCGGCGGTGAGCGGGCAGTCGACGCTGACGATTCAGGGGAGCGCGGGGACGACCGACGATCAGATCAAGTACTCGTGGAACTACGCGCTCCTCTTGGCCGAGGGGCCGTCGCCGCGCGCGCTCGTGCCGGCGCCGCTCTACGTCGCGATGCGCGAGGGCAAAATCGCGCGCTTCGAGGAGATCACGCGCTGCCCGCTCGAGATTCAAGACTCGCTCCTCGCGGCGCTCTCCGACCGCGTGCTCGCGGTGCCCGAGATGGAGGGCGGCGACAACATGCTCTTCGCGAAAGACGGCTTCAACGTCATCGCGACGGCCAACACGCGCGATCTCGGCGTGAACGAGATGAGCGCCGCGCTCAAACGCCGCTTCAATTTCGAGACGGTTTTTCCGATTCCGGATTTCAACGTCGAGATGGCGCTCGTGCGCGACGAGACGAAGCGTTTGCTCGAGCGCGCGGGCGTGCCCGAGGTGCCGGGCGACGACGTGCTCGAGTTGCTGGTGACCACGTTCCGCGAATTGCGCGCGGGGCAGACGGTCGACGGGCAAGCGATGGATCGTCTGACGACGGCGATGTCGACGGCCGAAGCCGTGAGCGTCGCGTATGCGCTCGGGGTGCGAAGTTATTACTTGGGTGAGGGCGACGCGTCGCCGGCGGACTTGGTCGATTGTCTCGTGGGTGCGGCGGTGAAGACGGAGAGCGAGGATCTCGCGCGGCTGCGGAGGTATTTCGAGCAGCGGGTCGCGAAGGGGTCGGGCGCGCACTGGCGGGCTTATTACGAGGCGAGGACTCGGATTCCGGGGTAGCCGCCGACACGCGCAGGCCGGGCGCCGCGCGGTCCGGTGACGACCTCAGGGCCGGTGCTCGCCGCCGGTCACGATCACGTCCACGCGGCGGTCGAAGCCGTTCGAATACTGCGGGAGGTAGCCTTTGGCGCCGCGGTCGCCGCGACTCGCGACCGAGATGCGACTCGGGTCGATGCCGGCGTTCACGAGGTGATTGCGGATATCCTCGGCGCGCCTCGCTCCGAGCGCCATGTTGTAGGCGTCGGTGCCGCGCGCGTCGGCGCGGCCAACGAGCACGATGCGGCGATTTTTCATCTCGGGGTGATTCATGCACGAAGCGAAGGCCACGAGCTGATCGTTGTCCTCGAGGTACGTCTCGGATTTGTCGAACGCGAACTTCGGGCTCACGCGCCGGCAATACGAGAGCGTGTCGGGTCCGAGACCGAGGCGGATGAACCGCGCGTCGCCTGCGCCGAGCTTCGGCCACACGACGTGATACTCGCCCTTCGCGTCAGGCGGCGGCAGCTCGGCGCTCGTCGTGTGCGTCTTGCTCACCATCGCCGAGCCGCAACCGACGCTCATCAACAAGCCCAGCAGCGCGGGCAACGCTTTCATCATGGAGACCATGCCGAGCGAGGAGCATGCGCTATGCCGGTCGGTATATGCGGTTTCGCCGCGTGTCATGTGACGTCCACGCGCCATCCGTTCTTTGTCGGGGCGCCCACGAACGTCACGCCGCGCCTCAAGGCTGAGGGCAGAGGCCCGGCGACTCGTCGAGACCACACGCTCGCGCTGAAGGCATGCGCGCGATGCACGCGCGATACGTCTTCACCGGCTCGTCGCAGCCCGCGGTCGCGTCGCACTGAGCTCGAGCGCACTCCCAGACCTTCGTGCAGACGCGATCGCAGTCGTTCGCCCTCCAGCGCGGGTCGAGCGTTTTTCGTTCGGGCGCGTCGCGGAGCGCGTCGCAGCGAACCGGGTTGCACGCGGCCGTCGCGGTCGCTTCGCATTTTTTCGGGCAGTCGTCCGACGGATTCGCGGCGCAGTCCTCGATGCAGTCGCGATAGGGTCCGCAGAGATCGTCGCAGCGGTTCGTGAGCCAGTCGCGCACGAGATCGTTGCGGCACCGCGCATGAACGTCGACACAGTGGTTGCTCTTGCACGTGTCGCGCTCGGCGATGCACTGCGCTTCGCACGCCGAATCACCCGCGCACGCGACGCCGCAGCTGGTGCACGTCGCTTCGCATCCGGCCCAGCACGCCTTTCGCGGCTCGCCGAGGCACTCGTCGAGCGCGGCCATGTGGTTCATCTCTTCGCGGTCGAACCGGATGGCGCACCCTATGTCACGCGGCGCCGCGTCCGGAGCGGCGGCGTCGGGGCCGTACATCGCGACGGTCTGAACCGTCGGCGGAGCACCGCCGCAAGCCTGGAAGAGGACGATGCAGACGAAGATTGGCCGTCCGGTCACGCCGAACAACTTAGCGCGACCCGAACGCGATAGCCTCGTGCGCGTGAGGCACCTCGTCGCCGCGGCGCTCGTTCTTTGCGGCTGCAACGGCGAAGCGCTCACCGACACCGTGCCCGTCCAAGCCGATTTCGCGTGGCTCTCGCCGAACACGCCGCTCGCGGTCGCTGTCGTGGAAAGCGGGGGCACCGTCACCGCTCACTTCTTCAACATCCACAGCGCAGACGGCCCGTGCGACGTCGTTCAACGCGCCGACGTGGACGCCATCGCGGGCGCGATGGAGGTGACGGTCACCTTCCCCGTCGGTCTCGCGGCCGGCGATCACGCGCTCGCCGACGTGGGCGCCTCGGCGCACGTTCATGCGGTCGACGCGAGCTGCGCCACAATCGGCGACGAGACCACGACGCTGGGCACGCTATCGCTCGACGACGACGGCTCGCTCGACAGCGTGAACATCCGATTCCCGATTGCCGGCGAGCTCGCCGCACTCGGCATGCGACCCGCGACGTGCGCTTCGCCGCCACCGTTTGCGAGCGCGAGCTGCGAAGCGCTACCGGTTTGCACCGACACGACGAGCGTGTCGTGCTGGGAGCTTCCGCCCTGACGGCTCTGCTAGCATCGCGCTCCTTGAATCACGGGTCCGTCATCGTCGTCGGCGTACGCCATCACAGTCCCGCGTGTGCGCGGCTCGTGGCGCAGACGATCGAGCGGGTGAAACCCAAATTCGTTTTGGTCGAGGGGCCGCTCGACATGAACGAGCGCATCGACGAGCTGCTCCTCGGGCACGAGATGCCGGTCGCGCTCTTTTCGTATCGACAAAACGCCGACGGGACGGCGCGCGGGACGTGGACGCCGTTCTGCGAATTTTCGCCCGAGCTCGTCGCGATGCAGAAGGCGCGCGAGGTCGGCGCGAAGCCGATGTGGATGGATTTGCCGGCGTGGGACGATGCGTTTCTCGGCGTCGAAAATCGGTTCGGCAGCGATCGGATGAAACACTCCGACCGGCTCGGTGAGATCGCCGATCGGCTCGGCTTCGAGGACACCGACGCGCTTTGGGATCACATGTTCGAGCAGCCGATGCCGACCGAGGAGCTCGAGGCCGGCCTTCGAAAATATTTCGACGTGCTCCGCGCCGACGAGCCCGCGGGCGCGCGCGACGGGCCGCGCGAAGCCGTCATGGCGCGGTTCATCGCGGCCGCGGCGAAAGAGTGTAAATTACAAGAATCGATCGTCGTCGTTTGCGGCGGGTACCACAAGCCGGCGCTCGAGCGACAGTGGGCCGATTCGGATCCGACGTGGCCCGAGGTGCCGCCGGTTCCGGAGGGGACGCGCGTCGGAAGTTATTTCGTTCCGTATTCGCTGCGGCGTTTGGACAGCTTCGCGGGGTACGCGTCGGGCATGCCGTCGCCCGGGTTTTATCAAGCCGTTTGGGAGCGCGGCGCCGAGGGCGCGGCCGAGTCGATGATGTTTCACGCGATCCAACATTTGCGAACGAAGCAGCAGCGCGTCTCGCCCGCGGATGCGATCGCGGCATCGACGCTCGCGAACGGGCTTCGCGCGCTACGGGCGCACAAAGTCCTCGCGCGCATCGACGTGCTCGACGGGCTCGCTGGCGCGCTCGTGAAAGAAGCGCTCGACGCGCCGCTTCCGTGGACGCGCCGCGGAACGCTCGCGCGCCACACCGACGCGCTCTTGGTCGAAATCGTATCGGCATTTTCCGGCGAAAAATACGGCGTTCTCGCGAAGGGCACGCCCGCGCCGCCGCTTCTCGATGATGCGTTCGCCGAGCTCGCGCGCGTCGGCATCGAGCCGAAGCGCGGCGCGCAGAAGATCGTCGCCAAGCTCACCGATCCACACGGCATCGACCGGAGCCGCGTGCTTCATCGACTTCGCGTGCTCGGCATTCCCGGCTTCGGGCGCACGCGCGCGCCGTCGCTCTTGCGCACCAAGACCGAGCTCTCCGAAGAATGGAGCGTCGAGCGCTTGCTCGAGACCGATCCCGCGCTCATCGAAGCGGCGGTTTACGGCGGGTCGCTCGTCGCCGCCGCGGGCGCGAAGTTGGAGGAGCGATGTCGCGACGCGTCCGCCAACGTCGCGGTCCTCGCCGACGCGCTCTTCGACGCCGCGCTTTGCGGGATTCGCGCGCTCACCGAGCGGTGGCTCGGCGAGATCGCGTCGAAGGTCGCGCACGAGCCCGCGCTCGAAGCGCTCGGCAAGGCGATGCATCGTCTCTTGCCGCTCTGGCACGGGGACGTCCTCTTCGACATGAGAGGCTCGAACGAGCTCGGCGCGGTGCTGACGGCGTGCTTCGATCGCGCGCTCTGGCTCTTCGAGGGCGTTCAGGGCAAAGAGGCCGAGCTCGACGAAGGTCACGTCGGCGCGGTCGCCGCGATCCGCGAGCTCATTCGGCACGGGCCGCCCGACATCGCCGCGATGCACGCGCGCGCGCACGCGGTTTGCGAGCGCCGCATCGTAGACGCCGAGACGCCGCCGGCACTCCGCGGCGCCGCGCTCGGTCTCTTGTGGAGCACGCGCCCGCAAGAAGCGGACGAAGCGCGCGCAGTCTCCGTGCTCAAAGCGTCGGCGCGCTCGACGACGGTCGGAGATTTTCTCGCCGGCCTCTTCATGCTCGCGCGCGAAGAAGTGATGCGCTCGACCGAGCTCCTCGCCGCGATCGACACGGCGCTCACGACGATGGTGCGCGACGAGTTCATGATCGCGCTCCCCGCGGTGCGGCAGGCGTTTTCGTATTTTCCGCCGCGCGAACGGCTCACGATCGCCGAGGGCGTGCTCGCGCGGTTCGCGAAAGAAGGCGAGCGCTTCGATCCGCACGCGCTCCTCTCGACGCCGATCGACGCTCGCCAAGTGCAGCGGGGCGCCGCGATCGACAAAGCCGCCGCCGAGGTCGCCAAACGATACGGAGTCGACGATGGCTCGTGACGAGCGGCTCGTTCGATGGCGACTCGTGCTCGGCAAAGCGGCCGAGGAGCTCGACGGCCGCGCGGGCATGAGCGCCGAGGATCTCGCCGCCGACGCGTCGCTCGGCTGGCTCTACGATCGCGATCCCTCGCTCGGCGAGCGCGACGTGCGCGACCGCACCGGCGGCCTCGACGGCTCGCAATTGAGCGTCCCCGATTGGCTCAATCAAGTTCACAAGCTCTTTCCCAAAGAGACGATCGAACGACTCGAGCGCGACGCGGTCGAAAAATATCAAATTCACGAAGTCGTCACCAACGCCGAAGTCCTCAAACGAATCGAGCCGAGCGAGACACTCCTCCGCGCGGTGATGCTCACCAAACATTTGATGAGCCCCGAGGTGCTTTCGCTCGCGCGCGAGCTCGCCGCCAAAGTCATTCGGCAGCTCATGGAGAAGCTCGCGCGCAAAGTCCGTCAGAGCTTTCACGGCTCGCGCACGCGCCGGCGCTCGCGAATTCAAATTGCAAAGAACTTCGACGCCAAGTCGACGCTCAAACGCAATTTGCAAGGTTGGGATCCGGCAGAAAAGCGCATTCGCTACATTCGTGAGCCGCTCTTCATTTCGCGCACGCGGCGTCACATGGACCGCTGGCAAATCATTCTGCTCGTCGACGAGAGCGGGAGCATGATGAGCTCGGTCATCCACGCGGCGGTGACCGCGGCGTGCTTGTGGGGATTGCCCGGCACCAAAACGCATTTGTGCATCTTCGATACACAAGTCGTCGATCTCACCGATCGCGTGACCGATCCGGTCGAGGTCTTGATGAAGGTGCAGCTCGGCGGCGGGACCGACATCGGCAAAGCGGTCGCGTACGGACAAAGTTTGGTCGAGTCGCCGCGGCGGACGATCGTCGTGCTCATCACCGATTTTTTCGAAGGCGGGAGCCCCGGCGTGCTCGTCTCGCGCGTGAAATCGCTCTGCGACTCGGGCGCGACCGTGCTCGGCCTCGCGGCGCTCGACGAGCAAGCGAACCCTTCGTACGACAAAGACATGGCGCGCGCGCTCGTGAACGTCGGCGCCCACGTCGGCGCGATGACGCCGGGCCAGCTCGTTCAGTTCATCGCCGAGAAGGTGCGCGCCTGACGTCACTGCACCGGAACGGGCATGCTCGCCGAGACGCACGTCATCGCGCCGTTGACCGGTGCTAGCCTCGGCGTCGTGAGCCGAAAAGATCTTCTCGCTCTCACCCCCGAAGCGCTCGCGTCACTCGCGACGATGGGCGACGTCAAGCGTGCGCAGCGCGAGATCGGCGACGGCTCCGGGCCGCGCATCGAAGAGCGTGACGACGGGACTGTGGTCGGCACGTTTCCCGACGGGATCGTGACGACCGTTCCGGCGGGTAAGACGCTCAAAGATTGGAGCTCGACGTGCAAATGCATGAGCGCGTCGAAATGCCGGCATCGCGTCGCAGTCGCGCTCGCGTACAAGCCGTGGCACGAGGCCGAGCTCGAGGGCGCGCCGCCGCCTTCTTCGGCGCGCGTTCCGGCGCAGTGGTCGCCGGCCGAGATCGACGACGCCGCGCTCGACAAATCGCTAGGCCCGAAACGCATCGAGCGTGCGCGTCTCGCGATGCGCGGCGGGCTCCTCGTCGCGGTCGAGCGCGAGGGCGTTCCGACCGCGAAGCTTCCGGCGTGCACCGTGCGGTTCCTCGTGCCGCGCGATCCGGCGTACGCGAAGTGCGATTGCAAAGACGCGCAGCAAGGCTGCGAGCACGTCGCGATCGCCGTCTGGGCTTTTCGCGAGGCCGCCTCCCACGAAGGCGCGTCGGTGGTCGTCTCGCTCGGCGCGCGCTCGAAAAAAGAAGAAGCGACGCTCGGCAAAGCGCTCGACCTCGCGAGCACGCTCTTGCGCAACGGCGTCGCGCATGCGCCGCCGAACCTCGCGTCGCTTTTTTTGGCGGCGCGCGCCGAGCTCGACAAAAACGGCTTCGTTTGGCCGCTCGGCGCGATCGAAGATCTCGAGCGCGCGATCGAAGCGTACGTCGCGCGGAGCGCGCTCTACAGCTCGCGCGAGGTCGCCGAGCTCCTCGTCGAAATCGAAGCGCGCTCGCGTGCGAGCCGCGGCCCCGCGGAGCTTCCGGTGCGTTACGTGCTCGGTCAGGACGAAGCGCGAACGACCGCGCTCGACAAAGTTCGCCTCGTCTCGCTCGGCGCGCGGGTGAGCGCCGACGGGCGCGTTCGTTTCGCGAGCGTTTACCTCGCCGACCCGGACTCGTCGATGGTGCTCGTCTTGAAGAAGCGCTTCGACTTCAAAGAAAAAGAGGAGCCGGACGACGGGCCCGCGCTCGCCAAGCGCGACATCGCGAGCCGCGTGAAGCTCGGGCAGCTCGCGGTCGGACAAATGGTGTCGCATACGGTGCAGCGCAAAGCGAACCGCGAGCTCGTCATCGGCCGCGCGGTCGCGGCGCCGAATCAAGTGACGCCGCAGCGCGCCGAGTGGGACGCGCTGCCTGCGCCGATTTTCGTGAAGAGCCTCGAAGCGCACGCTGCGTGGCTGAAGACGCGCCCGCCGCGCGCGCTCCGTCCGCGTCTTCTCGCCGAGAACGTGCACGCGCTCGCGGTCGGCTCGGTCGAGGACGTCGTGTATCTGCCCGCCGAGCAGGAGCTCCTCGCGAAGGTCACCGACGGCGAGGGGCACCCATTTTTTCTTCGCGTCACCCATCGGCGCGTCGCGCCCAACGCAATCGAAGCGACCGCCGCCGCGCTCGCCAAGCCCGTTCGATTCGTGGCGGGCGAGCTCGGACGCGGGCCGCTCGGCTTCGAGCTCGATCCGCTCGCGATCGCCGGCGACGAGGTCGTCGCACCCGACGTCGCCGGTCCGCCAGAGAAGACCGTGAACGTTCCGCACGCGGGTCGCCGCGCGGGCGTCGACCCGATCGCCGCCGCCGTCGAGTCGGCCGAGTCGGCGCTCTCGGAGCTCGCGCACGTCGGCATCGATTCGGCTCCGGCTCAGCTGCTTCAACGCTGCGGAGCATCGGCGCAAACCCTCGACGACGCCGGCCTCGAGTCGCTCGCGACGCGCATGCGCTCGCTCGAGGCGGCCGTCAAAAATCGCGCGCCGGACGCGCCGCGCGCGTGGCTCTCGGCGGCCGTGCGCGCCGCGCTCGTCCGCGAAGCGCTATGATGCTTTACACGTGAAGCAAATCGCCGGCGCGTTCTTGATCGTGGGCATCGTGGTCGCGTGCACTGCGCAGCGCGAGCCCGTCGTGCCCGGTCCGACCGTCGCGATCCCGCCGGAGCTGCCGCCGATCGCGAACGTGCCCGCGCCCGACGAGCCGAACGACGAGCGCTTCGCGGCGATCGCGCCGGTCGTCGAAGCTGCGATTTCGCAGGGGGACCTGCCGGGCTGCGTGATCGAGGTCGGCACGCGCGAGCGCGTTCTCTTTCGTCAGGCGTACGGTTCGCGTTCGATCGAGCCGGAGCGAACGCCGATGACCGCCGACACGGTCTTCGATCTCGCGTCGCTCACCAAACCGATCGCGACGGCGACAAGCATCATGATCTTGGTCGAGCGCGGAAAAGTTTCGCTCGACGCGCCGGCATCGAAATACGTGCCCGAGCTCGCGCCGCTCCCGCCGTTCACCGTGCGGCAGCTCCTCTTGCACGAGGGCGGCCTCCGCCCCGACACGGCGATCGACGATTACGCGCACGGGCCCGAAGAAGCGATGCGCCGAATCGCGACGCGCAGGATGGCGGCGCAGCCGGGCGAGCGTTTCATTTATTCGGACGTCGGCTTCATCGTGCTCGGCGAGATCGTGCGACGCGTCACCGGCGACGATCTCGCGACGTTCTCCAAGCGCGAGATCTTCGACCGGCTCGGCATGCACGAGACGATGTTCAAGCCTCCCGCCGATTTGAAAAAACGCGCAGCGCCGACCGAGCAACGCGACGGCGCGTGGATGATGGGCGACGTTCACGATCCGCGCGCATGGGCGCTCGGCGGCGTGGCCGGGCACGCGGGGCTCTTCTCGACGGCCGACGATCTCGCGCGTTTCGCCCGCGCGATGCTCGATCGCGGCGGCCCGGTTTTTTCGCGCGCGACCGCCGATCTCTTTTTCGCGCGGCAGAAAAACGGCCGCACCCTCGGCTGGGACTCGGCGAGCGCCTATGCGAAGAACAAACCGCACGACGGCGCGTGGACTTTTTCCGATGACGCCTTCGGGCACGGAGGCTTCACCGGAACGTCGCTCTGGATCGACCCCGACAAAGATCTTTTCGTGGTCTTCTTGAGCAACCGCGTGCACCCCGATGGAAGAGGCCAAGTGAACCCGCTCGTCGCCGAGGTCGGCGGCCTCGCGGTGCGCGGCGCGCAAGTCGAGCCGGGCGTCGACGTCTTGCGCGACGAAGGCTTCGCGCGTTTGCACGGCGCGCGCGTCGGCCTCATCACGAACGCGAGCGCGCGCGGTCGCGACGGCGTCACCACGATCGACGCGTTCCGAAACGCCGACGGCGCGAAATTGGTCGGCCTCTTTTCGCCCGAGCACGGCTTGGGCGCCGATCGCGACAGCAAAATCGCCGACTCGGAGTACGACGGAATCCCGGTCACGAGCTTGTACGGCGATCGCTTCGAGCCGCCCGAATCGGCGCTCGCGAACCTCGACGCGCTCGTCTTCGATCTGCAAGACGCGGGCGTGCGCTTTTACACGTACGCGTCGACGATGCGTCGCGCGATGCGCGTCGCCGCCGATCACAATTTGCGATTCGTCGTCCTCGATCGACCGAATCCAATCGACGGCGTCGACGTGCAAGGCCCCGTCTTTTCCGGGCCCGAATCGTTCGTGAACCACGGCTCGCTCCCGGTGCGTCACGGCATGACGATGGGCGAGCTCGCGCGTCTCTTCGCCGCCGAGGACGACACCGGCGCGAAGCTCGAGGTCGTCCCGATGCGCGGCTGGCGACGCGATCAATATTGGGACGCGACCGGTCTCGATTGGGTGAGCCCGTCGCCGAACCTGCGCTCGGTCGCCGAAGCGGTGCTCTATCCGGCGCTCGGCTTGCTCGAAGGAACGAACGTGTCGGTCGGCCGCGGAACCGACGCGCCGTTCGAACGACTCGGCGCGCCCTGGATCGACGGCGCCGCGCTCGCGCGCGATCTCGCGAGCGCGAAGCTCCCGGGCGTTTCGTTTTTGCCGACGTCCTTCTCGCCGACGTCGTCCATTTATCGCGGCGAGAGCTGCCGCGGCGTCTCGGTCCGCGTGACCGATCGCGCGAGCTTCGACCCGATGCGCGTTTCGCTCACGCTCGCCGCCGCCCTCCACGCCGCGTATCCCTCGCAGTGGAAGCTCGACAAGATGGCCGGCATGCTCGGCAGCGCGCCCACGCTCGACGCCATCCGCGCGGGCAAGCCGATCGATTCAATCTTGCACCTCTGGGACGACGGCCTCGCCGCTTTCCGCGCGCGACGCGCGGCGTTCCTCCTTTATTGATGCTCTCGCGCCGCGTCGTCTCTTTGCTCTTCTCGGCCGCGCTCGCGATCGCGTGCAGCGCGCGCACCGAGCTCGATCTCCATCGCTGCGGCGAGCCGGAGGGCGTCTGCGTCGACGTGAAGCCGAGCACGT
The DNA here is from genome assembly GCA_036488725.1 of Polyangiaceae bacterium. Taxonomy (GTDB): domain Bacteria; phylum Myxococcota_A; class Polyangia; order Polyangiales; family Polyangiaceae; genus DASXHD01. The sequence continues at coordinate 87,132 of DASXHD010000075.1, read as the reverse complement.
CGAGCGAGGTCGTCTTCCAGTGTCACATTCACGTGCGGTTCCTCGTCGCCGAGGAGTCGCACGACGGCATCATCCCCGTGTGTCTTCCGCCGGAGCTCAACGTGTGGACGGGCACGCCCGAGCAAGTCGCCGCGATCAACGCGATGTCGCAGCACGACTACGACGTCGCCGTCGCGCGCTACGGTCAAGACACGCTCCTCGGCCAACTCGCCGCGCTCAAAGCGATCGACGCGAGCGGGGACAACTGCGAGATCTGGGTGGCCGGGCACGGCGACCCGCTGAGCTACTGCAACGTGCTCCAAGCGACGCGCGACCCGTTTTGCGAAAACGTCTCGAGCTGCGCGCCGAAGCCTTGCGTGCCGAACGACTGCCACGATCCCGCGCTCCCGGACGGCACGATCAACCCGCACGCGTGCGCTTGCAACACGACCACACCGAATCACGACGACTGCTTTTTGCCGGGCGCGACCGTGTGCATCCCACCGTGATTCACTCGACCGGAATCACGTCGCAGTGCCCGCCGGTGCACGTCATGCCCGCGCAGCAGTCGCTCGCGACCGAGCAGGTGTCGCCTTCGCCGCTGCAGCCTTGGAGCTTGCCGCAGACGAGACCGCCGTCGTTGCCTGACGCGACGCAGTGACCGCCGCAGCACTCGTCGCCCGTTTGGCACGACGTGCCGTCGGACTCGCACGGGTCGAGCACCCAGAAGTTTCGGAAGTTGCCCGAGAGGAGCTCCTGCGCCGGCAAGTAAAACGCCGGGTGGCTCGGGTCGGTGCCGGGCTTCGGGTTCACGTCGAGCGCGGCGACCCAGAGCTTCTTCGGAACCGGGATGGGCTTGGCCGCGAGCACCGTGTTGTTCACGACGTCGGTCTGCGTGTCGGTGCACCACGGCGGAAGCGTCGAAAGATTTCCGTACGTGCGCCGCGACGTGAACGCGACCCAGATGTACCCGCCGGAAACGATCGGCGCGACGCTCGGATCGTATTGCAGCGTCGTGTCGTCGCTGTGACCGCTCGCGCCGCTCGGCAAGTAACCGACGCCGTTCGCCACGTCGAGACGATGCGCGTTCTTCGTCGCGAGGTCGACCCACCAGAGCTCGGCGCGCGCGCCGGTGACGTTCGCGCAGTGCGCCCAGTCGTCGGTCACGCCGTTCATCGTCGTCGTGCCGGCGAAGTAACCGTTCGACACCGTGTTGAGCTCGAACACGACCGCGTCGTTCGTCGGCGTGAAGAACGGCATGGCCGCGCTGCAGCCTTGGCAAGTCGGCGTGTAGATCGTGCGGAGGTTCGAGAACGTCTTGGTCGCTTGATCGAAGTCGACGACCGCGAGCGATTTCGCGTCGCCTGATTTTCCATCGGTGCCCGGTCCGCCTTGGAAGAACGTGAAGACGATGTGCTTTCCGTCCGGCGAAAACTCCGGGATCGACGCACCGAGCTGCGCGCTCAGCCCGAGCTCGGACGCGATTTGCGCCGGCGACACGACCATCGTTCCGCTCGGCACCGAATAGAGCCCGCTCGGCGTCGTCGCCGAGCCTTCGAGCCCGTCCGATTGCCACGCAGCCGACGAGTTCGTGAAGTAGAGCGAGCCGTCGGGCGTGAGACCGCCCCACGTGTAGAGCCCGGTCACGGTCGGCAACGCGGTGCCCGGCGGAACCGGATTCTTCAGGTCGTAGAAGTAATCGAAGTCCTGACCGTTGCCGGGATATGGATCGGTCTCGGCGATCAAGTCAGAGCCGTTCGCGGCGACCGAGTGACACACTTGGCACTCGCTCTTCGACGTGATGAGCGTCGGCGAGGTCGCGCCCTGTTTGATCGCGAGCACCGACGCGCCGACTTGGCTGCTCCAGTTGCTCGTCGAATAACGCGTGCCGTAGCTGCCGTAATAAACGGTGCCTTTCAACGCGCCCGGCGCGACGTCCCACGTTTGCGTGATCGGACCGTAGCCTTGGCCGCTCTTGGCGATCGTGAGCTTCACGATCAACTGATCGCGCACGTTGCCGATGAGCGTGCCGGCGGTCTCGGTCGCCATCCGCCAAACGTCCTGCGGAATCGGATGGCGAACGAACGTGCCGCCGGTCTGCTGCAAAATCGCGGGCCGCGCGAACGTGCCGGACCACGTGAACGAGCCGCTCGTCGTCGTGAGGTCGATGCGAACCGCGTCCGCGTCGGCGGTCGACCAGTCCCACTGAAGCTCGGGCGCGAGCAGGCCGCGCGGCCACACGGTCTTGTCGTACGGGTAGAGAAAGTGCAGCGACGCGTTGCTCGTCGGATTTTGCAGCGCGGTCAGCGTCGCGCTGTCGGTGACCGCCGGGCCGAGACCTTCGCCGCCGACACCGCCCACGCCGCCGCCGTTCGTGAGATCGCCGACCGTCGCGGGAACTTGTCCGCTCTCCGAAGACGTCGCGCCGTTTTGCGATGCGGTCAGCTTGACGAGCACTTCGCGCAGCACGGTCGCTTGTCCGAGCGACGCGCTCACTTCGACGAGACCGCCGACCTGGCCCGTCGGCGTGAACGTCGTCGACGCTGCAGGTCCCGCTGAAACGGCGCCGACCTCGCCGCGATCGACCGCCCACGACACCTGGACAGGCCCGCTTTGATTGCTCGCTTGGTACGCGACCGTCGGCGGCGTTTGACCGACGGCGACGGTGACGACTTGCTGCGGCTGCGGCGTCACCGCGAACGGCGCGCTCGTCGCCGAGTCCGGAAAATTCACCGCGCCGTCCACGCTCGGGGCCGCGTCCGAGCCGCCGTCGTCGTCCGCCGGCGGGAAACCGTGCTCGGTGGCGCAGCCGAGCCAAGCGAGACCGGCGACAGCGAAAGCGAGGAGAACCTGCGGTCGTTTCATACCGCTCAGTCAACGGCGTTTGGCCGCGCGAAGCTCGTTAACGCTCGTTACATCGCGTTACGTGGTCGAGGAAGCCGTCGAGCACCGCGCGAGGCGCCTCGAGCTGCGGATAATGACCGACGCCGTGCAAGAGAATCACATCGGGATTCGGCACGATTTCGCGGTAACGCGCGACCATGTGCGCGCCCGAAACGGGATCATCGGCGCCGTCGATCACGCGCAGCGGAATCGTGGCGCGCACGAGCGCACCGACCCAGCGCTCGCGGAATCGCTTTCGCTCCTCCATGTACCCGATGAGCTTCGGAAAGACGGCCGGCCCGTCGTTTTCGGCAACGAGTCGCCAGAGGTCGGAGATTTCCGCGCGCGTCGGCTTGGTGTCTTTCGCGAAGACCCCGGAGAAGCTTCGCCGAAAAGAACGTTCGTTCACGAGACGCGCGAGCGCCGGACCGAGCGGGCCCGCGAGCACGCGCTGCACGAAGCGCGCGCGGTGCGTTTCGGGAAAGAGCCCGCCGTTGAGAAAACAAACCGAGAGGAGCTCGGCCCTCGTGCGACGCGCGAGGAGCTCCTGCGCGACGGTGTCGCCGTAGTCGTGCGCGAGCACGTGACACTGGCCGACGCCGAGCTCGGCGAGGAGCGCCTCCTGGAGATCGGCCTGATCGTGAATCGCGTAGTCGTACCGCTTCGGTTTGTCGGAGAAGCCGAAGCCGATCATGTCGGCCGCGATGACGCGCGAGAAGCGTCCGCAGAGATCGTCCCAAACGAGATGCCAATCCCACGACGCAGTCGGAAAGCCGTGAATGAGCAAAAGGGGCGGCGCGTTTCCGCCGCCTCCTTCCCAGTGACGAATGCGGTGGCCGCGCCAGGTGAAGCTGCGGCCCTCATCGCGCCAAGCCGAGAGTGTCTTCACAGCTTCGCGTCGAGGTACGAGGTGCAAACGGGACGGCCGGCGAAGTCGGAGTAATCGTCGGGCACGTCGAGGTCGGTCGGATCGTGCGGCTTGGTGTTGATGAGCGTGTCGTGGACGCACCACTCGGCCGCGGCGTCGCAACCCGATCCGCTCGCGTCGTTGTCGTAGAAGCCGCCTTTGCTCGCGAACTCGGACGCGAGGCTCGTCATCGCGTCGTAGTTCGCCGATTGCGTCGCGCCGTCGTGCGAGCTCACGAAGTACGCATTGCGCGTGCGATCGATCGCCGCTTGGCTTACGCCGCCGCCGCCGTCGAGCGCGAAGTAAACGAGGAGGTTCTTGGTGACGTCGTTCGGATCGGCGCCGCCGGCGAGCTGCTCGAGGAGCTCTTGGGCGACGAACGCGCCGCTCGAATGCGCCGCCACGATGACGACCGACGTCTGCGCCGACACGAGCGGGATCATCGCGGCGGCGATTTTCGAATTTCCGATTTCGTCGCCCGCGTAGTCCGGATCCGCCGGGCCCTGCACCGCCCAAACCCAGCGCACGCCGCGCGCGCGGAGCGTCGCGCGAAAAAGCGCGGTCACCCAAAGCTGGGTTGGGATGAGCTTGGCGCCGTAGCCGCCGTAGCCGATGAACATCGCGTCACCCGGGTTACCCGTATCTTTGAATGCGACGCCGTAACCGACGTCATCGCCCGTCGACCACGGGATCGAGTCGATGTCGGGACCGTCGCTCACGTCGACGGCCGCGTCGACGGCCGCGTCGATCTCGGCAGCGACGTCCGGCGCGGCGTCGGGCACGTCCGCGTCGGGCTCCGAGGGCGCGCCGCCTCCGCACCCGCACGCCAAAATCGAGAGGGCGAGAGCCGCGCGCATCGTGGGTGATGATACGTAATCTTCCATGCGAGTCGGGATTTTCGGCGCCGGCGCGATCGGCTGTTACCTCGGCGGCCGGCTCGCGTCGTCGGGAGCTTCGGTCGCGATCGTCGGGCGCCCGCGCATACGCGACGAGATCGCCACGCACGGACTGACGACGATCGATCTCGAAGGTCGATCGCTGCGCGCAGAGGTCGTCGTCGAAACCGATCCGTCGGCGCTCGCCGGATGCGACGTCGTGCTCGTTTGCGTCAAGAGCGCGCAGACCGAAGAAGCCGCGGAGACGCTCGCGAAATTTCTAGCGCCGGACGCGCTCGTCGTGAGCATGCAGAACGGCGTCCGCAACGCCGACGTGCTGCGCGACAAAATCTCGAACGTGCTCGGCGGCATCGTCGGCTTCAACGTCGTCTCCAAAGGCTCGGGCGTTTTTCGGCGGGCGACGAGCGGCCCGCTCGTCATCGAGGATCGCGAGGGCGCAAGCGCGATCGTCGCCACGCTGCAACGTGCCGGGTTCGAGGCATTCGCCGAGCGCGACATCGTCTCGGCGCAGTGGTCCAAGCTCGTCATGAATTTGAACAACGCGGTGAGCGCGCTCTCGAACGCGCCCACGCGCGAGATCGTCCTCACGCCCGGCTATCGCAAGTGCGTCGCGATGATCGTCGCCGAAGCGCTCGCCGTGATGCGCGCGGCGGGCATCCGTCCCAAGCGAATCGGCCCGCTGCCGGTCGGCGTCTTCCCGTTCGCGCTTCGCCTTCCGACGCCGCTCATCCGAGTCGTCGCGCGCGCGCAGCTCCAAATCGATCCCGAGGCGCGCTCGTCGATGTCGGAAGACCTCGCGCGCGGCCGCAACACCGAAGTCGATTTTCTCAACGGCGAAATCGTCCGCCTCGCGCGCTCCGTCGGACGGCGCGCGCCGATCAACGAACGCGTCGTCGCGCTCGTGCACGAGGTCGAAGCGAGCGGACGCGGCTCGCCGAAGATGTCGCCCGCCGAGCTCGCGTCGGCGCTCAGAACGCCTTCAAGTCCGGAAACAGCCGCTTCGAAATGACGATGCGCTGGATCTGTCCGGTGCCTTCGAAGATGTCGTAGACCTTGATGTCGCGGAACCACTTCTCGAGGAGCTGGTGGTCCTTCGAGATCGATCCTTCGGCGCCGCAGATTTCGATCGCTTCGATGCACGCGTGAATCGCAGCTTGCCCGGCCGCGGCTTTCGACATCGACGCTTCCTTCGCGTTCGGGAGCTCTTCGTCGGCCATGTACGCCGCGCGCCACGTGAGGAGGCGCGCCGCCTCGAGCCGTTGCCCGACGCGCGCGAGCCGCTCGGCGATCGACGCGTAGCGCGGCGTGTGACGCGCGAGCGCGTAGTTCTCTTTGGCGAAGTCGCACGCGTAGTCGTACGCCGCGCGCCCGATGCCGATCGCCATCGCAGCGACGAGCGGACGCGTGTTGTCGAACGTCTTCATCGCCGTGAGAAATCCTTCTTTGCTCTGGTAACGCTCTTCGCCGCCGAGCAAATTCTCACCGGGCACGCGGCACTCTTCGAGCACGAGCTCGGCCGTCTCGCTCGCGCGGAGGCCCATCTTGTCCTCGATGCGACCGACCGAAAATCCCGGCGTCCCCTTCTCGACGACAAACGCGCGATGCCCCGCGCGCCCGAGCGTCGGATCGACGGTCGCGAAGATCACGGTCCACGCCGCGCGGGCGCCGTTGGTGATGAAGCACTTGCGACCGTTCAAGACCCAGTCTTTGCCGTCCTTGCGGCAGCTCGTGCGAATGCCGGCGACGTCGCTCCCGGCGATCGGCTCGGTCAATCCGTAAGCGCCCCATTTCAGCCCCTTCGACATGTCTTTGAAGACGCCGAAGAAACGCTCTTTCTGCTCCGGCGTTCCGGAGCCGCGGACCGGCGGCCCTCCGAGACCGGGGCCGGGCAAACAAAGGAGAAGCGCCGCGTCGCTCCACGCGAGCTCCTCGGCGCCGATCGCCGAGGTCACCATCGCCGAAGATTTTTTCTTCTCGCCGGTCCCCTTCACGTCCGCGTTCGCAGCGCCGAGACCTTGAACGCCCCAAGCGGCCGACGAGCCGCCCATCGACTGCGCCATCTCGACGAAGCGCGCGAGAAAATCTTCCGGAACTTTGTGCTCGCGATCCCACGCGAGCGACTGCGGCCGCACGACCGAGCGACCGAAGCCGCGCACCATGTCTTGGAGCGCCTTCTGACGGGGGCTGAGAGAAAATTCGATCACAGAAAGGCTCCTTGCGAATCCGGCCACGGAAGGACGAGCCCGAGATCGGGCTCGCGCCCGAGCTCGATGGCGGCGGCGAGCTGCTCGGCGCACGAGGTCGGCAAGCCGCACAGCGCGAGCTGCTTGGCGTCGCGCATGTATTTTTCGACGGGGTAGTCGCGCATGAAGCCGGCGCCGCCGTGGAGCTGGACGCCGTCGTCGCCGCATCGCATCGCGGTTTGGTGCGCGTAGGCGACGGCGCGCGCGGTCGCGAGGAGCGCCGCGTTTTCGTCCGCTTCGGGTGCTTGCGACGTCCCGCCTGCGGCGGATCCGTCGACCCCATCCCAGAGCCACGCCGCGCGATGCAGGAGCGTGCGCGACGCGTCGACGTCCATCGCGCGATCGGCGACGGTGAACGCGACGGCCTGAAAATGCGCGACCGGTTTTCCGAACGCGCGCCGCTCGGCGACGTACGCGCGCGTCACCTCGCACGCCGCGCGCGAGAGCCCGACGCACCGCGCCGCGACGAGGAGCGCGTGCTTCGCAAAAAATCTCAGCGTCGCGCGCTTGAAATCTTTCCCGTCGAGCCGCGTCGCCTTGGCGTTCTCGAGCACGATGCCGCCGAAGCTGCCCGCGTCGAGACCGAGCGTGCGCGCGCGCGGCGTCGCCTTCACGCCGTTTCCTTTTTCGACCAGGAACGCGCCGATGCCCTCGTATCCCGCGCGCTCGTCGACTTGCGCGAACACCACGAAGCGCTCGGCGCGGTCGGCGCCGAGCACGTACGATTTTTCGCCGCTGAGCGCGCCGTTCGAAAAAACGGTCGAGAGGCCCGCTCGTTCTTTGTGCGGCCGCGGCTCGCCGAAAGCGACCGCCGCCGGTTTCGCGAGCGCGTCGGCGCCGCGTTCGGGAGCGAATTCCGCCATCGCGAGGGCGAACGACGCGGTGCCGCCGAGCGCGAACGCCGCCGCCGGATCGCCCGACGCGATCTCCTCCTCGAGCAAGACGCCGGTCACGAGGCCGAGCCCCGCGCCTCCGACCGACTCGGGCAAGTGCGCCGCGCCGAGCCCCATCTCTTCGGCGGCGCTTCGAAGCTCCGCGGAGAGCCCGGACGCTTCGGTCTGGCGGATGGCCGCGGCCAAGCTCTTCGCGAGCTTCTGCCCGGCATCGATCATGAGTTTCTGTTCGTCGGACGGTGCGAATGAAATCATTTCGGACGCCGATGTTTTACGTGCGAAATAATTCGGACGCAAGGCTTCCTCGCGGGTGTTACGGTCGAGGCATGCGTCGCGCCGGGCTGTACGCAGGATTGGCGGTTTTCGCGGCCGCACAGGCCGGTTTCGCGGCGACCTGGGCGGTCGGGACGACGCCCCATTTGGGCCGAATCTTCGCCGTCGACGCGACCGGCGAGGGCGCTTGGCCGTACGGCGCCGAGGACGTGCTCGGCGACGGCCCGCAGAATTTCACGCCGGCCGAGCAAGCGCTCGATCTCCGCACGGCCTACGCCGCGACCGACGCCACGCAGTTTTGGACGCGCGTCTACCTGTCGAGCGGGGCGCAAACCGACCCGACGCTCGTGACGTTCGTCTTCGTCGACGCCGACGGAAACACCGCGACCGGCGGCGGCACCAACTCGACCACGCTGAGCCCCGCGTTCACGAGCGAGCATTCGCCCGGCGGCTACGAGTACGTCATCGGCATCGGCAACGCGACACTGCCGCGCGTCTGGCAGTGGCAAGCGCCGAATTGGGTCGAGGTGACGTTGACCGCCGCGCAAGGCGTGGTCGAGACCGGCACCGACACGGATCCGATTCGCATCGGACCGGCCGCCCACGCGTACGTCCAGGCGCGCGTCGATCTCTCGGTCGTCGGGGTCACCGCCGCGTGCGACGCGAACCTCTACGTTCGTTCCGCGCGCGCGACCGGCGCGTCCGACCTCGACATGACGTTCTCGACGTCGTGCATCCCGGCGAAGACGAACGGCGTGCCGACCATCGTCGTCGCCCCGTGCACGAGCGACGCGCAATGCCCGGAGAACGGCATCTGCGACAACGGCCAATGTCTCATCGCCCCGCCGTGCGGAGCCACCGCCGACTGCGCCGCGGGCGACACGTGCACGGCCGACGGACGATGCGTTCCCGCGGGGGCCTGCACGCCCGGCGGAAACGAGTGCGCCGCCGGCACGCGCTGCGCTCCGACCGGCGCGTGCGTTCCGGGCGGCGCGACCGGAAACGGCGAGGTCGAAGGTGGCGCGTTCCACTGCAACGTCTCGAACGGGCCGCGCGGAACGTTCGTGCTCTTCGCGCTCGGGGCGCTCTTGGGTTTGTTCTACGTTCGGCGAAGGCGATGAAGATCCGAATCGCTCTCGTCGCTTCGCTCCTCGCGTTCGCGCCGCTCGCGCGCGCGCAAACCGAGCTCGACACGCAGCGCTTCAAGCCCGCGGTCACGAGCGACGGCTGGGTGAACGCCGAAGGCTCCGGCGTGAATCCCACGGAGGACCCGCTCGAAATCGGGATCTACGCGAACTACGCACGAAACGCGCTCGTCGCGGTCGACGCCGCCGGCAACCTCGGCACGCGCTACGTGAGCGGCCGGCTCGGCTTCGACGCGCTCCTGTCGATCAGCGTCGCGCGACCGTTCGCGATCGGGCTCGACGTGCCCTTCTTCGTCGCGCAGACCGGCGACACGAATCCTTCGTCCGTCGGCCTCGGCGACGTGCGCGTCGTTCCGAAAATCCAGATCCTCGACGACATTCGGCATCCGCTCGGGCTCGCGATCGTCGCCGAGATCGCCGCGCCGACGCACCTCGGCGACTTCGCGGGCGGCGCGCGCTATTCGCCGGTTTTCACCCCGCGTCTCGTCATCGATCACCGCTTCGGCGCGAGCGGGCTTCGTCTCGGCGCGAACGCGGGCGTCGCGATCCGCGAGATCACGAATTTCATGAACGTCACGAGCGCGAGCGAATTCGTCTACGACGCCGACATCGCGTATCGCTTCGGCGGCCGCGCGGGCCCGGTCGAGCTCGGCTTCGAGCTCGCCGGCGGCATCGGATTGAAGACGGTCGACACGCCCGAAATCCCCCTCGAAGGTTTGCCGTACTTGCGCATCGTCCCGAGCGACCAATGGGACATCCAAGCGGGCGCGGGCATCGGTTTCGTCGCCGGGTTCGGCACGCCGGTGGCGCGCGGCTTTCTCGGCGTGCGATTCCACCCGGTGTCGCACGACCGCGACCACGACGGCGTGCCCGACGACCGCGACCAGTGCCCCGACATCCCCGAGGATCGCGACGGCTACCAAGATTGGGACGGCTGCCCCGAGCACGACGCCGACCACGACGGCGTGCCTGACTCGATGGACAAGTGCCCGCACGAAAAAGAGACGATCAACGGCTACAAAGACGACGACGGCTGCCCCGACGTCGGCCCGGCGCAAGTCATCGTCGAGAACGGCCACATCACGATCCTCCGGCGCGTGACCTTCCGCGAAGGCTCCGCCGAGATCGACCCGCAGTCGTATTCGATCCTCAACCAAGTGGCGCTCGTCATGCGCGCGCACCCGGAAATACGGCGAATCCGCGTCGAGGGGCACACCGACGAGCTCGGAACGCACGAGTACAACATGGTGCTGAGCCGGGAGCGCGCCGGCCGCGTTCGCGAGTACCTGATCTCACGGGGCGTCCGCCCCAGCCGTCTCGGCGCAGTCGGCTACGGCCCGGACCGCCCCCTGGTGCGCGGCACGACCGAAGCGGCGCACGCCAAAAACCGCCGCGTGGAATTCGTCGTGGAAGAGTGAGCATTTCTCGGGCCGCCCAGCCTTGACACTCCCCCCTCGATCCCGTAGTTTCCCGCGCCCTCATGACTCCCAGCACCATCACCGCGAAAAAGGCCGACGCCGACAAATCGCGCGCCTGGTTCGTGGTCGACGCGACGGACAAGCCGCTCGGCCGCCTGGCTAGCGAGATTGCCCGCGTCCTTCGCGGCAAGCACAAACCGATCTTCACGCCGCACATCGACACGGGCGACTTCGTCATCGTCGTCAACGCGTCGAAGGTGAAGCTCACCGGCAACAAGCTCGACAAGAAATTCTGGTACCGGCACTCGGGCATCCCGGGCGGCTTCAAGGCCGAGTCGTACCGTCACGTGCTCGAGCGCAAGCCCGAGTGGCCGATCGAAAAAGCGGTCCGGGGGATGCTGCCGAAGAACGTGCTCGGCCGTGAGATGCTCACCAAGCTCAAGATTTACGCGACGCCGGATCATCCGCACGCCGCGCAGCAGCCCAAGGCGCTGGAGATTCAGCGATGACGACGACAGAGACGAACAAGACGTACGCCACCGGCAAGCGCAAGACCGCGGTCGCCCGCGTGTGGCTCGCGCCGGGCAGCGGCCAGGTCACCGTGAACGGCAAGACCGCCGAAAATTACTTCGAGCGCGAGACCTCGCGCATGGTCATGCGCCAGGCGCTCGAGCTCATCGAAGTGGTCGATCAATACGACGTCTGGGCGACGGTCGAAGGCGGCGGTCACTCGGCGCAGGCGGAGGCGATGCGTCACGGCATCGCGCGCGCGCTCATCGCGATCGACCCCGAGCGCCGGCCGGCGATCAAACGCGCAGGCTTCCTCACGCGCGACGCGCGCAAGAAGGAACGCAAGAAGTACGGTCAGCCGGGCGCCCGCAAGCGCTTCCAGTACAGCAAACGCTGATCCGCACTTTCGGTCGCGACGTTCGGCTCGTCTACGCGACGATCCTCTTGCTCGGCACCGCGTACGGCGCGTCGCTGAGCGTGACGCCGCTCGAGCTCGCGGCGCTTCATTTCGGCAAGCGCGAGATCGGCTCGCTCGCGATTTGTTTTGCGTGCGGCATCATCGCGATGAGCGTTCCGGCGGGCGCGCTCGTGCGACGTTTCTCGGCGCGGACCACGCTCGTCGCGTCCCTCGTCGTCTACGCGGCGGCGGTCGCGCTCTTTCCGCTGCAGACGACGTACGCGGGAACGGCGATCGTGCGCGCATTCGACGGGGCCTCCAGCGTGGGCGTGTGGGTCGCGTGCGAGACCGTGCTCCTCGCGCGCTCGGACCGCTCGAACAAAGCGTGGGTCATGAGTCTCTACGCGATGGCGATCGCGATCGGTTACGTGCTCGGCTCCGGCGTCGCGCGCGCGCTCACGATCGTGACCGACTACGAGCACGTCTTCTTCGCCGCGAGCGGCATCGCGATCGCGACGTGCGCGCTCGTCGCGACGAGACTTTCGCGCGACGCGCACGTCGGCGCCGAGCGAGATGAAACGCCGAGCAGCGAAGGCGAGCGGACCGCGTCGCTCTTCTGGCGAATCAAGACGTCGTGTCTCGCGACGTTCTCGTACGGATATTTTCAGGCGTCGGTCGTTTTGTTTTTGCCGCTCTATCTCGTCGAGCAGAAGCACGTCGCCGAGCGAGACACGACGCTCATGACCGGCCTCTTCGCCGCCGGCATGCTCGTCTTCTCGCCGCTCGCCGCGCGTCTCGGCGACAAGCTCGGTCACCTGCGCGTGATGACCGCGCTCGCGTCCATCGGCGTCGTGATGATCCTCGGCTTCGTATTTCTTTCGTCGTGGCCGCTCATGTGCGTCGCGATCTTCGTCGCAGGCGCGACGCTCGCGTCGATCTCACCGGTGAGCTTGGCGCTTCAAGGTCACGTCACGCCCGCGCGCGATTACAGCCGCGCCAACGCGCTCTACAACGCTTGCTACGCCGCGGGCATGCTGCTCGGCCCGCCAATCTCGAGCGCGATCATGACGAGCCGTGGCGGTCCTGCGATGCTCTACCACTTCGCCGTGATGTGGACGGCGTTCGTGATCGCCACGGTCGTGTTCGCGCGCGACGACCCGCGTCGTGTCCCACTGGGTGACAAATCGCAACGAGTGAGCGCGACGATTCTTTGAGGCATCATGCCACGTACATCGGCATGATCACGGGCTTACGATGCGCACCTGAGTGGATCGGATCTGTTTCACGAGTACAGAAGACGATCTTCTCGCGCGCGGATGGCCGCGTTGCGCAGAGCTCGTCGACGGACATCCCGACGGGCGAAGGCCCGCGAGCTCCGCAGCCGCGTACTTCGCGTCGAAGCGTTGGTACGGCGCGGAAATTCCGCGCGAGGTCGCGGTTCAGATTCTGCGCTCGGGTCGCTCGGAGCCGAGCTCCAAGCCGGTCGCCAAAGCGGAGGCGAAAGCGATCCTCGCGGGCGCGCTCGACTCGCGACGCTTGCCGCTGACCGAAGCGCGCCAAGTCGCCGACCTCGTCTTCATCGTCGAGCACATCGCCGGGACGAACGACACGCTCGAGACGATCACAGCCGCGTTCGAAGCGGTCGAGACGCGACGCGTTCCCTCGCCTGCGCTGGTCGCGGCGCCGGCGACGCTCGCGTTCCTGTTGATGCGCGCGCCGCCGTCCGCGCGTACCGCGTTTCGATCGCGGCTCGAAGCGCAGCGTGAGCGCGTCGCGCGCGCCGGGTGGGACGTGTGCACGCGCAATTTCGATTTGTCGCTGAACGGCACGCCGATCGTGAAGCAGCTCGTCTGGCGACGGCGCGATCCCGACCTCGAGCTGCTCGACTACGCAGTCGACGATCCCGAGTTCGTGCGGCTGCTGGTCGCGCGCCACCCGCTCGCGAAGATCTCGGTGCGTGCCGTGGCGATCGGCGGGCTCGCGACGATGAGCAGCCTCGCGCCGCGGTGCCTTCGCGCGTTTCCGGCGCGCGCGTTCCCGGCGCTGCTCCGCGACTTCGGCATGGTGAAGTCGCCGGAGACGGTCGACCTCGCGCTCGCGCTCGTCGGCCGAACGCACGTGAAGGACGCGCCGCTCCGTTGGCTCGTCGCGCACGCGACCTACGCGCGTCCGCTGGTCGAAGCGTCGGCGAAGTCCGGCAGCCCGATCGCGAAGACCGTTCTGCGCAAGCTCGCCGGCAAGTGGTAGTCAGCCGAGGAGCGACTTCAGCTCGGCGCGCGCGACGGCCGCCGGGTCGAACGTGCGGCCCGACGCGATGAGCGCCTTGCCTTGGACGTAGTCCTTCATCGCGTTGACGCAGTCGAGCGCGATCGGTTTGCCTTCGCGAAAATAAACGAGCGAGAATTTTTTCTGCTCGATGCTCCCGCGCACGACCGTTTCGTCGTGACCGCGCGAGAGACCGACGGTTTGGAGGCGCAGGTCCCACTGGTTCGACCAGAACGTCGGCATCGCTTCGTAGCGATCCGTTTTGCCCGCGATCGTCTTGGCGACGACTGCCGCTTGATCGTTGGCGTTCTGGATCGACTCGAGGCGAACGAGCTCGCCGCGGCAGTGGACGTTCTCGTGCGAGGCGACGTCGCCGATCGCGTAGACGTGCGGGAGGCTGGTTTTTCCCTGAAAATCGACGAGCACGCCGCCTTCTGCGCCGGTCGCACCCGCGAGGATCAGCGGTTCGACCGCCGGCGTGATGCCGATGCCGACGATGACCATGTCGGCCGCGAGGACATCGCCGCTCGCGAGACGCACGCCGCTCGCGGCGCCCGCGCGCTCCTCGATGCACGCGACCGTCGTGCCGAGACGAACGTCGACGCCGTGCGCGCGCTGCTCGGCCTCGAAGAATCGCGAGAGCGGCTCGCCGGCGACGCGCGCGAGCACGCGATCGAGCGCCTCGAGCACCGTCACGTGCTTGCCGAGCTTCGACAGCACGGCGGCGGCTTCGAGGCCGATGTAACCGCCGCCGATCACGACGACGCGCGAGGTCGCCGCGAGCTCGCCGCGCAGTCGATCGACGTCGCCGCGCGAGCGCACGGTGTGAACGCCGCGAAGATCGTGTCCGCTGCACACGAGCCGCCGCGGCGCGCCGCCGGTCGCCCAAACGAGCTTGCCCCATTCGATCGACGCGCCGTCGTCGAGCCGCACGCGATGCGCTCCCGCGTCGACTTCGACAACGCGACGCCCGAGACGCAGATCGATTTTCTTGTCCGCCCAAAACGCCGGCGGCCGGAGCAACATCTTCTCGAACGGCTTTTCGCCCGCGAGATATTCCTTCGAAAGCGCGGGCCGCTCGTACGGCGCGTCCGGCTCGTCGCCCACGATCGCGACCGTGCCGGCGAATTCCTGCTGCCGTAAAACCGCGGCCGCTTGCGCGCCACCCTGCCCCGCGCCCACGATGAGCACGTCGTATCGTTCGACCATCACCGCTTTTCTAACGTACAACAGGCTCGCCAGCATGCTCCGTCGCGCACTCCCGCTGATCGCTCTCGTCGCGTGCGGCCACGCCGAGGCCCCGCTCGAGCTCGGCTTCACGGGAAAGTGCGCGCTCTCGGTGCCGGCGGATTCGCCCGGCCTCGGCGCGCACGTGCGCACGCCGAACGAAGCCAAGACGCACGTCGATCTCCAAATCTCGCACAGCGTGATCGTGGTGATGCACGTCGAGCTCCCCGACGGACGCTCGACCACGGTCGACGAGCTCGTGCCCGACGATCCGCTCCTCACGGGCGACGCGACGCCGAACGTGCCGATCGATCCGGAGACCGACCTCGAGGTGCCCGTCGAGGTCACGCGCAAGGACGTTCAAAACCCGTGGGACCTGCAGATCCGTCTGCGCTTCCACGGCCGCACGGCCGACGCCGTCGTCGGTCGCATGCACGTGACCGGAGACTGCGTGCCGGACAAGAAGCCGGAATGAAGATTCTCTGTTAAGCTGTGCTCGACGGATCGAGGGGGGAATGAGCTCGCAAGAAAGCTTCACCGATGAACCGGTGACCGCAGGCAATCGGCCGCGCGTCGTCGTGGTCGACGACGACGACGAGGTGCGCCGCGCCATCGCGAACGCGCTCCGCAAGGACGGCTACGACGTCGTCGAAAAAAAGAGCCGGGGCGACACGCTCGCGCTCTTCGGCGACGACGTGCGCGCGCCGGACGCGGTGGTCGGCGGCGACGTCGCGATCCTCGTGGGTCTGCGCGAGCGCGGCTGGGCGACGCCGATGGTCTTGCGCGGCGCGCGCGCGGCCGAAGGCGCGTCGTGGGCGCCCGACGCGATTCTCGATGATCCGCGCGATCTCGAAGCGCTCCGTCGAATCATGCTCGACCTTCTCTGGCCGCGCCGCACGCTACCGTCGCTTTGATTTTTCGAGCGTGAGCACGGCGCGCACGTACTCGGCCTGCGAAAAGAGCGACGGAAAATTCCCGAGGCCCGTGCCGCTGCGCGCGTCGATTTCCTCGGGAAAGAGGTCGAGCTCGAAGCCGCACCGTTCGACGCGGGCGAGCGCCGCGCGCGCGTCGTCGAACCGTCCCGCCATCGCGTACGTCGTCGCGAGCCAGAACGTGCACGGCAAGAACGCGCCCTCGAATTGCCCCAGCGGCAGCTTCTCTTGGCCCGGCGTTTCGGACGGGATGAACCGGTAGAGGAGACCGTCGATCGATAGATTTTCGACGAGCCGATCGACCGTGCTCGTGACGCGCGGGTCGTCGGCCGGCAAAAATCCCATGACCGGAACGAGCAAGAGCGACGCGTCGAGCGTGTCGGCGTCGTAGCGTTGGCGAAACGCGCCGAGCTTTTCGGACCATCCGCGCTCGAGCACCTCGTCGAAGATTTTTTGCCGAGTCGCGCGCCAACGGGGGACGTTCGTGGCGTCGCCGATTTTTTCGGCGATGCGAATCGCGCGATCGAGCACGACCCAGCACATGACACGGCTCGAGACGAAGTCATGGCATTGCTCGAGCTCCCAGATCCCGCTGTCCGGCGTGTCCCAGACGCGCTCGATGTGGCTCGCGAGGCGGGCGACGAGACGCGCGTGCTCGGGTCGCCAGGCGCCGCCCTCTTCGAGATACATGAGCGCGCAATCGGCGACGTAGCCGAGCGAGCCGTGCTGCGTTTGTTTGTAGGCGCGGTTGCCGAAGAGCACCGGCTTGGACTCGCGATAACCCTCGAGGTCTTTGCGCGCGTGCTCGTCGAGCTTCGTGTCGCCGCGCATGCCGTAGCAAACTTGGAGCGGCGCGTCGGTCGACGAGCGAAGGCCGGCCAGCCAGTCGAGGAATCGCCGTGCGCGGTCGAGCTCTCCGAGGAGCGTGAACGCCGTTGCGGCGAGCGATGCGTCGCGGACCCACGTGAAGCGATAGTCGTAGTTGCGGTCACCGCCGATGCGCTCGGGCAGCGAAGAGGTCGGCGCGGCGACGATCGATCCCGACGGCTCGTAACACAGCAATTCGACGCCGCGGGCTGCGCCGCGCAAGCGCTCGGCGCGATCGGCGGGCAGCTCGCCGAGCGCGTGGCACTCCCTCCACCAATTGGCGGCGGCGCGCGCGACGTCGGCGGCGCGCTCGTCGGACCACGCGGCGAACGGCTCGTCCCCGTGCTCGAGCACCGCCCAAATTTCTTCGCCCTCGCCGAGCTCGAATTCGGCGCGCGCACAGCCGTCGTGCAATTCGACGCGCGTCGACGTGGCGAGGAGGAGCGTCCCCGGCCGGAACGCCACGCCTTCCGCGACGCGGTCCGCTTTCGGCGCATCGCCGAGCTCGGGTCGCGGCGCGCAGACGAGCGTGCAGCGCGCGCGGCCACGCTCGCATCGAAGTCGCCGCACGATCGCGTAGCGCGACGCGACCTCGGCGCGGCGGTGGGCCTCGGGCCATGCGAAGACGTCGCGAAGGACGAGGTCGGCTCCGCGATCGCTCCAGCGCGTCTCGAGCGTCGCCGTCTCGCCCAAATAGCGCTGGCGGCCGTGACGCGGGATTTCGGGCCCGAGCCGGAAGTGTCCCCCGCGGCGCGCGTCGACGAGCGCTCCGAAATGGACGTGCCCGTCGAACTCCGGGAAGCACAGCCAATCGATGGTGCCGTCGGCGGCGACCAGCGCGGCCGTTCGGCGGTCGCCGATGAGGCCATGCCGTTCGACGGCAGGGTACGGAATGAAGTCGAGTCGCGCAGGCTGCATGCGCTGCTCGGAAAGAATGCATCGCCGATGCCGCGTTCGACGCTGACTTGCAATTGCAAGTTACACGCACTAAAGTTGCTATTGAAATATGGGTCTTCCCGCGATCGAATCGACTCCGGACGAGAACGTCGTCGTCACCAAAGCCGCGCGGCGGGCTGCCGGCGCGCTCGGTTTGTCGCAAAAAGAGCTCGCGCGCGTGCTCGGCGTGAGCGAGGCGACCGTCTCGCGGCTCGGCAGCGGCAAGCTGCTCGACGCCGAGCGCAAGGAGGGCGAGCTCGCGCTGCTCCTCGTGCGCGTCTTTCGCAGCCTCGACGCGCTCGTCGGCTCGAGCGAGGAGAAAGCGCGCGCGTGGTTCTCGGCCGAGAACGTCCACCTCGGCGGCGTCCCGCGCGAGCGCGTGCAGACTGCGCTCGGTCTCGTCGAGGTCGCGCAGTACCTCGACGCGATGCGCGGCAAGCTCTGATGGCGGCGAAGAAGAGCGGCTGGGTCGAGCGCGCGATCGCGTCGACGAAGCCGCGCGCGATGGCGTTCGACGCGGTGCGCGTCGTCGAGTCGCAGAGCATCATCGCGACGCGCAAGCTCGTCGACTCGGACGTCGAGCAGGCGCTCCTCGAGCATCTCGTCGACCGCGTGAAGCCGCCGGTGCCCGCGGGCGACGCGTTCGAGAGCTTGCATTACCTCCTCGTCACACCGTTTCGTCATCCGCCGCTCCGCTGGGGCTCGCGCTTCGGGACGCGCGCCGAGCGCGGGATTTGGTACGGCGCGCGCGATCTCGCGACGTGCTTCGCGGAAGTTGCATATTACAGGCTTCTATTTCTCGAAGGCACGAAGGCGGCGATCGCGCCGATCACAGTCGAGCTCACGTCGTTCGCGGCGGCGGTGAAGACGTCGCGCGGGGTCGACCTCATGCGGCCGCCGTTCGCCGAGCACGAAGCGGACATTGCTTCGCCGATTTCGTACGACGCGGCGCACGCGGTGGGCGCGGCGCTTCGTGCGGCGGGCGTCGAGGTGATGCTTTTTCTGTCGGCTCGCGCGAAAGTGCGCGGCGTCAATGTCGCGCTCTTCGAGCCGGCGTTCGCGCGACGCACGCCGAAGAAGCTCGAGCCGTGGATTTGCACGACCGACCGCGACAAAGTCGAAATCTCGGAGAAGACCTTCACGCGCGACCGGAGCCGGCGCTGGACTTTCCCGCGCGGCGACTTCGAGGTCGGCGGCAAGCTTCCAAGCCCTAGCTCCTAATCTCGAGATGCGCTAACCAATGCGGGCACGATGAAGAAGTCGTTTCGGCTCGCCCTCGCCGGGGCTTTTGCGTTCTCGGTTTTCGCGGCCGCGCGCCCGGCGCACGCGATCATCG
This sequence comes from Polyangiaceae bacterium, assembly GCA_036488725.1. GTDB lineage: Bacteria > Myxococcota_A > Polyangia > Polyangiales > Polyangiaceae > DASXHD01. Next base: position 68,025 of record DASXHD010000075.1, on the reverse strand, counting down.
TCGAGCGCATCGTCGCCATCGTCGGCGACCGACCGATTCTTCTCTCGGAGCTGCGCCACCGCGCGCGCCCGCGCCTCACGCGCGACGCGATGGAAGCGCTGCAGCAAGGCGTGCCGGCCGACAACATCCCGGTGCAGCTCGCCGCCGCCGAGCCGAAAGAGATGAAAGAGACGCTCGACGAAATCATCGACGAGCGGCTCATGGAACAGCAGGCCGATCACGCGCACCTCTCGGTCTCGATCGACGAGGTCGACCGCGGCGTGAAGAACAAAGCACAGCAGCTCGGCATCACCGAGCAAGAGCTTTGGACGCGCGCGCACGCGCAGGGCTACACCGATCAAGATTATCGCGACGAAGTGCGGCGCCAGCTACTCGAGGGCAAGCTCCTTCAGCTCCGGCTCGCGGGGCGCATCCACATCACCGAGAGCGACGCGCACGCCACCTACGATCGCGTCGTGCAGCAGCTCGGCGAGACCGGCCCGGTCGACCTCGAGGTGCTCTCGCTGCGCATCGCCGGAGCGAACGCGGTGCTCGCGCGGCAGTCGCTCATGCAGCAGCTCGTGCTCCGCGGGCGCAACGGCGAGAGCTGGTGCGCGCTCGTGCAGCAATACTCCGACGACGTGCAGACTCGCGACAAATGCGGGTCGAAGGGCGTCGTGCCGGCGACGTCGGTCATCCCGGTCGCGCGCAAGATGCTCGGCTCGATGAAAGAGGGCGACATCTCGGACCCGATTCAGATCGGCGACCAAGTCGTCATCGCGTTCAAGCTGGCCAAGCGGCAAGCGATTCCGCCGTACGAGCAGGTGCGCGAGCAGATGTACGATCAGGCGACCGAGGAGGCGATTCTTCACCAGCGGGAGCTGTGGGTGAAGGAGCTTCGGCGGACGGTTTATCTGGAAGTTCGTTTGTAGCCTATCGACTCTTCTGCGCGCCCGACAAGTGGCGCACGGCTTCGCCGAGGCCGTCGAGCGTCAGATGGAACATTCGAAAAATTCCGGCGAGCGCTTCGGCGGTGCCGCCGCGCCACCAGTTCGGCGGCTCGGGGTTGAGCCACGCGGCCTTGCGGTAATGGTCCGCGAGCATCGTCATCCACTGAATCCCAGTCTTCTGCTCGCCGGTGCGACCGCGGTAGTAATCCCAATCGCCCGAGCCGAGGAGCTCGGCCGGGTGCATCGACGCGTCGCCGACGAAGACGAGCTTGTACTCGGGGCCGTACTTGTCGAGAACCTCGCGCACTGGAACGGGATCGCTGAAGCGCTCCGTCTCGTAGAGGCGGCCGTAGACGCAGTTGTGAAAATAAAACGTGCGGAGCTCGCGGATGTTCGAGGCGCGTTTTGCGGCTGAAAACACCTGCGAAACGAGGTGGGCGTGCGGGTCCATCGAGCCGCCGACGTCCATCATCAAGAGGACGCGCACGTTCGGGCGGCGCGGTGGGCGCATCACGATTTCGAGCTCGCCGCCTTGGCGCGCGGTCGCGTCGATCGTCTCGTCGATGTCGAGCTCGAGCGGCTGGCCCTCGCGCGAGAGCGCCTTGAGCTTGCGAAGCGCGACCTCGATTTGGCGAACGTCGAGCACGAGGTCGGAGCGGTACGGTTTGAAACGGCGCGCGTCGGCGACGCCGAGCGCGCTGCGGCCTCCGCTTTTGCCGCCGACGCGAATCCCACCGGGATTCGTTCCTCCGTTGCCGAACGGCGAAGTCCCGCCGGTGCCGATCCAGCGGTCGCCGCCGTCGTGACGTTCCTTTTGCTCGCGCAGCCGCTGCTCGAAGAGTCTGCGGAGCTCTTCGAGATCGAGCGCCTGGAGGGCCGCGAGATCTTCTTCGCTGAGCTCGCGCTTCATCTTCGGATCGCGGAGCCACTCCTCGAGCTCGTCGATGATTTTCACGCTCTCGATCGCGATGCCGCGAAAATGAGCCGAAAAGGCTTGATCGAACGCGTCGAGATCTTCCTCGCGGTGGACGAGGAGCGCGCGCGCGACGTCGTAGAAACCTTCGAGCGAGCTCTGGTGCAGACCTTTGACGAGCGCGCGGGCGAGCAAGACCGCTTCTTGCGCGCCGACCTTCACCTTGCGCGCGCGGAGCTCGTAGAGAAACGGGACGAAGGCTGCGCTCACGCCGTCATCTTACTGCGAAGCGCCGCGGCCGCACTTGGCGTCGCCGTCGGTTCGCGCCACGACGTCGTAGTCGCCGAGCGGCACCGATGTCGGCAGCACGATCGGCGCGGAGAACGCGCCCTTTTCGTCGGTCGCGACCGTGCCGATGCGCGCCTCGCGATGCGTCTTCGCGTCGCGCAAGAAGACGTTCACCGCGACGGCGCGGCACGCGTCGCCGTCGGCCGTGACGCGACCGTGGACGTGGACTTGGCTGCCGCGCGACGCGTCGCTCTCGCCGAGGTCGATCGCGATTTGGGAGGGCGCGCGTTTGTCGTTCGGGTCCTGCGGCGTGGCGCTCGCCGTCGGCGCGAGCGTCGGCGCCGGCGTCGCTCCGCCGCCGCCATTTCCGCCGTTTCCGCCACCGCCTCCGCCGCTCGTGTCGATTTTGCGGTTTTTGTCGGTCAAATCTTCGCCGCGCGTCGCGTTCGCGGGCCACGGAAAAGCGTCGCTCGGAGCGGCGTACGGCTCCGCGCCTTTCGCCTCTTCGCTCAGCATGCGTCCGGCGCCGCCGAGATCGATGCGCCGCCACATGACGCTGTCGTAGACCTCGACCCACGCGTGCGCTTCGTTGATCACCATGCGCGTCGGGATGCCGAGCGCGAGCGCGGTGATCGTGAACGCGTACGCGCGGTGCCGGCAGACGCCCTTCTGCGACATCGCGAGATCCGTGTAGACGTCCTTCGACGCTTCGAGCGGCTGGTCCGAGTCGACGAACGCGCGAAAGTACGCGACCAATTTTCGGATGTTCTCGGCGGGCCGCAGATTCTTTCCGACGCCGATGTGCGCGTGAATCGCGGCCGCCGCGGACGCCACGATGTCCGGGACGAACGTCGTCGACAGCGCGCTCCAATCGGGGTCGGCGAGCTCGCCGCCGAACGCCGCGCGCGGAATCGCGAGCTCCATCACGAGGCGCGCGCTCGCCCTCTCGCTCGCGTCGAGGAACCAGTTGTCCGCGCCGTCGTGCTCGAGCACCACCGGAAGCTCGCGCCCGCCCTCGCCGAGATGCGCGTGGATGACGCGCGCGCCCGGTCCGACAGACGGAATGCGTGTATGCCGGTCCGGTCCGACGTCGACCGCCAAATCCGCATAGAAGACGTCCTCGCCGGCGAACGGCGCGCCGTGCGCGACCGGCAGCTCCACGAGGCGCGGCGAATAGCTGTAAAGTGCAAATGACGGATCGACCGCGTCGAACGCGACCAGGCGCTTGAACGGCGCCGTCGAGGGCGTGAACGGATCGACGTACGCCATCACGTCGGGGCGGCGCGTGTCGCGGTCGGGCGTGAACGTGCTCGACGCGCCTTCGCTCGCGGCGGCCGCGCGCGCCGCGGCCTCGAGCTCTTGCTTGGTAGGGGGCTTGCCCGGATCGGGCGCCGAGAAAACGCCGCTCCGCGTTTCGATCGCCGCCGGAATGTCGCCCTCGAGCACGACGCCCATCGCGATGTCGTCGCGCGGGTCCGCCGGAATCGGCTCGTGCAGCGGGCCTGTCGTGTTGCCCGACGCGACCGGCGCGACGCCGAGCGCGGCGAGCGCGATCACGAGCGTCCGGAGATTAGCGCTGACCCGCGCGGAAACGACCCGGCTCATAATAGTAGCGACCGTCCGTTCCTTGGACGTACCTCGGACCGTACCAGCGCGCGCCGGGCGGCGCGACCTCCCAGTGTCCCGGAATCCACGTGTACGAAGCGCCGGTCCAATGCCAATAGCCTGACACCCAAACCGACGAAGGGCTTTGGGGCGAAGATCGCACTTCTTCGCGCGGCGCCGGCGGGGGCCCCGCGACCACGATGCCGCGCGGAACGGCGACTTCGGCCGTCGCGATGCACCCCGTGAGCGCCAGCGGCGCGAGCCACGAAAGGCGCCGAGTCCGTTCGATGCAGCGCGCCGCGAAGCTCAGTGGCATAAGGACCCCCTCCACGAGGTTATGCATGCCAACCTACGATTTACGCGCGGCGTTGTCGAAGCTCGACCGTGAGATTCAGGAAAAGCTCGCCCACCACGGTTTCTCGGCCGAACGTTTGGAGCGTTTCGCCGCGAGCCTCGGAGATGCGGCCGATGCCGAAGCGCGACGCGACGCGCGCAATCGCGTGGCGTCGGCCACCGCGCCCGGGCCCGGCGAAATCGTCGACGCGCCGCGCCGCGACGACGCGCGTCTTCGCGAAATCGGCCTCGCCGCGCTGCGCGAAGGTCGTCTCGCGTTTTGCGTGATGGCCGGCGGCATGGCGACGCGCATGGGCGGCGTCGTGAAAGCGCTCGTGCGCTGCGCCGACGAGATGACCTTCCTCGACGTTCGTTTACTCGAAAATCGGCTCGCGTCCGCGCGCGCGGGCCGGCCGGTCCCGCTCTGGATCATGACGAGCGCAGCGACCGACGAAGCGATCCGCGCCGCGTTGAAAGAACGAAACGCGCCGTCGCACGTGCGCACCTTCGTGCAGGACTTGAGCTTGCGCCTCACCGAGCGCGGCGAAATTTTTCTCGACGCCGAAGGCAAGCCGAGCCCGTACGCGACCGGTCACGGCGACTTGCCCGACGCGCTCGTCCGCTCGGGGTTGCTCGCCGAGCACGTCGCCGCGGGCGGTCAATCGGTGTGGATCACCAACGTCGACAACCTCGGCGCGACGCTCGACGACGCCCTCCTCGGCTTTTTCGTGGAGTCGCGCAAAGCGCTGATGGTCGAGGTCACGGACAAGCTCGAAAATGATCGCGGCGGCATCCCGGTCCACGCAAACGGGGTCCTCCAGGTGCTCGAGGAGTTCCGCCTCCCGAAAGGTTTCGACGCCGCTCGGGTGAAGGTCTTCAACACGAACACCTTCCTCGTCGACGCGCGCGCGCTCCTCGAATCGAAGCTCGAGTGGAGCTTTTTCGAGGTTCAAAAAAAGGTCGACGGCAAGCCGGCCGTCCAATTCGAGCGGCTCCTCCAAGAGCTCACCCGCGCGATGCCCACGCTTTACGTGCGAGTGCCGCGAGCGGGAGCCGAAGCCCGGTTTTTGCCGGTCAAGGATCAAACCGAGCTGGATCGGCGCCGGCCGGAAATCGCCGCCGTCCTCGCCGCGCGTTTACGTACGTAAAACTTGTTGTTTGGCTGCCGGCGCAGCAAAATGAAGGGAAGTGACCTTGCTTCGAAATCCGGCGCGCGCGCTTTTCGGTGCGGTGGCGACCTTCGCGGTCCTCGTGATCGTGCGGGTCATCGGCGGTTGCTCGCTCGACGAGACCGGCACGCCGATCTTCGACGCGAGCGTGTGCAGCGCCGGGCAGGTCATCTGCAGCGGCGCTTGCTCCGACTTGACCCACGACAACTTGAACTGCGGCTCGTGCGGCATCGCGTGCGCGGCCGGCGAGCTTTGCTCGCAAGGTAAATGCGGCACGAGCTGCGGCGGCGGGAGCACGCAGTGCGGCGACCAGTGCGTCGAGACGATGTTCGACCCGAACAACTGCGGCGCGTGCGGCGCGTTCTGCGGCGTCGGCTCGACGTGCGTGGCAGGAAAGTGCGTTTCGAACTGCGGGCTCGGCCAGACGCTCTGCGTGGTCGACGGCGGCACCTCGTATTGCGCGACGACCGACACCGACAATCAAAACTGCGGCGCGTGCGGCACGGTCTGCGGCGCGGGCAAGCTCTGCTCGGGCGGCAAATGCGGGACGAGCTGCGGCGGCGGAACGACGCTCTGCGCGCCCGACGTCGGCGCGCCGTACTGCGCGAACACGACGAACGACACGCAAAACTGCGGCGGCTGCGGGAAAGCGTGCGGCGCGCAGCAGAACTGCGTGAGCTCGCAGTGTCAGACCGCGTGCGGCGGCGGCCAAACGCTCTGCACACCCGACGCGGGCGCGCCGTACTGCGCGACGACCAAAACCGACAACGCCAACTGCGGCTCTTGCGGTCACGTCTGCGGACCGTCGCTCGTTTGCGTCAACAGCACGTGTCAGAACACGTGCCTCTTCGGTCAGACGTTCTGCGGCGGCGACAGCGGCTCGCCTTACTGCGCGAATACCAAGAGCGACAACTCGAACTGCGGCTCGTGCGGTAACGTCTGCGGCCCGACGCTCGCGTGCTCGAACGGCTCGTGCACGAGCACGTGCGAGAGCGGCCAGACGTTCTGCGGCGGCGACAGCGGCTCGCCTTACTGCGCCAACACGCTCACCGACAACGCGAACTGCGGCGGCTGCGGGAACGCGTGCGGCAAAGGCCTCGCGTGCGTGAACGGCTCGTGCACGAACAAGTGCGGCGCGAGCGAGACGCTCTGCCAGGCCGATGGCGGCTCGCCTTACTGCGCCAACACCGTCAGCGACGACGCCAACTGCGGCTCGTGCGGCAACGCGTGCCCGACGGGCGAGGTCTGCTCCGGCAGCACGTGCAGCAACACCTGCATCGCGGGCCAGATGTTCTGTCAGCCCGACGCGGGCTCGCCGTACTGCGCCGACGTGCAATCCGACAACGCCAACTGCGGCTCGTGCTTCGACGCGTGCCCCACGGGCCAAGTGTGCTCCGGCGGCGTGTGCGGCAACACGTGCATCGCGGGGCAGATGTTCTGCGAGCCCGAGGCCGGCGCGCCGTACTGCGCCGACGTGCAAACCGACAACGCGAACTGCGGCACGTGCTTCAACGTGTGCTCGGGTCTGACCCCGCTGTGCACGGCCGGCGCGTGCGTTCTCTGAGCTAACGAATCAGCTCGCGATAGAGCTGCTTCGAAATCGCATAGCACTCGCAGCTCGAGCCCTCGAGCTCGGCGCGTTTCAAGATGCGGACGACGCCGCGTCGATAACGAATGAGCCCCGAGCGCTGCAGCGTCGCGGCGACGATGCTCACGGTTTGGCGGTGCGTGCCGAGCATCTCGGCGAGAAACTCGTGCGTGAGGACGAAGTCGCCGTCGCCGACGCGATCGTGCGTGAGAAGCAGCCAGCGACAGGCGCGTTTTTCGACCGAGTGGAGCGCGTTGCACGCGACGGTTTGATTCGCGTAACGCCAGCTGTACGCGACGTAGCGCTGGACGAGCTTCTCGAAACGCGGGCTCTCGCGTAGAAAATCGTGGAACGCTTCGACCGGCATGCGAAGAGCGCCGCCGGCGCGCTGCGCGAGAACGGTGTGGAGCGCGGTCTCCGCGCCGAGGTACGCGGGCAAACCGAGCATTCCTTCGTTGCCGATCATGCCGGCCTCGGCGACCTCGCCGTCGGCCATTCCCACGACGAGCGAGCAAACCGCGGTCGTTGGAAAGTACACGTGCTCGATGGCGCTGTCGGACTGGTAGACCTTCGCCCCTCGCCGCAGCGCGACGGTTTCGCATCGCTCGCCGAGCGCACGCCGATCGGCTTTCGGCAACCGATCGAGCAAGCGATTGCCCGTCGGCGAATTCGCGGAGCTCATCCTTTCGTCCAGCTCGACCGGAATAGGACCTCGGCGAGGCGCGTGTCTGCCACCTACATGACAGAGCTCTTCAGCAGCCGACGAGCTGGTGGAAAATCTCGGAGGTCACCGCGTAGCATTCGCAGCTCGCGGCTTCGAGAGCGCCGCGGTTCACGATGCGAACCGAACCGCGCCGGTACTGAATCAAGCCGGCGCGCTGCAGCTCCGACGCGATGGCGCTGACCGTTTGGCGATGGGTGCCGAGCATCTCCGCGAAGAACTCGTGGGTCAGCGGAAACGCGTCGTTGCCGACGCGATCGTGGGTCATGAGCAGCCAGCGGCACGCGCGCTCTTCGACCGTGTGGAGCGCGTTGCATGCGACGGTCTGATTGGCGTAGCGAAGCGCGTACGTCAGATACGAACGGATGACGCGATCGAGCTCGGGGCATCGCCGCGCCGCCGCGCGCAGCTCACGCGTGCCGAGCTGGAGCGCTTCCCCAGCGACTTGGACGTGTGTCGCGTAAAGCGACACGTCGATGCCGAGGTACGCTTGCGCGCCGACGAGACCTTCGTTGCCGATTGTGGCGGCTTCTACGATCTGCCCCGTCGCCATGTGGACGACGGACGAGCAAACGGCCGTGATGGGGAAGTAGATCGAGGTGATCGGGGTGTCTTGGGCGTAAAGCTCCTGACCATGCGAAAGCAGCGTGCGTTCGCACCGCCGGAGGACTTCGTCCCGCTCCTCTGCCGCTACGCAGTCGAGCAGGCGGTTCCCGGATGTCGTGGTGCGTGTCATTCAGCCTCAAGACGAAGCAGACTCCGTACCTCCGCTTCGACCGGGCGGCTGTGTCAGGAAGATGGCGGACTCGTCCGTGGCGCTGGCGTAGCACCAGCATACGGATGCAGCAGAGCCCGCCCAAAGGCCGCGTTCTCGTGGTCGACGACAGCCGCGACACGGTCGACCTGCTCGTGCATGGGATTCAGATGCTCGGCTACAGCTGCGCGACCGCGGTCGACGCGCACGAAGCGCTCCGCGTCGCGCGCGAGTTCAAGCCGCACGTCGCGCTGCTCGACATCGGCTTGCCCGAAATCAACGGTTACGATCTCGCGGCGAAGCTGCGCGAGGCGCTCGGCGAGTCGCTCGTCCTCGTCGCGGTGACCGGTTACGTGCGCGACAGCGATCGTGAGCGCGCGCTCGCGGCGGGCTTCGCGGCGCACGTCGCCAAGCCGTTCGATCTCGACGATCTGCGCGGTCTTCTCGCTGAAATCGTGCCGCCGATGTAGCCGTCGCGTCCGCGGGATTCTGATACGCTCGCGGGCGCGTCGATGAGCACGGCGGTCGTGTCCCCAGAGCCCAAGCGTCACGCGCCGGAGCAGCGCGCGCTGGACGTGCTCGCGCGCGTCGCGAGCGACCTAGGGGCCGATCCGCGCTTCACGCACGACGTCGTCACCCGACCGCACCCGCTGCTCGTCAGCGTGCGACGCGGGGACACGATGGTGGTCGTCGCGCCCGCGCGCGTCTGGGACCAAGGTCGCGACGTGCTCAAACCGTTCGCGCCGCGCTTCGCCGAGGGGGCCGCGCTGCTCGTCTTGCTCGGCCGGCCCGAAGAGCCGGATTTGTCGCAGGCGATGAACCTCGGGCTCGCGAGCCTCTTGCCCGACGAGCCGTCGCGCGAGGAGCTCTTCGTCGCAGTCTTGCGCGCGCTCGATTTGCTCGACGCGCGCGACCGCGCCGAACGGCGCGGAAAATGGCTGCGGCGCTACCGCTACGAGCTCGGCGAGCTCGTGAACATCGCGCGCGCGATGACGACCGAGCGCGTCGTCGACAAGCTCTTTTCGGTCATCCTCGAGAAGAGCCGCTACGTGACCGGCGCCGACGCGGGCTCGCTCTACGTCGTCGAAGGCGACGAAAAAGAGCGACGCCTCCGCTTCAAGCTGACGCAGAACGACTCGCTGTCGTTCGACTCGCGCGAGTTCACGATGCCGATCTCGAATCGCTCGATCGCCGGCTCGGTCGCGATCTCCAAAGCGCCGATCAACATTCCGGACGTCTACGAACTCCCCGCGGGCGCGCCGTATCATTTCGATCGCAGCTTCGACAAACGCATCGGGTACCGCACGCAGTCGATGTTGGTCGCGCCGCTCATCTCGCAGCGCGACGAGGTCATCGGCGTCATCCAGTTGATCAACAAAAAACGCGACCCGGAGAAAAAGCTCCTCAGCACCGCCGACGTGCAAGAGCAGGTCATTCCGTTCGACGAGCGGAGCGAAGAGCTCCTCGGCATGGTCGCCGCGCAAGCCGGGATTTCGCTGGAAAACGCGATGCTCTACGACGAGATTCGCCGGCTCTTCGAAGGCTTCGTCAAGGCGAGCGTCGAGGCGATCGAGTCGCGCGACCCGACGACGAGCGGTCACTCGCGACGCGTCGCCGATCTCACCGTGGAGCTCGCGAAGGTCGTCGATTCGGAGACGACCGGCCCGTACCGAGAAGCGTCGTTCTCGCGCGAGGATCTGCGCGAGCTCGAGTACGCGTCGCTGCTGCACGACTTCGGCAAGATCGGCGTGCGCGAAAAAGTGCTCGTCAAAGCGAAGAAGCTCTACGACGAAGCGCTCGGCGCGATTCGCAATCGCTTCGACTACGTCGCCAAGTGCTGCGAGGCCGACGTGCTCGCGCGAAAAGTCGTCGCGCTCGAGCGCCACGCGGGCATCGAGGAGCTCGCGCGCCTCGACACCGAGCTCGTCTCGCGCAAAGGCGAGCTCGAGAAATCGTTTGCGACGATCTTGAGCGCCAACGAGCCGAGCGTGCTCGCGCAAGGCGACTTCGAGCGCATCGCCGAGATCGCCAAAGAGACGTTCGTCGATTTGCGCGGCGACGTGCAGCGGCTCTTGACCGACGAAGAAGTCGAAGCGCTCAGCGTGCGGCGCGGGTCGCTGACGACGCAAGAGTTCGATGAAATCCGCGGCCACGTCTCGCACACGTTTCGTTTCTTGTCGCAAATTCCGTGGGGAAAAGCGCTGCGGCGCGTGCCCATCATCGCCGGCGCGCACCACGAACGCTTGAACGGCACCGGCTACCCGAATCGCCTCCGCGCCGAAGAAATCCCGGTGCAATCGAAGATGATGAGCATCTCGGACATCTACGACGCGCTCACCGCGAGCGACCGCCCGTACAAAAAAGCCATTCCGCTCGACCGCGCGCTGGATATTTTGGACTTCAGCGTGAAAGACCAACACCTCGACGCCGACCTCGTTCGCATCTTCCGCGAGGCGCGCATTTGGGAGCGCGCGGCCGCGCGCGATCCGCAATCTCGGTGATGCGAAAAACAAGACTGCAGTTTCTCGTCGCAGCGCTCCTCGTCTCCGGCGTCGCTTGGGCGCAGCAGCCGCAGACCGACGAGTCGCGCGGCATGTTGCCGCCTTCGCCGTTCGACGCGCAGGGCAGGCCGCAGAAGCTCGTGCCGCCTCCGCCGCCGCCGTGGAACGAGCCGCTCTCGACGTCGGGCACGGACGTCGTTTCGCCGCTGCCCGAGCCGCGCCCCGACGTTCACCCGATGGGCCGCGAGCACATGGAGCACATGGCGCGCATGCGCGAGCTCGAGCGCCGCATCGACGAGCTCGAGCACGAGCGCCACGAATCGCGCGAGCCGACGAAGTGGGTGGAGTGGCTCAAGCCCTCGCTGCTCTTGCAGCCGCAGCTCGTTTGGAATTTTTTCAACGCCGCCGCGTCGCCGAACGCGCAGAGCGGGCTCTTGCCGCCGGGCATCGGATCGAACGACGTGACGGCGACGCCGAGCGGCAACACGACCAACCCGGATTTTTTCCGGCTCCGTCGCGCGCGTCTCAAGCTCGACTTCGTCCCGACCGAATACGCGCGCTTCGTCATGGAGATCGAGCCTGTCCCGCGCGACCCGACGATTCCCGGGAGCGGCACGATCGCCCGGGAAATCGAGGCGATCGCGCGCGTGCCGGTTTCGACGCGCACGTCGTTCGAAGTCGGCGCGGGCTCGTTCGAGGTGCCGTTCGGCGCCGAGTGGCGCGAGGCCCACGGCGACCGCCCGTTCATCGAACGAAGTTATTTTCAACAGAACATGTTCCCGGGCGATTTCGATCTCGGCTTGCACGCGTCGATCTACGCGACACGCCACCTCGAAGCCGAGCTCGCGCTCCTCAACGGCCGCACGTTCGGCGAGCTCGATCGCGGCGGCAACTTGGATCTGAATCGTCCGAAGGACGGCACCGCCACCGTCCGCTTCCGCTTCGACGGTCTCCGCTTCGGCGTGAGCGGTTACGCGGGCGAGGGGCAGCTCGTCGACGGAGCGAACCTTCGATTCAAGCAGTACGACCGGTTCGCGATCGACGGCGACGTGTCGTACGAAAAAGCGCTCCGCAGGGTCGGCACGTTCCGCGCGTTCGGCGAGCTCGTGTACGGCACCAACATGGACCGCGGCGTCTTCGACGCGGGGAACCTTCCGACGATTCCGGCGGACCTCACGCAAGACGTGACGAACCGCGACGAGCTCGGCGCGCTCGTGCGCGTCGACCAGGAGCTCGGACGGCATCTCTTGATCGGCGCGCGGTACGACTACTACTCGCCCGACGTGAACCTCGCGAACGACGGACGCCACACGCTCGGCGCGGTCGTCGCGATTCGGCCCTTCCAGCCGGCTGAGTGGCTCGACATGCACCCGAGCATCCAACTCGACTTCGAGTACGACCACGCGTGGGACACGGTGCGCCCGAGCGGTCCGCAGGGCGTCACCAAAGAAATCGACACCCTGTCGTTCGTTCTCCAAGGCCGGCTCTAAGCCCGAGAAATCGACACGATCGTTCGGAGCCGAACGATTTGTACGATTTCGCGGTCTAGGCGTAGCGCTTCTTCACGTTGGGCAGCAGGTACTCGCTGAACGCGCGTTTCAGGTCGTACTTCGCGCGGAAACCCCAGTCGCGTTGCGCCGCTTCGTCCGCGCAGTCTTCGGGCCACGAGTCGACGATGGCTTGGCGCCGCATGTCGGGAGCGAACTTCACCACGCTCGACGGGAACGCGCCGCGAACGAGCTCGGCGAACTCGCGCGCGCTCGGGGCGAACGCGGCGATGTTGTAGACGTGAGTCGTCAGCTTTTCGGCGGCGGCGTCCATGAGCTGGAGGAGCGCGTCGATCGCGTCGGGCATCGCCATGAACGGGATGCGCGTGTCCTCGCGCACGAAGCAGTCGTACGCGACGGCTTGCGCCGCGGCGTGGAGCATCTCCGGCAAGTAGTCGCTCGTGCCGCCGCTCGGCAGCGTGAACGCGCTGATGAGACCGGGAAAACGGATGCTCCGAAAATCGACGCCCGCGCGACCCGGCACGAAATCTTCGGCGAGCTGCCGATAGTGGTGCGCGAAATAACGACCGAGATGCTCGCAATAAAGTTTGTTGCAGCCGTACATCGTCGTCGGCATGAGGTGCTGCGACTCGCTCACGCGACCGGCGGCGCGCTTTTCGGCGAGCGACGGAATTCCGTAGACCGCGATCGAGCTCGGGAAGAGGAATTTGACGGGTTTTCCGTGCCAGCGCGCCTGCTCGACGGCGAGCTTCAGGAGATTGAGCGTGCCGGTGACGTTGACCTCGTGCGCGGTCTCGGGCGTGAACTCGCTGCGCGTCGAGAGCAGCGCGGCGAGGTGGAAGATCGCGTGGATCTCGTATTCGCTGACGAGACGCTCGAGCAAATGTCGATCGAGGATGTCGCCGCTGATGGTCGCTTTGCAGAGCGGTCGCAGCGGCTCGGCGATTTCTTTGATGTCGAGCGCGAGCACGTCGTAAGCGTGAGCGTGATCTTTGGCGAGCGCGTGGATGAGGCCGTGGCCCATCTCGCCGTTCGCGCCCGTGATGAGGACGACAGGTTTTCGGCGCACGCGCCGAGTTTACTCACAAAGCCGCTTCGATGGCGCGCGCGAACGACTCGAGCGAGCGCACGCCGAAAAGCGCGGTGTGCGGCGCCGTGAAGGCCGCGTCGACGGCGGGGCGAACGTCTTCGGCGCGCGAGAGACGGTCTTCGAGATCGGCGATCGCGTCGAACGAGGCCATGAATTCCCCACCGACGCGCATACAGCCGGATGCGTCGCGGCCCGCGCGAATCGGGCCGATGGCTTCGTCGATCGAGGCAACCCAGGGCGTCTCGTCCGCGGGCGAAGGCGCCACCGGCGCCGGTTCGAACAGCGGCACGCCGTAGGCGGCGATGATTTTGGCGACGAGCTTTTCGTCGTCGGCCGGGTCGAGCGTCGTCGGTGATTTTCCGAGATAGGTCGCGCGCGCACCGTCGAGCGGCGTTCGCATCGAGACAAAGGCTTCGACCACGGTGCGCCCGGTTGCGCGCGAATGCGCGAAGCCGACGTGCGCGACCGGGTGCCCGCCGAGGTCGACCCAGTCCCGTCCGAAGTAGCGCCCGCCGATCGCGCGAAGGAGCGGCCGCACGTGACGATTCAAAATCTTCGTCTCGTCGCAATCGAGCCGCGTGAGCGCGAGCATCACGTGGAGCGTGCCCGGCCCGATGCGCACCGCGCCGCCCGGCGTGCCCCGAACGATCGCGCCCGGCGGCCCATCGCACGCGCGCTGAAAGGCGCCGAGCAGCACCGCGTCCTCGCGCGCGAACGCGATCGCGAGCTCGGCATCGGCGCGCATCGCGCGGGTCATCGCGTCGCGCGACGCACCGGCGATCTCCTCCGCGCTGCGGGTCCGTTTTTGCCACGCTCCGCTCGAACTCATCTTGCGTTACCGTAGAGCCATGATCGCACGCAAAGCCGTCGCTGGTGCAGTGGTCGCAGTTTCGCTTTTCATCGCGCACGACGCCGGCGCCACCCCGCGCTACGTCGACCGGCTCCTCACGTTACCCGGCCCCGTCGCCGGCACCATCGATCTCGATGGCTCGATCGCGTGGACCGAGCAGAGCGTCACCGGCTGCGGCAACTGCAGCTTCGTCGGCTCCGGCTTCAACGTCGAGGGCGTCCTCGGCATCGCGAACCGCGTCGACATCGGCCTGCGCGTCGGTTTCCGCGGCTTCGACGACAACCTCCGCATCAACGAAGGCGTCATCTCCAACGCCGACGCGTACGCGCGCCCGTTCGATCAGCTCGCGTTCTACGGCGCCGACGCGGGCATCTACGGCAACGAGGACGTCTCGAACCCCGAGCTTCGCGTTCGCGTGCGCATCCTCAATCTGCGTCGCGTCTTCGAGCTCGGCGTCGAGGCCCGCGGCATCGCGCCGTTCGCCACCGGCACCGCGTTCACGCAAGTCGTCGGCGTGCCGATGGCGCTCCACCTCGGTCACCACGTGCGCTTCGACTTCGGCGGCTACACGGGCTTCACCTTCTTCGGTCAGCCGCGCGGCGCGCTCTTCACGTTCTACGCGCCGGCCGCGTTTTGGTTCCAAGTCCACAACCGCGTGTGGCTCGGACCCGAGCTCGGCTTCCGCTGGTACTCGCAAGACATCTACGGCGACCGCGACCCGTTCGATCTCATGGTCGGTTTCGGCCTCGGCGTCTCGTGCACGCACTGGCTCGATTTCAAATTCCAAGCCTACGCGCCGCGCGTGAACGACGGCGCGCACTGGTTCGGCGCCGGCGCCGGCGTGCAATTCTATTTCAACTGAAGCACGAACGCGGCCGCAGCGTCCCAGACGCGCGCGTCGACGTCGCTCTGCTTTTCCGCGCTGCTCTTCGGAACCTCGAGCGAGTGATTGCCGCCGGCGACGACGAGGAGCTCGGCGCCGAGCTTTTTCGTGAGCGCACGCATCTCGCGTTCGTTGCCGAACGGATCCCGCGCGCCCTGCACGAAGAGCATCGGCTGCTTCACGTCGGGCAGATGCGCGTCGCGACGCCTGTCCGGTTTGCCCGGCGGGTGCAGCGGATAGCCGAAGAAGACGAGGCTCGAAATCGGAAGCGTGTATTTTGCAGCTATCAGCGAGGCGACGCGCCCGCCCATGGATTTCCCGCCGATCGCGATGCGCTCCTTCGGAAAGCGCGCGTGCGTTTGGTCGACGACCGCGCGGAACGCGTCCTCGAGCGGCGTCATGCTCGAGCGCGTCTTCGGAAAATCGAACGTGACGACGCGGAGGCCGCGCTTCTCGAGCGCGCGCCGGTAAGTCTTCATCCACGGGCTCGTCGACGGTGCGCCCGCGCCGTGCGCGAACACGAAGATCATCGCGGGGTCTTCGGCATCAACAAAAAGCACGCGAGCAGCGCCACGAAGCCGCAGCCGAACATCGCGAGCGCGTCGAAGAAACGGAGCGTGTTGAAAATTCTTTCGATGGGCGCTCCGTAGCCGCGCGGGCCCATGGCCATCCACCGCGCGGCGCGGAATGCGAGGAAGAGGAGCGCGTCGACGACGCCGACGAGCGCGAGCAGCCACGGCCCCGCGCCCCCGACGCGCTTCGCGAAGAGCACCGCGAGGACGACGAATGCAACCGGGACCGCGAGCTCGACGAGGAAAAGCAGCGTGTCCATCATGCCCGCACCTGACGCGCGATCGCGTGCAGCGCGAGCGCGAGCGCGCCGAAGAGCGCCACGTGGCTCGCGAGAAAAATCGCCGGAAAGACGAAGCGCGCGGCATCCCCGAAGATGTGCCCCATGTTCGATTGCTCGGCGACCCACTCGAACGCGTTGGCCAGCATGAAGACGACGCCGCCGAGCGCGAGGAAGAGCGAGGCACGCTTCGAGCGATAAAAGACGAACGCCGCGCCGCAGAGCACGGCGAAGCCCAGAAAACCGTTGCCCGCGCAGTCGAGGAGCGAAACCGCGCCGTATCCGAGCCTCACGCGCTCGCTCCGCGCACGACGCCGAGCTTCTTGCCGACTTTGGCGAACGCCGCGACGGCGCGGTCGATTTGGTCGAACGTGTGCGCCGCCGAAATCTGCACGCGAATGCGCGCTTCGCCCTTCGGGACGACCGGATAGAAAAATCCGATCACGAAGATGCCTTCTTCGAGCATCGCCGAGGCGAAGTCTTGCGCGAGCTTCGCGTCGCCGAGCATGACCGGCACGATCGGGTGGATGCCTTCTTTGATCGGCACGCCGGCTTTGGTGAGACCCTCGCGGAAGCGCTTGGTGTTGGCGACCGAACGATCGCGAAGCTCGGTCGTCTTGCCGAGGAGCTCGAACACTTTGAGCGATGCGCCGACGATCGCGGGCGCCACCGTGTTGGAAAACAAATACGGACGCGACCGCTGGCGAAGAAGCGCGACGGCTTCTTTGCGACCCGTCGTGTAACCGCCCGAGCCGCCGCCGAGCGCCTTGCCGAGCGTGCCGGTCATCACGTCGATGCGATTCATCACGCCGAAGTGCTCGGGCGTTCCGCGCCCCGTCTTGCCGATGAACCCGGTCGCGTGCGAGTCGTCGACCATCACCATCGCGCCGTATTTTTCGGCCAAATCGCAGATCCGATCGAGCTTCGCGAGGTAGCCGTCCATCGAGAAGACGCCGTCGGTCGCGATCATGCGCAGGCGTTTGCCTTGCGTCTTTTTCAGAATTTCTTCGAGCTCCTCCATGCTCCCGTTCGCGTAGCGGTGACGCTCGGCTTTGCAGAGACGCACGCCGTCGATGATCGACGCGTGGTTCAGCGCGTCGGAGATGATCGCGTCCTCCTCGCCGAGGAGCGTCTCGAAGAGCCCGCCGTTCGCGTCGAAGCACGACGTGTAGAGGATCGTGTCTTCGGTCCCGAAGAACTTCGAGATCGTGTGCTCGAGCTCTTTGTGGATGTCTTGCGTGCCGCAAATGAAACGCACGCTCGAGAGGCCGAACCCGCGCTCGTCAATCTCGCGCTTGGCCGCCGCGATCACCTCGGGGTGCGACGAGAGACCGAGATAATTGTTCGCGCAGAAGTTGAGGACCTCCTTTTCGGGAGCGCCCTCGCGCACGCGCGATTTGATGTCGGCGCCTTGAGGCGTCGTGATGATGCGCTCCTCTTTGAAGAGCCCGGCCGAACGAATCTCCTCCAGCGTGGTCTCGTAGAGCTTCTTTGCGGCGTCGAACATGGCGACGGAGGGTAAACTACTTCGGGCCGGGCGTCCGCTGGACCGCCGGCATCGGCGCGCCGAAGAGCTTCGCGTAGGCCGATTCGGCGGCTTTGCGGATCGCGTCTTCCGGTTTGTCGAGCGCGGCGACGCCGAGCTGACCGTGCTCGGCTTCGTCGTTCACGCCGTACGGCGTCATCCACTCCGGCGAGAGACCGAGCTCGCGCTCGATCGCCCACACCGTCGCGTAGCCGCCGGTGCCCATCTCCGCTTCGGCGAACGCGAGCCACGGCAGGTCCCCGCGCGCGATCGTGATGAGCTTCGATGCGACCGCCGCAGCATTGCGTCCTTGGTAACCCGAGCCGCCGATGGCTTTGGCCATCTCGTCGTCGGCCTTGATCTCGCAGCCCTCGTCGCACGTGGTCAGCACCGAGACGCGCAGCGCGTCGAGCGCGGCTTGAGCCTCGACGATCGTCGCGAACGATTTGTCGAAGCGCCCGAGTCGATCTTCGATGCGCAAGATCTCGTTCGCGTCGATCTCGTTCTTGCGGATCTTGAGCGCCTTGACGAGCTTGGGTCGCGCCTCGAGACCGCGCGGCTCGAAGAGCTCGTCGCCGAGCGCCGAGAGCCGAATGAACGCCGTGTGACGCTGCACGAGCAAATCGCCGAGCTCGGTCGCGTCGGTGGCCTCGAGCTTGGCGCGCCCGAGCAGATCGGCGCGAATTTTTTCGCCCGCCTTCGCCGCGAGCCGCCCTTCGCTTCCCTCTTCTTTCGCGCGGTCCGCGCCGAACGCGAACGACCGATCTTTTCCGAGCGCCGGGACGACGTTGCGAATCACCCAGTCGGCGACGTCGTCGGTCGAGACCACCCAGCCATCGAGCGCCTTGCTCTCGTACGCCTTGCCTCCGATTTCGAGGTTCAAGTTGTCGAGCCGCGTGCCGCGCAAAACGGGGACGCTTTTGTTTCCGATCGTGATCGTCTCGCGCTGGTCGACGTAATAGCCGATGAGCCAAACGTTGGTCGACGCCCCATAGAACGACGACGAATCGGTGTACTCGTCGATGAACGCGGGGAGCTTCTTCGCCGCGAGCTCGCCGTCGAGCGAATGGAGCGTCGAAGCGAGCGCTTTCGTCGCGCGCTCGGCGTCCTCGGGCGAGAGCGCGCCCGCGACTTCTTTCGACTGCTCGAGCGCCGTGCCGAAGAGGCCGAACGCGCCGTCGCCGATCTGGCGCTTCACGCGGTTCGACAAAATTTCTTCGCGACCTTTGTCTTGTCGCACGACGTCGCGCCGGCCGATGCCGACGGTCCAATCGGTGAGGCCGTCGCCCATCGCTTCGCCGAGCGCGGTGTGCGCGAAGCGATCGCGCGGGCTCGGCCACCAGAGCACCGCCGCGCCCGCGAGCGACGCGACGAGCAAGACGCCGATCGTCGTGAAGGTCGCGGGCCAAAACGCGCGTCCGCGCTTGGGCACGAGCTGCTTGGCTTGCTCGAAAGCGAGCTTCGTATTTTCGACGTCGTCCGGCGGAGGCGCCGCGACGCGCGACGCATACAAGAACGCGAGCCGGAGGACGTGCGCCTCGTCCGTCACGCTCGTCGCAGCCGAGGCCTTCGTGAAAATTCGCCGCGCGCGCCGACGAATCGAGCCGCGGAGGAGCGGATCGAAAGCCGTCGAAGCCGGCACCACCGCCTCGAAGAAGCCGTTCTCCGCCGCGCGCGCGAGGACGTAACGAACCGGTTCAGTCATGGTTTGAAGCTCACGGAGGTGATGCCGCCTTGCGAGTCGACGCGCGCGACGTGTTGCGTGCCGCCCATCTCGACGAAGAGCAGCGCGTATCCGCGGCGCGGAACGAGCGTCGCGTCCTCGAGCTTCGACTCGCTGAGAAGAACGCCACCTTTGACTTGCGCGTCGTAGATTTTCGTCGCGATCGACTTCCCGTCTTTCTCCCACTCGACGCGAAGGAGCCCCGACGGCGACGAGACGCGGACGAGCGAGCCGTCGACCGGCGCGCGGACCTCGTGGCGATCGGTGCCCTCGATTTTGGTCGCCTTGCAGCCGGCGTCGTTGCACGTCGTGAGCGCGTCGTCGCCGAGCACGATCGCCGCGTCCTCGCTGCACGCGAGGCTCCCGTCGTCGGTGACTTGCGTCTTGCCGAACGCGGCTTCGGTCGCAGGCACGATGAGCATGCGGTCGAGCGAGTCGGCGCGAACGCGAACGCCGATCATCCAGCCGCTCTTGGTTTCGCAGCCGACGATCGCAGGGCGGCCGCCGTTGTTCCAACCCGC
The DNA here is from genome assembly GCA_036488725.1 of Polyangiaceae bacterium. Taxonomy (GTDB): domain Bacteria; phylum Myxococcota_A; class Polyangia; order Polyangiales; family Polyangiaceae; genus DASXHD01. The sequence continues at coordinate 48,274 of DASXHD010000075.1, read as the reverse complement.
GGGGAGCGGACCGGGCAACGTCGCGATCGTCGTCGGCGTCGCGTCTTTCGCGAACGCCGCGCGACCGATGAGCTCTTGCTTCGAGTTCACCCAGAGCACCCACGGGCCGACCATCGCGACCGCGGAGGGCCGCTCGTTCCAGTCGGTGAGCGCGACTTTTTCGATGTCGACCTTCGCCGCGCCGGGCGACGCGCGACCGAGCACGAACTTGTCTCCGCGCGGATCGTCGAGCGCCTTCATCAAGACGGCGCTCGTGCCGTCCGTCTGCGCGAAACCGCCGACGACGTAATACGCGTCCGCGCCGACGAGCCCGACGCCGTCGCTCGAGCGAAAGACGCCCGTCGAGACCGAGCTGCCGTCCGCGACGCCGCCTTCGCGACCGAACGCGAGGAGGGTCGGCGCGCCGTCATCCGCCGGGAGGACCCAGGGGATCCCGGCAGCCTCGGGCGGCAACCACCCGAGCCCGAGGCACGCGATTTCTTTTCCGTCGGCCGTCGAGCAGAGACGCGACGGCTTGCCTTTGCCCGCCGGCACGAAAAACCGCGCGGCCTGCGCGCTCGCGATCGTGCGCGGATGCGGATCGATTTTCGTGTCGACGAGCGCGCTCGATTTCGGAAAGAGCACGTCGATGGACTGCGCATCGAGAAGCTCGGGGGCCTGCACGTCCGGCACGTCGACGAACTCGAAGTTTCCCTTCTGCGCCATGTCGACCCACGATTGGAGCGCGGCTTGGTACGTGTCGACGTTCTTCCAGTTGTCGCCCGCGGTCTGCTTCGAGAGATCGCGCGAGTAAAAGCCGAGGTCTTTGTCGCCCTCTTTCATCTCGCCGATGTCTTTGAGCGTGTCGGTGAACGCCATGAGCTGCGGCACGCACCGATTCGGCCATGCCTTGGCCTTCGCCGCTTCTTGCGCGTTCACGTCGAGCGACGGATCGTTTTTCTCGGCCAAGATGCTCGCGCGCCACGCCGAACGGACGCGCGTCATCGGCGCCTCGCCCGCGTCGAGCGGTTTGCCGAACAGGCATTTGACGACTTTGCTGTAGGCGACGTTCCGTTTTTTCTTCGCCTGCACCGACGAATAGAACGCCGACCCGCCGATCCCGACGCCGAGGACGAGCGCGACGGCGACGAAGATCAAAACCACGCGCCGGTTGCGAGCTTTGTTCTGCTCGAGGAGCGCGGCGAGCTGCGGGTCGGAGAAGCCAGAGCTAGGCGGGGGGAGGTCGGGCATCGCGGGCGGCGTTGTATACGGAAGGAGGTGGCGCGGGCTACCCTCCGCGAGGTCGGGGGTTTATCTTTCGCGGATGCGCCGCTGGGGGTCGATGGTCGTCGCGCTCGGGCTCTTCACGCTCGACTGCCATACCGAGTACCGCGCGACGTTCGTGAAACGACCGGATTTCGGGTCGATCGGCGATCACAAAGACGACCCCTTCCTCAAGTGCCACATGAAGGACGGCCACGTCATCGTGCTCGAGGCCTGGACGGTCGACGACGTCGCCAAGACCGTCCGCGGCTACGGCCTCGAGTACGACGTCAACCGCGAGCGCATCGGGCCGCTCGAGGCGAAGGTCGTTCGGCTCGACGACGTCGTGCTCGTCGAAACGAACAAGCCGTACGCTTTCCAAGTCGGGACCGGGTCGATCATCGCCCTCGCGATCGGGACCGGCGTCTCCATCGGCGTGACGGTGATGTGCGCGACGAACACCAAAGCGTGCTTCGGCTCGTGCCCGACTTTTTTCGCCGACGACGGGCACGGCCTCGCGCTTCAAGCGGAAGGGTTTTCGGATGCCGTCGCGCGCGCGCTCGAGACGACCGACGTCGACGCGATGTGGACGGCCGCGCCGAAGAGCCGCGACTTCGACGTCGTCATGACGAACGACGCGCTCGAAACGCACGTCGTCGACTCGGTGCGCGTGCTCGCGGCGCGGCGACCTCCGGGCGGCCGGGTCCTCCGCGCCGGTACCGAGTATTTCGAGGCGACCCGCTTCACGGCGCCGAAGTCCGCGCGCGCCGACGCGGGCGACGTGGCCGACAAGCTCCGCGCGAGCGACGGTGACGAATACAAATCCCCCGCGAGCGCGACCAACCTCGCCGACCGCGAGCACGTCGACGTGATTTTTCCGCGGCCCGCGGGCGCCAAGCGACTGGGCCTCTTGGTGGTCGACCGCAACAGTTTGCTCAACACGTTCCTCTTCTATCAAGCGCTCGCGTACGCCGGGCGGCGCGCCGGCGACTGGCTCGCGGCGCTCGAGGCCGAGGGCAAGTCGGGCTTCGCGGGTCTCGGCCGTCTGCTCGGCGACATCGACGTCAGCGTGCGCGACGCGAGCGGCCGCTACGTGGACGCCGGCAAAGTCGGCGAAGTCGGCCCCATCGCGCGCGAGGCGGAGCTCGTCGTCTTTCCCGACGAGGTCGCGCGCGGCACGGGCGACGTCGAAGTGCGGCTCACGATGGCGCGCGGCAACTGGAAGATCGACCAAATCGCGCTCGTCGACGTGGGCGCGCGCGTCGAGCCCGTCGCGCTCGATCCGCGCACGGTGACGAAAGACGGAAAGCGCGACGACGACGCGCGCATCGCGCTGCTCGATCCCAAGCGCCACTTGGTCACCTACCCGCACGACGCGTACACGCTCGAGTTCGAGCTGCCCGAAGGCGACCAAGAGCTCTTCCTCGAGTCGCGCGGCTACTACTACGAGTGGATGCGCGAGGAGTGGCTGCGCGAAGAAGATCCCCTCGCCGCCGCGCGGATGGTGCTTCGCCCCGACGTCGCGCTGCGCGAGCTCGCACCCAAATTCAAAGCGATCGAGCCGACGATGGATCGCATTTTTTGGCAAAGCCGCGTGCCGCGATGGTGAGGCGCGCGCTCCTCGCTTCGTGTCTCGTCGTCGCGTGCGAAGGCGGGCCGATCGATCGCACGCGAGCCCCGACGCACGACTTCTCCGCGCCCACGCGCGTGAGCGTGAGGTGCGTTCCGGTCGGCGGGTCGCCGATCACGCTGACGACGACCGACGGCTCGAAGCTCGACGGCGAGCTCCTCGCGGCGTCTCCCGACGAGCTCGTGCTGCTCGTCGGCGGCGATGTCGTTCTTCACGAGAGCGCAGCCCGCATCGCGCGCGCGGACGTCGACCTCTACGCGAACGGGATCGTCGTCGGCCTGCTGACGTTCTGGGCGGTCGCGGGAACGGTGTCGGCGCTCTCGCACGGTTACCTCTTCGTCGCGAGCGGGCCCACGTGGGCGCTCGCTTCGTCGCTCGCGATCGCGCCGATCGCAGCGGATCCCGGCCGATTCGTGACGGTCCAATCCGACCTCGGACGCCTCTACCAATACGCGCGCTTTCCCGGCGGCATCCCGGCGGACGTCGACGTGCACGCGATTCGCAAGTCGGCCCCGCAGTCGTGCGATTGAGTATGATGCGCGCAATGCGTGTCCTCCTCGAGACGAACAAAGGCGCCATCACGATCGAGCTCGACGCCGCCGGCGCACCGAAGTCGGTCGAGAACTTTCTCGCGTACGTCGACGCCGGTCACTACGACGGCACGGTCTTCCACCGCGTGATCCCCGGCTTCATGGTGCAGGGCGGCGGCTACGACGAAAAGCTCGAGCGCAAGCCCACGCGCCCGCCGGTCGAAAACGAAGCGCGCCAAGACGCGAAGAACGTCCGGGGCTCGGTCGCGATGGCGCGCACGAGCGATCCGCACTCGGCGACGGCGCAGTTCTTCATCAACGTCTCGGAGAACACGTCGCTCGACCACACGGAGAAAACGCCGGCAGGCTGGGGCTACTGCGTCTTCGGTCGCGTCACGTCGGGCATGGACACCGTCGAGACGATCGTCCACACGCCGACGACCGCGCGCGCGCCGTTCTCGAAAGACGTGCCCATCGACTCGATCGTGATCAAGTCGGCGCGCCGGCTGCCGGAAGAGTGACTTACTTCCGAGCTTTCTTGAGCTCGTCGCACGCCTCGCGCTGACCGTCGTCGCAGGCGGTTTTGAAATATTGCTTGGCGCGCTTCGCGTCGGCCTCGGTGCCGCGGCCGTCGCGCGTCATGCGACCGAGCTCGAGGCATCCGCTCTTCTCGTCGTCGCCGCATGCGCGCTTGAAGAGCGCGACCGCGCGCCGGTCGTCGCGCTCGACGCCGTCGGCAGTCTCGTAGGCGATGCCGCTGTTCCGGCAGCCGTAGAGAAAGCCGTGGTCGCACGCGAGCCCGTACAGGTTTGCGGCTTTTTTCAGGTCTTTCGGCGTGCCTTGGCCGTCTTCGTACATCCAGCCGAGGTTGTTGCACGACGTGCCGTCCTCGAGATCGCAGCCGCGCGTGAAGAGGGCGAGCGCCTTTCCGAGATCGTGCGGAATGCCCCCGTCGCCGCCGTGCTGATAGAGGAGCGCGAGGTTTCGACAGCCGCGCGCGTTCTTTCCGTCGCAGCCCTGGCCATACAAAGATCGCGCGCGCGGCAAGCTCCGCGTGACGCCGTAGCCGTTTTCGTAGTCGACGCCGAGGTTGTTGCACGCGTCGGGATTTCCGAGGTTGCAGCCGCGCTCGTAATATTTTGCGGCGACCGCGTAGTCTTTCGCGACGCCGTCGTTGCCCTCGTCGAAGCGCCACGCAACGTCGAAGCACGCGTCGCGATCGCCGTTTTCGCACGCGCGCTCTTGGCCCGCGTTGTCGACGGTGGTGGCCGCGGCAGGCGAAGCGACCGCCGGAACGACGAGGGCCGAAGGATCGCTCGACCGCGGCCGATGCCTGCCGAGCGCCCAAAGCCCGAAGCCCGCAGGCGCGACGAGCAGCCACGGCCACCATCGATGCTTGCGGAGCTGCTCGGCGTGAGGATCGTGCGACGCAGGCGCGGCCGGCGCGGGTTTCGTCGGCGCGGCTTTCGTCGGCGCCGGCCGCGCGAGATCGCGCTTCACGTCGTGCGCGCTCGCGTAGCGCTTGGCGACGTCGGGCTCGACCATCTTCTCGAGCACCGTCACGAGCTTTTCGTCGAGCGAAGGCAGGAGCCCTTTCAGCACGAACCGCCCGTGCTCGCGCGGAAGCTCGTCGGCGTCGGTGTGCGTCGCCACGAAGAGCATCGTCGCGCCGAGGCCGTACACGTCGGACGCCGAAGTCGCCTCGCCCGCGAACTGCTCCGGCGCGGCATAACCCGGCGTGCCGACGATCGTGAGCCCACTCCGGCGCGACACGATCGTGTCGAAGTCGACGAGCACGGGATCCCAGTCGCCCTTCGTGCGGAACATCACGTTCGACGGCTTGATGTCGCGATGAATCACCGGAGGCACGAGCCCTTGGAGGTACTCGAGGAGATCGAGCATTTCGTCGAGCATGGCCCGCAGCCGCCGCGGCTCGACGCGATCGTCGTCGGTGATGCGCTCTTGAAGCGTGCCGCCGTCGAACGCTTCGCGCACGAGGAGAAGACGCCCGCGATCGGTCCGCTCGAACGCGTGGACCTTGGGGAGGCGCGGATGGTGGAGGCCCTGGAGCACTTTGCTCGACCGCTCGAAGAGCTCCCACGCAGTCCAGTCGTCGTCGGTCGGCGGTTTGATGATTTTCACCGCGACGGTGCTCGGCGTGTGGTCGTGCTTCTTGTGCGGGCCGACGCGCTCGGCGGCATAGACCACGCCCATCCCGCCGCGCCCGAGCACCTTGGTGACGCGAAACTTGTCGCAGACGATCGGCGCATTCCCGCACGCCGCACACTTCTCGCCCTCGAGCGGCGCGTCGCACCAAGGGCACGGAAGCTCCGGTTCCACCGCGGGTGAGATTACCTTATGGAAAGGGAATGGATTCGGTCGACTGGTCCGCCGAGGGCGATCGCTGCATCGCGCTGCTGCAAGAGCTGATTCGCATTCCCACGGTGAACCGCGGCGACGACGGCGGTTGCAACGAGCGCCCCGCGGCGGAGCGGCTCGCCGATTTTTTCCGCGACGCGCGCCTCGACCCGGTCTTGCTCGAGCCGGAAAAAAATCGCACGAGCGTGGTCGTTCGCTTGCGCGGAACCGGCCAAAAACCGCCGATTTTGCTCAACGCGCACCTCGACGTGGTCGAGGCCGACGCATCCAAGTGGCGCCACGACCCGTTCGCCGGCGAAATCCACGACGGCTACCTCTGGGGCCGCGGCACGATCGACATGAAGCACATGGCCGCGATGAGCGCCTGCGTGATGCGCCTCCTCGCGGAGAGCTACGGCCCGGGAAAGCTCGAGCGCGACGTCATCTTCGCGGGCGTCGCGGACGAGGAGGCCGCGTGCGCAAAGGGGAGCTTGTTTCTCGTGAGCGAGCACCCGGAAAAAGTCCGTGCAGAATACACGCTCGGCGAAATCGGCGCGTTCTCGCAAAACATCTTCGGCCGCACGTTCTATCCGATTCAAACCGCCGAAAAAGGCGTGTGCTGGGTGCGCGCGACGTTCGAGGGCGAGCCGGGCCACGGCTCGATGCCCAAAGAAGACAACGCCGTCCTCAAGCTCGGACGCGCCATCGCGCGCCTCGGAAAAACGCGTCTCCCGCAGCACCCGACCGAATCGGTCTCCAAGTTCATCGAGTCGATGGCGAGCGAACTCCCCGCGCCGCAAAAGCTCGCGATGAAGCGTCTGAAGACTCCGCAAGTCGCGGCGCTCATCCTCGATTACCTCGTGCGCGACGAATCGCAGCGCCGCACGTTCGGCGCGCTCCTCTCGAACACCGCGACGCCCACCGTGGTGCGCGGCGGCAGCAAAGTGAACGTCATTCCGGGCCAAGCGACGCTCGACATCGACGGCCGCACGCTTCCCGGCCAAACCGAGTCGGCGTTCCTCGCCGAGCTCCGCGAGGTCCTCGGTGCCGAAACCAAGCTCGACGTGCTCCGCTCGCTCCCGCCGATCGAAACGACCGAGCGAACGCCGCTCTTCTCGCACCTCGCGAGCGTCCTTCGCGCGCATGATCCGCTCGCGTTGCCGATTCCTTTCGTCATCCCCGGCTTCACCGACGCCAAGGCCTACGCGCGCCTCGGCAGCAAATGTTACGGCTTTTCACCGGTCAAGTTCGATCCCACCCACGAAATCAGCTTCAGCGCGATGTACCACGGCCATGACGAGCGCGTTCCGGTCGACGGATTGAAGTGGGGATTGCGCGTCCTCTTCGACGCCGTTGCGGGCTTCTGCAGGACCGGATAGAACGAAAGCTCTACGCAATTCCGAAGGCGGTCCGATGGTCAACCCGCAGATGGTGATGTACGAGGAGGAGTTCAATCAGATCCAAGCGGTCGTAGACCGTCTGGTTCGTGACGCGAACGCCAAGGTCGTCTTCATCGTCGACAAAAATGGTCAGCTCATCGCCGCAGCCGGCGACATCGACAACGTCGACACGACGTCGCTCGCATCCCTCACGGCCGGCAACATCGCCGCGACCGGCGGCATGGCGAAGCTTCTCAAAGAGAACGAGTTCGCGACGCAGTTCCACGAGGGCGAAAAAGCCAACATCCACATTCAGCTCGTCGGCAACCGCGTCATCCTCGTCGTCATCTTCGACTCGCGCAGCTCGCTCGGCCTCGTGCGCCTCCGCGTGAAGAAAGCGACGGAGGAGCTCAATCACATCTTCGAGTCGCTCTTGAAGAAAGTCGCCGAGCCAGGGGCCGATTCACCCTTCGCGGAAATCACCGACGAAGACATCGACAACCTGTTCAACGACTGAGCGCGGCGCATGAGTTTCATCAACTACATGGCCCGCGAGATCAACTGCAAGTTGGTCTATTACGGCCCCGGTCTCTGCGGGAAAACGACCAACCTGCAGTACATCTACGAGCGCACGTCGCCGGACGCGAAGGGCAAGATGATCAGCCTCGCGACCGAAACGGAGCGAACGCTCTTCTTCGACTTCCTGCCGCTCGCGCTCGGCGAAATCCGCGGCTTCAAGACGCGCTTCCACCTCTACACGGTGCCGGGCCAGGTCTTCTACGACGCGTCGCGAAAGCTCATTTTGAAGGGCGTCGACGGCGTCATCTTCGTCGCCGACTCGCAAATCGAGCGCACGGAAGCGAACATCGAATCGGTCGAGAACCTCCGCACCAACCTCGCGGAACAAGGCTACGACCTCGACAAGCTCCCGTACGTCATGCAGTACAACAAGCGGGACCTGCCGAACGTCGCGTCCGTCGACGAGCTGCGCCAGCTGCTCAACCCGACCGGCGTCCCCGAATTCGAGGCGGTCGCCCGCACCGGCGTCGGCGTCTTCGACACGCTGAAGGCCACCGCCAAACTAGTCCTCACCGAGCTCCGCAAAGGCGGCGCCTAACCCACCCCCGGCCGGCCCATGCCGGCCCCAACCTGGCCCGGCCAGCCCCCTGAAATCGACCCGATCGTTCGGATCCGAACGATCTGGCGGATTTCCGGTACCTGACGGAGTCGGTGGTCGATGGCATGCGGGCTGCTCTTGCGCTCGGCATGGATGCGGTGATGTTCGAGCTCAAGGGGGCTCACCTTTCGGTGCAGCGCGTTGCACGCGATTTTTTGCGGGGTGAGCGCATGACGCCGGCGCGATTCGACTTGATGAATGCGCTCGGGCGCAAGGGGATGCGGCAGAGCGACCTTTGGAAGCGGCTCAATGTCGTTCGGTCCGTCGTCTGCGAAATGGTCCGGTCGCTCGTGAAGCTTGGATGGGTCAAGCGGGTGCGCGCGGCCGATTCGCGCACGTGGCTCGTCATGCTGACGCGCGCGGGACGCGCGGTGTTCGAGGAGTTGTTCGATCGGCACGTCGAGAGCGGAAACGTGGCCGTCGCGATGGAGCCGGGGTTGGGCCATGGGCACGTCGAGTCGGATACGCTCGACGTGCGCAACACGATTTGGTGGACGTGCGAAGGCATCGTCGAGGCTTATCGGAGGTGGGCGCCCTGGCGTGGGCCGGACCTCTATTGCTGCGATCCGGAGGATTATTATTTCTGGCTGACTTGGCCCTGGGAAATCGGGGACGACTTGACCGGGAGCGCGGCGAGCGAGTAATTGCCGCACGGCCATGTACATCGTCACTTCGAAGAAGCCCCGCAAGACGAACCGCAAGCGGAGCGCCCGCTATCGCGCCAAGCTCAAGGCGAAAAACACCGGGCGTCGCGCGTCGCTCTTCGCGTGGAAGGCCAAGAAAAAGCGCACCACGAAGAGCAAGTCGAAGAAGAAGCGCTAAGCTCCTTCGTCGTGGCGCAGCACGTTCGGCTGGTTCACGAGTTTCGTTTCGAGGCGGCGCATCGGCTCCCGCGCGTGCCCGAGGGGCACAAGTGCGCGCGGCTGCATGGGCACTCGTTCAAGGTCGAGCTCGCGATCGCGGGACCGGTGAATCCGGATACGGGGTGGTTCATCGATTTCGGCGAGCTTTACGACGCGTGGAAGCCGCTCGAGAGCTTGCTCGATCACAACTATTTGAACGAAGTGGCGGGGCTCGAGAATCCGACGAGCGAAGTGCTCGCGAAATGGATTTGGGATCGCATGAAGAAAGCGATTCCGTCGCTCGATCAGGTCACGGTGTTCGAGACGTGCGACGCACGCTGCGAGTATCGAGGCCAAGAAACGAAATGACGAAGACCCTCGTTTGCCGGTGCGAGGACGTCACGCTTCACGAGCTCGAGGACGCGATCGAGCGCGGGCACGACGACATCGAGTCGCTGAAGCGATACACGGGCTTCGGCACGGGGTGGTGCCAGGGGAAGTCGTGCGTCGCGCTTTGTGCGCGGCTGCTCGCCGAGCGCGGCGGCAATGCTGCGATGCCGATCACGCCGCGGCCGCCGTTTCACCCGACGCGGCTGGGCGATCTCGCGGGGCTCGCGGACGTCGCTCGAGAAGACGAAAGCGCCGGACGGCCGCCGCGCTGACGAAAAACGAAGCACCAGAGCGGGTAGCTCCAAAAGAGAAAGACGATGTGGCTCGTCGCGAGCCGGAGCGCCCAATACGCGTGCGTCGCGTGCGGAAACATTCGGAGCGCGAGCTCGAAGAGCCAACCGTTGAGCGCGAGCGCCACGAGCTCGACGAGCGTGTAACCGACGACTTGTTTTCCGAGAGGCTCGCCCTGCGCGCGAAACGCGAACCAGCGATTGCCGGCGAAATTCGCGACGCCCCCGGCGAGGAGCGCGGGAACGTTCGCGACGTGTGGGCTCACGCCGAGACCGCTCACGAGAAAAGCGAGCGTCGCCAAGTCGGTCGCCGTCGCGAAAATTCCGGCCGCGCCGGCGCGGACGGTTTGCACGACGAGCGACGCGAGCTTGGACATGACGCTCGAGACTGCAACGCGCGGACCATCGCCAAGTGGCTGATTTTAGCCGTCGCGGGTGCGTAATCGGAACGGTCCGTTGCGCGAACGTCGGTTCTCATGACTATGCTCCCGCCGATGCAATCGATTTTCGTTGGAGGCTTGCTCGCTGGCAAAGTCGCGTTCGTCACCGGAGGCGGCAGCGGCATCGGCGCGGGAATCGCAAAGCGGCTCGCTGAACAAGGCGCGCGCGTCGCGCTGCTCGGGCGGAGGCAGGAGAAGCTCGACGCCATCGCGAAGGAGATTCGCGACGGGGGCGGCGAGGCGAGCACGCACGCGGGCGACGTTCGCGAATTCGCGAAGCTCGAAGCCGCGGTGAACGAGTGCGCCGAGCGCTTCGGGCGGATCGACGTGCTCGTCAATTCGGCAGCCGGGAATTTTCTAGCGCCGGCCGCGGGCCTCAGCGCGAACGGGTTTCGCAGCGTGATCGACATCGATTTGTGTGGCACGTTCAACGCGTCGCGCGCCGCCTTCGCGCATCTTTGCAACGTACACGGATGCATCGTCAACGTGACCGCGACGCAGGCCGACGTGCCGACGCCACTTCAATGTCACGCGGGCGCGGCGAAGGCCGGCATCGAGAAGCTCACGCGCGATCTCGCGCTCGAGTGGTCGCGCTTCGGCGTTCGCGTCAACGCCATCGCGCCTGGCCCCATCGAAGCCACGGAGGGCATGGCGCGGCTCGCGCCGCCGGGAACCGATTTGCGAAAGCGCGTTCCACTCGGGCGATGGGGCACCATCTTCGAGGTGTGCGAAGCCGTCACGTATCTCGTGTCGCCGGCGGCGCAGTGGATGACCGGCGCGACCCTCTTGATCGACGGCGGCACGTCGCTCGTCGGGCCCGGCCCGTTCCTCGAGATGCTCGACGCTACTTGAGCGCGGCCAGCAAGCGCTGGTGAATGCCGCCGAACGCGCCGTTCGACAGCACGGCGATCACGTCGCCGGTCCTTGCATTTTGCATGCATTCCGACACGATTTCTTCGGCGTTTTGGCATGCGCGCGCGCGGTCCCCGATTTCGCGGGCGAGGCGCGCGAGGTCGAGGCGCTCGCCTTCGGGAACGTTGGTGCGACCGAGCGGCGCGAGGAGAACGCGGTCGGCCGCGTCGAACGCGTGCACGTACGCCGCTTGATGGATGTTGCGGCACGCGGTCGCGCTGCGCGGCTCGAAGATCGCGATGAGCTTTCCCGTCGGATGTTTTTTTCGGAGCGCGCGAAGCGTCTCGTCGACCGCGGTCGGGTGGTGCGCGAAATCGTCGTAGACGCTGACGCCGCCGGGCGCGCCGAGGAGCTCTTGGCGGCGCTTCACGCCTTGGAACGTCGCGAGCGCGGCACGCGAGGCGGACGGCGCTACGCCGAAGCCTTCGGCCGCCATCGCGATCGCGGCGAGCGCGTTTCGCACGTTGTGCGCGCCGGGAAGCGGCGACACGAAACGTCCGCACGCGCTCCCGCCGGCGAATACGTCGAATGCGCCATCGGGTGCGATCGTGGCGCTCCACTCGGCTTCCGGCGTGAGGCCGTACGTGACGACGCGTGCGCGTGCGTGTTTGCGCGCGAGCTCGAGCGCGCGCGTTTGCGCATCGACGATGACGAGGCCGCGCTCGGGGACGCGTTCGAAGAGACCGATGAACGCCGCGTCGTACGATTCTTCGGTCGGATAGATGTCGATGTGATCGTGCTCGATGCTCGTCACGATCGCGACGTCGGTTTCGGAGGCGCCGACGTAGTCGTAGAACTTCGGCTGCTTGTGCCAGTAGACCGCGTCGTACTCGTCGCCTTCGACGACGAACGGCGCCGCTCCCCGCGTGAGCGATTTTTCCGCGCGCCCCCGCTGCGCCCCGACGCCGAAATTCTGCGGGATCCCCCCGATGAAAAATCCCGGCTCGAGCCCAGCCTGATCGAGCAACCAAGCCGATAAGCTACTCGTCGTCGTCTTGCCGTGCGTCCCGCACACGACGACCGCGCGTCGCCCGCGCAAAAAATGATCGCGGAGCGCGGCCGACATCGAGCTACGCGGCAGGTCCCGCTGCTCGGCGGCGATCGCCTCGACGTTGTCGCGACGAATCGCGTTTCCGATCACGCACAAATCGGGCGGCGGATCGAGGTGCGCCGCGTCGTACCCTTGCAAGCACGCGACGCCCGCCTCGCGGAGCGCCGGGCCAATCGGCGGATCGAACGCGACGTCCGCGCCGGTCACGCGTGCGCCGCGCGCGCGAAAAAGCGTCGCGAGCGCGCCCATGCCCGTTCCGCTGACGCCGACGAAGTGGACGTGGTTCACTTGATGCGCATCCCGACTTCGCGACCGAAGCGCTCGGCGTCGCGCTCGTCGCTCGGCCAGATCGTCTTGTCGCTCGCGCGACGCAGGCGCGAGCCGTCCGGCTCGGCGATGAACGCGTCCAAGAAAAGCACGCCGTCGTCTTTGCGCGCGTGCGCCGCAAGCGGCGTCTTGCAATCGCCTTCGAGCGCCGCCATCACGCCGCGCTCGGCGGCGACGCACACCGCAGTTGTCTCGTCGTGGAGCGGCGCGAGCGCGTTCATCACGTCGACGTCGAACGCGCGCGTCTCGATGCCGAGCGCGCCCTGCCCGACTGCGGGCAGCGAAACATCCGGCTCGAGCACGCACGTCGCGCGCTCTTGCAACCCGAGGCGCACGAGCCCGGCGCGGGCGAGCACGATCGCGTCGGCCTCGCCCGCGTCGACTTTGCGAAGCCGCGTATCGACGTTCCCGCGGAGCGGCACGATCACCAAATCGGGCCGCACCGCACGAAGCGCGACCGCGCGCCGCAAGCTGCTCGTCCCGACTTTCGCGCCCTTCGGCAGCGCGTCGAGCGTCCCGTACTTCGGCGAAACGAGCACATCCCGCGGGTCCTCCCGCGCCGGAATGCATGTAATCTGCAACTTGGCCGGCAGGACCGCCGGCACGTCTTTGATCGAGTGCACCGCGAAATCCGCCGAGCCGTCGAGCAAGGCCTCTTCGATCTCTTTGACGAAGAGGCCCTTGCCGCCGACCTCGGAGAGCGGGCGATCCTGGATGCGATCGCCCGTCGTGATCACTTGCTTCTCGACGAGCTCGTGCCCCGTGAGCCGCGCGACGAACGCGCGACTCTGCGCGAGCGCGAGCGCGGATTTTCGAGTGGCGTAAACGAGTCGCAATTTCAGGGGCAGGTGATTTTGCCGCCGCTGAAGTTGGCGATGGCGGTGCTCGCGCAAACGTGGAACTTGCCCGCGTCGCCGCCGTTCGCCGTGCAGCATTGGCTGGCGCTGCCTTCGGTGCATTCCGAGTCGGTCGTGCAGAAACGGACGGTCGCGCTCGAGCAGGTGACCAGGCCCGTGAAGCTCGTCTTGCACGATGCAGGATCCTTGCACAGCGTCGTCGCGCCCTCGATTTGGCACGCGTTGGCGTTGCCGTTGCCCGTGACGGTTCCGCAGCAGACGACGCCCGAGTCGGGCGGGTACGCCGCGTCCGGATCGCCGCCGTCGACGCAGTCGGCCGGCTTGAAGCAATCGAGTGTCAGCGTCACGTCGGCGGCCGCATCCGCTGCGCCGTCGTTCGTCGACGAATCGTTGGTCGCCGAGTCGTTGCTCGACGCGTCGGTTTTGGGAGCCGAGTCGCTCGTCGCGTCCGGGCCGCCGTCGAGGTTCAGGTTGTCGTCCCCCCCGCCGCAAGCCCACACGATCGCCGCCGGAACGAAAGCCAAAAGAAGGTACGGTTTGCGCATCCGCAAATCTTAGCCGAATCCGCATGGAAGATGTATGGTCGCCTGGTCGTGCGCTTTGGCCTCTGGAAACGCCTGATTTTGGCGCTCGCCGCGCTCTTCGTGCTGCTCGGCGGCGAGGCGGTCGCGTGGGCGAAAGAGTCGCGCAAGGTCGCCGACCCGGACCGCCTCGAGGTGCCTGGATTCGCCGACGCGTTCTATTACCGCCCGCGCGGCCGCGGGATGAAGCCCGTCCTCGTCTACTTGCACGGGCGCGGCGGCAACCCCGAAGAAGATTGTCGCAAGTGGGCGCACGTCGCGCGCCAGTTCGGCTGGGTCCTCTGCCCGTCGGGCCCCGAAGACCGCGGCGACGGCTCGCGCGGCTGGGCGAACAACGCGGCGCTCGGCGGCCAAGACGTGAAAGCGGCGCTCGACGCATTACGTGCAAAATACAAGCGTCGCGTCCAGCTCCACGGCAACGTGCTCATCGGCTTCAGCGAGGGCGCGTTCGTCGCGATGCAGGTTGGGCTGCGCGATCCCGAGACGTGGAGCCGCTGGCTCATCCTCGCGGCCAACGACCAGTATTGGTGGGGCGACGCGAAGACGGTGCTCGCCGAAAATCGGCGGCACATTCGGCGTGTCTATCTGCTGACGGGCGAGAGCGACGAGGTCGCGCCCAACACGCTGCGCGTGGCCGACATGCTCAAAGACGCGAAGGTCCAGCACCGCGTGCACATCGCGCCGGGCATGGGCCACGAGGTGCCGGCCGACCGGATGCGCAGCACCTACCGGCGGCCGCTCGCGTGGCTCCTCGCTCGACGCTGAAGTTCGCGCGAAACGTGCCGTAGGAGATGTCGATGCGTCTCGTACTTGCACGCCCGACGGGGTCGACCGCCGATTTGCCGAGCGCGGCGCTGCTCGCCGAGGCGGGCGGAATTTCGGCGCGTTTTCCCGAGGCGCGACTTCGGCCGTGCTCGCTCGTGCGACTGCCGGAGGCGGACGGCCCGGCGCACGCGCGCGTGTGGCTCGCGCTCGAGTCGCTCCAAGTCACCGGGAGCTTCAAAGTGCGCGGCGCGCTCCTCGCGCTGTCGCATCTCGCGGCGAAGGGCGCGAAAGCGGTCGTCGCGGCGAGCGCGGGAAATCACGGCGCGGGCGTCGCGTATGCGGCGAATGTGCTCGATCTGGACGCGACCATCGTCGTGCCGCGCGGCGCGCCCGAGGCCAAGCGCGAGCGCATCGCGTCGTACGGTGCGCGCCTCGTCGTCTCGAAGTCCGCGGGCTACGACGACGCCGAAAAAGAAGCGCGCGAGCTCGCCGAGTCGATGAAGCTCCGGTTCGTCTCGCCGTACGACGACGTCGCGGTCGTCGCGGGTAACGGCGGATCGCTCGGCGCGGAGATCGCGAAGGCGCTCGGTCACGAGCCGGCGGTCGTCATCGCGCCGTTCGGCGGAGGCGGGCTCGCGACCGGGCTCGCGTGCGCGCTGCGATCGTCGAAAGTGTTCGGTGCGCAGAGCGAAGCGAGCCCGGCGTTCGCGCAATCGCTCGAGCGCGGCGAGGCCGTCGAGCATCTCGAAGCCGTAGAAACGCTCGCGGACGGGCTCGAGGGCGGCATCTCGCGCGCGGCGTTCGAGCGCGCGCGCGCGGTCGTCGCGGGCGTCGCGGTCGTGACCGAGGACGCGATCGCAAAATCGATGGCTCGCGCGTATCGCACGCTCGGCGTCGCGATCGAAGGAAGCGCCGCCGCCGCGGTCGCGCCGCTCCTCGAGCCCGAGCTGCCCGAAGCGATGCGTCCACCGCCCGGCGGCGATCTCGTCGTCGTGCTCACCGGACGCAACGTCGATCGCGCGCGTCTCGAATCGATCCTCGTCGGAAGCGCGTGAGGCGGCGGACGTTCCACGAAGCCGGCGCGACGCTGACGCTTCACGATCGCGGCACGCACGTGGAGCTCATGATCGGCGACGTTCCGATTTTGACGAGCGCGCTCCTCGGGACCGAGCGCGATTTCGGCCGCCTGGCGCCGCGGAACGCGAAGCGCGTCGTCGTGGGCGGTCTCGGTTTCGGCTCGACCGCGGCGGGCGTGCTCGAGCGCGTCGGCCCGACCGCGCGTGTCCTCGTCGTCGAAAAACTGCGCACGGTGATCGATTTGTGCCGCGAGCACGGCCTCGCGCTCGACGATCCGCGAATCGAGATCGTCCGCGCCGACGTGGCCGACGTCATCGCTCGCGAAAAAAATCTCGACGCCATCCTGCTCGACGTCGACAACGGTCCCGAGTGGGCATCGTTCCGCAAAAACGCGCGTCTCTACGACGCGCGCGGCCTCGCGGCCGCCAAGCGGGCGCTCCGATCCGGCGGGAAATACGCGGTTTGGAGCGGTTACCCGAAAGACGATTTCGTGCTCGAGCTACGCCGCGCCGGCTTTCGTTCGTCGGTCGTTTCGTTTCGCGAGCGCGGCAAGCTACAAGCGCGCGCCTACGTCGGAACGAAATAGAGTATGGAGCGTCGCGTGGGTCCGCTCTTCCTCGGCATCGCCGGCGGCTCCGGCTCCGGCAAGACGACGATCGCGCGCGCGATCTTCGACGCGGTGCCGCCCGGCGAGGGCGTGCTCATCGAGCAAGACCACTACTATCGAAAACAGTCGCACCTCTCGTACGCCGAGCGCGAGCGCGTCAACTACGACCACCCCGACGCGCTCGAGATCGAGCTCCTCTGCGAGCACCTCGACGCCCTCCGACGCGGCGAAGCGATCGAGCGCCCGACGTACGATTTCTCGGTCCACGATCGCGCGCCCGAGCCGCTGCACGTTCCGCCGGCGCGCGTCATCGTGGTCGAAGGAATTTTGGTCCTCGCCGACGACCGACTGCGCGAGCGGCTCGACGTGAAGATTTACGTCGACACCGATCCCGACATTCGGCTCATGCGGCGCATCCGGCGCGACCTCGAGCATCGCGGGCGCACGTTCCAGCAAGTTCGAAAGCAATATTACGAGACGGTGCGTCCCATGCATCTCGCGTTCGTCGAGCCCTCCAAGCGGTTTGCCGACGTGATCGTGCCGGAGGGCGGCGAAAACCGCGTCGCGCTCGAGCTCATCTCGTCGCTCGTCCGCGCGCGCGCCGCTCCCTGATGTGTGTATCATGTGAGCGTTGGCTCGGAGCTTCACCCCCGCGAACAAAAAAGTCGGCAATCTCCTTCTGAAGCTCGGCGCGCTCGATCCGCAACAGTTCGAGAACGCGATGGCCTCGGCGGAGACGTCGCACCAGCGCATCGAGGACGCCGTCGTCGAGCTCGGCATCGCGAGCGAGCAAGACCTCCTCAAGTCGCTGGCGACGCACCACAAGACTCGCTTCGTCTCGACCGAGCGCCTCGCGAAAGCAGAGATCGGCCGCGCGACGCTCGAGATGGTGCCGCGACAAGTCGCCGAGACGTTCCAAGTCTTTCCGGTGCTCTTCGATCCGCAGTCGCGCACGTTGAGCGTGGTAACCGCCGACCCGGACGATGAAGAAGTGCTCAAGCAAATTCAAATCACCTCCGGCGCGAAAGAGGTGAAGGCGTTCGTCGGCCGGCCCGCGGGCGTGCGCGCCGCGATCGCCAAATGTTACGGCGGCGACATTCACGCGTTCGCGCTGCTCGATCGCGCGGCGCACGCCCAGTTTTCCGCGATGCTCGACGTCTACGAACGCAACGTCGTGTCCGACGTGTCGATGACCGCGGCGCTCGCGCGCGGCTCGGGCGGCACCGGCGGACGCGGCGAGCGCGTCGTCTCCGAACGCGACATGGCCCAAGCGCAAAAGCGCGCCTCGACGGGCCAAGCCGGCGCGGGCGTCGGCCAAGAAGAAATGCTCGAGCTGCTCAACGTCCTCGTGAGCTTGCTCGAAAACGCGCGGCCCGATCTGCGCGGCCACTCGGCGCACGTCGCGCGCTTCACGCGGCGAATGCTCGAGCGCATCAACGTCGGCCCCGCGACGATGGGCGCGGTCGTCGCCGCCGCGTACTTGCACGACATCGGAAAGATGAGCGCGTTTCACCTGACGTCGCTCAACGCGAGCGAATACGACGGTCACAAAACGGCCGCTCAGCGCGCCGTTTCGACGCCCGTGCGCGTCGTCGAGTCGGTGCACTTCGCGAAAGAGACGACCGACGCGATCGAGCAAATGTACGAGCGCTACGACGGCAAAGGTTTTCCGAGCGGCACGTCGGGCAAAGACATTTCGCTCGGCGCGCGCGTCCTCGCCATCGCCGACACGTACGCGGATCTCACGCAAAACCCGCGAAATCCGTATCGCAAGTCGCTCATGCCGGCCGAGGCCTGCGGGGTACTTGCAAAATACAAGGAATCGATTTTCGACCCGCACCTCGTCGACCTCTTCAAGAACATGGTGATGGGCGAGGACATTCGCGCCAAGCTGCTCGCGAACCGGTACTACGCGCTCCTGGTCGATCCCGATCCCGAGGAGACGACCGTCCTCGAGCTCCGCATGATCGAGCAAGGCTTCGAGACGAAGACCGCGCGGGGCGCCGAGCAAGCGATCAAAATTCTCCAAGAGGCGCCGATCGACGTCGTCATCAGCGAGGTCGACTTGCCGCAGGGCGACGGCCTGGGCCTCCTCGCCGAAGCGCGCAAGCAGCCGTGGGGAAAAGACGTCGCGTGGATCTTCCACACGCGGCGGCAAGGTCGCAGCGAAGCGCAGCGCGCGTTCGAGCTCGGCGTCGCCGATTACGTCGCGAAGCCCGCGCCGACCGACGTCTTCGTCGCCAAGATCAAAGCGATCCTCGACTCGCGCGCGCAGCGCACCGGTCCGCGCGGCGTCTCGGGCTCGCTCAAAGAGATGGGTCTGCCCGAGCTCGTGCAAGTGCTCTTTCACGGCCGAAAAACGGGCAATTTGCGCATTCGCTCCGGCCAGACGAGCGGCGAGATCCATTTCGCCGACGGACAAATCGTGAACGCGCTCTTCGACAAAGTTCGCGGCGTCGACGCGTTTTATCAAATGCTCAAGCTGCAAGACGGCGAGTTCGGTCTCGATCCGTCGTTCGTCCCGCAGGCGCGCGTCATCCAAGAGTCGCCCGAAGCGCTCTTGCTCGAAGGCATGCGCCGCATGGACGAAGGGCTCAGCTGACGAGCCGCGAGGTCGGAATGCGCGCGTCCGACGATGGCGCGACGACCGCGACGACCGGCAGCACGAGCACGAACGTCGCGCCCGCACCGGGCTCGGTCTCGACGAACGCTTCTCCGCCGTGAGCTTCGGCGATGCGTCGCACGACCGCGAGGCCGAGACCGGTGCCGGTCGGACGCGTCGTGAAGAACGGCGTGAACAAACGCGGCAGGAGCTCGCGCGGCACGCCGAGGCCGTCGTCGGTCACGGCGATTCGCACGCGTGAAGACGCGGCGCTCGCCCGCACGCGAATGGGCTCGTATCGGCGCGAGGCCTGAAACGCGTTGGTCACGAGGTTGATCAGCGCCTCGCGGACGAGATGCGCGTCGCAGTGGAGCGGCGCGAGGCCATCGTCGACCGCGACCTCGACCTCGCAGGGCGATTCGGACGCGGCGCGCGCGGCGTCGACCGCGGCCTCGATCGTCGCGCGCACGTCGACGGGCGCGACGTGGAGCCTCTGCGGGCGCGCGAACGCGAGCAGATCGTCGATCATGCGTTTGAGCCGTTGCGCTTCTTCTTCGACGATGGCAACGAGCGCTTCGGTCTCGGGCGTCGCGGGCTTTTTGCGGAGCACCGAGAGCGCGTTGAACATGATCGACACCGGCGTTCGCACTTCGTGAGCGACGACCGCGGAGAGCTCGCCCAGCGCCGCGAGTCGCTCGCGTTTGACGAGCTCGGCTTGCGTCGCGCGAAGCCGCTCGGTTTGAACTTCGAGCGAGCGAGCGCTCTCGACGAACCGCGACGTGAGCGTCAGCCCGACGCAAACGATGACGACGAGAAATCCGACGTCGAGCAAATACGGGCCCGCGTAGACGCGCGAGGCGGCCAAGCTGTCGTTCACCGCTGCGGCAACGAGCGCGGCCATCGCGAGCCAATGGGCCGCCGCGCCGCGCACGCCACGTCGCCATTTGATGAAGTAGCGCGCGAGCAGCACGACGAGCGCGAAGCAGTAATAGACGTAACAAGCCTGGCCGAGCGTCGTCGGAACCGCGTCGTGATAAACGACGCCGAGCCACGGCACCGGCCGCGCATAGATCTCGCTCCGCGCGAAGACGCCGGGAATGAGCGAGAGCACGGCGGCGACGAAGCCGCCGCTGATCATCGTGCGATCGAAACGCGAGAGCGGCCGGTCGTCTTGCGCTGCGCCGTAGAAGAACCACGACGCGCCGTGCAGGCCGGCGACGAACAACGAGATGCGCGTCGCCCAGAGAAAGATCGCGGGCGGCGCCGCGAGCGTGTACGTCGCGTCGCACACGGCGAAGACGGCCGCGAGCGCCGCGGCGATCGAAAACGGTTTGAGCTCGCGCCACCCGGGCCCCGACGAAATACGCGCGGTGACGAGCGCGAGCAGCGCCGCCACCGACGCGATCGCGAACGAGAAAGCCGCGGGCACGGTCACGCGCGAAGTCTAGCGCACGGCGGTCGGTGCGCTGCACGCGTGTGCAACCGACTGCACTCGCTCGCGGGCCCGCACCGCGGGATTCAGCGTGTTTTCCCGCCTGCCCGGTGTTGGTACGTGCCGTGCTCGAGGCCGCGGCATGAAACGCTCGATGCTCACGACGGTTCTCGCCGGATCGCTTCTCCTTCCCGCGCTCTCTCGCGCCGACGGCCCGACACGAATTCAAGTGCACGTCGACTCGAGCCTCTCGGTGACGGTCCAGCAGCACGTCAACGGCGACTGGATCGACCGGTGCGATTCGCCGTGCGACCGCGAGCTGCCCGCCGACGGCGAATACCGCATCGGCGGCGACGGCGTGCGGCCGTCGAGGACCTTCGCGCTCGAGCACGACACGCGTCACGTCGATCTCGCGGTGCACGCGGGCACGGCGGCCCAACGCAGTGGCGGTATCGCGCTCGCGGTCCTCGGCGGCGTCGCCAGCGTGACCGGCGCGTTCCTGCTGGTCATCGGCAGTGTCGAGTACAGCATCCCGAACAGCTACGTCTTCGCCTTCGCGGGCACGAATGTCGGACCCGACCGCGATTTGATGACTGCGGGGGGCATCACCCTCGGCGCAGGAGCGCTCGCGGCGACCGCGAAGACGACCGTCGAACAACAAGCGAAGCCGATGACCGCCGCGCTCGCCGACGCCGACGCAGCTCCGCGCGCGCCGACGTGGCGCGAGCCCGCGGCAGGTCCCCGCGAAATCGGCCGCCCGATGCTCGTGCCGCTCTTCGCCGGACGCTTCTAAAAATGCCCGAGCGCGTCGTACGCCGCGTACTTGAACGTCTCGGCGAGCGTCGGGTAGTTGAACACCATGTCGATGAGCGTCTCGACGCCACCGCCGAGCGCGATCACCGCTTGCCCGATGTGCACGAGCTCCGACGCGCGGTCGCCGATGCAATGACAGCCGAGGAGCTTCCGGTTCGACTTGTCGAAGAGGAGCTTCACCATGCCGTCCTGGTCGCCGACGATTTTTCCGCGCGCGTTGTCCGCGTAGAGCGCGCGGCCCACGACGTAGTCGATCTTTTTTTCGCGCGCTTGTTCCTCCGAGAAGCCGACGCAGCTCACCTCGGGGATCGTGTAGACGCCATACGGAAGCAGGTGCGAAACCTGCTTTTTATAGCTGAATCCGAACGCGTGACAGACCGCGACGCGCGCTTGATCCATCGACGTCGACGCGAGCGCCGGAAATCCGATGACGTCGCCGGCCGCGTAAATCGACGGCACGCTCGTTCGGAAATTTTCGTCGACCTGAACGTAGCCGCGCTTGTCGACGACGACGCCGACCGCGTCGAGACCGAGCCCCGCGGTCGCGCCTTGCCGGCCCGACGCGACGAGGAGCTTGTCGCACTCGATCGCCTCGCCCGACTTCAAGACGATCTCGACGCGGTCGCCGTCGAGCGTCACTTTTTCGACGCTCGCGCCGAGCTCGATGTCGACGCCGAGGGTCGCGAGCGACGCTTGCAAGCGGCTTCCCATCTCGGCGTCCAAGAACGGCAATAAGCGTTCGCGCCCTTCGAGCAGCGTGACCTTCACGTGCATCGCGGCGAACATCGACGCGTACTCGCACCCGATGACGCCGCCGCCGAGCACCACCATCCGCTTCGGCAGCCGGTCGAGCTCCAAGATCGTGTCCGAGTCGGCGACGTGCTCGCCGAACGGAATGTGCGGCGGCTGAAACGGCACCGATCCGGTCGCGATCAAAATGATTGCAGAATGCAACGTTCGCCCGCCGACCTCGACCGTGTTCGGTCCCGTGACGCGCGCCGCGCCTTGGAGGAGCTCCACGTGATGGCGATCGAGGTTGTGCTTGATGCGCGCGACCTCGAGATCGCGCACGGCGTCTTTGCGCGAGAGGAGCTTCGGCACCGCGAGGTCCGCCTTGAGCGAAACCGAGAGCCCGTAGAGCTCGCGCTGCCGATGCCCGGAGAGAAAGAGCGCCGTCTCGCGCAGCGTCTTCGAAGGCAGCGTGCCCGTGTGCACCGCGGCGCCGCCCGGCTCGGGCGCGCGCTCGACGACCGCGACGCGTTTCTTGAAATATGCAGCCTGCGCCGCGCCCTTTTCGCCGGCAGGTCCCCCGCCCACGACGATCAAGTCGAAGTCGTCGCTCACTTACCCGGCTTCTCGATGTCGACGTCCCACTCGACGGTCGCGTCGGCGGGCGCCGCATACGGCGGAAAAATCAGGCCGCGGAAAGCGAGGATGGCGCACTTGCCGCTCGGCTTGCCGTCGTACGGATCCGGAATCGTGACGTCGTGCACGTGCCCGTTGCGTCCGAGCGTCACGGTGACCTTGGTCTGACCCCACGGGCCGCCGGGCTTGCCGCTGTCGTCCGTCGCCGAGCCGCAGTTCGCTTTGACTTGGTCGGCCGCGCGACGAAGCTTCATCTCGACGTTGTCTTTGTCGTACGGCACCTTCGCGGCGGGCGGCGTGTCCGTGCTCGCCTGTGCGGTGCTTGCGCCCGACCCCGCCTTCGGCACGCACTGATCGCCTTCTTTATCCATCGACGGCGGGCACGGACCTGCGTTCGGGTTCGCGGTCGTCGCGTCGTCGGCTGGTTTGTTGTCGCTGCCGCCGCAAGCGACGAGCAGGGCGGCCAAAACCAAATATCGATATGTGATCATCGCGGCACCTCCGCGTTTCGTGTGGTTGGTTTATCACTCTTCGATCTTGTAGTCCTTGATCTTGTAGAGCAGCGCGCGGTGGCTGATTTCCAGCAGCTCCGCGGCCCGCGTGCGGTTACCGCCGGTTTTTTTCAAAGCGCGCGTGATGAGGATTTGTTCCACCGCGGCGACCGTTTTTTTCACCGAGAGCTCGCCCGACCGGAGCTGCACCTGCACCGGGTCGAGTGCCTCGCGCACGCGCTCGGGCAAATCGGTCGCGCCGATCGCGTCGGACTCGCAGAGCACCATCGCGCGCTCGATGGTGTTCTCGAGCTCGCGCACGTTGCCCGGCCATCCGTACTCGAGCAGAATTTTTCGAGCCTCGGGCGACACGCCGCGGATGCGCGTGCCGAGGCGCGAGTTGTTCTTGGCGACGAAATGATCGATGAGAAGCGGGATGTCCTCGCGTCGTTCGCGCAGCGGCGCGAGCGCGACATGGAGCACGTTGATTCGATAAAAAAGATCTTCGCGAAAGCGCCCCGCTTTGACCTCGGCGGTGAGATCGCGATGCGTCGCGGCGACGATGCGAACGTCGACCTTCATGTCGCGCGAGTCGCCGAGCCGCCGAATCGTCTCCTCTTGAAGCACGCGAAGGAGCTTCACTTGCAAGTTGAGCGGCAGCTCCCCGATCTCGTCGAGGAAGAGCGTGCCCGTGCTCGCCTCTTCGAAGAGCCCGCGCTTGTCGCTCGTCGCGTCGGTGAAAGCGCCTTTTTTGTGGCCGAAAAGCTCGCTCTCGAGGAGGTTCTCGGGGATCGCGCCGCAGTTGATCGCGACGAAGGGCCCGCTCTTGCGCGAGCTCCGCGAGTGAAGCGCCTTGGCGACGAGCTCCTTGCCGACGCCGCTCTCGCCGGTCACGAGCACGGTCGTCTTGAAGTCGGCGATCTTGGTGATGGTGCGGAACACCTCGACCATCTGCGGGCTCTTTGCGAGCATCGACTCGAACTGCGCTTGCTGCGAAATCTGTTCTTTGAGCGCGCGGTTCTCGCGGCGCAACGTCTCGCGCTCTTCCGCTTTGCGAAGCGCGAGCACGACCTCGTCCGCCTTGAACGGCTTCGAGACGTAGTCGTACGCGCCCGCTTGAATCGCTTCGAGCGCGAGATCGATCGACCCGTACGCGCTCATCACGATGACCGTCGCGAGCGCGTTCTTCGCTTTGAGCGTCGCGAGCAAATCGAGCCCGCTCATCTTGGGCATGCGAACGTCGGTCAAGATGACGTCCGGCCCGAACGAGTCGACGAGCGCGAGCGCGGCCTCGGCGGAGTCCGCGACTTCGACTTCGTAACCGTGCTTGCGGAGGAGCGTGCGGAGGACGAGCCGAATGTTCTCTTCGTCGTCGACCACGAGCACGCGCCGCATGCCCTCGGATGCTACCCTGAAATCTTTGCAGATCGACTCGCAATCATTGCGAGCATTCGATCTCGACGTTCGTGCCCGGCGGCGGCCCCGAACCGCCGAACTCGATCGCCTGCGCGCAGCCGGCCGTGTTCGCCGCGCCCTCGACGTAGCACCAGCCGACGTCCGGGCCGCCGCTGCAAGCTCCGGTGAGCTGCTGATAGATGCACACGACCGGCGGCGTCTCTCCCGCGTACTGCTGATCGAACCACGAGAGCACGTCGCTCGGCGGCTGCGACATGCCCGGGTCGGTGCAGCCCGACTTTTGCTCGCTTTGCGACGGATACGCGACGAGGATTTCGCAATTCACGGTGCCGTCGGCATTTTGCTTCAGCGCTTGCGGGAAGCATCGGCCGCTCATCGCGCTCGCGAGCCGATCGACGATCGCGTTCATCGCGGGGTTGTAGCCGAAGCTCGGATCGCTCGTGTCGCCGCTCGTGACCTTGGCGCAGAGCGACGCGACGACCGCTTGCGTGCCGAGCTCTTTCGCGACGCGCAGCTCGCGAATCGTCGGGTAAGCCTTGCCTTTGATTTGCGACGAGCGATTCGCCGGATCGCAGAGCGGCGGCCCGCCGGCCGACGTCGTCGCGGCGCCCAAGCAGTCGCACGCGGCAGCTCCACCCGAGCAATCCTTCGGCGCGGGCAGATTGAAAGTGCATGCATACTGCAAGTCAGTCGATGCGTTCGACGTGAGCGTGTTCCACTCGCGTCCGTTGTCCGGGTCGGTCCCGAGATTGTAGGTCGCTCCGGGCGCCGGCAACCCCGGGCGCGGCGCGAGCGACTCGATCATGTGCGGGTCGATGTTGGTCAAGTCGTAGTGCACCGGATCGTGACCGAGAATTTTTTCCCAGTCGCCGGCGGTGAGCTGCTCGTCGGCGAGGAGCGAATTCGGAACGCCGCCGATGAGCGCGTAGAAAACTTCGTCCGGCGTTCGCGCGCCGAGCTTCAAACCCGTGCAGAGCGCGCCCGAGCTCGTGTCGGAGCCGTCGGGGAGACTGTCCGCGAAGAGCGGGTTCACGCAGTTTTTGATCGGCGCGTACTTGCCGACCGAGCTCGACGCGCCGTTGTCTTCCTCGTGATCGCGATCCGGAACTTGCGTCGACTCGAGACCGTCGACGTAACGTTGAATGTCGTACTGCGGGTCGAGCCCGTAGCGCTGCTTCATGTACTGTTCGCCGTATCGGACGTTGAGTCCGTCGACCGCGGTGATCGCCGTCGTTCCGTTCGCCGGCGAGTACCAGCCTTTGGCCGGACACGTCGCCGCGCCGGGCGCGCACGACTGGCAATTTGGATCGCCCGAGGTCCCCTGAAACGCGCACGAGCTGCAGTTCGGATCGTTGGGGCCCGACGTCATCGGGTTGTTCGGATCGAACGGCGCGTCGCACGCGCTCGTCTCGCGCGGACCGACGCCGGTATCGGCGAGGCCAGCAGGCGCGCCGGGAAACGTGTTCGTGCGCGTCGCGAATCCGAAGCCCGAGCCCCAACGCGGATCGCTCCACGAATCTTCTTCGTCGGTCAGCTGGATGATCGCGACGAGCGAGTCGGGCCGCAAAAAATCGTGACGCTGCTTGAGGAGCGTCGTGTCGACGCCTTGGTAGCTCACCGGCGAATTCCCGCTCGCGACGCCGCCCTGGAGCGTCGCGTACGGATCCGGCTGAACGAGAAACCGGTACCAGCTCTCGAGCTGCGCCTCGAGCCCGCATCCGGTTTGCTGCACGCCGCCGATGAGCGACGCGAAATCGGCGACGAGCTGCGTCTCTTGACCGTCGCCGTACGGCGTCACGTTCGGCGCGGGCTTTCCGGCGTTCTTCGGATCGCTTTGCGGGAGCCACGCGAGGAAGTTTCCGCCCTTGCCGTCCGTCGGCTTGGCGTTACCGACGGCATCCTGAATCGTGCCGTTGAACGTGCGGTTGAGGAGGTGACTTTGGTCGTCGAGGTGCCCGGGGTCGCTGCCAACCGTCGAGCAGACGTCGCCGCCGCCGCCGCCGAGCGACGAGCTCACGATCCCCACGTGAAGGTCATGAACCGGCTCGAACTCGGGCCGCGCGCCCGGGATGCTCTTGCACTGATTGCCGTCGCCCGGAAGGTGCGTTCCGTTTGCGTCGATGCAATCGGGATTGAGAAGCCGCCCGAAAAACGCCGGCATCGCGAGCGCGAGCAGATCCTGCTTTTCGCCCATCGACGCCGAGTTGTCGATCGCGAAGAGCACGTCGACTTTGTCGATCGACGAAGACTTTAGCGCCGCCGGCGACCACTGGGTGACGCCGCCACCGTCGTTGCCACCCACGACTTGTCCGCCGCACGCCAGCGCGACGCCGACCGCGACCATCACGAACCGCGTCGCCTTCACGATGTGCAGATGGCCGCGCCGCGTCGATCCGTCATAGTCTTCGAGCGTGCGCACCGGCCTCGAACGTTTGCTCGCGTCGACGCCCATTCGCGAGCGCATCCTCCGCGGGCGCGTCGGGTTTCTCACGCATCCGGCGGCGGTGACGCGCGACTTCGTGCACGCCGTCACGGCGCTCCGCGCGCTCGGACAGCGCTTCGAAATTTTGTTCGGCCCCGAGCACGGCTACGGCGGCGAAGCGCAAGACATGGCGACCGTCGGCGACGCGCGCGACGCCGAGGGCACGCTCGTTCGCAGCCTCTACGGCGATCGCTTCGAGGATTTGATCCCGAAAGCCGACGACCTCGCGCGCATCGACACGCTCCTCGTCGACATGCAGGACGTCGGCTCGCGCTACTACACGTTCGTCTGGACCGCGGTCTGCGCGATGCGCGCGTGCGCCGAGCGCGGCACGCGCGTCGTCGTCCTCGACCGGCCGAACCCAATCGGCGGCGGCAAAAACACGCTCGAAGGACGCTTGCAGAATGCACGCTTTCGTTCTTTCGTCGGGCTCGAGCCGATTCCGATTCGGCACGCGCTCACGCTCGGCGAGATCGTCGCCTGGCGCCGCGAGGTCGAAAAGCTCGACGTCCCGCTCGAGATCGTCCGCTGCGAATGGGATCGCGAAATCGGCGCGGGCGCCTGGGTCCTCCCGTCTCCCAACATGCCGACGCGCGAGACCGCGCTCGTTTATCCCGGCGGATGTTTGATCGAAGGCACCAACTTGTCCGAGGGTCGCGGCACGACTCGCCCGTTCGAAATCGTCGGCGCGCCTTTCGTCGACGGCGTGCGCCTCGCGCGCGATCTCGCGTCGACGAAGCTCCCGGGATTCGTCGCGCGGCCGATTCATTTCCTGCCGACGTTTCAAAAACACGCGGGCAAGGCGTGCGGCGGCGTCCAGATTCACGTGACCGATGCGCGCACGTTCAGGCCCGTCGCGACGTACGTCGCGCTCGTCGCGCTCGCACACCACCAAAACCCCGAGCGCTTCGCCTTTCGCACCGAGCGCTACGAGTTCGTCGACGACATCCCCGCGTTCGATTTGCTCACCGGCGACGCCGAGGCACGCGAGCGCATCGCGCGCGGCGACGCGCCGACCGAGGTGGCCGAAGCGGTCTCCACCCTCCGCGCGGGCGAATCCGACGTTTGGAGCGCCGCGCGCGACGCAGGCCTCCGCGAATCGGTCTGATGCAAACGGTCGCGCTCGGATTCATCGAAAAAATTCCGCCCCGCGTTCGATGGCAACCCGCTTGCGCCTTCTGTAGACTTGCAGCGCGATGGCGAAAGACTCCTTCGGCGACGAAGCGCTGCTCGGGCGCACCATCGCGGGGAAGTTCGCCATCGAGACGTACGTCGGCGGCGGCGCGATGGGCGCCGTCTACAAAGCCAAGCAGCTCGCGCTCGACAAAACGATCGCCATCAAGGTGATGCACCGCGAGATGGCGAAGGACGAAAAGTTCGTCGCGCGTTTCAAACGCGAAGCGAAGGCCGCGTCCAAGCTCGATCATCCGAACTCGCTGCGCGTCATCGACTTCGGCGAAGAGCCGGACGGGCTCCTCTATCTCGCGATGGAGTTCCTCGACGGGAAAGATCTCTTCGCGGTCATCAAAGAAGGCTGGCCGCTCACCGACGAGCGCATCGTCTCGATCTTGATCCAAGCGCTGGCGGCGCTCGCGATCGCGCACGATCAAGGCATCGTCCACCGCGACCTCAAGCCCGAGAACATCATGATCCTCGCGGGCCACGACGACGAAGGCAACGCGCACGACATCGTCAAAGTCTGCGACTTCGGCATCGCGAAGATCACCGAGCGCGTCGCCGTCGACAAGAAGTCGACCGACTCGGCGCGGCTCTCGACGAAAGGTCTCGTCGTCGGCACGCCCGAGTACATGTCGCCCGAGCAAGGTCGCGGCGAGCCGCTCGACTCGCGCAGCGATCTCTATTCGATGGGCATCATCCTCTATCAGCTGCTCACGCGCCGCGTGCCCTTCGACGCCGAGAGCGCGATCGGCATCGTCCTCAAACACGTGACCGAGGAGCCCGCGCGGCCGTCGACGCACTACGCGAACGTCAACCCGAAGCTCGAGGTCATCTGCCTCAAGGCGCTCCAAAAGAAAAAGGAGGAGCGCTACCAAACCGCGCGCGAGATGCGCGCCGACTTGAAGGCGGCGATCGATCCGAGCCTCGCGAGCGTCGCGATCGGCGTGCGCCCGCGGTCGACGAGCGCGCCCGACACGCAGCCGATGGAGAACGCGGCGACGATCCCGATCGATTTACGCGCGGTCACGGCGACGGCGCGCGAGCCGATGATGCCGACGTCGAGCAAAGTCACGCCCATCGGCACCGAAGCGCTCGACGATCCTCCGTCGGGACGGCGGGCCGGCTACCTCCTCGCCGCGCTGTTCATCGGCGGCGTCGGCTTCGGCGGCTGGGAGCTCTGGCGCCACGCGAACGAGCAGACCGCGCTGCCGACGGCGACGACCACTCAGACGCACGCGACCTCGCCTCCGCCGACGCTCGAACCGACAGCCGAGCACGAAAAACCGATCGTGACGTCGGACCCGAGCGAGCACGAGCGCGCCGTGACCCTTCCGAGCGCGACGGCGCACGCGAGCGCGATTCCCCTCGCGATGCCGTCGGCGCTCACGAACAATCACGCCATGCCGGCGCACTCGGCGATCGTGCCGGTGGCGACCGCGTCGATCGCACCGGTTGCGACCGTCGCCGCTTCGACCGCGCCCATCCCCGCTCCGCCGACGACGAAAGGGCCGTCGGTTCGGATCGGTCAGCCCAAAAACATCGTGGGCTCCGTCGACGCGCACGCGCTCCGCATGACGCTCGCCTCGGCGTACGCGCGATTCAACGCGTGCTTCGTGAACGGCGTTCAGGCGGGCGACAAGGTGCAGTCCTTCACCGCCGACTTGCACCTCAATCTGAGCGGGCCTCAAAGCCGCGCGACGATGGCCGTGCCGACCGACCTCGCGAAGACGGGTCAGTGCGTGATGAACGTCGCGAGCGACGTGCTCGCCGCGGGCCCGGACACCGGCTCAGCCGACGTGCCGATCGAGTTCGTCCCGAGCAGCTGACAAAAAAAACGCGCCCGAAACGCGCTGACGTTTCGGGCGCGAGGGACCTGCGCGGTGGGGGGAGGGGACTTCGCGCAAGCCCACAATCTGTATGGACAAGAGTGGGGCCGGCCCGCCGAAGATGCAACGTTTAGAAATGTAAAGTCGGGCCTGTAGCGAAATGCAACGGCGCTTACACGAAGCTTACTTCGAGCCTTCTTCGAGGTCCTCGGCGAGGTAGCTGAGGATGACTTCGTCGAGCGATTTGTCGCTGATGATGTCCTCGCCGAAGATGGAGCTTTGCTGCGGGCGCGCCTGCCCGAAAATCGCGGCGGGTCGCACGGCCGCAGGCGCGGGGCCGCGTCCGGCCTTCTGCTCTTTTTCTTTGGCATCGCGCTGCCGATCGGGGCGCGAGGACTGCGTCGCGACCGGCTGCTTCGGCTCGCTCGGCGGCTCGGCGCGCGGGTCGGCGGCGCGTTTCACACGCTCTTCGCGGGCGGCGCGCGGACGATCGCTCTTTTTCGCGGGCGGCGGGCGCTCGCTTTTTTTCGCCTCGCCGCGCACGCTCGGCGGCGGCCGTTCGCTTTTTTTCGCCTCGCCACGCGCGGACGCCGGCGTTCGGTCGGTGCGCGGCGGACGCTCGCTCTTGCGCGGCGCGCGCTCCTCGCGATCCTCGAGCGTGCGGTACCGGCCGGTGCCGGGATCGCCGCCGCGCGCCGTCAGCACGTTCGGCGGCGGGGGCGGAAGATCGCCCTGAGGCTGAAAGCTCGGCGGCGCTTCTTGCAGCACGTCGAGGTCGAGCGTCAGCGGCGCGGTCGGCACTTCGTCACGCTGCGTCTTCGGCGCGACGTCTTCAGTCGACGGAGGAGGCTCGGGCGGTCGCTGAGTCCTCGCGAGCGCCGCATCCGACTTGCGATTCGCGGCGGCCGCGAGCGCGTCGTCGACGACCGCGTCGAGCTCGCCGTCGCGCAAGGCGCGGAACATCGCCTTGTGCTGGTCCTTCATCATCTGACGAACGACGTCGCTCATCTTCTCGTCACCGATGTGCTCGGCGTAGCTCGTCTTGACGGACTTCAAGATGCGTCCGCCATCCATGAAGATGTGCGTGATGATGTGCGGGTGCTTGATTCCAGAGTCCTCCGTCTGGATGTGGAACACCCGGTTCTTGTGCCGGACGTTGTTGTTGTAGCCCAACAACGGGGACACGTTCTTCGTCATGAGACCTGAACCCGTTTGGAGCGTACCACGCTGACGGGTTGGCGGGGTAAACTCGGCCGCCGTTTGGACCTCGTCTATTTCATCTTGCTCGTGAGCGTCCTCGTGTTCGTGCACGAGCTCGGGCACTTCGCGGTCGCGAAAATTTTCGGCGTGAAGGTGCTGACTTTTTCGCTCGGGTTCGGGCCGAAGCTCGTTCGGCTGCGCGGGCGCGAAACCGAATATTGCATCGGGGTCCTCCCGTTCGGCGGGTTCGTGAACATGCTCGAGGAGTCGAAGGGCACGGCGCCGATTCCGCCCGAGGACCGCGTGCGAACGTTCGAGTCGCAGGCTTTGTGGAAGCGCGTCGCGATCGTGCTCGCGGGGCCCGCGATGAACGTCGTCTTTCCCATCGCGCTTTATTCGTCCGTTTTTTGGGGCGATCGCGAGCTCTCGCCTCCGACCGTCGGCGTGGTGTTGCCCGGCAATCCGGCGGAGGGAAAGCTCGCGCCGGGCGATCGCATCCTCGCCGTCGACGGGAGCGACGTGCGGAGCTTCAACGACGTGCAGCGCGTCGTCGCGAAGCGCGCGAATCGTCCGGTGCGATTTTCGATCGATCGCGACGGCAAGAACCTCGACGTGACCGTCGTGCCGGCCGACGAGATCCAAGTGCGCGAAGAAGGGACCGTCGAGCACGTCGGGCGCGTCGGCATCGAGCCCGGATTTTTGGCGCCGGTCATCGGCGTGCCGCGCGCCGATTCGCCGGCGTATCGCGCCGGGCTCCGCACGTTCGATCGCATCACGTCGGTCAACGGGCGGCGCGTCGAGACGACGGTCGACCTCGACGCCGCGCTCTCGGCGAGCCACGGCGACACCCTCGTGCTCGCGTATCAGAGGCCGCTGCCGATTCCGGAGGCGACCGGCGGGCTCTGCGATCTCGCGCTCCTCGAGCCGCGCGTCGCGACGCTCACGCCGCTGCCGCGCGCCCTCGTGAACAAAGACGACACGTCGGTCGATCGCGCGGCCGACGTCCTCGCGCGCACCGGCATCGAGAGCTCGGAGATGTACGCGGTCTTCGTGCCCGAAGGATCGAGCGATTGGAAAGCCGGGCTCCGCGCGGGCGATCGCGTGGTCGCGCTCGACGGCAAACCCGAGACGAGCTGGCAAGCGCTCCGCGCCGACGTGATGCAGGGCGAATCGAAGAAGCACACGCTCCAGTGGACGCGCGACGGCGAGCCGATGGCCGGAAGCTTTCGCTACGAGATGCGCGCGGCGCACTGGGCGCCGTACGCGCCCGAGCACCTCGTGCCGAACGACGCGCGCTTTTCGTACGCGCTCCGCCACGGCTTCGAGGAGACGGGCCGCGCGATCCGCGTGGTCACGACGGGCATGCTTCGAATTTTCGAGGGACGCGTGAGCTTCTCCGAATCGGTGAGCGGACCGGTCGCGCTCTACGACATCGCCGGGCGCGCGGGGGCGAAGGGGCCGACGTATTTCGTGTCGGTCATGGCAGTCGTCTCGATCAATTTGGGATTGATCAACCTGCTGCCGATTCCGGTGCTCGATGGCGGGCAGCTCGCGTTCTTCACGATCGAGGCCGTGAGACGACGCGCGCTCGCGCGGCGGACGCGGGAGATTGCGAGTCTCATTGGGGTCACGATGCTGGTCGTTTTGATGATGATCGCGTTCAAGAACGACGTGCAGCGGCGATGGGGGGATATTGTTTCGGAGGCGAAGGAGCTGTGGTCGTAGCCGTGGCCGTGGACGTCCACGTCTACCCGGCCGACTTCGGAAACACGAAGATCATGAACCCCGCAAACCCCGCGACCGCCGCGCCGAGCACCGCGATCCCCGTCGCGCCGAGCGGCGAGATCTTCGTGTGGTGCTTCGTCTGCTCGTGCTGAGCTGCGACGAAGTGAACGTCATGCGCCGGCATGGCCGGCGCGCACGCCGCCGACCATACCAGGGCGAGCACCGCGGCCATTCGAGTCAACATGGGATTCGAAGAAGCAACGCCAGTGCCGCGCGCGTGAGGTAACGTCGGCGCGTGCCGAAGGCCGAGCTTCCGAATGCGCGAACCGTCGCGGCGCGCGTGCTCGTCCGCGTGATGCGCGATCAGTCGTTCGCCGCAGCGGCGCTGGAAACCGAGCTTTCGCGCGCGGCGCAGCTTGAGCCGCGCGATCGGGCGCTCGCGACCGAGCTCGTCTATGGGTCGCTTCGCGTGCTGCCGTTTCTTTCGGCCGAGCTCGACGCGCGAGCGAAACGCCCCATCGAGTCGCTTCCGTGGGAGGCACGCGCGGCGCTTTGGGTCGCGGCGGAGCAGATTTTTTTCTTGCGGGTGCCGGCGTTCGCCGCGGTCGATGAGGCCGTGACCGCCGTGAAACGGGCGGCAGGTCCCCACGTCGCGGGATTCGCGAACGCGATTTTGCGAAAGCTCGCGGCCGCGCCCAAACCGGATCGCGCCGAGGCGGTGCTCGCTTCGTGTCCGCGCGATCTGTTCGACGCGCTCGTGCGCGCGCTCGGCGAAGACGGTGCGCGCGCGTTCGTTTCGGAGACCAAACCGCCGCCCGTCGGGCTTCGCGTTCGTGAGGCGGGCGCTCGTGAAGACGTGATGAAGCGGCTCGCGGCGGCCTATCCGAGCGCCGAGCTTCGCGCGGGGACCGTGTCGCCGCTCGCCATCCTCGCGCGCGGAATCGGCAAGCCGCAGTCGCTGCCGGGATTCGCCGAGGGAGAAATCTCGGTTCAAGAAGAGGGCTCGCAAGCCGTCGCGCTCGCGGCGGGCGCGCGCGCGGGCGAGACCGTGCTCGATGCGTGCGCCGGCCGCGGAAACAAAACCGGCGTGCTCGCGCTGTCCGGAGCAAACGTCGACGCGTGCGATCGGGATCCGCGAAAGCTCGATCGACTGCGCGAGGATCTCGCGCGAATCGGCGTCGCACCGCGCGCGACGTACGCGGTCGATTGGAGCGTGGGCTCGGGCGAGGTGACCGGCACGTACGACGCGGTGCTCGTCGACGCGCCCTGCTCCGGCACTGGAACGCTGCGACGCCGGCCCGAGCTTCTTTTGCGGCCTCGAACCGATTTGCGCGAACGCACGAAATTGCAGCGCGCGATCGCGCTCGCGGCGGCGGCGCACGTCGCGCCGGGCGGCCGCTTCGTCTACGCCGTCTGCAGCGTGCTCCGCGAAGAGGCCGAGGACGTCATCTCCGCGTTGCCGCTCGAGCCCACTGGCTCGGAGCGACTTCTGCCCTACATTCACGGGACGGACGGATACTTCCTCGCGAGCTTCCGCAAGCGATGATAGAAACGCCGCCAGGTAAAATCATGCTCGTCGACGTCACGCTTCCTCAGCTCGGTGAGAGCGTCACCGAAGGCACCGTCAGCAAGTGGCTCGTCAAAGAAGGCGACGTCGTGGCGCAAGGTCAGGCGCTGCTCTCGGTTTCGACCGACAAGGCCGACGCGGAAGTGCCCGCGCCTTCCGCCGGCCGCGTCGCAAGGCTGCTCGCAAAAGAAGGCGACATCGTCGCGGTGAAGAGCGTCGTCGCGCAGATCGAAGAAGGCGCCGGCCCCGCATCGACCAAACCGAAACCCGCGCAGAGCACGCCGCCCGCGAGCGCGCAGGTCCCCGCGCCGCCGCCGACCGAGCCTCGCTCGCCGCTCGCGTCACCGTCGGTTCGTAAAGAAGCGCTCGAGCGCGGCATCGATCTCGGCGGCGTCCAAGGCACCGGCGAGCACGGCCGCATCACGAAGGACGACGTCGCACGCTCGTCGCGCAAAAGCGAAATGCCCGAGCCGAGTCCGGCGGCGCCGCCGGCGCGCACGCAGCAGATCGCGCAGATCGTGAACGCGGGCGGCGGCTTCGTTCCGCCGATTCCGGGCGTCGGCTACGGCACGTTCAAAGTGCCGGCGTACCGGCCGAACGAGGGCGACAAGGTCGTCCCGTTCACGCGCCGTCGCCGCATCACCGCCGACCACATGACGTACTCGAAGTTCGCTTCGCCGCACGTCGTGACCGTCGCCGAGGTCGACCTCCACAAGGCCGCGAAGCTCCGCGAGGCGCACAAAGATCGTTACAAGAAAGAGGGCCACGCCCTCACGATGCTCGCGTTCGTCGTCGTCGCGTGCGGGCGCGCGCTGCGCGAGACGCCGGCGATCAACGCGCGCGTGCTCGACGACGCGTTCGTCATCTTCGGCGACGTGAACATCGGCGTCGCGGTGGATTCGCCCGACGGGCTCGTCGTTCCGGTCATTCGCCGCGCCGACGAGCTCGGCGTTCGCGGCATCGTGCGCGCGATCGACGAGCTCGCTTCGCGCGCCAAAAGCGGCAAAATCACGATCGACGATCTCAGCGGCGCGACGTTCAGCGTCTCGAACCCGGGCCTCAAGGGAAACTTGTTCGGCGCCGCGATCATCAACCAGCCGAACGTCGGCATCTTGCGCATGGGCGAGATTCAAAAGCGCGTCGTCGTCGTCGAAGGCCCGGACGGCGAAGACCAAATGGTGATTCACCCGGTCATGTACATGGCGCTCAGCTACGACCACCGCGTCGTCGACGGCGTCGCAGCGAACGCGTTTTTGTGGCGCGTCACCGAGCTGCTCGAAAAAGCCGACTTCGAAGTGTGAGCCCGAGCGCGATGAGCGCTCCGAGCACGACGAGATCGAGCGGCGTCGGGCTCGACGACTCGCAGCCGCATCCGGCGCTGGGTCCTCCCGCGTCGGGCGCGGGGCTCGTGCCCGCGTCGATGCCGAGCTGATCGGCGAGCGCGGGCCATTCGTTCACGCACTCGGCGCCCGACGTGCCCGCCGCGCACGCGAGCGGACCGCGAATCGTCTCGAGCTTCAAGAGCGGCATGAACGTCGCGCCCTCGTCGGTCGTGGACGCGAGCACCCATCCCGAGTTTCCTTCGTTGCCGCACGCGTAGAGCGTCGCGCCGACTGTCGCGAGACACTGAATCTGGAGCGGAGACTTCTGCGTGAAGACGAGATCGCTCGCGTTCGCCGCGAGCAAACCGGCGAGCGCGGTTCCCACGTAGACGCGCGAGCCGTCGGCCGAGAGCGCGAAACCCAGCAATTTGTCGCCGTTCCACGCTTCGTTCCAAGTTTGTCCGGCGTCTTTCGTCACGAGGAGCCGGCTGAATTGCTCCGCGGTCTTGCTCGTCGTGCCGAGCGTGCGCGCATAAACGAGGTCCGGATTGTTCGGGTCGACCGCCGCGATGTACGCGCTCGCCTCGCCCGCGACGAACGGAATCGATCGCGAGACCCAGCTCTGCCCGCCGTCGCTCGAGACCAGCATCGTGCCGTTCGGCACCTGGTAGACGTGCCCGGTCACGTACATGCGCGCGGGGTTGCTCGGCGCGAGATCGATCGTGTCGATCACGAGCGTCGGATCGATCGCGCCCGAGAGCGGCGCCCAATTTTTTCCGGCGTCGGTCGTCTCGAGCATTTGCGTCGTGTTGAAGATCGTCCCGCCGTCGGTGAACGCATAGACGCTCGTCAGCGCGATCGCGGTCGCGCCGTCCGGCGAGCGCGCGACGTCGATCGCCGGCATCTTCGACGCGAACGACCACGAGCAGCCGCGATCCGGCGACACGGCGAGCCCTTCGACGACTTGCGCCGAGACGACGACGCCGCCGGCGAGGAGCGCGACCGCGGGATCTTGTTGCCCTTGCTCGGGGATCGCCGACTCGCAGAGCCAGTCCCAATTTTTTCCGGCGTCGTGCGTGAAGAGATAACCGAACGTCGTTCGCAGGAGCAGCGTCGACGGATCGTCGGGCGCCGAGACCAGCTGGTTCGTCTCCGGCAAGCGCGAGTTCGCGCGCGCCGAGGACGCGAGCAGCGTCGCGAACGCGAACGTCGCGAAGATTTTTTTCACGAGCGCCTCGCGACGAGCGTGATTTCGCCTTCGTCCTCGGTGGCGCTCGAGTCGAACGCCGAGAACGCGCGACGCCACGCGGTGACGTCGAGCGCGACCACGTCGACGCGCGCGCCGCTCGCTTCGTCGACGAAGCTCGGATTGGCCGCGGCCCACGCCGGCGTCGGCGCCTCGGCATAGAAGATCCCGCCAGGCCGGAGCACGCGATGCGCTTCACGTGCGAGCCCCGCGACCGCGGACGAGTCTGGCGGATGCGCGAGCGCTCCGAAGAGCGCGATGACCGCGTCGAAGCTCCCGTCCTCGGCGGGCAACCCTTGCCAGAAATCAGCCAAAATACAGCGGATCGGGCGCGCACGACGGTTGCAGAGTGCAATCATTTTTTCGGACACGTCGACGCCGACCACGCGGTGGCCCGCGTCGAGCAAGTGATGCAGCTCGGGCCCCGTGCCGACGCCGAGGTCGAGCACGTCGCGCGGCGCGCCGAGGAGCGCGCAGAGTCGCGCCATCCGCGGGCGCATCTCGTCGCGCGTGCGCGCATAGACGCGGTCGTAACGCGGCGCGATCGCGTCGAAGAAACGTCGCGTCGTTTCGGAGTCGATCATTTTTTTTCCGTGAGACGGCAGAACGCGAGATACGCCGCTTCGTGCATGCCGGCCATGCGCGCCGCCGACTCGATGACGAAGCTTCGATCCGACGCGGTCCACGCACGGCGCGGAGGGTGCGTCGCTCCGCGCGCGTGCACGCGACCGACGAGCGCGCCGAGCAATCGCGCGAGGGCGTCGAGCTCCGGCTTCGGAAACGTGTGCAGATCCAGCCGGTCTTCTTGCGGCGTGAGACGGCGCACCAGCATCGGCAGACCTCGCAAACGCGTCGTGCCGAGCCCGCGCGGGACCTCGAGGAGCGACGCGTGCATCGCGTGCTCGACGCGCGCCGCGCCCGTCTTCGCGGCTTTCGCAGCGACGCCGCAGACGCGCGTGGCCGACGAGCGCGCGTCTTCTTCTTTCATGTCGAAGATCCACTCGCCGTCGGGCTTTCCTTTGCCGCGCACCATCACGGCGACGCGCAAGCACCCGAGGCTCCCGGTGCCCGCGATGCGAAACGCGAGATCGCGCACTTCGTAGAACGCGCGGTGCTTCTTCGGCACGCTCGCGGCGACGTACTCTTCGAAGGCGCGCTCGGCGTCTCGTGCGAGCCCGCGCGAGAGATCGGCGTAGCGCGGGCCGCGCACGAAGCGCCTCCGTTTTCCACTGCGCTCGGTGCGCCCGTGAAGGAGCGCGCGTCGATCGCGCTCGCTAGCTTGTCCGAGGAGTCGCGCGACGCTGCGTGGCGCGGGCGGGAGCTTCTTGGAGCCCGACGCGGCTTGGCGCGCATACGAATCGAGCAAGGCCTCGGCGAGCGCGAGCGCCTGGCGACCGTTCGCGCCGAGCTCGCGCCCGGCGAGGATCAAGCTCGTCGTGAGCCGCAGCAAATCGAGCCGCCAAGGCCCGATGGTGCAATCGTCGAAGTCGTTCACGTCGAAGACCGCGTCCGCCTCGGCGTTCTTGTGCCGGCGCGTCTCGCCTGGGTCCGGCCGAAACGCGCCGAAGTTTTCCATGTGCAGGTCCCCGACGATCACGCCCTGCCCAGGCGGGCCGTCGGCGAGCGCCGGGATGCGCTCGAGGATCTCGTAGAAGAGCGGAGCCGCGCCGCGCAAGAACGCGAGAGGCGACGGCGTCATGCGTTCGACTTTGTGCTCGAACAAATACGCGCCGCGCGCCCAGGCCCGCACGCGCGCGGTGCGTTTCACGTCGCGCGCCAGCTGAGCACGCGCGAGCTCATGGGGATCCAGAACCACGTGCGGCATCGCTGACGATGATACCCTCCCCGCGTGCTTCGTCTCGCGATTGCTCGCACGCTCGAACGCGGGCTTCCCGCGTCGACGCTCGGCGCGCTCCTCGCCCGCGGTTGGGCGCGACGCACGAAGCTCGCGCGCCCGCTGAAATCAGCCCTTCCGACGCTGTGCATCGGCGGCGCGACGCTCGGCGGCTCCGGCAAGACGCCGCTCGCGATCGCGTGCGCGCGCCACCTCGCGTCGCTGGGTCATCGCGTCGCGCTCGTCGGTCACGCGTATCGCGCGTCGCCCGCGCGTCAGCCACGCCGCGTCCGATCCGACGACGATGCGCGCGTCGTCGGCGACGAAGCGCTCGAGTGCGCGCGCGCCCTCGCGAGCGACGCGACCGTGATCGTCGCGCGAAAAAAACAAGACGCGCTCGACGAAGCGACCCGCATCGCGGACGTGGTCGTGCTCGACGGTCCGCTCCAGCTCCATCCACCGCGCGCGACGCTCTCGCTCCTTGCGATCGACGCACGCGAGCCGTGGGGAAGCGGCGCGTGCCCGCCGCTCGGAGATCTGCGTGCGCCGAAAGACGCGCTCGTCGCGGCGAGCGACGCGGTCGTCCGGGTCGCGTGCGACTCGCGCGGCGTGCTCGATCGCGGCCAGCTCATCCCGTGGAAGGACCTGCGCTCGCACCGCGTCGGGCTCGTCACTGGCGTCGCACGGCCGAGCCGCGTCACCTCGTTCTTGCGCGAGCGCGGCGTCGTCCCAACGTGCA
Organism: Polyangiaceae bacterium; assembly: GCA_036488725.1. GTDB lineage: Bacteria > Myxococcota_A > Polyangia > Polyangiales > Polyangiaceae > DASXHD01. The sequence goes on along the minus strand of DASXHD010000075.1, from coordinate 8,580 downwards.
CCGTAAGGTTCGCCGACCACGCGACGTTCGAGCTTCCAAAAGCGGATGACGTCGATGCGTGGATTACGACGCCCAAAGATCACGCGCGCGGGATCGCGACGGGTGCGTCGGTCATCGAATACCACCTGGACCTACCTCAATCGGTCGCGCGCTTGCTCGAAACGCGCTTCCCCCATGCTTTCTGATATCTTGGGGGTTACTACCGAACGCCTCGCGCGGGGTCACGGCGAGGCTTCCCATGACTGACTCGGACGAGAAGACACGCGTTACCACGATCGTGCAGAAGCCCGACGGCGGAGACCGGCCGAAGGGAAACGACTGCCTGGTCGTGATCTACACGAAGGAGCCGACGCTGCTCGGCAAGCGCTTCGTGCTCGACACCGCGCGCATCTCGGTCGGTCGAGGTAGCGAAAATCAAATCGTCCTCGAAGGCGATTCGGTCTCGCGCAAGCACTGTCACTTCGAGCAACGAAACGCGATTTGGTGGGCCGTCGACGACAACTCCACCAACGGCACGTACGTGAACGACGATCAAATCGTCCGCGAGCAGCCGCTCTCGAATGGCGACCGCATCAAGGTCGGGCCGACGATCTTCAAGTACCTCTCCGGCTTCGACGTGGAAGCGCAGTACCACGAAGAAATTTATCGGATGACGATCATCGACGGCCTCACGCAAGCGCACGTGAAGCGCTTCTTGCTCGAGGCGCTCGAAAAAGAAATCATCCGTGCACGCAGGCACCAGCGTGATCTGTCGTTTTTGATGTTCGACATCGATCACTTCAAGAAGATCAACGACTACCACGGGCACCTCGCGGGCGATTACGTGCTCAAGGAGCTCGCGCGCATCGTGCAAGGGCGCATTCGTCGCGACGAAGTGTTCGCGCGCTACGGCGGCGAGGAGTTCGCGATCGTGCTGCCCGAGACGACGCTCGAGGGCGCGCATGCGCTCGCGGATGGGCTGCGCCAGAAGGTCGAAGAGTCGCGCTTCGTATTCCAGAACGAGAGCATCAAGGTCACCGTTTCGGTCGGCGTCGCGATGCTCGCCGATTCGGATCGCACGAGCACCGAGCTCATCAAGCGCGCCGACGAGAAGCTCTACGAGGCCAAGCGCGGCGGCCGCAACCGCGTCGTGGCGTGAGCAAGAACGAGGAGCTCGCCGCGCGGCTCGCGCGTGTGGAGTCGCCGTCGGTGGAAGCGCGTCGCGAGGCACGCGATCACGAAGCCATCGTCTATGCGCGCGGTGAAGGGCCGTACGTCTTCGACGCGGACGGCAAGCGCTACGTCGACATGGTCGCCGGGTTCGGCGCGCTCCCTTTCGGGCACGGCGACGAATCGTTGCAGAATGCATTGATCGCGCAGAGCAAAAAACTGTGGCTCGCGCTCGGCGACGTTTACGCATCGGAGGCGAAGGTCGCGCTGTGCGAGAAGCTCGCGTCGATGGTTCCGGAGCCGGGCGCGCGCGTGCTCCTCGGGTCGAGCGGCGCCGACGCGGTGACCGCGGCGCTGAAGACCGCGGTGCTCGCGACCGGGCGGAGCGGCGTGCTCGCGTTCGGCGGGAGCTACCACGGTCTCTCGTACGGGCCGCTCGCGGCGTGCGGGCTGCGCGCGTCGTTTCGCGAGCCGTTCGCCGAGCAGCTCGGCCGGCACGTCACGTTCGCGCCGTACCCTGCCAGCGCCGCCGACGAAAATGATTGCATCATACACATCCAAAACGCGCTGGTTTCTGGGCAAATCGGCGCGATTTTGATCGAGCCCATCTTGGGGCGCGGCGGGTGCGTGGTGCCGCCGCCGCTCTTTCTCAGGCGCGTCCGCGATTTGTGCGATCAGGCGGGCGCGTTGCTGATTGTCGACGAGATTTGGACGGGGCTCGGGCGGAGCGGGTCGATGTTGATGTCGATCAGTCAGGGCGTGCTCGCGGATTTGATCTGCGTCGGCAAAGCGCTCGGCGGGGGATTGCCGATCTCGGCGTGCATCGGCTCGGCGAAAGTGATGGCGCCGTGGGGCGCGCGCGGCGGCGCGACGCTCCACACAGCGACGCATTTCGGAAACCCGCTCGCGTGTGCGACGGCGCTCGCTACGCTCGAGCGCATCGAGAAGGACGCGCTCGCCGATCGCGCGCGGCGGGTCGGCGAAGATTTTCTCGATCTTCTTCGAGAGAAATTTTTGGGCGACGCGCGCGTACGCGAAGTTCGCGGGCGCGGGCTCATGATCGGCATTCAGCTCGATTCGGATGCGCGTGCGCTCCGCGCGATGCGCGCGCTGCTCGAGCGCGGATGGATCGTGCTGACGGGGGGACCTGCCGGCGACGCGCTCACGCTGACGCCGCCGCTCGTGATCGAGGCGAGGCTCCTCGCCGAATTCGCGGGCGCTTTGGCGCAGTCGCTCGACTGAGCTGTCGCGGCGTATCGACGTCGAGCGCGCCGCCCTGCCAGTCGACGAACGCGCGCGCGTCGCTGCGGACGAGCATGCGCGCGCCGCGGTCGCCGGTGAGCGCGAGGAGCGACGCGAAGTGCTCGCGCGGAAAAATCGCCGGCACGCCGAGGGCGCCCGCGTAGCGCGACGCGGCGATGCCGCGCGTTCGGCCGTGCGCGATGCGGAGACGCTCGAGGTGGCGGGCCGTGATGCGAGGCTGATCGGCGACCATGACGATGAGCGCGCCGAGGCGTCGCGCGCGCGCCCAGGCTGCGCCGGCGCGGATCGAAGAGGCCATGCCTTCGCGCCAAGCGTCGTTCCACAAGACGAAGACGTCGAGACCGTCGAGCGCTCGCGCGACGCGCGAGGCGTGCGCGCCGACGACGACGGCGACCGCGTCCGACGAAGCGAGCGCAGCGAGCGCAGCCTGACGCACGAGCGGCACGCCGTCGACCGCGACGAGCTGTTTGGGCGAGCCGAGCCTGCGCGACGCGCCGGCCGCGAGCACGACTGCGCCGACCTTCACGCGACCTCGACGCGCTTCGGCGTTCGGTCGCGCAGACTGCGGCGAGACGAACGCGCGAGCGACGCGCGCGCTTCGGCGACGATCGCGAGCGCGATTTCGTCCGGCCCGTCGGCGCCGAGATCGAGCCCAATCGGCGAGAAAATGCGTCGATCGTCGACTGCGCCGATTTCGGCGAGCAAGCGTTCGGTGCGTTCGCGCGGACCGAGGACGCCGATGTATCCCGCGCGCGAACGGAGGAGCATCGCGAGCGAGCGAGCGTCGGCGTCGAAGTCGTGGCTCATGACCACTGCGAGCGGCGTGTCGCTCGCCTCGATCCCCTGCGCGGCTTCGTCGACCGACAGGATCGCGTCACATGCGTCCATGAATCGCTCGCGCGTCGCGACGCGCGCGGTCGACACGCAAACGAAGGTCTCCCACCCGACGCCCGCGGCAGTGCGGACGAGCGGGAGCGCGTCGTGGCTCGCGCCGAGGACGAAGAGACGAGGGGGCGGGACGATCGCCTCGACGAAATGATCCGCGTCGGCCTCCGCGCAGACGCCGGCCGAGCACATGACCCGCGAGCCGATGGCGTCGCCGCAGATCGTCGTGACGATCGCGACGCGTTTTTGCTCGCGCACGCAGCGCTCGGCGACGACCAGCGGATCGCGCTCGTCGCCGGAAGCTTCTTCGAGGAGAACGTCGACGGCGCCGTTGCAGCCGAGCCGGCCGTCGGTCGCGTCGAAAGTCAGCACGACCGGCCGTCCGCCGCGCAAGTGCCAGCGGAGCTTGCGAACGAGATCGCCTTCGAGACAGCCACCGCTCACCGAGCCGGCGACCCAACGATCGGCGGTCAAGATCATGCGCGCGCCCGGGCGCCGATACGACGAGCCGCGAACGGCGACGACCGTCGCGTACGCGAACGGCTCGCCGCGCGCCCGGAGATCGCGCGCCGAGCGAATCAGGTGGATGAGCTCGCTCATCGCGCGCCGCCGAGCAGCGAGTCGACGCGGATCGGCAGGTCCCGCACGCGAACGCCGGTCGCGTGATGCACCGCGTTCGCGATCGCCGCGCCCATTCCGACGATGCCGATTTCGCCGATGCCCTTCGCGCCGATCGGATTCACCCAGTCGTCGCGCTCCGGCACGAGGATGGCCTCGACGTCCGGGACGTCGGCGTTCGTCGGCACGTGGTAATCGGAGAGATCGCGCGTGACGAGGCGGCCGGTTCGTTCGTCGCGGACGGTCTCTTCGAGCAGCGCGAGGCCGATGCCCCAGACGATTCCGCCGAGGAGCTGGCTGCGCGCGGTCTTCTCGTTGAGCAATCGTCCGGCGGCGAATGCGCTGACGACGCGGCTCACGCGGACGATTCCGAGCGATTCGTCGACCTTCACCTCGACGAATTGCGCGCCGAACGAGTGACACGAGTGCTTGTCGCGGTCGGGCGCTTCGTTCGATTCGGCGCGCTCCTCGATTTCATTTTTTTGCGAGCGCGCGACGACGTCGGCATAGGCGTCGGTCTTCGAGCGGTCGTGCTTCGAGACGAGGCGTCCGTCTTCGGCGTCGATGTCGGCCGCCGCGACGCCGTGAAGCGGTGACCGCGCGTCGGTCCGCGCCATCTCGACGAGACGCGATCGAAGCGCGCGCGCGGCGGCGTCGACCGCGGACCCTGTGCTCGACACGGTCCCCGATCCGGCCGAGAGCGGCGTCTCGGGATAACCGGTGTCGCCGAGATCGAACGTGACCTTTTCGATCGGTACGCCGAGCGCAGTCGCCGCGACTTGGGTCATCACCGTGTACGTGCCGGTGCCGATGTCTTGCGTGCCGGCGAGGACGAGCACGCTCCCATCGGGGTGCATGCGCGCGAGCGCGCTCGATTTCCACTGGTGCGCCGGATACGTCGCCGTCGCCATGCCCCAGCCAACGAGCCATCGTCCGTCGCGCATCGATCGCGGCGGGCGGCTCCGCCGGCTCCAACCGAATTTTTCGGCCGCGAGCCGGTAGCACGTGTCGAGCGACTTGCTCGACCAAGGTTTGTGCTCCTCGAGATCGATCTTCGCGTAGTTGCGCATGCGAAGCTCGAGCGGATCGAGATCGAGCGCGATCGCGAGCTCGTCGATCGCCGACTCGAGCGCGAAGGAGCCGGTCGCTTCGCCGGGCGCGCGCATGTACGTCGGCGTCGAGAGATCGAGGCGCACGAGACGGTGCGAGGTCCGCACGTTCGGGCACGCGTAGAGCATTCGCGTGACGAGCGCGCTCGGCTCGGTGAACTCGTCGAAGCGCGACGTGTGCGAGAGGAGGTCGTGCGTCGCGGCGACGAGCTTGCCGTCGTGGCTCGCGCCGAGCGAGACGCGCTGAATCGTGCGCGGCCGGTGACCGACGAACGCGAACATCTGATGCCGCGTGACGACGAGCTTCACCGGGCGACGCGCGACGCGCGCCGCCATCGCGGCGAGAACGACGTGCGACCACGGCGCGCCTTTGGAGCCGAAACCGCCGCCGCAAAAGTGCGAAACGACGCGCACGTGATCCTCGGGGATCTCGAAGACGCCCGCGAGCCGGCGGCGAACGCCGAAGATGCCTTGCGTCGAATCGTAGATGGTGAGGCGATCGCCGTTCCACGCGGCGGCGGTCGTGTGCGTCTCCATCGGATTGTGATTTTCGAGCGGCGTCGTGTAGGTCTGCTCGACGCGGACGGCGGCCGAGCGCAGCGCGGCGTCGGCGTCGCCGCGTTTCGAATCCCAGGGGGGCCTCCCGTGCATCGGAGCGGGCTCGTACGGCGCAGCGTCGGCGGTTTCGATCCGGTAGCGGCCCGGCTCGCGGTCGTAACGAATCGCGAGTAGCGACGCCGCGTGACGCGCAGCTTCGAGGCTCTCGGCGACCACGAGCGCGATCGGCTGGCCGTCGTAGACGACGTGATCGTCTTGGAGCGCCTGAAGGACGCGTCCGTTTTCGTTCGCTTTGCCGGAGGCATGGGGCAAACGCGGCGCGTTCTCCGAGGTGACGACGGCGAGGACGCCCGGCGCCGCACGCGCGCGCGACGCGTCGACGGTGGCGCGCCCCTTCGAGATCGTCGCCGACACGATGACCGCGTGCGCGACGTTCGCGAGCTTCACGTCGCCAGAAAACTGCGCGCGACCCGTGACCTTCGCGATCGCGTCGACGCGGTCGATGGGTTTCCCAACCAACGGAGCGCTCATGCGAGACCTGCTGCGCGGGCGAGCGCCGAGGCGATGACGTTCTTCGCGAGGGCGATTTTGAACGCGTTGTGCTTACCGGCCGTCGCGCCGTGCATCGCGGCGCTCGCCGCTGATGCGAAGACTTCGAGCCGCGGCGCCTTTCCGACCAGCTCGCGCTCGGCTTCGTCGCTTCGCCAAGGCTTGGTGGCGACGCCGCCGAGCGCGACGCGCGCGCGACGAATCGTGCCGCCCTCCATGTGCAAAACGACGGCCGCCGATGCGAGCGCGAACGCGAACGACTCGCGGTCGCGAACTTTCGAGTACACCGAGCGCGTGCCCGCGGGCTGCGCCGGAAGCTCGACGTGCGTCACGAGCTCGCCGGGCTCGAGCAGGTTCTCGACGTCCGGATGCGCGCCGGGCAGCGTGTGAAAATCGCGGACCGCGATCGCGCGCGCGCCGCGGGGCCCGCGCGTGAGGACGACCGCGTCGAGCGCGACGAGCGCCACGCACATGTCCGATGGGTGCGTCGCGATGCACGCGTCGCTCGTGCCGAGCACGGCGTGCGAACGATCGAATCCGCCGCGTGCGTCGCAACCTCGTCCCGGCGCTCGCTTGTTGCACGCGCTTCCTAGATCACGAAAATAGGGACAGCGCGTGCGCTGGAGAAGATTGCCGCCGACCGTCGCGAGGTTTCGGAGCTGCGGCGACGCCCCAGAGAGGAGCGCCTGCGAGAGCACCGCGAAGCGCGAGGCGACGTTCGCGTCGTAAGCCACGTCGGTGTTCGTCGCGAGCGCGCCGATGCGGAGGCCCCCGCTCGGCGTCGCCTCGATGCGCGCGAGCGGAACGCGCCCGATGTCGACGACCGCGCTCGGGCGCTCGACGCCTTGCTTCATCAAGTCGACGAGTGTCGTGCCGCCCGCGACGAAACGGGCGCCACGCGCGCCGGCGGCTACCGCGTCGCCCTCGTTCGATGCTCGGAGCCACGCGAATGGTTGCACGTTCAACCTCCTTTGCGCGCGAGCTGCACCGCGCGAACGATGTTGCGATACGCGCCGCAGCGACAGATGTTGCCGCTCATTTGCTCGCGCACTTCGTCGTCGGTTTGCGCGTGGTTCTCGGCGAGCAAGCCGACCGCGCTCATGATTTGTCCCGGCGTGCAGAAGCCGCATTGGAGCGCGTCTTCGTGAGCGAACGCGGCTTGAACCGGGTGGAGCGCGTCGCCCTTCGCGAGGCCTTCGATCGTCGTCACACGTTTGCCGTCGACCGTCGCGACGAGCGTCAAGCACGACGTCACGCGCCGTCCGTCGACGAGCACGGTGCACGCGCCGCATTGGCCCATGTCGCAGCCCATCTTCGTGCCGGTGAGCCCGATGCGCTCGCGAAGCGCGTCGAGCAACGTGACGCGCGGGTCGACGCGAAGCGTGCGGCGTTCGCCGTTCAGGTCGAAGGAGACGTCGATCTCCGACGGCGCGGGCAGCGCATCCGACGAGGCCGTCGTCTTTGGGCGCTGCGCTTCGAGCGGGCGCGGGCCGCAGCCGGCGGCAGCGAGCGTGAGGCTCGCAGCGACGAGATCGCGCCGCGACACGCGCGGTCCTGCGAGATCCGTCCGCGCGGCTTCGGCGAGCGCGCTTTCGAATGCGGCCTCGAGCGTTGCTTCGCTGGAGAGGTGCGCGAAGCAAAGCTCGGCCGCCGAGTCGAGCACGAACAGCGCGCTTGCGCCGCGCGTCTCGTTCCACGCGACGCCGAATCGAGCTGCGAGCGCGGCGAGCTCGTCGGGCCCCGCTTCACGCGCGCGCGCGGCCGCATCGTCTTTGTCTGCGTCGTATCGGAGGACCGCGCGCCGCGTGACGACGACGAGCGCCGCCCCGCCGAGCGCGCGAATGTGCGGCCGCAAACGATCGAGCTCGCGCTCGCCCGGTCGAAACTCGTCGACGCAGCCGAGGACGAACGGCCGGCCTCGCAAACCGACGCCCGAGGCAAAGTCTTGCGCGCACGGCACGCCGCCACGCCTGCAAACCGCGCACCTCGATTGCGCCACGCGAAATCCGACGACGCGCATGCGGCGCTGTCGCCGAAACGCACCGTCGTCGGCTTTTGCCACGCGACGTGCAGCGAGCGTCGGCTCAGTCGCGGAGCAACGCGCGTGCCGCGGCGACGACACCCTCGACGCGCGGCACCTCGGGGTAGAGCCCGACGTAATGCCCGAACGGGTCGACGAGCGCGGCGCGCATTCCGGCGTTGCGTGCGCCGTCGATGTCGGTCGCGACCGTGTCGCCGAGATGAAGCGCGCGCTGCGCCACCGTCTTCGTTCGCTCGCACGCGATCTCGAAGATCCGCGCCTCCGGTTTTTCGACGCCCGCCTTGCCGCTGTCGACGACCGCATCGAAGTATCCGAGGATTCCGAGCTCGTCGAAGAGCGATTCGAGCATGCCCTCCGAGTTGCTCACGACCGCGACTTTGACGCCGCGCGCGCGCAACGCGGCCATCG
>DASXHD010000001.1:0-10625 GCA_036488725.1 Polyangiaceae bacterium | reverse complement strand
CAGACGTGCGTGAACGGCGCCTGCGCCGGCAAATGCTCGCAAGGGCAAACACAGTGCAGCGGAAACGCGATCGAGACGTGCGACGCGACGGGCAACTACGCCGTCTCGCAGACGTGCGCGGTCGCGTGCTGCAACTCCGCGTGCGTCGACACCGCGACCGACACGAAGAACTGCGGCGCGTGCGGAAACGCCTGCGTCACCGGAGCGACGTGCGGCACGGGCTTCAGCGCGTTCAACGGAACGCAGCCGGCGAATTGGAACGCGAACGGCGACGCGACGTACGATTCGGGAAACCAAGCGGCGGAGCTCACGGCCGCAGTGGCGACACAAGCCGGCGCGTGGGTTTATCAGCACGCGCTCTTCGTCGACACCGCGACGATCCAATTCGATTTCTACGCGGGCGGCGGCGACGGCGCCGACGGGCTCGGGCTCATGCTCGAGACGAACGGACCGACGGCGGTCGGCATCAGCGGCGGCGGGCTCGGCATCGCCGGGCTCTCGGGTTTCGGCGTCGAGCTCGATACCTACGACAACGAAGAGTGCATGGACGACAGCTCGAACCACATCGCGATCGACTCGCTCGCTGCGTGCGGCGACGGCGCGCCGACGTCGCTCCTCGTGAACGACGCGCCGGGCTTCACACTCGGCGACGGCGCGTGGCACACGGTCGTCGTAGAGATCGTGTCGGGCGCGTTCACGGTCACCGCCGACAACAACGGCGAGGTCGCCGCGTACACGCCGACGGGCTGGGCCAACGCGAGCTACTACCTCGGCTTCGGCGCGGGCACCGGCGGGCAGACGAACGTGCACGAAGTTCGAAACGTCAGCGTGACGTTCGCGACGCCGCACTGCTACTGACGCTCTCGTAACGCGCGCCGACCGCCGCGGCCATGCGCGCGTGTGCCGCGTTCGCGCCGACGACGACGCTGCGAGCGAGATCGACGTGGTACGCGCGCGCGTACGCGAGGAGAAGCCCCGGGAGCGGCGGGCGGCACCAGCAGCGCGGCGGGCCGTCGTCATGTGCACAATGCACGTAATTGGGCGCGTATTTCTCGAGGATTTCGCGCGCGGCGCGCCATGCGAAGACGATCACGTTTTCGTGCTCGCCTGACGCGGCTTCGAGCGCGACGAAACGCGCGGGCCGTCCGGCGCCGCGCGCGCGTGTGAACGCGATCGTCTCGAGGGACGCGAAGCCTTCGTCCAGTTCGGGCGGCTCGAGCTCGCGGTGCGCGCGGAAGAGGACGTTCGGCGCGAGCGCCGACGGGTCCTTCGCGCGTTCCATCTCGCGCGGCTCGAGCAATCGGCCGTGCGTTTCGAGCATGCGACCGATGACGTTCACTTGCGCGTCGGCCAGCGAGGTCGCGTGGAAGATGCCGCGAACGATCGCGCCGTGCGCGGCTGCGACGCGGAGCACGTCCCAACGCTGCGAGCGCGTCACGTACGTGTTGTCGAGGACGACGCGTTTGGCGCCCGCGGCGAGGCGCTCGCCGAGCTCGGCGTGGAGGCCGCGCAACGTACCGCCGCGCTCGTCGCGATTGAGACGCTCGTAACCGCGCGCGGTCCACGCGGTCGCCGCGGTCGACTTGCCCGAGCCTTGAATGCCCATGAGCAGCACGACCTCGGCGTCGGTCGGTGCGGCGCGGCGAGGTGCGAGCGCGCTCCGGAGGCCGAAGCGTGCGTCGAGCGCGTCGCGCGCGGCGTCGTCGAGTGTCACGCCATCGGCGCGACGCGCCGGAGCAGATGGAAACGGAGCGAGCGCGGCGCGAAGATGATCGGGCGAGCTCGTGCCGAAGGCGACGGTGATCGAAGGATGCAGGTCGAGCAGCATCGCGAGGACGATCGCGTACGGGCTCGCGTCGAGCCGCTCGGCGATCGCGCGAACCGTCGCGTCGCGCGCGAGACGAGACGCGCGCTTCGGACCGCCGAACGGCGAGTGCGCCATGATCGCGACGCCGCGCTCGATGCACCGCGCGACGACGCCGCTGCGGATCGCTTCGTCGAGGCCCGCGCCGAGCGGGATCTGCACGACCGAAATCGGCGCGAGGTCGAGGGCCTCGTCGAGCTGTGGTCGCGTCACGTTGCAGACGCCGACGCGCCCGACGACTTTCTCGCTCGCGATGCGCGCGAGCTCGCGGATGGTCGTCGACCACGCGACAGCCGGATCGGGCGCGTGCACGAGGTACGTGTCGATGGGCACGCCGAGCGCTTCGAGGCTCGCGTCGAGATCGGCGCGGAGCGCGCGCGCGCGTCCGTCGGGTCGCCACGCGGCGCCCTCGCGTTTCATGCCTCCTTTGGTCACGACGCGCACGTCGCGACCGGCCACGAGCGCGCCGAGCGTGCGCTCGCTCTCGCCGTACGCGCGCGCGGTGTCGAACGTGCGAACGCCCGCGTCGAGCGCGGCGGCGATGACGCTCTCGCCGGCGCGTAGACACCCGAGCGCGAGACGTTCCATCATCGAATACGCACAGCTCATCGGGCGTTCGTGCAAGCGAAGCATGAGATCGGAGACCACGCGAGCTGTGCTTTTCGTCGCGCTCGTTGCATGCGGCGGAGCGTCACCGCCGACGGTTTCGGTCGCGCCGCCGCCCTCGATCCTGCCTCGTGCGGCGCCGCCCGTGACTCCCCCGGTCGCCGACGTTTGCGCGACCGTGCTCGAAGAGCAGCGCACCGCGCTCCGCGAGTCCGTCGCACGCGATCGCAAAGCATCGCCGGACCAATACAAAGACGTGCACGACGACGGGGCGCTCGTCAAAGCCGCGCTCGACGCTTCGGGCACCGCGTGCTTCGCGTTTCGTGGCGGAGCCTGGTCGCTCGAGCTCCAAGGCGAGCTCCACGTCGACCCGCTCGGAAAAAACGCGCACGGTTCGCTCGTCGCGGTCGCGCGCATCGGTGCGTCGCGCGAAGAAGCGCCGACGGCGCTCGAAATCGGCTTCGGCGTCGTGAGCGCCGAGCTCGCGGGCGACTACGACGGCGACGGCGTCCCTGAATTTTACGTCGACTTGCACACGATGGGCCCCGAGGGCGGCGAGAGCGACGACGCGACGATCTACACGGTCGACGGCCACGGCAAGGTCGTCCAATACGCGCCGTCCGCTTCGATCGACTTGAGCGGCGCCCCGTTCGACGCCGACGGCGACGGCCGGCTCGATCTTCCGACGAGTGACAAGCTCGCGCTCTTCGGCGAAGCGACCTGCGAATACTGGAAGAACTACGGAACGACCGTGCCGCTGCTCGCGCACGCGCTTCCGGACGGGACGTTTTCGATCGACGACGCCGTCGCGAAAGCCTGGGCCCGCAAGTCGTGCCCGACCGCGCCGCCCACGATCGGCTCGACACAAGACGCGCTCTGCGCGCGCCTCTGGGCGACGACTCCCGCCGAGGTGACGGCCGCACGCGCGCGGGTGACGTCGTCGTGCGTGCAATGGGACTGCGACCTCGAGCAAAAACACAAGGCGCAGCCGCGCGGCGCGACCCACGACTGCGACGCGCGCAAAGACACGTTCGATCAAGCCGCGCCGTTCACGCTTCCGTAATCATTCCTCGCCGCGTCGCATCGCCTTCACGCGCGAGCGCTGCTTCTTTTTCTGGATGCGCCGCTCGACGCTCCCGCGCGTCGGCTTCGTCTTTCGTCGCGGCACGGGCTCGACGAGCGCCTGGAGGAGCATCTGCCGCACTTTTTCGCGCGCGTCGTCGAGGTTGCGCCGCTGGTCGCGCGTCTTCTGACTCGTCACGAGCAAGTGCCCGTCTGCGTCGAGATCGTTTCGCGCGAGCGCGAAGAGTCGCGCGCGCGCCGCGGGGCCGATGCCTTCGATCGCGTTCAAGTCGACGCGGAGCTCGACTTTGCTCGCCACCTTGTTCACGTTCTGCCCGCCCGGACCGCTCGACCGCACTGCCTTCACGAAAAAGGCCGATTCGGGCACGAAGCACCTCAACACCTGCATCGCATCACCTCGTAGCCCTGACGGTGAGGCTTGCCAACGCGCCGAGAGGCCATGTATTCAAGGCGACTTCAGGGATGGAGAGGAGCCTCATGAAGATCAACAAACTACTGGTTTGCGCGGTTGCAATCGTTGGATTCGGCGTCGCGGGCTGCGGCGGTGTCGAGGGCAACTGGAAGCTCGACAAGGACGCCACGAAGAAGGCGATGGACGGCGAAATTGCCAAGATGCCTGCCGACCAGCAGGAGATGGCGAAGAAGTTCGCCGACATGAGCGACGTCGACATCGCGCTCGAGCTGAAGAAAGACGGCACCGCGTCGATGAAGATCACGGCGATGGGCAAGACCGACGAAGAGAGCGGCACCTGGAAGAAGGAAGGCGACAACGTGACGCTGACCAACGCCCACGGCAAGCCGATGACCTGCACCAAGGGTGGCAGCAAGCTCACCTGCACCGAGAAGCACGCGAGCGGCGATCAGGTGACGGTCTTCGTCAAGAGCTGATCGTTTTTCGAAACTTGCCGAAGGCGGCGATCGCGCGAGCGACGCCGCCTTTTGCTTTTTGTCAGCTCGACGCGACGACCTTTTCGAGGACCGCCATGCGGACGCTCACGCCGTAGGCGACTTGATCGAGAATGACCGAGCGCGGCCCGTCGGCGACGTCGCTCGTGAGCTCGACGCCGCGGTTGATCGGCCCGGGGTGCATGACGATCGCGTCGTGCTTGGCGGCGCGGACGTTCTTCGCGTTGACGCCGAAGAAGCGGCTGTAGTCGCGAAGGCTCGGCACGTAGCCGCCGCTCATGCGCTCTTGTTGGAGGCGCAGCACCATGACGACGTCTGCGCCTTCGAGCGCGGGCTCGATGCGATCGTAGACGAGCGCGCCCATCGCCTCGACCCCGCGCGGCAGGAGACTGCGTGGCCCCGCGACGCGCACGGTCGCGCCGAGCTTTCCGAGCGCGTGGAGGTTCGAGCGCGCGACGCGGCTGTGGAGGATGTCGCCGACGATCGTGACGGTGAGGCCCTCCACGCGTTTTTTGTGGCGGCGGATCGTTCCGCAATCGAGGAGCGCTTGCGTCGGGTGCTCGTGCGTTCCGTCGCCGGCGTTCACGACCGACGCGCGGACGTGCTTGGCGATCATCGCGGGTGAGCCGCTCGACGCGTGACGGAGCACGATGACGGCGGGGCGCATCGCGTCGACGTTGCGGGCGGTGTCGAGCAGCGTCTCGCCTTTCTTCGACGACGAAAACGACTCGGACACGTTGACGACGTCGGCGCGAAGCCGCTTGGCGGCGATCTCGAACGACGTGCGCGTGCGGGTCGAGGGCTCCATGAAGAGGTTCACGATCGTTCGCCCGGCGACGACGTCCGCGGGCCGCGCGCCCTCGTGGATCGCGTCGGCGCGATCGAGGATCGCGAGGAGCGTGGCGGTGTCGACCGGCTCGATGCCGAGAAGATGTTTCACACGACACCTCGCGGCCCGGGCGTCATCGAGCGCGTGACCTCGCAGCGGTCGCAGAGGATCTGTCCGCCGGCGACCGTGAGCACCGCGCGACCGCGCATTTTTCGGCCCAAAAATGGCGTGTTTTTGCTCTTCGACTGGATGTCCTCGGCGGCGACGGTCCACTCGAAATCCGGATCGACCACGACGACGTCGGCGATCGAGCCCTCGGGCATCGTGCCCGCGTGGAGCTTGAAGGTGCGCGCCGGGCCCCAGGTGAGCCGCTCGATCGCGTCGCGCGGAGAAAGCACGGCGAGCGCGACGGGCAGCGCGGTCTCGAGCCCGATGACGCCGAACGCAGCGCAGTCGAACTCGACTTGCTTGCTGTTCTTCGAGTGCGGCGCGTGATCGGTCGCGATGGCGTCGATCGTTCCGTCGGCGAGCGCCGCGACGAGCGCGTCCACGTCGGCCTGCGTGCGGAGCGGCGGATACATCTTGGTGTGCGTGTCGTACGTCGCGCACGCTTCTTCGGTGAGCATCAAGTGGTGCGGCGTCACCTCGCACGTGACCGGGAGGCCCCGCGACTTCGCTTCGCGCACGAGGGCGACGGTGCGCGCGGTGGACGCGTGCGCGACGTGGTAGCGCGCGCCGGTCATCTCGACCAAAATCAAATCGCGCGCGACGATGATCTCTTCGGCCTCGGCCGGCTGCGCGGGAATGCCCGCGCGCGTCGCGGTCGCACCTTCGTTCATCGCGCCGCCTTGCGAGAGGTTGTGATCCTCGGCGTGCTGCACGATCGGCAAATCGAACGAGCGCCCGTACTCGAGCGCGCGCCGCATGAGCCGCGCGTTCATCACGCATTTTCCGTCGTCGGAGAGCGCGACCACGCCCGCTTCTTTGAGCTCGCCGAAATCCGCGAGGTGCTCGCCGAGGAGACCGCGCGTGATCGCGCCGATCGGGAGGACCCGGACGCCGCCGATCTCTCGCGCGCGCGTGCGAATGAGCATGGTGATCGCGCGGCAGTCGTTCGGCGGGGTCGTGTTGGGCATCGCGCAGACCGTCGTGAAGCCGCCCGACGCCGCCGCGTTGGACCCGGTCTCGATCGTCTCTTTTCCCTCTTCGCCCGGCTCGCGCAAATGCGCGTGGAGATCGACGAGCCCCGGCGCGACGATCTTTCCGCGCGCGTCGCAGAGCAGCGCGCCCGTCGGCGTGTCGAGCCCCTTGCCGATGCGCGCGACGCGCCCGTCCTGCACGATGACGTCGAGCTCGTCGTCGACGTCCTGCCGCGGATCAATCAGCCGTCCGCCGCGGATGTGGATCGTCTGCATGCACTCTTCCGTTTCGCGCGCCCCGCCGTTCGGCGGATCCGCGGCCCGACGATATCACGGGCACGGAACGAGGCACGCGAGCCAAGCTTTGCACCCGGGGTCCGCGTCGCACGAGGTCTTCGCGTTCGGGTAGCACTTCTTGCTGACGCACGGGTCGCACGTCGCGCTCGCGGTTTGACCGGCGCAGAGCGACGCCGCGCATGCAGTCTCGCAGGCCCCCGCGTCGCCACAGGAGCAGCTCCCCATCGAGAGATCGAAGATGGTGCTCGCGTCGGGGTGAATCGTGCTGCAGCACGATTGGCAAGCGGCGCCGGTCTGCGCGCACTCCTTGTCGGTGATGATCACGTCGGTGCCGGCGTCGCTCGAGCCGACGTCGCTTCCGCTCGCGTCGACCCCCGCGTCGCCCGGACTGGTCGTCCCACAGGCGCACGACACAAAAGCGAAAGCGAGGCAAACGAAGCGCATCGTACCAAGATAACCGGAAACGCCGCGTGCCGGCGGATGACGTAACATCCAAACGGTGCGTCTCTTTCGTGAGCTCGCCGCCCTCGCGCTTGCGGTCTCCGCGACCGCGTGCACGCTCTGGTATCTCGCCGACGATCCCTACCGAGGTCTCGGCGCCGACGGTGGCGACGCGATCGCCGACGTGTCTCCGATCGACGACGCGGGATGCGACGCCGACACCCAGAGCGATCCTGCGAACTGCGGAGCGTGCTCGCACGGGTGTTTGGGCGGCGCGTGCGAAGCCGGCGTTTGTCAGCCGACGCAGTTCTACGCCGGACCCGGCGTCGCCGAGATCGTCGCGAACGATGCGTACGTCGTCTTTTCGAAGGGAACCGCCGCGGGCGGCGGCATTTTTCAGTGCGACGTGGGCGCGGTCTGCACCGCGACGGAGATCACCGGCTCGCAAGCGGTCGTGATCGGCGTCGACCCCGCGACGCCGTCGTACACGTACTGGACCGACTTTCCGTACGGCGAGATCGACAGGTGCCCGCTCGGCGGCTGCGCGAACCCGGTCGTCATCTTCCCCGACGCTTCGTCGGCATTCACGCCGATCGCCGTCGGCTCGACCAAAGTCTTCGCCTACGACGGCACGCAGGTCTTCAGCTGCGACAAGAACGACGTCGATTGCACGTACACCTTTCAACGCATCGCAGCTGCGACGACGGTCAACGGCACCGCGACCGACGGGACGAGATTATTTTGGACGACGGGCTCGGAGGTCTGGAAATGCAAGAACGCCAACTGCGGGGCCGGCGTGGTCCTCGCCTCCGACGACGCCGGCGCGTACGGCCCGGTGGCCGCCGACGAAGCGACGGTGGACGGCGGCGGCGTCTTTTGGGCAGACACGCAGCGCGACGACATTTTCGCGTGCAACGCCACGGCGTGCACCGCGCCGACGCTCGTGGCGACGCAGCAAAAGGCGCCGGTCGCGATCGCCGTCGACGACCAAAACGTTTACTGGATCCCGCAGCCCGCGAAGAACGCGCCCGCGTCGATCATGCGCTGCGCGAAATCGTGCGATGCAACGAAGGACACACCCGTCCTCGTCGCGCAGGCCGACATCACGCTCGACACGCAAACGCTCGCCGTCAACGCGACCGCGATTTACTGGATCGACTCCGACGGCGGCATCGTCGTCCTCGCGAAGTAGGTGCGCGCGTCTTCCCGAATCGACGCGTGACAGGAATCTGACCGAACGCTGACCCAACGATGCGCGGGCGCGCGACTAGTTTCCGGGCGATGCAGGTCCAAGCTTTTCGCGATCTCGGTCGCGACTTCTTCGATCACGCGGAAGAGAAGCGCCGCTGGAACGTCACCCACGACATCCCGTGGGCGGACGTGAAGCTGCGCGCCGTCGGCGACGAGCTCGTCGACATCCTCGAGGCGTTCTACTGCACCGAAATGTACTTGCCGGACTACACCGCGCGCTTGCTCCACCTCAATCGACGCAACCAAGGCCTCGCGTGGTTCGTCGCGAATTGGGGTTACGAGGAGTCGAAGCACTCGCGCGTGATCGAAGAGTGGCTGATTCGCTCGGGGCGGCGGACCGAGAAACAAATGGAGAAGCTGAACGAGGAGATCCTCGCCAATCAGTGGGACCTGCCGTTCGAGACGAGCCGGCAGATGCTCGTCTACACGCTGCTGCAAGAGCTCGCGACGCAGCTCAGTTACATCAATCTATCGAAGCTCACCGCGGTCGCGGGCGACGGCGCGCTCCAGCGATTGCTGCTCCTCATCGCCGGCGACGAAGGGTCGCATCATCGGATGTTCGCGAGCTGCATCAAGGTTCATCTCGAGCACGACCGCGCCGAGACGCTCCGCGACATCGCGCACGTCGTTCAAAACTTCGAGATGCCTGCGCACGACGTGATTCCGGATTGGCCGCGGCGCGGCGCGCTCATCGAACGCCACGGCGTGTTCGGTCCGCGCCCGTTCGTTCGGCGCGTGCTTCTCCCCGCGCTCGAGCGCATCGGCGTCGATCGCCGCGAGCTCCGCATTCAGCAGAGCGCCGCGATGGCGGTTTGAATCGCTGCGTCCTCGTGAAAATCGAAGAAGTCGACGAAGCCGCGCGCGCCGACCGCGCTCGCGGCGAGCCGTAGGCCTTCGAGCGTCGTGCGCGTCAGCCGATGCCGCTCGTCGAGGACGCGAACACAAACGATCGGCAGCTCCGGAGCGGCTTCGTGCAGAACTTTGGCGACGTCGAACGCGTCCGGCGTGATGACGCTGACGACGGCGCAATGAAACGTGCGCTCGCGGGCCGCGGCGATGGCGGCGGCGGCGGTCGCGGCGAATTCGAGGTCGCATCCGGCGAGCACCGCTGCGATGCGGGCGTTGGCCGGCGGAACGGAGACGGCGAGCACGCGACGAGCTGGCAAAGCGCGGCTTGCATACGCCCGGAGCGACCATGATTCAATGACGCGCGATGCCCCGCTTCATTCGGTGCGCATGATCACGTGAAATCCCGACGGGCTCTCGACGACGTAGCTCACGTCGCCCGGCTTGAGCTCGAACGCGGCGTCGGCGAACGCGGCGTTCACGTCGCGTCGCTCGATCTGACCCACGAGGCCTTCGCGCGTCGCCGCGCCGGGCTCGTCGCTGTATTCCTTCACGACGTCGGCGAACGACGCGCCTTGCTCGAGCTTCGTTCGAGCGTCGTCTGCGCGAAGACACGCGGCCTCGCGCGTTCGCGTGATGCTCTCCGGTGCGTTCTTCGCGCCCGCCCACTTCACGAGCACGTGCTTCACCGTCACGCGCGAAGGCTCGTCGGCTTTGCGTGCGCGCGGCGCGTCGGCGATTCGCAGGCAATTGGCGGCGGGCGACTCATCGTCCGCGGTCGCGGCCGGCTTGGTCACGCCCGCCCCGCCGCCGCAGGCGAACAAGAAAAGGAGCACGCATCGCTTCATGATCGTTCTAGTAGCATCGCCCCATGACGCTCGCGCAGTTGAAGAAGAAACACGCGGCGGCAGTGCGCAAGATGGACGTCGCCGCGCCCGTCGACCTCGAATACATGTTTCGCGACGGGCTCGACGAAGTGAAAGAGCTGACGGGCGAGCGCATCGAGCGCACGGAGGCCGCGGGTCTCTACGTCGCCGGCAGCGTCAAAGCGCGCTCGCTGACCCTGCGCGGTCACGCCATCTTCGTCGAAGGCGACGTCGAGCTCGAGACGCTCGACCTCAATGGCAACATGGTCGTGATGGGAGATCTCACCGCAAAAACCGTGGTGGGCGAGGTCGAGCCGTTCACGCTGACCGTGATGGGCAAAGTCACGATCGGCGACGCGCGCATGAAGCACTCGTTCGTCATGCAGTTCCTCGGCAGCGGCACGGTCGGCCGACTTCGCGACGACGAAGGCGCATCCGAGGAGCTCGTCGCGCTCTGGCGAGACGCGGGCAGCACGGTCGAGGTCGCGAAAATCGGC